>CAZMUM010000001.1:0-176749 GCA_964569385.1 uncultured Acidimicrobiales bacterium
CACCAGCCTCCCCGATCACTCAGAACAACTGGTCGACCCCCATTAGGAGTGGTCTGTTCGCTCTATCTTCGGGGTTAACTGAATAGGGCCGGTACGATTTCGCCTATGGGGCCGCGAACTACGACGTTGGCTAGGTGATCCATCTCGGTTTCTGACCCGTTGATGATGATCACCTTGGCACCGGTCTGCGCTGCGACAGGTACAACTGCGGCAATTGGATACACCGAAAGCGTCGACCCGATTGCGATCATTAGGTCACAGCCACTAGCCGCAGTCTCGGCCCGACGCAGGTCGGTGGCGACCAGTGATTGTCCGAAACTGATCGTGGCCGACTTAAGAATCTCGCCACAGATTGGACATGGCGGGTCTTCCTCACCTCCTCGAACCCGATTGAGGGCGATCTGCATGTCGTCGCGATAGTCACACGACATACAAACCACCTCACGAATCGAACCGTGAATCTCAATCACCTTTTGCGCTGATGAGCCGGCCGCGTGATGCAATCCGTCGATGTTCTGGGTGATCAGGGTGGTTAGGGTGCCGTGACGCTCGAATTCGGCCAGGGCCAAGTGGGCGCGATTCGGTTCGGCGCTCCAAGCCCGCGCATCGAGCCGGCTTCTCCAAGCAGCAACTCGAACGTCGCGATCGCCCATGTAGTGGTCGATCGTGGCCCGTTTCTCTGCGGCTGGGTTCTTCGTCCACACACCGTTTGGCCCCCGAAAATCGGGGATTCCAGAGTCGGTCGAGATTCCGGCACCTGTAAGCACCACGACGTCGGAGGCCGCTCTCAGCAGGGCCATGGCGCGGTCGAGTTCGCCTTCTGACGACGGACTTGAATCACTCATTGACCCAGTCTCCCAGCACGAACGATTCAGCGTGCAACTCGAACGCTCGCCCGAACTCACCGATGGCACAGAATGTATTGAAAGATGACGCTATGGCAGATAGAGTACTGCTCTAGGTTGAACACTTCCCTTCGTTAGCCAACTAGCTCTCCCAGGGAACACCCATGACCCATACTCCAATGGACCTCAGCGCCGGGCGTCTCGATCTATCGATCTGGACCGACCCCGTCATCGACCAACTCGGTCACGACCCGAGATCTGCATACGCCGAAACGTTTTGGCTCGGCATCATCGGACCATCGACGCTTTGGTTCTTACGACTTGCGGTCGGCCGCCTCGACGGAACCCGCGATCAGGACGTGGTCGTACCGCTCGATGTGGCTGATACCGCGCGATGCATCGGCATGAGTTGGAACGGCGGCAAACACTCACCGTTTGCGCGCATGATCGATCGGGCTATCCGCTTCGGAACAGTTCGTCCACTCGACCCGCACACACTGGCAGTGCGCCGTCGGTTGCCACCCCTTACTGTCAGGCAAACAGAACGACTCCCAGAACGCCTTCAACAACATCACAAGGCGGTTCAACTGACGGCCGTCAGGTCAGCGCCGACCTCAATTCAAGAAACGGCATGATCGCCAGCCCTCGTTGTGAGTCGAAAGAAGCCGCGCCAGCCCTCGTTATGAGTCGAAAGAGCCAACGAACTCGAGCAGAGTACGAACACCAAACCCCGTAGCTCCTTTGGCGAACTCGCCGGTCTGATCTTCGACTGCTACGGGGCCAGCGATATCGAGATGAACCCACGGGTGCTCGTCGACGAACTCTTGCAGGAACAACCCTGCCGTTAGGCTGCCGCCCCAGCGCCCAGCGCCGATGTTTTTCAGGTCGGCGATCTCGGAGTCGAGCTGTTTGCGATACATCTTGGGTAGAGGCAGATGCCAGACTTCCTCTCCAGCGTCGGCGGCGGCCGCCTCGACCTTGGCGACGAGCCGGTCGTCGTTGCCCATCAGCCCCGCCACCTTCGCGCCAAGGGCCACCAAACAAGCACCGGTGAGGGTCGCGAGATCGATAATGGCGTCAGGTTCCATTTCTGCGGCCAAGCTAAGACCATCGGCCAAAACCAAACGACCCTCAGCGTCGGTATTGAGAACCTCGACCGTCTTGCCGTTCCTGGCTGTAAAGACATCGCCAGGCATAATCGCATCGGGACCGGGTTGGTTATCGGTACAACAAGCGATACCGATGACGTTTACCGCGGGAGCAACCGCTGCGATCGCCCTAGCCGCGCCGACCACAGCCGCAGCACCGCCCATGTCGTTCTTCATGCCCATCATGCCGTCGGCTGGCTTAAGCGAGAGCCCACCAGTGTCGAAGGTGATGCCCTTGCCCACAAGCACTACGGTCTTGGTTGCGCCGTCGGGCTTCCATGACCACTTGATAAGTCGAGGCTCGTGGGTAGATCCGCTGTTGACCGCAATGAGCCCACCCAAACGCTCGTCACGAATCTTAGCTAGATCCCAAAGCTCAATATCGATGCCTGACGCAGCGGCTGCATCTGCTGCCGCAGCCGCAAGATCGACCGCTCGTAGCGTTCCGCCTGGTTTGTTCACGAGATCTCGCGCTAGGGCCACACCTTCGGAGATGCCAACTGCTTTCGCCAGCACCGCGTTGGTGTCGAGCCCGTCTGGCACCACAAACACCACAGTGCTCAGTGCGTCGGCTTCGTCGGGATCGCCCTTCAATTCGTCGTAACGGTAAGAGGCCTGCAACACACCCTCGATGGCCCCTTGAAGCGCGACATCGGCGCCAACGGCCGACGATGCCTCGACCACCATGGACGACAGAACACTGTCGAGTTTTGCCGCAGCCCGGTACATCGCCGCGGCCCGAACGCGAATAGAAGGCGCGGTCGGTTCATCGTCGCCTAGACCGAGCCCGATCACAAGTTGATCGCCATCGGCAGCAGTCACCGACTGACCGATCTTGCCCTCGAACCCGTGGGCCTTGACGATGGCCTCACTCAAACCGAGCTCGTCAATGTTGTCTGGGCGGACAGCTCGCTCTACTGCCGCAGCGCCAACATCGCCGTTGACCACAAACTGGAAACCGGACGCTTCGAAACGAATGGGCATTCAGACTCCTCAAGACGGCGCGCACATTCGCACCAGATGGTTCCCAACACCGTACCGCCACCCCCAATCCACGCAACCTGTGTCGAGGATTGGGGTGATAACAACGATCCTCGACACTGGTTCGGAAAATGGGTTGCGGCTACTGGGTCAAGAGGCGAGGTCGGGAGGCCCGGGCGACGCTTCTGCCTCGCTGGACGCTTCGGCTTCGCGCGCAGATGCGGCGCGGCCTGCCAGGTAGTTGCGTTCGGCCTCGGTACCGCCAGCTTCGGCGGCGAGCTCGAACGCGGTCGCAGCCTCGGTCCACCGTTTGGAGCGACGCAAGAAGTCGGCCCTGGTAGCAAGGTACGGGCCGTAGTCGGCGAGGCTCTCGGCCAGCGGTTCCAGACGAGTGAGCCCCTCGGCCGGCCCCTGAATCATGGCCACGGCCACAGTCTGGTTCAGGCGAATGACATCGGAGTCCTGGATGAGGAGCAAAGTTGAGTAGAGCGTTACGATCTGAGCCCAATCGGTTTCACCATAGGTTGGTGCGTCGGCATGTACTGCTGAGATAGCAGCCTGTATCTGATAGGGCCCGAGCCGACCCTGAGCCAGAGTTGCCACCAAGACATCGCGACCCTCTTCTATGAACTCGGCGTCCCACAGTGATCGGTTTTGTCTCTCAAGTATCACCAACGCTCCGGCCGAGTCATGCCTGGCCGCGCTGCGGCTCGTATGTAACAGCATGAGGGCAAGCAAACCACGCGCCTCGGGTTCATCTGGCAAGAGTTCGACGATGATTCGGCAGAGCCGAATAGCCTCAGCGCACAAATCACTACGGACCTGCGAATCGCCAGCAGTCGCGGAGTAACCCTCGTTGAAGAGCAAGTAGACCACAGTGAGTACTCCATCGACGCGCTCGGACAGGCGATCGGGTGGCGGCACCTCGAACGGGACCCCCGCATCACGGACTTTGCGTTTTGCCCTCACGAGCCGTTGAGCCATGGTGGCCTCTGGCACCATGAACGCCCGAGCTATCTCGCCCGTGGTTAGGCCGGCCAACGACCGAAGCGTCAACGCCACCCGCGCTTCGATAACGAGCGACGGGTGACAACAAGCGAACATGAGCTCGAGTCGATCGTCGGGAATCAGCCCAAGAGGCGCAGTCTCGGCCCCGGCGTCGAGCTCGGCCTGAGTCGCCCACTGCTCATGCTTTTGACGGCCGCGAGCCGAACGGCGAGTTCGATCGATCATGCGCCTGCGGGCCACAGTCAGCAGCCAACCGGCAGCCTGATCGGGAAGACCCTTTCGGGGCCACTCGTCCAAGGCTTGTTCGATCGCATCATGTAGCGCATCCTCGGCAAGCTGAAGGTCGCCGGTTGCTCTACTAAGCGTGGCCAAGAGCCGGGCTCGCTCGGTCACGATGACCTCGGCGACCAAATCGGATGCGTTTGCGGATGCTGATGCTGATGTTTCCACGCAGCCATTCTGGCGCAGAGAAGCAGCGATGAGATTATTGGGCAATGCTGTCGATCCCGGACCAATCCGTTCGACCTCTCATCGACAGACAACCTCACCGTCCGCCTCATGCTGGAGACACCCATGCAATACCTCTGCCTTATCTACACCGACCCGACCCAGGGGCCACAAACTCCCGAAGCAACGGCCGCTGCCATGCCAGCCTGGATGGAGTTCACCGCCGCGACCCAAGCCGCGGGCGTCTTCGTGGCCGGAGAAGCGCTTCAGCCCGTGTCGACGGCCACGACTGTGCGCAAGCGCGACAGCGGTACCAGCCACACCGATGGTCCTTTTGCCGAGACCAAAGAGAACCTTGGCGGCTACTACCTTCTCGACTGCGAGAATCTAGACGCCGCTCTGTTGTGGGCCGCGAAGATCCCCGCAGCCGACTATGGCTCGATCGAAGTTCGGCCGGTGATGGACCTCGGCTGAGAGGTTCCTCAACCAGCAGCCGGCAAGGTCTGCATTAGGGTTGTAACCGGGGCGAACAGATCACCGAACTCGGCGACCCTCGCAATGACGTCATCGGCCAAGAAGACCGGACCAGACCCCGCGGCATGGCCGCAATCTCACCAACCTCATCCCAACCAATCGGCGTCGATACAGATGGCTTTGCTCGGGCCCGCAACGAGTAGACACCAACTGTGGTCTTGCCACGGCTGTTTTGGCTCCAGTCGATGAAGACCTTGCCAGGCCGCTTGGCCTTAATCATCTCGACGAGCACTCGCTCAGGATGTTGTTTCATAAGAAGCTGGCCAACGGCGAGCGCGAATGACGAAGCGTGATCGTGGGTCGAGTCTGGGTTATTCAGCGGCACGTACACCTGAAGACCCTTCGAACCCGAAGTTTTGGCGAACGATTGAAGACCAACCGAGCTGAGCACGTCGTTTGCCCACAGCGCCACCGCGCAGCAATCGGTCAAGTCGGCGGGCTCACCCGGATCTAGATCAAGAACGAGGATCGTTGGCGTGTCGAGGAACCCGGCCCTTGCCATCGGCACGTGAATTTCGAGCGCAACCTGGTTTCCGGCCCACACCAACCCGGCCACCGAGCTAAACGTTGATGATCGAACACCTCCGGGCCCATCGGCTATGCCCACAAAGTCGGGCGCGTGTCCGGGCCGGTTCTTCTCAAAGAACGACGACGCCGTAACGCCATTGGGCCAGCGGGTGAAGGTGAGAGCTCGACCTTCGATGTGGGGCAACATGACCGGCGCAATAGCGGCGTAGTACGAGATCACTTCGGCCTTGGTAAACCCAACCTCTGGGTACATCACCTTGGTGAGGTTGGTTAGACGCACCCTCTCCCCGCCTACCTCGACGGTGGTCGCCTCGGCCACGATTTATGCGCTCTTGCGTTGCGGTGCTCGTTTCTTGACCGCCATCTTTTTTTTCGCAGCAGCCTTCTTCTTTGCTGTGGTTTTCTTGGAAGAGGTCGTCTTGGTTGGCTTCTCCTTCGTTGCGCCTTTGCCTGACCGAGCCGCCTTGGCCGCAGCAACACTGGCTTCGAGCGCCGCCAGTAGGTCGACAACCCTGCCATCGTCGACCTCGGGCACTGTCGCAACGATCTCTTCACCAGCGGCCTTGCGTTGCAACAGCGCAACGAGTTCGTCGCGGTGTGTATCGCGATAGTCCTCGGCCGCGAAGTTCGCCTCAAGCGAGCCGATTAGCTGTTTGGCCATCGTCAACTCGGCCTCGGAAACCTCAACTTCGAAAACGCGCTCGAACTCGGGAATGGCCTCAGGAGACACTTGGTCGGCGGCGTAGGCGAGTGTGGCTAGTTGTAAGTAACCGTCCTTGGGTCGAATGGCCGCTAGGTATTGTTTGTTGCTCCGCACGAAGCGGGCCACCGCAACCTTGCCTTCATCTTCCATACCGGCTGCCAATAGCCTGTAGGCCTTCTCGAAACCCTCGTGCGGGGCAACGTAGTACGCACCGTCGAACGTCATAGGGTCGATCTGATCGATGTCGACGAAGGCCTCGATGTCGACGGCTCGTCCAGCTTTTGGCGAAACCGACTGAATTTCTTCGTCGCTAATGAGAACGTATTGTCCCTTGGCGTACTCGTACCCACGCACAAGGTTCTCGGTGGGAACCTCCGAGCCGTCAGCCGCCGACACCTTCTTGTACTTGATGCGGCTCATCGTTCGATCGTCGAGTTGGTTGAAGCTGACCGACTTTCGAGAAACTGCGTTGTACAGCTTGACCGGAATTGTGACTAACCCAAAGCTGATTGATCCGTTCCAGATTGCTCTTGGCATATGGATTCTCCAGTCGTGTACGGCTACCTACAAAGGCAACTGCACGTCGTCTGCTAGTCGGTCGGTGCGACGGCCGATGTAGGAAGGGTGCCGCAAGACGAGGCTGTTCGTCCACTGGTGGTATCTAACTTGCACTACGAGTTCGGGTCGAACGAAGGAACCATCCGGCCGTTCCGGCCCGATTTCGAACGGATCGACGTCGACCAAGAGCGCACCCAGATGGTCTCTAAACAGCGCTGCGTCGGCATCGGACAGCCCGCTCCCAACTGAGCCGACGTACCGAAATCGGCCCTCGTCGTACGCACCAAGCAGCAAAGATCCAACCGCGCCCAAGCGTCGTCCGGAGCCCTCGGTGAACCCGCCAACGACAAACTCGTCGATGCGCATCAGCTTGACCTTCTGCCAGCTCGACGACCGGCGCCCAGGCAGATAAATACCCTCGCGACGCTTCGCGATGAGGCCCTCGAGTTTGAGAGACTCTGCAGCCTCGAGCGTGGCCTTGCCATCGCCTTCGAAGAACGGAGGAACTCGCCATGAGGAACCGCTCAACTCCAGTGAGTCGAGGACCCGGCGCCGTTCGTGCCATGGCAAACCACAAACGTCGTGACCATCAAGACGCAGCACATCGAACACGAAATAGTTAACCGGATGGGTGCCGACCAAAGAAGACACGTGATGCGGGTCGACGACGTGCAGTCGGTGCTGAAGCAACCCAAAACTCGGGCGTTTGTCTTGGTCGAGAACCAACAATTCGCCATCGAGCACCGTGTTTGGCGGAAGTTCACTCGCGATTGGATGGACCTCGGGAAACGAGATGGTGAGGTCGTTGCGGTTTCGGCTCAGGAGCGAGATGTTGCCCTCGGGGTTGGTTTCTGCAAGACACCGCACACCATCCCACTTGAACTCATACACCCAGCCATCGTCGGAGCTTGGCAGCTCGCCAGGTGTAGCCAGCATGGGCTCAATTGCGATCACTTCAACGCCGCACTCATGTCGACGCGAGAAGCGCTCTCGCTATCAAGTCTGTGCCGAAGGCAGTAAGTATCGCCAGATACAGCAGCCCGGTAGCCGCCATGACCGCGGAGTAGTACCGCTCCTTGAGCGCGGCCATAGTCACAAACACAAGCACGATGGTGGTGATTGCCGAGACACCCCAAAACCACCCAAGGATGCCCTGGTAGCCGTCGTCGATGGCACCAGTCCAGACCGAGACCATGCCGGTTGGGACTAGGAGCAGGCCAACCTCGATGGGCCAGATGTACCCGACCCAGCGCACCAGCTCGACCAATGCGCCCCGTTTCAACCCGGGCTGAACTAGGTACCAATGTCCGAGCAACATCGCATCGGTTACCGCGCCCAGAAACGCGGCGCCGGCCAAGGTGCGCGCGATGGCAAGGGCATCGTTTCCGCCAGCAGCTGCACCAGCAAACACCAAACCGACCGAGCCGAGGAAAGGTGCAACGAGGTCGAGTCGCGGGTCGAATTCGGTCAACACCTTCGTGTTGACGCCGGCTGATCGAGGTTCGGCAGTGCGTTCTATCCCGGTCATCGCAGCCACACGCTCACTGCGGCGATCGTGCTCAGCTATGTGACCCGACACGCCGGCCTTTCGTCGAATGACCGACATACACAAGGCCACCGACGCGGCCACAACCACACCGATTTGGGCTAGCTCGCGGCCCAGAACCAGCCCATACCGGAACCCCGAAACCACACCCATCGCGGCCAACAAGATGAAGATGCCCCTCATGAGCCAGCCATATCCAAGGCTGAGCTCGCGACGGCGGGTCGTGACCCACATAAACAGCAGACCACCGGTTGACCACTGAAGCAGCACTGTTGCTGCGTCGAGTTCGATCACGCGACGAAAGACAATCTCAGGCCGTGACCACGAGCATGTCGTGGTCAGACTGATTCAGCTGGTCGGGGGCGTCGACGCCGGCAACGACGATGTCCTCGAGCCGCAGGCCAAACCGGCCCGGAAGGTAGATCCCTGGCTCGACAGAGAAGGCGTTGCCAGCCACAAGGTCGTCGGCGTTTCCCTCGACCATGTAGGGGTCCTCGTGGGCCTCCATGCCGATGCCGTGCCCGGTCCGGTGTATGAACTGGTCGCCGTAACCGGCCTCGGCGATGATGCTCCTGGCGGCACGGTCGACGTCTTGGCAACTCGCACCTTCGTGACCGATGTCGACCGCCGCTCGCTGCGCTTGGTGGAGCACTCCGTAGACCTCTTCGACTTCGGCCGACGGCTCGCCAGCAAACACGCAGCGCGTGATATCGGAGCAGTAGCCGTCGAAGGTGCCGCCAATGTCGCACAACACAACGTCGCCACGCTCGATGACTCTGGTGCCGGCGTGGTGATGCGGCGATGCCGAATTCGGGCCGCTAGCCACTATCGCAAAGTTGACCACCTGATGGCCCTCGGCCAACAGCCGGCGACCGAGCTCGTCGGAAACCTGGGCCTCGGTGCGACCTATGAGCCCGACGTCGCCATTCTGAAGCTGGCCAATCACCCGGTCGGCGGCGGTCGCAGCTGTACGCAAGGCCTCAATCTCGGCTGAGCTTTTTACAGCTCGCAGCGGTGTCATGATGTCGGCTGAACGATGAAGTTCGAGTTCGGGCCGTAGCTTCAATAGATCGATAACGAAGCGGGCCCAGGTTGTATCGCCCATGGCAACGCGGCTACCGCCGCCAATTCGCTGGCCGACAAGGTCGATGGGATCGGTTGTTTCGCCCCACCCGACCACGTCGAAAACTCCGTCCATTTGTTCGACGCGAGGAACCTCAAGAGCCGGGATGAACAATGTGGGCGTGTTGGTTTGATCAACCACGAGCATTGTCAGCCGCTCGAGCGGCATGGCCTCATATCCAATTAGGTACGGAAGATCAGCCCCGACGGAGATACACAGTACGTCGAGGTTGCGGTCTTCGAGTTGGGCGCGCACCTTCTGAAGTCGCGCTGCCGATAGCTGTTCGGTCAACATCATGAACCCCATGATGGCGCGTGAACGGTCCGGCGCCACCACTTGGGTCAGGCAACGAGGCAACCAGCTACCGTCGGACTTAGATTCGGTCGAGGCCGATCATCGCCGATCGACGCAATCGGCGCCGAATCAACACTGCCGCAATCATCGCTAGGTTCAACCCAACCAACACGGTCCATACCAACGTCGTTGAGGATCCGCCTCCGCCAGCAGGCCCTGTGACGATGATTGGCGCTGCT
Source organism: uncultured Acidimicrobiales bacterium (assembly GCA_964569385.1). GTDB lineage: Bacteria > Actinomycetota > Acidimicrobiia > Acidimicrobiales > Poriferisodalaceae > JAADHX01. The sequence goes on from CAZMUM010000001.1 coordinate 9,955, forward strand.
ACCTGGTCGTCCTGATCCGGTGATTCGACTACGGGCTCAGCCGGGACCGTGGTTGTAACGGAGTTTTGACCATCGGTGGTTTCAGTAGCGGTTGTGGTGGCAACAGGGGTACTGATGACCGACGCCGCCGTTGTCTCCGGGGGCGTGCCAGGATCGATGTCGACGGTTTCGGTTGCGATCGTGGTGGAGGTCGTGGTTGTGGTTGCGGGAACCTGAGTGGTGGTCGCAGCGCGGCGCGTAGTTGGGGTGACTGGCTGAGTCGTCGATGACACAACCGGCGGCGCCTCAGTGGTTGTTGTCGTTACAGGCGGAACAGTTACTGGCGGTGGCGGTGTGGTTGTGGTCGGTGGCGGTGCCGTCGTTGTCGTAGGGCAGGGGACCTCGTCGATACCGTCAAAGCACACCGTCTGGGCACCGGCCGTGGGGGCAAACGCCACAATCGTCAGCGTTAGTAACGCTGCGCTGGTTGCCATTCTCCACACCTTGATTGCCATGATTCCCTTATACATATGATCCACCAGCACCTAGGAGGTGCCACCTGAGCTTCGACACCACACGGTCTAACGTATTGGGACCTTGTGTATTGGGTCTATGTGTATTGGACCGTGCAGCGATGTCAATCACCGATGTTAGATGAGTACCGCTTGTGGTGTCACAAGATCGCGAGGTCTTCACAGAACCGACACGTTGGGAACCAGCAAAAACACCCAGCGTGCGCGATGCGCGCAGAACGCCGCTATCACGCCACGGAGGGTCACATCCGCTCGGCGACATGTCTTAACCAGCCAACGCAACAATGTTGTTGCTGGGTACGGCGAAGTTCCCAAGGAACGGTGCGTCGCCAAACGCAAACACGCCACCGTCGGCCCCAACGATGTAGTAGCCGTTACCGGTGGCCGTAGCCACGATGCCAACGATTGGCGCGGCCAAAGGTACGCCTGGTCCGATGGCACCAGGAACCGAGCCATAGAACACAGCGTCACCGAAGGCGAAGAGCCCGCCATCGGCGGCTACAAGCCAGTACCCGTTACCTGACGATGTGGCAGCCATGCCAACAATGTCGGCTCGAAGATCTCCATAGGCAACAAACTCCGGGACCGAGCCGAAGAAGCCAGCACCGGGACCGTAAGCAAAGATGCCACCGTCGTTGGCCACGAACCAGTAACCACCGTTGGAGCTAGTTGCCATCGCGGCGACCGGCAGCGCTAGTTCGAGGTTTCCGGTCGAACCAAAGAACGGTGCATCAAAGGCGAATATCCCGCCATCAGCGCCCAACAAATAGTAACCAGACCCGTCTATCAGGGCAGCCATATCAACAACCGGGGATCGCGGCGTGATACCAAGATCAGGCAAGTCGCCGTGGTCATTAGCGGCACCAAAGGCCGCAACGTTGCCGTCGGCCTGGGCCACCCAATAGCCCTGCCGATCTACAAGGGCTTCGATGCCGGCAACCGGCGCGTCAGGGTTTGCCCGGTCTCCGAAGTCGGCGACATTGCCAATCGGATAGACGTTGCCATCGCTACCTACTAGCCAATACCCATCGACGAACGAGGTGACACCAGATTTGGCGCCACAGCTGTAGATCATGGTCTCGATGTTGATGATTGAGAAGAAGCCAATACCAGAGATGATGACCCGGCCCTGATCGTCGACGCTGCATAACTCGTCGCTGGTGAGGTGCAAGACATCGACGCCTGACCCACCATCGAGCAAGAGGTCGAGTTCGAGAGCGTCGGCCCTAAATGCAGCATCGAGTCGAATGGTAAACGTGTCGTCGCCATTGCGACCCTGAACGGTAAGAACCTCAAAGCCTGAGAATGTGACAGTTTCGTCGGCAGTACGAACAGCGCGAGAGCGGACCTCGAAGTTGTCGACGCCACTCTCGCCCAGTGCAATGAGTGAGTCGTCGCCGAACACGCCGGTGTCGTTGGCGGCCAGCGATCCTGTGAGAGCGCCGAACTGCACGGTCAATTGGTCGCCGGACTCACGCTGGTCGAGGATGAGTCCTTCGATCAGTGGCTGAGAGTTGATGAACCAGATATCGACACCCGACGTGCCCTCGCGAATGAACGTGTCGAGCTCGCGGATCTCGAATGAGGAGTGCGCAACAGGCTGTTGACCAGTCGCGGTAATAACTGCTCCGCTGTCGGTGACTCCGTTGATGCCGGTGACGTCGTACTTCAACCGATCGGTACCTGCACCGCCCAAGAGCTCAAACGACACTGTGGAGCTCGGCGACACCGTGAGAATGTCGTTGCCTCCGAGTAGATCGATTGTGACCTTCTCGACGCCCTCGTGAGAGTCGGCATCGTCGGTGCCTTCCGAAGGCACGGCGGTGTCGTTAACGGTGTCGATGGTGATGCTTGACTCGTTGACAATCACGGTGTCTGCACCGGTGGCTACGGCTGACCCTCCGGGGTCGGTGCCGAGATACTCGACGGTGTCTATGCCTTCTCCGCCGAGGCTATCGTCGTTGTCGCCAGCGCCGGGCCGCAGAATGTCGTCGCCGGCGCCGCCGGCGAGCAGATCGCGACCCGCACCACCGATGAGAATGTCGTCGCCGCCGTTGCCGAGGATGTAGTCGTCGCCACCGCCACCATCGATGATGTCGTTGCCGGCCGAACCACAGATGACGTCGTCGCCAGCGGTGCCAACAAAGGCGACGCCGGCGGTGGTATTGAAATCGCAGTCGCGAGGGGTTCCGACGAACACCGACGCGACGGCAGTGGCGGATACATTCGATGTGTCTTCGATGCCGTACGTGAACGAATCTGAACCAACAAAGCCATTAAGCGGAGTGAACGTGCACTGTATGCTGGAGGTGCAGTCGACGGCGTTGCCCGCCGCGGTAGTGAGCACTGTCGTTGTGATGGTTACAGCGTCGCCGTCTTGGTCGCTGTCATTGGCCAACACGTCGAGCTCGGTCGCAGTGACTCTGGAGATGAGCGCAAACACGTCGGCAACAGCCACAGGGGCGGCGTTGTCGTCGGTTACGACTATCCGGATGTCGCCATTGGATGTGCCGAAACCATCGGTGAGTACGTAGCTCAGGAATACGTCGCCCTCAAAGTTCACAGCCGGATCGAACGTAAACGTTCCGGCCGCGAGATCAGTAGCAATCAGTACGCCGCTAGTTGGCGAGCCGAACGATTGCACTGAAAGCGTGACCCCGAATGGTCCGGTGTCGTTGTCCAGAACACTGTTTGGCGTGACCAGCGTTGTATCTTCTGGGGTCGTGAAGCTGTCGTCGACGGCTTCAAGCGGATCGTCGTTATCGACGATCGAAATGGTTGCTGTAGTGAGCCCCGTGACATCGCCACTGATAGCTACGGTGAACTGCTCACCGTCGTCATCGGCAAGATCATCGAGAATCGCGATGGCGAAGTTCTTGCTGGTCTCGCCCGGCCCGAAGTTGATGGTGTCGGACCCCGAGGTGTAGTCGCTTCCGCCAGTGGCAGTTCCGCTGACAGTTACATACGAAGCACTGATCGTGCCATCGCTGCCCCCGGTGCGCTCCAAGGTGAGGGTGACAGTTCCGTCGGCCTCGCCAGGCGAAGCCGCCGTAGCGGCATAACTGATAACTCCGGCCGAATCGTCGTCGATGATAGTGACGGTGTGAGTCGAGTTGGCACCGATGCTGGCGCCGCCAGACGTGTTCGTCACAGCGAGGTCGACCTCTTCGTCGTTCTCGACCGTGTTGTCGTTGACGATCGAAACCGCGACCTGCTTCACCACAGCGGACCCGTCGCCCCAGACGAGAAGTGTGTTTACCGGACCGAAGTCGACCCCGGCCGTGGCGTCGCCGCCCGTTATGGTGCGAATTCGACCGGTCACGGCCCCCTCGCTACCGTTGGTACGGGTGACTGAGATGTTGTGATTGGTTGTGCCGACGTCGGTCTCGTTTACCGAGCTAGCCGAAGTCGAGAACACGATTGAGCCGGCATCGCCATCATCGGTGATGTCAAGTCCGTGGGTGGCTTGGGCACCGATCGTGTATAGGTCGAGTGGAGTGTCGATGTTGATCGGGTTGAGGAGAGTGAACGTGAAGCTCTCAGTCCCTCCTTCACCATTAACGTCGTCGGAAAGGGTGACTGTCAGATCGGCGGTGGCCTGGCCAGTCGCGAAATTTACAGTTCCGGTCGCGGTGCCGAGATCGACGGTGAAGTCCCTGCCGCCGGATCCGTTGTCGTTGAGCCCCGACACGACGTAGTCGACGCTAACCGCGTCGATGGTATTGGACCGAACGACTTCGATAGTAAACGACGGTGCGTCCTCGTCGACGCTGGTCGAAGCCAAACTGAACTGAACTGACCCTGTGGCCGCGGCTGCTGGGCTGACCGAGTAACCGACTACTCCAACCAGCAGCACCACGGCTAGAACCGCTCTCCTGATTTGGTTGGTTGTGTCTCGTGTCGTCGCCGTCATCGTTGTTAATCTCCGCACCACCGCAACCGCATCTCTGCGGCTACGGAACTTTTGGCCCAATGGCTCAAATCAAACTAGCTATCGGATCATTCTCTCGCTGAATGAGCCGCTCATTGTTCAGGGAACACCACTTTATGTGAGTTACAAGCTCAAGTCGAGCACTAAACGTGACGATACACCCATCTGATTACCTAGCCTAGCCACGCCATCAGCAAGGTCAACGACCGTCGCGCTGTTCCATAACACTTATTGGAACACTTCTTGGACCGCTACCGCCACGCGTGCTCACTGGTCGTTTGGTCCCCAAATCGAGATCTAGCTACTCGCCCCAACAATGTGATCGGCGACTGACCCGGCACGGTAACTCGACCGCGTAAGCGGGCTCGACTCGACATGACCGATTCCGGCCTTTTTGCCTTGCTCTCGATACCGTTCGAACTCCGAGGGCTCGACCCATCGGTGCACGGCAAGGTGGTTGCTCGTTGGCCTTAGGTACTGCCCAATTGTCACTATGTCGCAGCCGATGGCTCCAAGATCGCACAGAGCGGATTCGACCTCGGCCGGGTCTTCTCCCATGCCGACAATGAGGCCAGATTTTGTTGTTAGGCCTGCATTCTTGGCGCGGGCTAGCACAGCTAGGCTCCTCGCATAACCAGCAGACGGCCTCACGACACGCTGCAATCTGGCGACCGTCTCTAGGTTGTGGTTCAACACATCGGGCCCGGCATCAAAGATCAGATCGAGGGCGTCGGCGTTACCACGACAATCGGAGATCAGAACCTCGATACGAGTCAGAGGCGCAGCTTCGCGAATAGCGCGAATCGTGTTAGCGAACGCACCAGCTCCACCATCGCCGAGATCGTCGCGGGCCACGGCCGTGACGACGGCATGGCGAAGCCCCATCTCGACAACGGCGCGGGCGACGCGGCGAGGCTCGTCGACGGCTAACGCATCGGGCTTTCTGGTATCGACGTGACAGAACCCACAAGCACGGGTGCAGCGCTCGCCGTTGATCATGAACGTTGCGGTGCCTTCGTTCCAACACTCGAAGATGTTGGGACATGAGGCCTCCTCACACACGGTCACGAGGTCATGGGATCGCATGGTCCGCTTTAGGTCGAGGAAGTCTTGGCCCATGTCGAGTTTGACGCGAAGCCACTCGGGCTTGCGTTCCCGAATCGGGACCTCGCCGGTTATTCCGGCCCTATTGCGGCGGACCTCGAGGCGCGTTCGAGGCTTAGACGACCCGATCGTGAGTCCGCTGGTTATCGAGCCAACGGTCTCTGGCGCCAGGTCAGCCGTCTGACCCGGAGGTGCGGCCGCACCGCTGAGTCCCTTGGTGAACGGAGCCATGTCGAGACGAGCGGTGTCGAGGTCGGCAGATCGCCACAGAATGTCTTGTCGGTCAACACCATCGCTGCCCCACATTTGAGCCGTGCGCGACATCACCGCTTCGACGACCGCCGACATGTCGGCGTCGTTGCCCTCGGCTCGGAGCGAAGTGACAGCCTTGTCGTGGATCCCGCATGGAACAATGTGGTCGAACATGGCTAGGTCTGGGTCGACATTCAGCGCGAACCCGTGCATGGAACGACCTCGGCTCAACCGAACACCGATCGCTGCGATCTTGCGCGGCTGTGATCGATCATGGTCGATCCAGACGCCAGGGAGCCCACGGAGCCGACCGACTCGCCTAACTCCGAGGTCGCCCAGAACATCAATCATGAGCTGTTCGACTGAGGTCACGTACTTGACGGTGTCGGCCATGCCGCCACCGCGTTTGCCCGGGACGCTCAGTATCGGATAGCCGACAAGTTGGCCCGGTCCGTGATAGGTGACATCGCCGCCACGATCGGTGCGTCGTAGCTCGGCCCCAACACTCGCCGGGTCGACCAGCACATTTGAAGTGTCGGCCGAGAGCCCGAGCGTGTAGACGTGGCGATGCTCAAGCAGCAGAAGGTAGTCGTCGTCTACCGACTTTGGCCCGGCTTTGAACAGGGCCTTCTGAAGATCGTGGGCTTCCCCGTACGGGACCGTTCCGAGCCAGCGCTGCCGAAGCATGTAGTGACCCTAGAGCTCCGTGGACCAATCGCGCGTCTCGATGATGGTCTTGACCGTGCGCAAGAATCCGGCCGCATAGCCGCCATCGAAGGCCCGATGGTCCCAACCCATCGCCAGATTGCCAACCGAGTGGATAGCGATTGCCTCGCCACCGAAACCGTCGTCGACAACCACTGGTTTGCGAGAAATGCCTTCGGTGGACAACACCGCCACCTGCGGTTGGTTGATGATGGCCGCAGTGGTGAGCGTGCCGAAAGAGCCGTTGTTGGAAATGGTAAACGTGCCCCCGCTTATTTCGTCGACACCGAGGTTCTTCGACCGCGCCCGTTGAGCGAGATCGTTGATTGAACGAGCCACAGCAACGAGCCGCATGCCGTCGGCTTGACGAATCACCGGAACAATCAGACCTTCACCGTCGAGGTCGACCGCGACGCCGATGTTTAGATCCTGGTGGACTCGAATCCCGTCGCCCTCGACCGAGGCGTTGAGATGGGGATACTCCGCCAAAGCGTCGACTACTGCCCTAGCGATGAACGGCAGGAAAGTAAGACTGAATCCCTCAGCCGACTTGAACGCAGCTTTGTGGGCTGTGCGTACTTGGTTGACTCCCTCATAGTCGACCTCGACGACCGTGAGGGCGTGCGGCGCGATTGCCTTCGAAGCCACCATGTGTTCGCCGGTGCGACGTCGAACGTTGTTAAACGCGACGTACTCAGATCGTGGCGAAACAGCCGCAGCCGACGCCACGACAGGAGCCGCACTAACAGGCTGAGGAGTTGGTGCCGCTGGTGGAGCAGGGGCCGCCGGAGCGGGGGCCGCCGGAGCTGGCGGAGCAGGGGCCGCCGGAGCCGCTTGACGACCCACGCCCGCATCGATGGCATCGAGAACATCCTTGCGAGTTATTCGCCCACCCACACCGGTGCCGGTTATTTGCGTCGAATCGAGAGCGTTTTCGCGGATCAGGCGTCGAACCACAGGCGACAAGAGTCGGCCCTCGTCGGAACCAGGCGCTGACGCCATGGTCGACGCCACGGCTGCCGCTGGGGCCGGAGCGGGCGCTGCGGGAGCAGGTGCCGCTGGAGCTGGGGGCGGCGCTGGGGCCACAACAGGGTCGGGGTCTGCTGCGGTAGCTGAAGGCGTCTCGGCGCTGGCGTCGCCAATAACAGCAAGAACAACCCCAACCTCGACGGTCTCGCCTTCTGGCACCTTGATCTCAGTCAGAATTCCGGCAAAAGGTGATGGAACTTCGGAGTCGACCTTGTCGGTTGAAACCTCGAATAACACCTCGTCGGCGGCAACCGAATCGCCGACCTGTTTGAACCACCGAGTGATAGTGCCTTCGGTGACAGTTTCGCCTAGCTGGGGCATCTCCACGTTGGCCATTGGAATACATCCTGACATTGTTGTTCAGATAGAGAATTGTGGTTCAGATAGAGGTTGCTGAGGTAAGTGGTTGAAATCGATGTTGTCTGATTGTGCCGCGAACTCGTAGCCCGATGCAGAAACTTCTAGCCGTGCAAACTACGCCCGGTCATTGACAGGACACTCTCGCCGAATAGCTCAGAAAGAGTCGGGTGAGGTTGGATGAACTGGGCCACATCGTCGACTGTGGCTTCCCAATTGACCGCCAGGTATCCCTGACCGAGTTGTTCAGTTACCCAGGGACCCATCATGTGGACACCAAGAATCACTCCACCGGTGCCATCGCCGTTGTCTTCGGCAATGATCTTCACTAGGCCATCGGTTTCATTGACGATCTGAGCTCGACTGTTGCCGATGTATCGATGGCTCGACACCACCACCGAGTAACCAGCGTCCTTAGCTTGTTGCTCAGTCAAGCCGGCAAAGGCAACCTCTGGGTGGCAATAGATGGCCCAGGGAACCTTCGCGTAATCGACAGGCGTGGGGGCCTCACCGAGAAGATCTTTGACCGCAACGATCGCCTCGGCGAACCCGATATGAGCCAGGGCCGGGGTATTGATGATGTCGCCGACGGCATACACGCCAGGTTCGGCGGTGCGGCAGTACTCGTCGACCTGGACGAAACCGCGTTCGTCTACGCCTACAGCTGTGGCCTCGAGGCCGAGTAGATCTGAGAACGGCCGCCGGCCGATAGACACAACCACTGCCTCGACCGTGACATCGTCGGCGCCTTCGAGGTGAACCGTCGTCGACTGCCCGTCTGCGGCGGCCGTGTGACCAGTGACCCGCACACCCGTGACGACCATAATCTTGCGCTTCTTGAACGACCGGGCGAGCGCTTTCGATATGTCAGGATCGACGCCGGGAACTATCTGGTCGAGCCCTTCCAGAATCGTGACCTGCGAGCCAAGATCGGCCATCATCGATGCGAACTCACAACCTATGGCACCGCCGCCGATAACCGCAGCCGTTGTCGGCACCGACGGCATCGACAACACCTCGTCCGAAGTCATGATGAGATTGCCAGTCACCTCGAATCCGGGAAGTTGCCGCGGAACAGACCCCGCCGCCAACAAAACGAAGTCGCCGCTGATGCTGGCGACGGACCCATCGCTGAGGTCGATGTTGACAGTTCGATCGGGACCAAGGCGGCCGGTGCCATCGTATGACTGGACCTTGCGACGCTTCAGCAGACCCTGAACGCCTTTGGTCAGGCCATCGATGATGCCCTGCTTGCGTTGCATAGTCTTGGCAAAATCGAGTCCGGGTTCACTGGTAAGCACGCCGAATTCGTGGGCGTCTCTGACGGTACGAGTGACCGCCGCTGTTTCGAGAAGTTCTTTGGCGGGAATACACCCGCGATGAAGACACGTCCCACCAATTTTGTCGCGCTCGACCAAGCCAACGGTGAGCCCCGCAGATGCTGCATAGAGCGCAGCGCCGTAGCCGGCGGGGCCGCCGCCTATGATGACCATGTCGAAGTGGGCGTCGCTCATGTTTGACCAGTCGTTGGGGAGCTAGCAGCTCAGCTGGAACCACAATTCGTGTGCCGAAACTACAACTCGTGTGACCGCCTCACCATAGAAGACTCACACCGCTATGAGCACCTGAACAGTGAAAGCTACAAGTATCGCTAATCCGGTTACGAGGGCGGTGATGATTAGGGCACGGGTGCTCACATCTGAAGACGCTAACGGATTAAGGGCCAAGCCGATGGGCGAGGCTGTGGCCAGAAGGTCCCACTGAGGAGACCTCAACTTTGGGTGGAGGAACATATTTGGAACACAACGTCGGCGACGGGGGTTAGATCCTGACGATGTGTACAGTCGCTTGCGTGAACAGATCGACGGAGTCTCCGGCCGAGCCACGCCGCCGGCGTCGCAGAACCAACGCAGTCGCCATTGCAATAGCTGGCGCCCTGTTGTTGGCCGCCTGTGGCGGCTCGACCGATAACAATTCCGCTAGCCAAGCCGCCGAACCCGCGACAACGCCTGCCGATACGCCAACGACTGCACCAACCAGCGACGCTGGTTCTGAAGAGGCGACTTCCACCGCGACTGAATCAGGGCCAGCAGCGGTCGAGGACCGGCCAGCAATGCTTCGCCTCGACGGAGCCGACCTCACGGGGGTCGCCTTCGACAACGCCGCTTACGCCGGGCAAGACGTCCTGTTGTGGTTCTGGGCTCCTTGGTGAAGCTCTTGCAATCGTGAAGCCCCTGCGGTCGCAGCGGCAAAGGCAGAATTCGGCGACAGCCTCGCCATCATCGGTATCCCAGGTCGTGACAGCTTCGAGAACATGGAAGATTTCGTCGATCGCCACGGTTTGGGCGACGTCATCCAGTTCCCCGACGAGTCCGGCGAATTGTGGCGCGACTATGGCGTTCGCGGGCAACCATCTTGGGTAATCGTTCCAGGCGATGGGTCGGAGCCTCGGCTGATCTTCGGAAGCCTTGATGAGGACCAGTACGCTAACTACGCAGCAACCTGACGGCGACGACGACGCCGCCGCCACATTGCTTGGCCTACAACGGCCAGCACCATTCCGATCCCGGCCGAGCCAACAACAACTAGCCACAGCGGCAGCTCGACGTTGAACGACAACCAAGATACCTCCTCAGGGCCCGTGTTCTGGCCAATGAAGATTGCCAACGCGACCCCAAGCAGCGCCGCGACAACCAGGTTGATCTTGTTACGCAGACTTAAGCCGCCGTCGCCCTCGGTGTCGTCGACAACCTCGAATTCGTGAGTCATACTCATTTCCCCTGTTGTGCGCTTGGCTTCACTCGAAGCGACACTAGCGCTACTAGTGTGGACTTGATTTCCTTGTCTTCCATTCACTTGATCAGTTTCTGCTGGTCAGTTCCGTTAGGAGCCTCCCAATGACTCAGATGGTTTCTGTCGAGCGCCAGATCTCGGCACCTGCAAGCGACATATTTGCCTTGCTTCAAGATCCTGCTCGCCACACCGATTTCGATGGCTCCGGCACCGTTCTGAGTTCCAAGGATGGTGGCACCAAACTCGAGCTCGGATCAAAGTTCGGCATGAGCATGAAACTCGGGCCACTGCCGTACCGGATCTCAAGCAAGGTTGTTGAATTCGAACAGGACCGACTTATCGCGTGGGCCCATTTCGGCAAACATCGTTGGCGTTACGAACTCGAACCGAACGACGACGGAACCCTCGTTCGTGAAACCTTCGACTGGTCGACCGCGATGGTCCCGAAGCTAATCGAGGTCGCCGGGTTCCCAAAGAAACACCCAGAAGCAATGGAAGCCACGCTCGAACGATTGGCGACACTCGTCGAGGACTGATCAAGGCCCGTTGGGCTTGCCCTCGAATCATCGACCGTTTCTGCGTAGCGAAAGTGCGCGTCACTGACCGTGGGCTATCGCAATGGCGAGGCGGCTCACCTCTCGCGACATAGCCCTGACTGTTCGCTGATTTCTGGTGGCGTGCGTCTGCAACGAAGCGCCGTCGAGCAGCGACGTGATGACCAGCGCTCGCAGTCGTGCCTGGGCCGGCGAGGCGACGAATGAGCCTCACCATTACGTCATAGAATTCCTGATAGATCTCGGCGAGCACGCTCGCGAATCGGGGCTCGTGGAGGGCCAGCAATCCGATCGGCAGTAATACGCTGCCGACGTCGATGAGCCACCGCTCAGACAGCAGGGCCACCACCGCGGTTAGCTCCGTCACAGCGTCGTCGTTGGCTGCTTGGGCCATCGCTTCGAGGTCATTCGAGAACTCATCTCGCACGATGGCCTCAAGGAGGTCATCGCGGGTAGCGAAGTAGTACTGGAGGTTCCCGAGTCGCATGCCGATCCGGTCGGCGATACGCCGTAGCACGAACCGATCGAGGCCTTCATCGACAAGCAGGTTGCGAGCGGTAGCCACAATGACGGCGCGACGCTAGCGCTCGATTTCGGAATATCTCATTGACCCAAAATAGGTCGCCGACCCAGAATGGGGAAATGTTGAAATCTGAGAAACAACTCGCCGGGCCTACCAACGTCCTCGGCTCGTACGCTGAATGCGACCCAAGCGCGGCAAGGGCGCTGCCGATGGAGATGTACACGTCCTAAGCGCTGTTCGACCTGGAGATGGAGCGCATCTTTATCGAGGAATGGAATTGCGTCGGCCGCACCGAGCAAGTCGATCACGTGGGCGCTTGGTTCACCGCCGACGCGGCAGGAGAGCCCATTGTCGTCACCCACGCCGAGGACGGCCAGATTCGTGCGATGTCGTCTGTTTGTCGCCACCGCTACATGGCGATAGCGAGCGTCAGGGCACGAGCCGCCGGCTCCAGTGCCCATACCACCGGTGGAGCTACGCTCTCGACGGGACCCTGAAGGGAACTCCGCTGATGGAAACACCAAGCGCTGCCGACGGCTCGACCTGTCGCCTGCCTTCGTTCTCGGTCGAGACCTGGCTGGGTTTCGTATTCGTGTCGTTGGCCTCGAACCCAGAACCCTTGGCCCCTCAGCTCGATGGCGCTGGAGGGATACCACCTCGATGGGCTTCATCCAGGTCCGATCGCCGACATGTTGCCGTCGAGAGGCGCGAAGTTCATCGAAGCCACCGATCGCTGGAATTGTTTTCGCCTCGCCATCAACTTCGAATCTGAGTTGTAGCCCAGCAGCCACGACCTGGCTCACCTTCCATCCCATCGATACCAGCCACACAAGGGTGCGGGGCGCCTACCTCGTGCCGCCCGACGAGTTGGAGCGCATGCACCAAACCGAAGGAGAAGTGGAGATGACCACCGAAGCCATCAACCAGCTGAACCGCGAGGACTCTTCGGCCATGGTCGGGCTTCAACGCAATGCCGGGTCACGTTACGCCGAACCTGGTCTGCTCAACGAGCGGGAGGAGGCACTGGTGCACTTCTACCGGTACCTCGCCGACAAAGTTCCACCAGACAACGAGGCGCAGCAATAACAAGAATTCGTACGACAATACCCAGGCTCTGAGCGCCGCCGAACGGGGATTCATCGGGCTACGAGAACGCCTCCCATACCCCGTCGCTGGCTCTAGACACCAGTCGGAGGTTCAAGAACCCAGACTGAGCCATCGAAGGCTCGGTCGAATCGATCGTGTAGCCGGCCGAGATTCTGATCCAATCGATCCCAGATCACAATGGCCTCGGTGCCTTCGCGAGCTAACCAGTCGTCTCGACCCCTCATCCTCTTGGCGAAACCCTCTTTACCGTTTGGCTCGCCGCCTATGACAACTTGACGTTCTGCCGACCCTAACAATTCGGCGAATCGGCTTCGTGTCGGCGCGGGCCAGCGAGCGTCGACACCGATGAATGGCAGCACTGCCACGTAAGGCACTGCTGCCATCAGAGCAGCCTCCGCGGCCAACATTTCGGCACCAAGCCCCAGACCAGTAGCTAGCTCGATGTTGGGGTCTACTTGCTTTTTGGCTCTAAGGATTTCCGTGAGTTGGCGCCTCAAGGCATCGGCCACTGGGTTAGCAAGGTCCCATCCGCCCAGCTCGGCGGGGCGGTGGCCAATCACGACAACTATCGGACCGTCGTTGGTTGAGTCGACAGTCGCGTCGAAAGTCAGTTGGCTCGCGCCAGACAATGGCGATGCCGAGCCGGGGGCGATTTCGGTCGAGCTTGACCTCCGACGGGCGACGTCGCTTCGGAGTCCGTCGACGATCGCCTTGCCGTAATGCATGCCGCTGCGTCCGTGCTGGTCGGCGGCGGCCTGGGTAGCAAGCATGTCGGCTGCGTCATTCATCGGGTCACCAGAGTGGCCCTTGACCCAGTTGAAGGCAACGTCGCCGCGTCGGTTCACTAGCTCAATGAAGGGCTCCCACAGATCGCGGTTGGCGATCGGCTTCTTGCTGGTGTTCTTCCAACCCCTTTTGATCCAACCGCGCCACCACTCGTCGTTGAAACACTTAACGACGTAGGTCGAGTCGCTAACTATTTCGAGGGGCCCCGCTATTCGGCGCACAGCCTCGAATGCCGCGGTCACTTCCATCCGCTGATTAGTGCTCTCGGATTCGGCCCCGCTGGCCCACGGTCCGTCGTCTACAACGAACGCCCAACCGCCTGGCCCTGGGTTACCAGAACAGGCGCCATCGGTGTATGCACGGGTTGTCACAAAGCCATCTTGTCAGTTCGTTTGCCGACTGCGTTGCAGAAGGCCAAAGTGATGACAGGATGGTCGCATGGTCTACGACGGTTTCGCCAGACAGCTTCCTGATATTGACCCGACAGAAACCGAGGAGTGGGAACACTCATTCTCAGGCGTTGTCGGCGAACATGGACGGAACCGCGGCGCGTTCATACTGAGGCGCCTACTGGCCGTAGCGGCCGAACATGGTGTCGACTTTCCGGCCACCATCACCACCCCATATATCAACACCATCCCACCTGAAGGCGAACCGTGGTTCCCGGGCGATGATCACCTCGAACGCCGAATCAGGGCTTTCATTCGATGGAACGCGGTGGCAATGGTCACCCATGCCAACCAGTTCGCCGACGGCATCGGCGGTCACTTATCTACGTTCGCCTCCTCAGCGGCTCTGTACGACGTCGGCTTCAACCACTTCTTCCGCGGCAAAGACAACGGAACTCCGGGCGACCACATCTACATTCAGGGCCACGCCGCGCCCGGAATCTATGCGAGGGCGTACCTCGAAGGTCGACTAACCAACGAAGACCTCGATCACTTCCGCCGCGAGATTGGTCGAGTTGGTTTGTCGAGTTATCCGCATCCCAGGTTGATGCCGGAGTTCTGGGAGTACCCGACGGTGTCCATGGGCATTGGCCCGATCAATGCCATCTACCAGGCTCGGTTCAATAGGTACCTGCATCATCGCGAGATCGACGACACCTCTGAGTCGACGGTGTGGGCGTTCATTGGCGACGGCGAGTGCGACGAGCCAGAAAGCCTCGGTGCCTTGTCAATAGCGGCGAGAGAGCAGCTCGACAATCTGGTCTTCGTCATAAACTGCAACCTTCAGCGCCTCGATGGCCCGGTTCGTGGTAACTCGAAGATCATCCAAGAGCTGGAATCGGTGTTCCGCGGCGCTGGTTGGAACGTCATCAAGGTCGTTCACGGCACGGCATGGGACGAGCTGTTTGCCCGCGACGTCGACGGCGTTCTCGTCAACAAGATGAACTCCACTGTCGATGGTGAGTTCCAGCGGTATTCCGTGGAGTCCGGGGCCTACATTCGCGAGCACTTCTTTGGGCCTGACCCCCGGCTACGCAAGATGGTCGAGCATCTCAGCGACGAACAGCTTCGCGCCCTCCCTCGTGGGGGCCACGACTATCACAAGGTGTATGCCGCTTACAAAGCCGCGACTGATCACGTTGGTTCACCCACTGTGATTCTGGCCAAGACCGTTAAGGGCTGGACACTCGGGCCCGACCTCGAGGGTCGCAACGCGACCCATCAGATCAAGAAGCTCACTCGCAAACAGTTGGTAACCATCAGGGAACGGCTGCACCTTCACGACGAGATCCCCGAAGACTTCGATGCTGACAACCCGCCGTACTACCGACCCGAAGACGGTTCGGCCGAAATGGAGTATCTCAAGGCGCGCCGTAAGGCCCTTGATGGTCCGTTGCCTAGTCGCAACAGCACTTGGCGCCGTCGGCCTTTGCCACCTCCCAGCGACAAGCCGTTCGTCGAGATGAGCGCTGGCAGCGGAAAACAAGAAGTCTCGACAACGATGGCCTTCACTAGGTTGCTACGAGCTCTGCTGCGCGAAGACGGCTTCGGTGAACGGGTTGTTCCCATCACTCCAGACGAGGCTCGTACGTTTGGCATGGATTCGCTGTTCCATGAGGTCGGCATTTACGCGGCGCAGGGCCAGAAGTATGAACCCGTCGATCACGACCTGTTGCTGTCCTATACGGAGTCTCGCTCCGGGCAGATCCTCGAGGAAGGAATCACCGAGGCCGGCGCCATGGCTAGCTTTACCGCCGCGGCTACCTCCTATGCCACGCGCGGAATTCCGATGGTTCCGTTCTACATCTTCTATTCGATGTTCGGCTTCCAACGTGTTGGCGACCTCATCTGGGCCATGGCCGACATGCGGGGTCGAGGGTTCCTTATCGGGGCTACCGCGGGCCGCACCACACTGCACGGTGAGGGCCTTCAGCATCAGGACGGCCACAGCTTGCTGGCTGCCTCGGGCGTGCCGCCATGTCAGGCTTACGACCCAGCGTTTGCCTATGAACTTGGCACGATCATCCAAGACGGACTGCGGCGGATGCACACCGACAACGAGGACGTCTTCTACTACCTCACGGCGTACAACGAGAACTATTTGCAACCCGCTGCTCCCGACGATCTCGACACCGACGGATTACTGAAGGGGCTGTACAAGTACGCCGACGCGCCCGAAGGTGTGGAGGCGGTAGCCACCGTCGTGTTCTCGGGTTCGGCCCAGGGGGCTGCACGCGAGGCCGTGGTTGAGTTAGCCGATCATTTCGGTGTCGGCGTCGAGTTGTATAGCGCGACGTCGTACAAGGCGCTGCGCGACGATGCAATTGCGGTCGAGCGCTGGAACCGGTTACATCCTGGTGAGCCTGACCGTGTTCCGTACGTGACTGAGATGCTCGCCGAGTCTGCTGGTCCGACCATCGCGGTTACCGATTTTATGCGTACCGTTCCTGATCAGGTTTCACGTTGGATACCTGGCGACTATTTGTCACTTGGTACCGAGGGGTTCGGTCGGTCCGATACTCGTGAAGCGCTACGGCGTCATTTCGAAATCGATGCACCTCACGTGGTGGTTGCGGTGTTGGATCGTTTGGCGGCTAGCGGTGTGGTCGAGGCCTCGACTGTGGCCGCGGCGATCGAGCGATACGACCTCGAAACCGACCTTGTCGAGCCCTGGAGTTCTGAGGTGCACTAGCACCGTCGAAGCCTTGAAACTGAGGAGGTGAGCCACACTTGGTGTAGCCCACGCCATCAATTTGGCGTGGCGAGGTGATGAACTTGGGAGAACACGGATGACACTTCGGGTAACGGGCGACGACAAGATCGATGGGCTGTTGCAAGCCAGCCCGCTGGCGTTGTTGATCGCCATGTTGCTGGATCAGCAGATCTCGATCGAGCTGGCTTTTACTGGGCCCTCGCGTTTATCTGATCGACTCTGCGGGCCGTTAACGGCCGCCAACATCGCCGAGACTCAGGTCGACGATCTAGTTGCGTTGTTCGTCGAGAAACCTGCGCTCCACCGATTTCCGGCGTCGATGGCCAAGCGCACTCACAAGTTATGCGAGTTCCTAGTCGAGCACTACGACGGCGAGGTCTCTGCCATCTGGAGCGGCGCCGATTCTGGGTCTGACCTGCTCGGGCGGCTGAAGGCACTTCCGGGGTTCGGTCCTGAGAAGAGCAAGATCTTTGTGGCTCTGTTAGCGAAACAGTTCGACATCAAACCCACTGGGTGGGAATCGGCTGCGGGCGGATTCTCCGACGATGTACCACGCTCGGTGGCCGATGTCGATGACCCATCCGTCCTTGCCGAGATACGGGCCTATCGCAGAAAGAAGTCGAAGCAAGGAAGGTCTGCGAACAAGGAGCACTAGCGACGTTTCAAACCGGCTGTGAGTGCACTACGGTTTGGCCTCATGATGCTTGCTGCTGTAAACGACATACCCTTCAACATCGTCAAGATGCTGCACATTCTGGCGTTCATGGTTGCTTTCGCTCCTGGGTTAGTGAACCCGCTCTTGGCGCGCCAGATGGCGGCTAACGACTCGTCGGCATGGAAGCGAACCCTGAACTACACATCGAAGAACAGCATGAAGATCTACGGCGCGGCCCTAATCGTCGGTGGACTGCTCGGATTTGCTTTGTCGGGAATGTCCGATGGCGTCCACAAGATGTCGCAGACCTGGCTTTTGCTGTCGGCAGTGTTGTGGGTAGGCATGAACGGCGTCTTGCATGCGCTAATCATTCCGTCCGAAAAGGCAGTGGTCGGCGGCGACTCTTCGGCCCAGCGCAAGCTCGATATCGGTGGAGCAACTATGACCATTCTGATGGTCGTCGTGTTGTATCTAATGGTGTTCCAGCCTGGCGTCTAGTCGCCAGCTACGGCATCGAAATCGCATCGAGCCAACATCGGCTTCTTGGGGCCATCGTGTTAGGCCGCCGGAGCCTGACGTTCCAGCCAGCCAAGCAGAAGTGCCACAAATCTCGGATCGTGGCGCAGCCGGTGATCACCGCCATCTAACACTCGAAGCTCCGCTTTACCGTGTGCGTCTGCTAATGCCCTGGCTTCTTCTGCGGGAACCTGTCGGTCCCTGGCTCCGTGGACGACCAACAAGGACCGATCCGCGAGTTGAGCGGCCGCGCTGATAGGGCTGTGACGTTCTAGCTCGGCTGTCCACGCTTCGAGGTCGGCTGGATGCTCAGGATCGGTTATGACCAGCACGCGGCGACAGTGTTCGACGAATCGTTCTGGCTCGCGCGCCCAGTCGTCGAAGTCGGATCTAGCCCCAACAGCGGCTACGCCCCCGACCCTGGAATCGTTCGCTCCGACGATCATGGCAAGGCTGCCACCGGTGGTTGACCCAACCAACCACACACCCCTGCAACCAAGATCGCACAAGTAGGTGACAGCTCGATCGACGTCGGCGATCCAGCCGTCGAGCGAGAACTGACCCTCGGACTCTCCGCAGCCACGCAGGCTGAGTGCCAGCGAAGTCCAGCCAAGCTCGTCGGCGATTCGTTCACCTAGCTGGTGATATGTGCGGCTGGGCGGGCCCGGCCTCGTTGGCGACGGAAACCCATGGATCAGGACAACCCCAGAAGCGCCGGCGCCCTTAGGCGACCCGATTGCAAGATGAGCCGCTAAGCGTGGTTCTTGATCATCGAGGTCGATATCTGTGGCGATGAGACTCACGCGTCAGCGAGACGATTTGCTTGGTCGATAACCTCGGTTGCGCGCCTCGGCAAGCGAATCTGGTCCGAAGGTTGCAAACGACTCGGCCGCGACTAACGCGTCGACCTCATCGATTTCGGTGCAGTTGTCGAGGTCGTAGACGACCTGAGTGCGTTTGTCGCCGACGAATCGGTGCTCATCGAGGCCCTTGGGACGATCCATGTACGACATCTTGGCCGACCATAGGCCATAGTGCCAGCTACGCGGCCCTAACGAGTGAGACTAACTGGCTCGAGGATCGTCGACTGAGGTGATAGCGCCGATGGCCGCCAGATACCCAAGGTGGCCCTCGATCATGGAATCGACCTGCGGCCTCGTCAGACCGGTTTCGGTAGCGCGGCAACGCCGATACACCGCGGCGCTTACTGATTCGTCTTTCAACATCAGATCGTCGACAGCGTCTTCGTCGCCAGCCGCTCCCTCGGAGAACTGGATGAGGTTGAGGTGTTCGCGCAACACCAGACGTAAGCCGTCGCGAGAGACCGCAGCCGCGGTTTCGTAGTCGAGACCTTTGGCCACGTCGTCGACGGCTTCTTCGAGACGGTAGACCGGCATGAGCCGTTGCCGCCCTAACGTCTGAGCCTCGCGGCCAATGGCCCAGGCCGCGACGATGAACGTGACGACTGCAACTAACGCCACTGCAACGATCACCATAATGGACAACGATATTGGTTCTGGGCTGGAACGAGGGCCCAGAACCAACCGTGTGTCGGTCTGCTAGAGGCCGATGCGTTGGGCGAGCAACTCGCGGTGGTAGCTCGGGTCGCCGAACATGAGCTCGGAGCTCTTGGCCCGCTTGAAGTAGAGGTGGGCTGGGTGCTCCCAGGTGAAACCGATGCCGCCGTGGATCTGAATGTTCTCGGCCGCGCAATGGAAGTACGCCTCGGAGCAATAGGCCTTCGCCAGCGATGCCACCGAAGGAAGCTCGTCGTTCATTTCCGATGCGCACCAGCCGGCGTAGTAAGCAGCTGACTTGGAGGACTCAACCTCGAGCAGCATGTCGGCGCACTTGTGTTTGATCGCCTGGAACGAACCAATGGGGCGACCGAACTGAACACGATCCTTGGCGTATTGAACTGCCATCTCGAGTGTGAACTGGGCGCCGCCAACCTGTTCGGCAGCCAGGCCGACAGCGGCAAGGTCCAAGATGGTGCTGATCATTTCGAAGTTGTTGGTGTCGGCCAGGTGTGTAGCGGGCGTGTTGTCGAAGCTAAGGCGAGCCTGCTTGCGCGTTTGGTCCATGGTGGCAAGGGACTCGCGGGTGAGACCTGACGCTTCGCCATCGACGGTGTAGAGGTGAATGCCACCGTCGGAGCGAGCCGCGACGATGATGAGGTTCGCGGTGCTGCCATCGGTGACGAACATCTTTTCGCCGCTGATTGTTACTTCGCCCTCTGAACCCGACGCTTCGACGGTGATGCCCTCGGCATCCCAGCGGCCGTTGGATTCGGCGAGGGCGAGGGTTGCGATGGTTTCGCCCGAGGCGATGCCTGGAAGGTGCGCTTCCATCGCCGCGGTGTTACCGGACTGGAGTAACGCATTGGTAGCAAGGACCGTTGTAGAGAAGAACGGGGCGCAAAGCAGGGCTCGGCCCATCTCTTCGAGCACAACGATGAGCTCGACATATCCGAACCCCTGGCCGCCGTACTCTTCAGGAATGATGAGGCTCTGGAGCCCAAGCTGTTCGGCCATCTGGGCCCACACCGCTGGGTCGTAGCCGTCCTCGGTGTCCATGAGCTCGCGGACAGCCGACTCTGGCGACTTGTCCTCGAAGAAGCCACGCACGATGTTGCGAAGTTCTTCTTGTTCCTCGGTAAAGGCGAAGTTCACGTTGTTCTCCCGTTGTGAATTGCGATTGGCTCAATTTCTATCGAACCTGGTATCGCGATGCACATCCAGCTGTGTACCGGTGTGTACACAAATGGCCAGGAGCCACTACTCTCTAGGACCATGGGCCGTGATCTTTGGGATCCAACCGCTACAACCGAAGCCGAAACACACATCGGGGTTCGAGAGCTTCGTCGCGATCTAGGCACGTACGTACGTCGTGCTGCCGGCGGCGAAGCTGTCGTCGTAACCATCGGCGGCCAGCCAATGGCCAGGCTCGCTCCGCTATCAGCCGGCGCCGACTGGAACCTCGACGACCTCATCGCAGCTGGGCTTGTCGACCCGGCCAGCCGAACCGACCGACCCCCTCCGCCCGCGCCTGGTCAACTAGCCGAGGGTCTGTCTACCAATCGGTCCATCGAAGAACTACGCGGCCGTTGACGCTGTTCATTGACACTGCCCCCTCTGGGCCAAACCACAGCGCCCTATGACGCTGTTCATTGACACTTCCCCCTCTGGGCCAAACCACAGCGCCCTATGACGCTGTTCATTGACACTTCAGCCCTAGTTAAGCGCTATGTCCGCGAGCGGGGGCGTGAGCTCGTGATTGACGCTATGGCTGCTGATCCGGTGTGGTGTGCCTCGGCGATCGCGCGTACCGAAACACAGCTCGTTCTTCACCGCATCGCCATGAGCCGCAAAGAACAGGCCGACCTGTGGTCGAGATTCCGAGACGACTGGGATGCAATCGCGTCAGTACCAGTCGACTCGCGGTTGCTTGTAAGAGCCACCGAAATTGGAGCCCAATACGGAGTCACCACCACCGATGCGATTCATCTGGCCGCAGCCGATCGCCTACCGAGACCCACCCAGTTCTTGACGTTCGATTCGCATCAGATCCCAGCCGCATTGGCCCTCGGGCTCGACGTTGTTTCTCCAGCCGAGACCGAACCGGGTTGAGACACATCACCCTGACAGACAGGGATCGACGGTGCGGGTAACTAGCATCGGTGCAACATCGGCTCACCAACATATGAGAGGTCCGCTCATGACTCTGCACTGGAAATCCACTGGCGTCGAGGTTCATAAGGTTGTGGTCGGGCCATACGAGAACAACGTGTTCACTATCCGATGCACCGAAACCGGCGATTCGATACTCATCGATGCCGCAAACGAGCACGAAATGCTGCTCGAATTGTGTCGCAAGCTTGGGGTAAAAACAGTGGTCGAGACCCACGGCCACTGGGACCACATTCAGGCCATCCCCGCTATCCGCGATGCTGGTTACGAGGTTGGCATCGTGGCCGAGGACGCCGAAATGCTACCGAGCTACGACTACCTCCTCGAAGACAACTCAGTCATCGAGATCGGCCGCCTACGCATCCACACGATCCACAACCCAGGTCACACACCGGGCTCAATGAGTTTCCATGTCGAAGGCACACCGCTGTTGTTCACCGGCGACACCCTGTTCCCAGGTGGTCCTGGCAATACGTTCAACAACGCCAACGATTTCAAGACCATCATCACCAGCATCGAAGATCGCATGTTCTCCAAGTTCGACGCCGAGACAATCGTGCTCCCAGGACACGGCGACAACACCACCATCGGTGCCGAACTACCTCACCTCCAAGATTGGGTCGACCGGGGCTGGTAGTGGGCGGAACACCACAATTCGGTATTTCTCCTACGACCGTAGTGTTAATCGGCAGCTCGAATTACAATCCCCTCCATGACGTCCCCCCTCTTCGAGATCGAGAATCTGCGCGTAAGCGTCGCCGACGATGGCGGTGTGCCCATCGAGATCCTCCATGGTCTCGACCTGAAAGTCTCCGCCGGCGAGGTCCATGCGATCATGGGCCCCAACGGGTCAGGTAAGTCGACCCTGGCGTCAACACTCCTCGGGTCCCCAGAGTACGAAGTAACCAGCGGCGCAATCCGCCTACACGGCGACACCATCACCGACTGGGATCCAGACGTCAGAGCCAAGGCCGGAATGTTCCTGGCGTTTCAGTATCCCCAAGAGATTCCCGGGGTCAGCGTCATCAACTTCTTAAGACAAGCATTGTCGGCCCGCAAGGGGCTCGATTTGTCGATTCTTGAGCTTCGACTATCCATCATGGAATGGATGGAACGGCTCCATATGGATCCGTCGTTCGCCGACCGCTACCTCAATGAGGGCTTCTCAGGCGGCGAGAAGAAGCGCAACGAAATTCTCCAGATGGCAATCCTCGAACCAGAGTTGGCTGTCCTCGACGAGACCGACTCCGGCCTCGACATCGACGCACTTCGAGTAGTGGCCCAGGGTGTTCGAGAGGTTCGGTCCGATCGTCCCGAGATGGGTGTTGTGCTCATAACCCATTACCAACGTCTCCTCGACGAGCTAGCCCCAGACCACGTGCACATCATGATCAATGGCCGCATCGTCGAATCGGGTGGCATGGAGCTCGCAGCCCGCCTCGAAAGCGACGGCTACGAGTCATGGCGCCACCTATGACCGTCGTCACCGGCCTAGACGTCGCGTCCATCAAGGCCGATTTCCCGATTCTCAACCAAGATCGGATCGGGCCAGACGGCAAACCATCACGGCTCATCTACCTCGACTCGGCATCTTCGTCGCAGAAGCCACGTCAAGTCATCGACGCGATGTCGAGTTACTACGAAAATTCGAACGCCAACGTAAACCGGGGCGCCTATGCGTTGGCTGTTGAGGCAACCGACCTCCTAGAGGGCTCTCGGCAACGGATTGCCTCGTTCGTCGGTGCGCCATCTTCGAACGAGATCATCTTCACCAAGAACGCCACCGAGGCCATGAACCTTGTGGCGCGGTCCTGGGGGGGCGCAAACCTTGGCCCAGACGACGCGGTTCTGATCACTGAAATGGAGCACCACGCAAACATCGTCCCGTGGCAGATACTCGCGGCCGAGAAGGGTTTCGCAATCCGCTGGATTCCCCTCACAGAAGACGGGCAGCTCGACCTCACCGACCTCGACCGCCTTCTCGACGGAGTTTCGCTCGTTGGTGTCAGTGCCATGAGCAACGTCCTTGGCACACTAAACCCAGTCCGACGTATTGCCGACGCCGCCCACGCTGTCGGCGCCATCGTGTTCGTCGATGCGGCTCAGCTTGTGCCCCACGTTCCAACCAACGTTGTCGAGCTCGGAGCCGATCTATTGGCCTTCACCGGTCATAAGCTTCTAGGTCCGACTGGCGTCGGAGTGTTGTGGGGAAGGGCCGAACTCCTCGACTCGATGCCACCGTTCCTGGGCGGCGGCGACATGATTCTCGATGTTCGCAAAGACGGATTTACGACCAACTCGCTGCCCCATAAGTTCGAAGCTGGCACGCCACCAATCGCCGAAATCGTTGGCCTCGGTGCGGCCGTCGACTATCTGTCGAACCTCGGCATGGACGCTGTCCGAGCTCACGAGGTTTCACTGACCGCCTACGCCATGCGTACGCTGCGCGAGGTTGTCGGCGAAGACCTGGTCATTCATGGTCCGGCCGAACCTGCTGCTCGCGGCGGCGTCCTGTCGATGATGGTTGGAACCGCCCACCCCCACGATGTATCGCAAGTACTCGACCAGCGAGGGATCGCAGTTCGGGCCGGCCATCACTGTGCCAAACCGCTCATGCGGGTACTAGGAGTGAACGCAACGACCAGGGCATCTTTGTATATTTACAACGACGAAGCCGATGTCGACCAGTTGGCCGAAGCCCTGGTCGAAGCCCGCGACTTCTTCACCCTCTAACCACAGGTTCACGATGCCAGGCCTTGACGACCTTTACCGCGAGATCATCCTCGACCATTACCGTAGCCCGCGAAACCGCGGCGAACTAGAGACCCCGCCCGCGACCAAAGCCGAAGGTTTCAACCCGTTGTGCGGCGACGAAATCGTGGTCTACGTCGAGACCGAGACAAACAACGCCGGCGACGAAATCGTGTCCGATGTCGCCATCGGCGGCCAGGGATGTTCCATCAGCCAAGCATCAGCTTCGATGATGTCGGCAGCCGTCAAGGGTAAGACGTTGGCAGAAGTCGCAACCCTCACGGGTGCCTTAAAGTCGATGATGTCCATCGAGGTGGAGGGCATCGATTCTGCGATCGACGCCGATGTCAGCCTCGGCGATCTCCAGGCCCTAAGCGGAGTGGTCAAGTTCCCGGTTCGGATCAAGTGCGCCACCCTGGCCTGGAACACCCTGGCCGAGGCCATCACCCCCACCGACTAGTCGCAATTCGCTTTCGGAGGCGAATACACACCGCCACGGTGCACAAAGCCCACCGAAAGCCCAGGACTTACCAGCGGTGGCCTGGTGGGACTCCGGTAACCCACTCTTTGATGCGGCGAGTGGTCGCGGCTGAAGTGCCATTGGGGAGTTCGTTTGGCGAGAAGAAGCCGACCTCGGCGATCTCGGGGCTCTTTGAGGCTGTCATCGACCAATCGTCGAGGACGAACACAACAATGTGGTCGCTCTTATGCTCCGCGAAGCTGGAATAGACGCCGAGCACCTTGCGGGGCGACTCTGGCAGCTCGATTCCGGTTTCTTCGACCAACTCCCGAGCCATGGCGCCAACGAGCGATTCGCCAACCTTCACTCCCCCACCCGGTAAGAACCAGCCATCGCGATAGGTATGACGGACGAGGCAGATCTCATCGTCGTCATTGGTGACGAGGCCGCGAACTCCAACCGTTAACCGGGGAGGGCGAAGCTGGTACCAGCGTCGATAGATCGAGTAAAGGAACTTCCTCACTTGTTGAACCGACCCGCTATTTCTTCGATGATTCCCGCTAGCTCGAAGTCGAGACCGGTGAGGCCCCCAGCGTCGTGGGTCGTGAGTCGAACATGCACTTGGTCGTACGCGTTCGACCAGTCGGGATGGTGGCACAACCGTTCTGCATGAGTGGCAATCGCAGCCATGAATCCGAACGCTGTCGAGAACGAATCGAACTTCAGGTCGGCCTCGATGCCGTCGCCTACGCGTCGCCATTGGCCAAGCGTTTCGACAGCGTCGGCGATCTGAGCGTCGTTGAGTCGCCGTGACATAGCCGGACATCCTACCGGCCACGAGACAAAGCAATTCCCGAACCAATCCTTGATTCATGTGACAAGGTGCCGACCAGCCCCACCAACGGTTCAGATCCAGTTAAGTGAGGCACCCCAATGACCGAAAATCCGATGGCTTCAGTTCCCATCTTTCCCGAACGGCGCAAGGGTTACGACCCCATCGCGGTTGATCAGTATCTGCATGGGCTTCAACGCCAGTTAGCCCAGGCCCAGACCCAGGCTGCCGAAGCCGCACAGCAGCTCCGAGACAACGTTCCCGCGGTACCTGGTGATGCAACTACCGAGGCCGCTCGCACGTTGCAGGCAGCTCGCGAAACGGCTGAACGTGCTCTTGGCCAGGCTCGCGACAAGGCCAAGAAACACCTCAGCGAGTCGAAGCGGCGGGCCCAGTTGATCGCAGTTGAGGCCGATAAGCGGGCCGAAGCGGCGCGAGGCCTGACCGCCCAAGCCAAGCAGATGCACACCGACGCTGATGAGGTTCTAACCACAGCTCAAACCAAGTCTGATGAACTCATGGCCGCGGCCAACGCCAATGCCGCCAGCATCAATGGACAGGCAACCGCGGGCCTTGAGCAGACCAGGGTTGAAGCTGGCGAACTGATGCGCAACGCCGAACAGGTTGCGATTACCGAAGGCGAAAAGGTTCGCGCCACGGCCGACTACGACGCCGACCGAATTCGACATCACGCCCGAGACGATGCAAAGTCGATTCGGGACGAAGCGAACGCCAAGTCGGCAAAGTCCAAAGAAGCTGCCAAGGCGACCGAGGAGCAGCTCATTGTCGCGGCCAAGGAGCACGCTGCTCGTCTCGTTGCCGAGGCCGAGGCCGACGCTGACACCAACCGACAGGTCGCCGAAGCGACCGCCCGGACCCTCATCGATACTGCTACGGGCCGAGCCGAGGCACTCGAGCGTTCCTCCCAAGAGGCCGCGGCTCGAACCCGAGCCGAAGCAAGGGAGCAGGCGATCGCGGTCGGCAACAAGGCCACTGCCGAAATGGAAATGCTCCTTTCTGAGATCGAGACCCAACACACCGAGGTCACCCAAGAGGTCAACATCGCCAAGGAGCAACTGGCCCAAATCGATGGCATCGCAGCCGCCCGCCGGGCCCAATTGGCCGACGACGTCGACAGCCACAGGCGCATGGTTTCGCGTTATGCGAGTACCGCTCGCCGTGAACTCACCGACCTCGATCAGCGCCTGGCCGAACTCGGCGACAGCGTCATCGACCTTAACGCCGTCGACACGGAGGTCTCGATCGAAACGGCATACGAAAGCCTGTCGTAACGATAGATATACAAACAGTCTCGGGTCCAAGTACCCGTAACAAACCGCCTATGGCGGACCTGGCCCTGAACCAGCCAGCACAACTCCCGCTCCCCCCGGTGCGGGAGTTGTGTTTTTTCGATCGCTTCTAGATCAGTGTTGTCGAGTTTAGAGGGTCGGCGAACGGGTCGACATCGCCAAGAGGGTCGGGACGCGACGGATCGTCGGCCGTCTGGAATCGCGCATACCCGTCGACCTCAAGCTCGGCGGCCAGTTCTGGGCCCCCTGAAGCAACGATGCGGCCCTTCACCATGATGTGGACCTGATCGGCTCGCAGCTGTTTGAGTAGCCGGTTGTAGTGCGTAATGGCCAAGACCCCAAGATTGTCCTCTGTGGTCATGGCCTCGATGCGCGTCGAGCAATCGTGCAAAGCATCGACGTCGAGACCACTGTCGAGTTCGTCGAGAATTGCAATCTTGGGGCCGAGAACACCGAGTTGTATCGTCTCGTTGCGTTTCTTTTCACCGCCGGATAGATCGACGTTGAGCGGACGCTCGAGGAACTTGCGCTCGAAGCCAATTCGATCGGCCTCAACCTCGAGGGCAGCAACAACACTTCGGGGTTCGCGACCAGACGCCCGAAATGCCTCGGCCATTGCCGACTGCAACGACACTCCAGGGACCTCGGTTGGATACTGCATAGCCAAGAAGAGGCCGGCTTTGGCCCTCTCCCATGGCGCCAACGACAACATGTCGGCTCCGTCGAGAGTGATCGAACCTGCGGTCACGAAGTAGCCGGGGCGACCCATGACAACATGAGAAAGAGTCGATTTTCCTGAGCCGTTTGGCCCCATAATGGCGTGCACCTCGCCCGATGAGATCGTTAGATCGATGCCTCTCAGTATCTCGGTTCCGCCGACTGCGGCGTGTAGGTTTCGAATCTCGAGAGTGCTCATTGATCGTCCTCGGGAAGTTCGACGATGACGTCGTCTTCATCGATTGTTACCGCATATACAGGAACGGGTTTGATGGCAGGAAAGCTCCCGGGCTCGCCGGTTACTAGCGAGAAGTTGCTTCCGTGTTTCGGACATTCAAGAGAACACTGTTCGATGTCGAGGTAACCCTCGGACAACGAAAAGTTGGCGTGGCTACACCGGTCGCCGATGGCGTACACATCGTCTTCGATTCTGACCGCAGCAATGCGATGACCGTCGATGTCGATCCGCACCGGCTGGCCATCAACAAGCGCGCCGAGATGGCAAAGCCGAACAAGGCGGCTCATCGCACGAATTCCGAGGTCTGAAGTCGGCGGGTTAACTCGGCGTCGACCGCCGCGGCAACGCCGGCGTGTGGCATCTGGGACACGATCTCGGAGAAGAATCCCTGCACCACAAGCCGCTCGGCTACCCGTGTGGGCACGCCTCGGCTCTCTAGATAGAACTGTTGGTCGGCGTCGATGGGCCCAACCGCCGAGGCGTGGCTGCACTGAACATCGTTGTTTTCGATCTCGAGGTTTGGCACAGACTCAGCCCAAGCGTGTTCGGACAACTTGATGTTGCGGTTGGTTTGGTAGGCCTCGACGGCATAGGCGTCCTTTTCGATCCGGATGAGGCCGGTGTAGATCGATCGAGCGTGTCCGTCGAGTGCACCCTTGAACACGAGGTCGGAGTTGGTGTGGGGCGCCACATGAGTCTGGAAGGTACGAAAGTCGAGTGCTTGCGCGTCTTGTCCGAAGAACACTGCCTTGATGTCGCCCTCGGCTCCCTTGCCGATCATGCGAGTGTCGCACCGAAGCCTGGCGTAGTAGCCGCCAAGAGCAACCGCGCTTGTGACCAGATGAGCGTCGGCGTCGATCGTCGACACTTGGGTCCCGATCTGCCACACCGAGTGGGCAAGATCCTGGACGACTAGATACTTGAGTCGGGCCGCACGCTCGACGCGAAGTTCGGTCACCGGCAAGATCACGGCCTGGATCTCGTCAGACGACTGAGCCTCGATGACGGTGGCCTCGGAGTTCTGTCCGGCGATGACCACGATGCGAGTAGCCGTGAGCGATCCCGCGCTGACGACCCGGTGTCTAACCACGATGGGGCCCTCGATGACAGCGTCGGGAGCGATTCGGATAACGATGGGCCGAGTGGCCAACACCAGGCTGATGTCGGCAAAGGAGTCAGTTGGTTCGGTCATGACCGAACCGACGGCATCCTCGGCGTCGATGCCGTCGGTTGAGATCTCGACAAGATCCTCGACATCGGCACTGACCTCGACGGCTACGACGAAGCCGTCAACCACGTCGATAGTGGCCACCGCATCGGCGATGGCCTCACCGTCCACGAGGCCCCACATCGCGCCGTGTTCGGACTTGGTCTCGACTGGAGAAAAATCTGCAAGGTCCAGATCGTCGATGCGCGAGTAGCGCCACTCTTCTTCTTCGGCGGTCGGGAAGCCGACAGCCTCGAAACGCTCGCGGGCTAGCCGTCTAGCTGCATCGAGCCATGCTGGATCGTTCGCGTGAACAGAGCTTGGGAGGATGGCTTGGGTCATCTGTGGTTGCCTTAAGATCTCGGGGCGAAATCAGCCCCCGAATTCTACCTACGCGCGTAGTAGAAATTGCAGAGATCACGAAGATCAGGCCGAGGGGTCAGCGCTTCTTCTTTTTCTTGCGCTTCTTGGCTCTCGCTCGTTTTGACAGGCGGGGCAATCGGCCCGTCTTCTTACCCTGCTCGGCTTCGAATTCGGCCACGATCGATGGTCCGGCATCGTTCACAATGTCTTCGGCGGCGTCGAGCAGGGCTGCAATCGAGTCGTCGTCACCGAGGCTTGCCGGTTCCTCGGCAAAATCCTTGAGGCCCAAGCTGCCATGAACCCAACCGGCATCGAGTCGCCGAGGCTGATAGCTGGGACAATCATCTGGACAACGCCATGGCGCCTCGGGGGCAAGGTCGAGGTTGCACTTTCGCACGGTGTCTCCGTTTGGGTAAGACCGGCTTTCGTATTGATGACAGTTGGTGCGCATTGGCATGAAGCTGAGTTTGCCATCCAACGCGACTGTTTCGCTATCACTCATGCGTGAGGGGGTTGAGTCGACGGTCCATACGATGAGCGGCCACGTGATCGATCTCCCCTCAACCGACACCGCTGCGACTACCGCAACCAGCTCGCAGTTGTCACCAAGCGAAGTAGCAGATGCTGCGGCGGTAGCGGCGCTTGTTTTCACTTCGGCCGCAATCGGTCGGCTCCTTGCCTTCGGCACGTTCTTCCAGTTGCTATCGACCGTAGTTATTGCGGTTCTGGCCTCGCGACGTCGCCTCAGAGCCGTCTTCGCGGCTGGCGCAACTGCGGCGATGATGGCGATTCTGCTTGGCGGAATCGGCCCCATCTCACAAATAACCACCGCCACGTTGTTCGGCGCCGCAACCGGCACCACGATCAGTAAAGGACGGGGCCAGCTACGAGCGATGGCTCGGTCCATTCTTTGGGCATGGCCGCCGATAAGCATTCTGACACTGGCGTTCCTCGCTGTCTTTAAGAACGTACGCGAGCTCAACTTCGAGAACGTCAGGAACGGGTCGGTGGGCGCAGCCAACTTTGTCGGTGGCATCGACAACGGCCTCGGCTGGCTGTCAGACCGAGCAACTGACAGCATCGGCACCGGGCTGTACCTGTCCAGAATTGGCGACCCGTTAGCCTGGGCCTCAGACAATCTTGTCGATGGAATCGATAAAGCTATCCTTTGGTGGGTTGTCGCAACTCCAGTGGCCCAGCTCATCATCACGATCGGCTACTCGGTGTTTGCGTACCGAGTATCAAAGCCGGTTATCGGCCGGGTGAACGCGACGCTTGGCCCGCCACTGAATCACGAAGTCGGCCCTACCGGCCCTCCGGGTCAGGCGAACCTCAGGCGGGAGAAGGTTATCCGAGCCGGGAGCACTGTCGCCACGGTCGACATCAGCTTGAGCCCGGGTGAACTCGTGGCTCTTACCGGACCAAACGGCGCAGGCAAGAGCTCAACAATTGGCGCTTTGGCCGGTTTCGACGGCGTCCGCTTCGCCACTAACTCGTGGAATGCGACAGGCCTAGGGCGAATGGGCGGAACGGGCGTGATTGGGCAAAACCCCGCGGCGCAGATACTCGCACCAAGGGTGCGCGACGAACTGGCATGGGGCGGAGATGTCGATGACGCCAGAATCCAGGAACTACTCGAACAGGTAGGTATCGCCCACCTTGCCGATCGAGACTCGGCCGCACTTTCGGGCGGCGAACTTCAGCGCTTGGCCATTGCCGCTGCGCTAGCGTTGGAACCGACCCTATTGCTGTCCGATGAGTCGACATCGATGCTTGATCCTGCCGGTCGTGAAGCCGTAGTCGGGGTGTTGCGAGCCGCAGCCGACGCCGGCGCCGCAGTTCTACATGCATCGCATGTACTCGATGACCTTGCCGTAGCCGATGAGGAGGTCTCGATTGGGGTCGCTCGCCCACGAGTCGAAGTCGACTCAACGGTGGGCGAACCAGGCCCGCTGGTGATGTCGACCAGGAAACTCGTCGTGGTTCACGACAACAAATCGCCCTGGGCCGTCGAAGCGCTCGCCGACATCGACCTTGACCTACGAGAGGGCCAGCTAACCCTGCTCACCGGAAGCAACGGATCAGGCAAAACCACCTTGGCCTGGAGCCTCGCAGGCCTCATTGCGCCAGCTTCTGGCGAGATCAGCTTTCGCGGCGAGCCTCTGACCGAGCCCACAAATGCCATCGGCTTGGCTTTCCAGCACGCTCGCTTGCAACTCCTACGAAACAAGGTTCGATCTGAGGTCAAGGCCATCTCTGGGCTCGACGAGGTCGACCCATTGCTCGAGGCGATGGGCCTTGATGCCACCAAGCTGGGTAACCGCCGCATCGATCAACTGAGTGGTGGCGAGCAGCGTCGCGTGTTACTGGCCGGGCTGCTCGGCAGAGATCTCGACGTTGTGATCCTCGATGAACCATTGGCTGGCCTAGATGCCGAAGGCCGCGATCGGCTTATGGCCGCGGTCCAGCACTTCTTGGCTGCGCGGGTAGCTGTGGTGGTCGTCAGTCACGAACCCGAATGGGCCAGCGACCTCGTCCATCAACGCATCGCCTTGGACGGTGGACGCGTCGTCGACCGACGGGTGCGTTCATGAGCGGGAAGGTCATGCGCCATCTCGACATCGACTCGCCCATTCATTCACTTTGGGCTGGCACGAAAATCCTTTGGGTGCCGATAGTCGGCACCAGCATCGCCTTTCAATTGTCGTGGACGACTGTGGGAATCGGCTGGGGAGTTGCCCTCGTACTGATCGGCCTGTCTCGATTGCCCAGAGGCGTAACACCAAGACCACCGAAGGTGTTGTGGATCGGTCTCGGGATCTCCTTCTTTTTTGCCTTGTTGTCGAACGACGAACCAGAAGCGTTTGGCCTCGGTATTGGGGGCGTGCTCGACCTTGGTCAGTTCATTGCCTTTGCTTGGCTGATGACGGCGCTGGCGTTGTTGATCGGCTGGACCACCAGACTCGACGACATAGCAGCCGCGCTCAATCGACTACTGCGGCCCTTTGGGCGAGTTGGGTTTCCCAGCAAGGAGATCGGCACGGTGTTGGTGGTCGCGGTGCGCACCGTTCCCCTCTTGATCGAAGAGGTGAGGGTCATCGTTGCGGCCAGGAAACTCCGTCCCAAAACCGCAGAACAGCCCTACCTCGATGCTGGAGCCGACATCGCCGTTGCGCTCGTCGTAAGCACGTTCAGGCGAGCAGGTGAGATGGCGCGCACTCTGGCCGCTCGCGGCGGCATCCGAACCCC
The DNA here is from genome assembly GCA_964569385.1 of uncultured Acidimicrobiales bacterium. Classification (GTDB taxonomy): domain Bacteria; phylum Actinomycetota; class Acidimicrobiia; order Acidimicrobiales; family Poriferisodalaceae; genus JAADHX01. The sequence continues at coordinate 42,757 of CAZMUM010000001.1, forward strand.
GCCGCCTGACCGCCACCGACCGGGCGGCAAGGACTTAGTGGCAGCGGCACTCGGAGTGGGAGTTATGGCCCTGGTAATCGTCGTTGGCTAGGCGAACCATGGCCAGGCCGTGGGGGCTAGTAGATCGAGCTTGCCGACGCCGACGGGCCCGCTGTCGCTGAACGGGCCTCGGCCAGTTCGGCGGCCAGGCCTAGCCGCATGGCAACACCATCGGAAGTAACGGTCACCATGGTAAATCCAGCCGCGAGACGCTTAGGAGTCAGATCGCCAGTTGAGTGAATTCCGGCCACGATCCCAGCTTTGCGACAGGCGTCAACCACTGTGGTGAGCGCATCGGTAAACCGGGCTTCGTTGTCGTTGTTGCCTGGCGCCAGCCCAAGGCTTATGGATAGATCCGCCGGACCTACATAGATGGCATCGATGCCTGGTACGGCCAGAATTGCGTCGACGTTCCCGACCGCCTCAACGGTTTCGATCATCGGAATACAAACAACGTTCTCACGGGCCCACTCGAGGTAGTCACCGCCATCGACGCGGGGTTGGGCCAGTATTGGCCCAGAGCTTCGAGCACCGTCAGGTGCGTACCGACAGGCCCGAACTGCTGCCTCTGCTTCGGCAACGGTGTTGACCATAGGGATGATCACCCCATGGGCCCCAGCATCGAGCACCTTGCCAATGACGCCGGGTTCATTCCACGGCACCCTGACGATCGGACAACCATCGGCCAACAGAATCGCCTGAATCATGGATGGCACGTCGCTGTAGTCGATAACCCCGTGCTGCATGTCGATGCACACATAGTCGAAACCAGATCGGGCTGTGGCTTCGGCCGTGATCGAAGTCGGTATGGACAACCATCCGCCGAGAGTGGTTTGGTCTGCGTTCCAACGCTGTCTCAGTGTCTGCATACGTTTGGTCTACCACGCCGTTAACGTCTAGTGATCCACAATCACGTGGATCGCTGCAAAGACTGTCGGGAGAGGACAAGTTGACCAATGGCCGATTTTCATCAGCCAAGCCGTCTGACCACAATCCACGACCTTCGACTCATCACCGACCAAGATCGTCGCTCGGATCTCTCCCGCTGGAGTGCTGAATCGCCAATATCGCTCATCATTGCGACACTGTTTAGCGATCTCGATACTCAGGCATTCGAACACATCATCGATGAGCTCACCGAAGTCGACTATGTCTGCGAGGTGATCGTCGGCCTCGACCGCGCCGACAAGCGACAGTTCAACCAGGCCAAGCAAGTCCTAGATCGACTCCCCCAGCATCACCGCGTGTTGTGGAACGACAGCCCGGGCATTGGCGAGTTCGAGGACGAGCTAGCCGCAAATGACATCGCGCCGAGTGGTTACGGCAAGGGTCGGAACGTGTGGTTCTGCCTTGGGTACTTTCTGGCGTCCGATCGTGGAAAGACAGTCGCGATGCACGACAGCGACATCGTCGACTATTCGCGCTCGATGCTCGACCGGCTCTTGTACCCCATTGCCCACCCCGGCCTGAAAGTCGACGCGACTAAGGGTTTCTACGCTCGCAACGACCAACACCAACTCACCGGTCGCGTAACCAGGCTGCTGATGGCACCGTTACTCGAAGCTCTGCGAGGTCTTGGCAATTCCGAACCGGCGCTCGGGTACTTGGAGTTCCTCTCGAGCTTTCGGTACGTCCTGTCTGGCGAACACGCCATGACGGCCGACGTAGCACGGTCCGTGCGACTGCCCCCAGCATGGAGTGGCGAACTCGAATTTCTGGCCAGCTTCTACAACTATCCGGGTGCCCGCAACATCTGCCAAGTCGAGATATCGGACCAGTACGACCACAAGCACCAAGACCTTTCACCTGCCGACGGCGGCGGCCTGGTGGCGATAGCCAGCGAGATAGTTGCCGCCCTCGCCAGGCAGCTAGCCGCCTTAGGCTTCACCCTCGACGAAGAGTCGCTCGGCGACGTAGCGGGGTCGTACCGAGACATCGCCTACCAGATGCTTGAGTCGTATCGTTGCGACGCGATAGCCAACGGCCTTGCATTCGACGTAGGCGCTGAACGTATGGCCGTTGAAGTATTTGCCAAGGCAGTGTCAACTGCGGACTTGTCGCAACCCCCACAAGTTGGGTCGAGCTGGCAGGTCGTCGAATCAGTGATGCCTCATAGCCTCGAGCGTCTCGCCAAGATTGTCGAAGCCGACAACGCCTGATCCCGCAACCTGTGCCCAAAAACGCGGTCATCGCAACGTTTTTAGGCACAGGTTGCGTATTTTCTCTACCCACGGACGATGGCGACAATTCGCTCGGCCGCGGTAACAGGAGAAATCGTCCGAGCTACAGCATCCACCAACTCTTGCTGTGCGGGCGGAGTGGTCATGACCTCATCGATGCCGTCGCCGAGCAGGCGCTGCACGCGGCTGCGAACTTCGGAAACGAGGCGGCTTGCTCTTGTGTGATCGATGAGCCCTGACTGGGCCAAGTGCTCCCGATGCTGAGCTATTGCTTTCCATACTTCAGCGATGCCGTCAGCCTCAATCGAGTTGGCCATCACTATTGGCGCCCGATACCCAGAGCTATGTTCCTGGCCGGTGATGTGACTGAGGTCGAGCATGAGTTCTAAGTCGCGTCTGGCATCGCTGGCTCCGGGCCTATCGGACTTGTTCACCACAAATACGTCGGCCACCTCGAGCAACCCGGCCTTATTAGCCTGAACAGCATCGCCCCAACCAGGGGTAACGACCACAACCGTGGTGTCGGCGGTAGCTGCAACGTCGACCTCAACCTGGCCGACTCCGACGGTCTCGATCAACACTGGGTCGTAACCCGCCGCATCGAATGCCCTAACCGCAGCCGGTACCGCTAGAGCTAAACCTCCGAAGTGTCCCCTGGTGGCCATTGACCGAATGAAGCTCCGGGTTCCGGCGAGGTGATCCATACGGATGCGGTCGCCCAGGATCGCCCCACCTGTTAGCGGCGACGACGGATCTACAGCCAACACAGCGCTCTGGTGCCCCGAATCGGACAACAGTTTCAGCAGCTGGCCAGTCATCGTCGACTTTCCAGCGCCAGGCGCGCCGGTTATCCCAATGACATGGGCCCGGCCCGTTTCGGGATGAGTGAGTTCGGTGATCTCGTCGGCTGCTTCACCACCGGTCTCTATCAGTGTCAACAGCCGACCAAGCGCCCGCCGGTTGCCGTTCCTGGCCTGTTCGAACAGCTCACTTGATGAAGCAGACCGGTTCGGTGCACCTAGGTCACGGTCCGAACCGCCCGCGTCTAGGGCCATCAGGTTTTGCGAACGTGCCACGTGGCGATGGCGCTTCGCATCTGCGCCACCACCTCGTCGGCCGAGGCGCCAGGGCCGAGAACCGCGGCAACACCAGCGTCGATCAGCTCAGCGACGTCGTCGCCAGGGACGATGCCGCCAATCACCACTGGGATGTCGAGTTGAGCATCGTTGACGGCGCGGACCATAGCGGGAGCCAAGGTCAGGTGGCCAGCATTGTGCATCGACAGACCAATGGCGTCAGCGTCTTCTTGTTCGGCCGCGGCCACGATGCTGTCAGTGGTTTGGCGAATCCCGAGATAAATGACCTCCATGCCGGCATCGCGCAACATCCGAGCCACGATCTTGATTCCCCGGTCGTGGCCATCGAGCCCCAGTTTGGCGAGCACAACCCTCTCTCGATTTCGGGTCGGTTCGTTGGCCCCACTAGCCATCAGATGATCGCAGTTTCGACGTAGGTTCCAAATACTGTCTCCATCGCCATGCTGATCTCTTCTTCGGTTGCGTAGGCCTTGACTGCTTCGATGATCGATGGCATCAAGTTCACAGCCGGGTCGTGGGCAGCAGCGGTGATGGCATCGAGGCTTCGACGCACCGCCTCTGAGTCGCGATCGGCTTTCACCATGTTGAGGCGATTGAGTTGTTGGGCTTCTACTTCGCTTCCTATCCGAAGCAGATTGGTGGCCTCGGCGTCGTGTCCTTCGACAAAGTCGGTAACACCAACAATCACACGCCGACCCGAGTTCACCTCACGTTCGAATCGGTAGGCAGAGTCGGCGATCTCGCCAACGAAGTACCCGTTGGCGATACCCGCGTAACAACCCTCGAGGATCGATCCATCGCCAAGTTCGAGTAAGTGCTCGAATATGGCCTCAGCCTGACGTTCCATTTCGTCGGTCATCCACTCGACGTACGGCGACCCGCCGAGTGGGTCGGCCACGTTGGTGACGCCGGTTTCGTGGGCCACGATCTGTTGAGTGCGGAGCGCGATCCGAGCCGCCTTCTCCGTTGGCAGTGCTAGGGCTTCATCGAAGCTGTCGGTGTGGAGCGATTGGGTACCGCCAAGCGCAGCTGCCAGCGCCTGGAGGCCCACCCTGGCGATATTGATCTCTGGCTGCTGGGCCGTCAGAGAAACCCCAGCGGTTTGGGTGTGAAACCGGCACATCATGGCCCGCTCGTCGGTAGCCCCGTATCGATCCCTCATCCACCTGGCCCAGATTCGCCTAGCGGCTCTGAACTTGCCGATCTCTTCAAAGAAGTCGATATGGCTATTGAAGAAGAAACTGAGCCGTCGGCCAAAGGTATCGACGTCGAGGCCCTGAGCAATGGCCGCTTCGACGTATGCGAACCCGTTGGCCAGCGTGAACGCCAGCTCCTGTGCTGCTGTCGATCCGGCCTCGCGGATGTGGTAACCCGAGATGGAGATCGGGTGCCACTTCGGCATCTCGGCAGTCGTGTACTTCACCATGTCGGTCACGATTCGCATGGATGGCCGCGGCGGATAGATGTACTCCTTTTGGGCTTGGTATTCCTTCAGAATGTCGTTCTGAATCGTGCCGGAGAGGGCCTTGGGCCCAACCCCACTCTTTTCGCCGACCGCTATGTACATCGCCAACAGGACCGCCGCCGGTCCGTTGATCGTCATCGACGTCGACACCGCAGAAAGGTCGATGCCGGCGAAGAGATCCTCCATGTCGGCCAGAGTGTCAACAGCTACACCCGCCCTGCCAACCTCGCCCAACGCCCAGCTACTGTCGGAGTCGCGGCCCATGAGGGTGGGCATATCGAATGCAGTCGAGAGGCCAGTAACACCGTGGCGCAGCAGGTCCTTGAACCGCTCATTGGTGTCGACAGCGGTGCCAAACCCGGCAAACATCCGCATGGTCCACAGCCGCGACCGGTACATCCCGGGATGTATCCCGCGTGTATAGGGGTACTGACCGGGGTACGGGCCATCGCCGTAAACGGCGTCGAGTGGAATGCCAGACATTGTTTCGAACGCCGTATCCCGACTCGGCACGGCGTCGAAAACCGCTTGCCAAGCAACGCGGTCGTCACCATCAGGGTGTTCGGAAGGATCTGGCGGATCGTCAGCTCGCATGGACCTCCATGGAACCACATACGTCACGCTTCGCCTAGCTTCGGTCGATGCCGAGATGGTCGAGCACGTTCGCGGTGACCTTGGCCACCTGGCGGTCAGTTGCTAGTCCGAACACCCAGTCGGTCGTTCCCACCGTCACCACCTGGCCGCCCTGATCGTCGTGTGGCCGACACGTGAGCATCACCGCATTGCCCCGACGCCACTTGGCCAGGTTCTGCGGCGAGTCGTCGCCAGATAACCGACTCGAAACAAACTCAAGATCGCCCTGATCGTTTAGCGCCGAGATCGAAGCGGGATATTCGCCCATGGCGAGATTGGACGAAAGGGTGAACCCCACGACCTCCATTTGGTCGGGAAACCCAAGGTACCGACGAACTGTCAGCCGGCTCTCGTCGTCGAACTGAAGTGGACAGCCCAGGGTCTCGTAACCGACTACTCCGTCATCGCGACCGACTAGATCGCCGTAGTTGAGACCGCTGCCGGCAAACATCCAGTGATCTTGATCAACAACCATGAACGCACCAGTTCCTTGGGGGGTTGCCTTCCCGAACCGGTGGTAAAGCCCGAATGCCGAACCGCCACCGATCGTGGTCCACTCGGGGCGTCCGACCAACGGATCGGCCCACATTCCGGTCATGAGTTCTGGGTGACCATCGGCTACTACTGGATCGGTTTGATGGGCGGTGTACTTATGGCAGATCATGTGGTCGGCATTGGCCGCTCCACCGGTATATCTCACCTGCCAGAACATCGTGTTGCCTGAGAACGTGGCCAGGTTGCCACCCTGGTTGATGTGACGATCAATGGCATCTCGACCGGCCCGAGACCAGTACTCGTCATGACCGACACTGATCACCAGGTCATACCCTTCGAGGAAACCGGGCTGTTCGAGGTCGTCGGACACGGCAATGTCGAACTCGAACCCCTCGGACTCGCCCCACGCTACGAATCGGCGCTCGTGAGTGAACCAACCGGTCGATCCGATAGCGGCAGGGTAGTTGTTCGAGGTTCGGTAGTTCTGGAAAGTAGCGCCATCGACGTCAGGGGTTTCACCGAATCGGACCGGTCGCGATTTGCGGTCATCGCGGTCGACTTCTGGGCGGCACAACATCCCGCGACCGAACGGACGCCTGAACGACACTTGACGGCCACCGGTATACAAGCTCTTTCCACCCCACGTGTTGTAGGCATTCCAAGTGTTTGTGGCCAGGACAAGAAGGGCCTTGGCGCGCTCACTTTGGGCGGGACGTACAACAAAACAGCAATGGGCTACGTCGTAGCCAGGTTCGGCCCCAATCGCGGTCAAGGTGACCAGGTAGAACCCTGGACGCCAGTCGGCACCGATCGGGATTTCGAGTGCTACAGGCCAGTTGCAGCCGTTGCTGTCGGCGTCGGGCGGAGGCTCGATGAACTCACCGATACAGCCGTCTACGGCCCAGACCTCGGTCCGGTCAGCGCCCCAACGGTCGACGGTGGCGCGGTAGCGAGACGCCCTAGTGGAGACGTGAAGCCCGACCCGACTGCCTACTTCATAGGAGAGTTGCCCGCAGTAAGCCTCGATGTCGTCGTGAAAGGTCTGGTTGTCGGGAGGCCTAGTCATAGACCCATTGTGCATCCCTGGGCCTCAGGAGGCCTGAGAAACCTCAGGACCGCCGAGCGCGGTGGGACTCGTTGGCACGGCCCTTATGGACATGTTGCCAGTGGGGAGATGACGGATGGGTTTGGCAGCCTCGGAGCGTTCGATTGCATCGGCAATGTTTCGTTCGGCGAACGATCGACGACGAATCAGGACCCTACGAAGGTCCGAGTGAAGAAGATCTGGGTTCCCAAGCTCGACCATGCTCGCTTTGGTACGGCACGGTTCGCCAAAACGATTTGGTCTTGTCATGCCAAGCTTGGTGGCGACCGAGACGCCAAGGTCGGTTGCATCGACAACTCCAAGCCAACGCCAGACGTCGACCCCCGCCCACCGGGCGCGAGGTTCGAGGGCTCGGTTCCCGGCCAAGGCAATCCAGACCAGCGCTGCCGCCAGCCGCTCGGGAACGACCCGCTTGTGCAACGGCCTCGACGAGTTGGCCGCCGCTCTGTGCACCAGGCGTCGAAGCACCGTGCGGAGTTCGACGTCGAGATGGTCATCGGCGCACTCATCGGTCATCGCCAGAAGCTGTTCGACCAGCTGTTTCTCGTCTTCGGCGACAGCAGAAAAATCGAACTGGGCATCCGGCAGGGGCAAATCGACAAGCAGCGCGAGCGGGTCGATGCCACCAGCGATGGCAGCCAGGTCTTCGACGAGCGCGTCGTACCCATGACCGAACTTGAGGCCAGCCCAAAGCAGATCGGGTCGGGGCACGGGCCAACCTTCTGGCCCGAAGGGATACGCCAAACCTGGGGCCACGATCGGTTTGTGATCGCGGTCTGTGAAGTCGTTGAAGTCGAGAGAACGGTCCATGCCCAGATTATCCCGATGGGGTGGGACAGTGAGCTCTACCGCGACTTGATGAGCTCGTCTGCTCTGGCTCCCACGATGCCGCGGAGAATCTCAAGTGCGTCATCGAGGCCAGTCGTTCTTAGACCTCGTTGTCCAATGGCGACGTATACAACAATGTTGTCGTGACGGTCCCACGCACCGACAGTCTCGCGAAGCGGTCGGCCCGTCCCATTTTGGTAGTCGAGAAGGACCCGCGTCTCGTCGCCGCTGGCCTGAGCGGGCAACCCAAGCATCACCACCTGCACCCCATCGGTACCACCGTCAACGGGAACACCAGGGCATTCAAGTAGTTGTTGCTCCCAGCCCATCAACAACTCAGCCGCGGCTTCTGCGTCGACAAAGCTGAACACAACCTGGTCAATAGTGAAACCCGAACTTAACTCGACGAATGTGCGGATCTGAGATCGCGTCTCGAATCGAGGGGTTGGAGGTTCGCCACTACACGGGAACGAGAATAGAAGCGATTCGCCCGGCAGTTGTTCCCAGTCGCCGCTTTCGGCGAGGTCAGCCAACTCGAGGCTGATGCTGTCGAGTTCTTCGTTCGACCACCTAGTCGGGCTGGCAGCCACCTGAGCCTCGGGCGTCGCGACCGACGCAGTGGTGCTTGAGGCGTTCGACTCGTCGCCACCACAACTGAGTGCAACGACCGAAAACACGACGACTACTAGCGATGTCCTCCAAACAGATTTCACCACACGGAACGTAGCCGCCGCGTTGCCCATCTTCCACATTGATCTCGTAACTCCGGCTCGACGCTCTCGGAGCTTCGACCAAACCAGAACCGATCGAGGCGTCCACAGAGCTAACGTGCCGAGGATGCGACCAAACGTATTGTTCATAACGGTCGACCAGTGGCGGGGCGATTGCCTAAGCGCGCTTGGTCATCCAGTTGTTCAGACGCCACATCTCGACGCCCTCGCGGCCAAGGGTGTGTTGTTCGAGAATCATTACGCGCAGTGTGCACCCTGCGGACCGAGCCGGGCATCGATCCACACCGGTCTATACATGCACAGCCATCGCAGCGTCGACAACGGCACTCCACTTAGCTACGAGTTCACAAACATGGCCCTCGAAGCCCGTGCGTTTGGTTATGCCCCAGTGCTGTTCGGATACACCGACACCACCCTCGACCCTCGCCTGCTTCAGCCAGGCGACACAGCCCTCGGCAGCTACGAGAGTGTGTTGCCCGGATACACCGCAGCCCTGCACGTCCAGACCGAACAACAGCAGTGGGTCGACTGGCTGACCGAACTCGGCTACGACACATCGGTTGGTCGCATGGAGCTTCACCACCCGGGTGGGCAACGGTTTGGACCGCCCGTCTACGCAGCCGACCACACCGACGCCGCCTTCACCACGAACCAAATCATCGAACATCTAGAACAGGCTGACTCTGGCTGGTTCGTGCACGCGAGCTACCTGAGCCCACATGCCCCGTTCGTAGTTCCCGAGCCCTACAACTCGATGTTCGACCCGGCCGACATGCCGCCGCCAATCCGGCGCGACAACATCGACGACGAAACAGCGATTCACGGCCTGCTACGCGGCTTCATACAGTCTGGTCAAGGCGCGGATGCCGACCCAGCCGCAATCGCTCGCTGGAAAGCCGTCTATTTCGCGATGATGGCCGAAACTGATCATCAGCTTGGCCGTCTGCTCGCCGAAGTCGATCTCGCCGAGACCATCGTCATGTTCACCTCCGATCATGGCGAAATGCTCGGCGATCACTGGCTGAGCGGCAAGCTCGGTTTTCATCCAGAGTCGTATCGTGTGCCGCTAATCGTGGCCGGCCCATCGCTAGCAGCCGCGGGCACGAGGGTCTCTCACTTCACCGAGAGCATCGACCTGTTTCCAACCATCATGGAAATGGTCGAAGCCGACGCACCAGCCCAATGCCAGGGTGAATCGTTGGTACCGTTCCTTGCCGGCGCTACTCCTGAGAAATGGCGTGATGCTGCCCATTGGGAGTGGGACTTTCGGAACTATGGTCGGTCCGGCTCAGATCCAGAGACGTTCAACCTAGGAGTGATCCACGATTCCGACGGCACCTATGTTCACTTCGCTGGTGGCAGACCGCTGTTCTTCGACCTAACCGAGGATCCCAACCACTTCACCGACTTCAGTACCGACCCGACTCGCGCTGACCTCGTACTGAGCTATGCCCAACGTCTACTCACGTGGCGTCTGCGCTCCGACGCTGGTGATCTGGTGAACCTGAACGCGACTACCTCACCGATAGATAGCTAGATAGTCGCGAATCTTGCCTTATGCCGGTTCAGGTTTCGAGCGCGATCTTCAAGTTGTTCAAGGTGATAGCGCAGGCCGACGTTAGCTGCTCGCATCTACCCTCGATTTGACCTGGATAGATGTCGGGGTCGGCCAACATCGGCGAATCGAACGACTCGGTTACCGTCACGCCTTTGCCATCAGCATCGGGGGCGAACGTATAGGTCCAAGTCGTCGCGTACTCCCAGTTTGGGGGCACCGTGAACGCGAAGGTTTCTCCTGGCGTCGCGGCGACAACAACACAATCGACGCTCCACTCGTAGTCGCCGGCTTTGTTGGTTCCCTTGAATGTCGCACCTTCGACAATTTTGGTGCTGTCGCCGGTGAACACACACTTCTGGTTTTCAGGGCTCAGGTTGGGGGCCTTGTCGAGATCGGTCACGTACGCATAGGCCATTTTAGCGGTAGCAGCGATGTGCACGGATGCTGAACCGGTGGTGGGCCATATCTTGCTGATCTCAGCGTGGGTCCCGGCTCCAGCCTCCGAACCGGACCCCACCTCTTCGGTGGTTGGTTTCTTTGGGTCAGTACTCAACGGAGACTCCTTCACGAGTCGAAGATGGCGTCAACACACCCTATTCACTGGACATCGGTGTGAGAGAATTGGGACCCAACTCGAACTTTGCAGGTAACTAGCGATGACTCTCAATTCCGACACAATGCCCATCGGGCTTGAGTTGGTTCGTACGACCCCCACGTTCACCGAAACCACAGTCCCGGCAGCGCTGTTAGCGTCGCACAAAACAGCCAAAGGCGTCTGGGGGCGCTTGCTAGTGCACTCGGGTGAGTTGAACTTCACCTTTGAAGATCAACTCGATCAAGTGCATCACCTCACCACTGGCGGTCATGTAGACATTGCGCCTCAACGACCGCATCATCTAACGGTCGGTGGTCCGTCCACCTTTGCAGTGGAGTTCTATCGCCTGGCCTCGGAAGCGTCTCAACCAGACTGAACCCCAGTCCGAGATCGCAAATCGAACACCGGACCAAGAATTAGTAGATCTCGATGAGGCCGGCTGCGCCTTGGCCGCCGCCAATACACATGGTGACGACGCCCCACTTGGCACCGCGGCGCTTGCCTTCCTGCAAAAGGTGACCGGCGCAGCGAGTGCCAGTCATGCCGAATGGGTGGCCAATGGCGATCGAGCCGCCGTTTACGTTGTACTTCTCGGGGTCGATACCGAGCTTGTCTCGCGAGTACAGGCACTGGCTAGCGAAGGCCTCGTTGAGTTCCCAGAGGTCGATGTCGTCGACCGTCAAACCATGACGGGCCAACAACTTAGGCACCGCGTAGATAGGGCCAATGCCCATCTCGTCTGGTTCGCACCCAGCAACAGCCCAGCCCTTGAACGCCCCCATCGGTTCGATATCGCGGCGCCCGGCCTCAACGTCGGACATCATTACGACGGCCGCGCCGCCGTCAGAAAGCTGGCTGGCGTTGCCCGCTGTCACATAGTTGCCATCGCCACGGACCGGACCAAGCTTGGCCAGGGCCTCCATCGTTGTCGTTGGCCGGTTGCATTCATCACGCGACACCGTGACATCGACGATTGTTTCTTCTTTGGTTTCGCGATCGACGAGCTTCATTTTGGTGTCGAGAGGAACGATCTCGTCTTGGAACAGATCGTTTTCTTGGGCCGCGGCCATGCGCATCTGGGAGTTGTACGAGTACTCATCTTGGTACTCGCGAGACACACCGTAACGCTCGGCAACAATGTCAGCCGTCTCGATCATGGCCATGTAGACGGCCGGGTACATTTCGCCCAGCCGGGGATCCATGTTCATAACCCCGCCGAAACCTGGGCTCGGGATGGAGATCGACTCCACTCCGCCCGCAACTGCGACATCGACGCCGTCGACCTTGATGTGGTTGGCCACAACCGCGATCGAGTTGAGACCAGAAGAACAGTGACGCTGAATGGTGTTACCACCGGTGGTGATGGGTAGACCGGCAAGCAGGCCAGACAGACGGCCCAGGTTTCCGGAGCCATGTGCACCATTACCGAGGGCGAAGTCCTCGACTGCTTCGGGTTCGACGCCTGACTTCTCGACTGCGGAACTAACGGCGTGAGCGGCCAACGTCATGGCCGGCGTCATGTTGAAACCGCCCCGGCCAGCCTTAGCCATCCCGGTGCGGGCGTAAGAAACGAAAACTGCTTCGCGCATGTAGCGCTCCTGTCTGAGTAACTCGATGAAGAGTTGCGAACTTTCTAAGACGTTAGCGATGTTGGCCCGACAACACCTCACTGGAAGCAGCCAGTGAGATGCGCCGCGCGATCACGTCGCTGCATCGATGGATCACCGGCGGAGGATAAACAGCGGGACGGTATTGTCGAAACGGGCAGGCCCTCACAAGAGCCCGCGACCAGTACCAGCTACGCCAAGTTGATGACTTGGCCTACATCAGATGTTGCTCAGCTCCTCAATTTCAAGGTCTCGACCGTGCACGAAGCTGCTTGCGGTTGAAGCGGTCAGCGATGGCGCCTTCGCCAATCCATATCCGACACTAGGTCCGAACAAGACGGAGAAGTTCCCCCAAGACCGGACCACTAGCGAGAAAGCTGACACCATGGCCAACGTGCGACATATCCGCCGCCAACGGCCTGGCGATGATCTCGAAGCTGTCGACAGCCCCGCGTCGGCACTTCGAAGAGCTGCGAAGGGTGACGAAACGGCTTTCGGCGAATTTTACGACATGACCCAACGACGAATCTTCGGTGTGGTTCTTCGCGTAATCAGGGATCGCAGCTTGGCCGAGGAGATCACCCAAGAGGTGTATACCGAGATATGGCGTCTAGCCCCCCGCTTCGACGAACAACGCGGTTCGGCTGTCAGCTGGGCCACAACGATGGCCCATCGGCGGGCCGTCGACAGGGTCAGATCAGAACAGTCGCGACGCGATCGAGAAGACCGCCAACACGTGGCCCCGATCGTGGTGCCTGACCCAGTGGGCGAGGTGGTAGCAGACCAACTCGACAGCACCAGAGTTCACTCTGCCCTGGCCACGTTGAGCGAATCTCAGCGTGAGGCCGTGAGCCTTGCCTACTTCTCGGGATACACCTACCGCGAAGTAGCCGCGGTGTTGGAGCTACCAGAAGGCACCGTCAAAACTCGAATCCGAGACGGACTAATCAGACTGCGCGATCACTTTGGAGTCATGCCATGACGAACGATCTCCACCACCTCGCCGCCGCATACGCCCTCGATGCTCTTGACGACACCGAGCGCGACGACTTCGAGACCCACTATCCAACCTGTTCGATCTGCTCACAGGAGGTCGCGGACTTCCACGTGACTGCATCGGTGCTTGCCGGCTCGACGGCAACGGATGCGCCGGAACATCTCCGCGCCGGAGTTCTGACCGCTATTGCTGAAGTGCGTCAGGTTGCACCGATCGTCGCAGCCAACCAAGACGACCCCGCACTTACCAGTGAGGTAGCTGATCTGGCCACACATCGGCAAAGAGGTCACCGCTTGGATCGAAGCCCGAAATGGGTATTGCCGTTGGCGGCGAGCGCGGCCGCAGTTGTGGTGGCTGTCCTGGCAACCGTCGCAATTCTTGACTCCGGCACGGCTCCGGACCCACTCGCCGAAGTGCTGTCAGCGCCAGACGCGATCGTCACCACGGTCGTCGGAGAAGCTGGAGCGCTTCAGGTGGTCTGGTCCGGCGACCAGGACCGAGTCGCAGTCTTTGGCAACAACGTCGCCGATCTCGACCCCGACACGACGTTCGAGCTGTGGTTCGTTCTCGCCGACGGCAGCGTCACCAGGGCCGGATTGTTCCAATCGGCTGACGGCGTCGTACGCAAGACCTGGACAACCGAGGATCACGATGCCGTGGGCTTTGGGGTGACGGTCGAGCCGGCAGGTGGAAGCGCCCAACCCACGAGCGCCATCATCTACCTCGGTGACATCGCCCAAGCCAACAACTGACAAAGCGGTTCGGGCAGCGCCGAGGCTGGCCGAAAACGGCCGGGGTCCGGCACCGATCTGCGTCACCATCGATGACCAGCGCGGGCGGGTTTGACCATCGGCGGCTCGCATGATCTGTACCAGACCCGTTGACCACTTTCGACCTGTACAACGCCACCCACACCTGGCGCTTACACCAGAACCACGAGATATCGATACTGTCGCGAAACGTTCGCTATTGAGGCTATTCGGCTGGGACTAGCCGATGGAGCCTTCCATCTGAAGCTCGATCAGCCGAGACCATTCGACCGCATATTCCATCGGCAGAGTTCGAGTTATTGGCTCGATGAAACCGTTAACAATCATGCCCATTGCTTGGTCCTCGGTGAGGCCACGGCTCATCAGGTAGAACAACTGCTCGTCGGCGATGCGAGACACGGTGGCCTCATGGCCAATGATGGCATCGCGTTCGCCGATTTCTTGGTACGGGTATGTGTCGGACCGTGAATCCTCGTCGAGGATTAGAGCATCGCATTGAACGTGACTCTTCGACCCATGCGCACCTTCCTCGACCCTGACCAGGCCTCGGTAAGTAGTGCGACCGCCGTCTTTGCTAATCGACTTCGACACGATCTTCGAAGTTGTTTCTGGTGCCACGTGCACCATCTTGGCGCCGGCATCTTGGTGTTGACCCGCACCTGCATAGGCCACAGAAAGAACTTCACCAGAAGCCTTAGGTCCCATCAGGTACACGGCTGGGTACTTCATGGTTAGTTTGCTACCGATGTTGCCGTCGATCCACTCGCAGTGGGCGCCTTCGTAGGCAACCGCTCGTTTGGTGACGAGGTTGAAGACGTTGGCCGACCAATTCTGGATGGTCGTGTATGTGATGCGTCCGTGGTCTTTGGCCACCAACTCAACAACCGCAGAATGCAGCGAGTCCGACGAGTACACCGGCGCGGAGCAACCTTCGATGTAGTGAATCTTTGCACCCTCATCGGCGATGATGAGTGTCCGCTCAAACTGGCCCATATTTTCGGCGTTGATACGGAAGTACGCCTGTAGAGGCATCTCGACCTCGACGCCAGGAGGCACGTAAATGAACGAACCTCCAGACCACACAGCAGAGTTCAGCGCGGAGAACTTGTTGTCTCCTGGAGGAATGATCTTGCCAAAGTACGCCCTGACTAAGTCTGGGTACTCCTTAACAGCAGTGTCCATGTCGGTGAATATGACACCCTGGGCTTCGAGGTCGTCGCGGTTCTTGTGGTACACGACCTCGGACTCGTACTGGGCAGTTACGCCGGCGAGGTACTTTCGCTCGGCCTCAGGGATGCCAAGTTTCTCGTAGGTGTTCTTGATCGCATCGGGAAGATCTTCCCATTTGTCGACCTGGTCATCGGTTGGTTTGATGTAGTAGTAGATGTTGTCGAAGAAGATCTCCGACATGTCGCCACCCCAACTGGGCATCGGCTTTTTGAGGAAAATCTGGTAACTGCGCAGACGAAAGTCGCGCATCCATTCTGGTTCGCCCTTCATCCACGAGATCTCGCGAATGAGATCTTCGTCGAGACCGCGGCGTGGTTTGAAGACGTAGTCCTCTTTGTCGCTCCAGCCGAGCTGGTACTTGCTTAGATCGATGCCGACGTCGGTCATCTTGTTCACGCTCTCGTGGTGATTGGGTCAAATCGAATTACTACTATGCAGATAGTAACAATTCGAGTCCGAAAAGACTATGCCAGGGGCAGATAACCAGGTACTCGGTCGTGGGGCGTATCGAGGTAGACCTTGGCCTCAGGTGATTGACCAAACCGGCCGTGGCTCCAGCGGATCTCGACATGGCCGTCGACGCTGCCGTCGGTGCCATCGAGATGATCTCGAACCGATGCCCGCCAACCGACACGGGGCTGACCTGCGTCTTCGCCCCAACACTCGAAAGAACGGAATTCGAACCTTCGACGCCAATCCCACGGAGTGGTGACCCGAACCCGCAACGTGCGATTGCCGCTCGATCCAAGGATGAAATACGGCGCAGAGCTAATGCGTAGCAGGCGCCACAGCATGGCCTCTTGTTGACGTTTAGTCGATATCGCGGCCCGCCACCTGGCCGCAGAAACCCGACCTACCTCAAGACTCAGCTCGCGATAGGCCTCGACACATTCGGCCGACCACTCGTCGAGGCCCGGCTTCAGGGCTTTACGATGGTGCCGCGCCAGATCGGTTACGAACGCTGGAAGTTCAGCGTTGCCAACCTGTCGACGGGCAGCGGCGTAGAGGGCCTGGTGCTGATCAGGGGCTACCGAGTCGTACCAGTCCCCCACTGCCGACATGCCGTCGAAGAGTTGCGCCGGGGCCGAGTTCAACAGAATCTTCGAGGCGTACTTGCAGGAGATCAGAAAGACATGGTCGACGCGAAGATCGACCGGAACCGACTCACCACCTGGTGCGCGGTGACCGCCCTTCCACTCGATGATCATGGGCCGGCGGCGGCGAAGGCCATCGTCGCTCTGAAAAAAGACTTGTCCGTTTCGCCAGGCACCGAACACGTCGGCTCGAAACTGGGGATCGTCGGCCGCAGCAGCAATACGATCCCATGTCTCCATCGACACATCGACGAGCACGTCAGGTCGATGAACCAATGCCCGTTCAACGGAGTCGAACCCCATCATGCCGAGGCCGGTGACAACCTCGGTGATCTCGGTTCGTAGTGACGGCAAAACTCGCTCCAAATCGGTTGGCCAGACCGTATCTCGCGAATGACCAGTGCTGCTAGGGACCGGCTTGGGCGCCCGACCATGCTTCGAACAGCGTTGCGTAGTGACCACCGGCGGCGACAAGATCAACGTGAGTGCCCAACTCGACCAGGTGTCCGTCGGCAACAACGCCAATCCGATCGCACCGCGCCGCGGTAGTCAGACGGTGGGCAATGACGATGGTGGTGCGGTCGGCCATCAGGACGTCCATCGCTCGCTCGACTACAGCCTCGGTGCCAGGGTCGAGCGACGATGTGGCCTCGTCGAGAATAAGCACACCAGGGTCGACCAGCGCTGCTCTGGCCAGAGACACCAGCTGCCGTTCTCCTGCCGAAAGGCGCGAACCTCGCTCTCGTACCTCAGTGTCGACACCTTCTGGCATGGCTTCGAACAACTGAAGAACACCGATCCGTTCGAGCGCAGCGTCGACCTCGGCATCAGTGGCAGCAGCCTTGGCAACACGGATGTTGTCGCGAACCGTGCCGTCGAATAGGTGACCTTCCTGGGGGACCACAATGATGCGTTCGCGTAACGACTGCCTCGAAGCATTGCGTAGGTCGACCCCGCCGTAGGTGATCGCTCCTTCGGTCGGGTCGTACATGCGGGCGATCAACTTCGCCAGGGTCGACTTTCCCGCGCCGGTCGGCCCGACCAGAGCTATGCGCTCGCCCGACTCGATTTGTAGCGAAACCTCGCTCAGAACCGGACCACCGGTTGCATAGCTAAATCCAACTGCCTCGATGCTGACTGCGGCTCGCGCCTCAAGCGAAACGGCGTCGTTGACCTCTGGAACCTCGATCTCTTCGTCGAGCAACCCGTAAAGCTTGTGGAGGCTCGCACCGGCGCTTTGCAACATGTTGAAGAGTTGGCTCAGCTGCTGAATAGGTTCGAACAGGTTTTGGAGGAGCAGCACGAAGGCCACAACCACGCCGATGCTTATCTGACCGTCCTTGGCCATCCAACCGCCAACCCCGAGCGCCACAGCTGTGGTGGCGACTCCGGAGAAGTCGACGATCGGGAGGTACCAAGACGCCACCCGGGTCGAGCGCATGTGAGCCCGGTAGAGATCACGGTTGACCTTGGCAAACTTGTCGGCCTCGACGCGAGTGCGAGCGTATGACTGAATGACCCTGACGCCAGCGAGGCCTTCCTGGAGACTGCTGAGTACCGATCCGATTCCGTCGCGAACATCGAGGTACGCGTCGTTGGAGTCGCGGCGAAACTTGCGACTCGCCACCACGATGACGGGGACCGAAATCAGGCAAACCAGGAACAGTTTCCAACTCAGAACAGCCAACACGGCGGCCACGCCTACCAGTAACAACGCGTTCGACAAGAACATTCGCAGGCCAAATTGCATGACCTCAGCTAGGGCATCGATGTCCGATGTCATGCGGCTGACGATGACGCCGGCCTTCTCACGGTCGTAGAACGGCATCGACAGTCGGAGCAGCTGTGCAAATATCCGCTTTCTGAGATCGCAGAGAAATGCCTCGCCGACTAGCGCAAGATTGATTATTGCCGATCGCCACAAGAAGAAATTGACGACCGTGATGACGACGTAGGCCACAATCGTCCAGTTAAGGGCGGCCTCATCGCCCTCGATGATCGAGTCGATGGCCCGCCCGAACAGCACGGGCAGCGCCAACAGAAGAATGGTCCAGGCGACGAGAAGCCCGCCGGCCAGAGCAATTCCGCGGCGGTACTTTCGCACCATTCGGGCGGTGGTGCGAAGAACATGGGCCGCGGCGGCACGATCTAGGCGGTCTTCCTCGTCGACCCCAGCCGCCATCCAGCCAGCCATTAAGCGCCGCCCTCAGTAGCGTCTGGCGTGTGTAGCTGAGCAAGTACCCCTCGATAGCGCTCGTCGGTTTCGAGTAGGTGCGAATGTGTCCCTTGAGCTACAACCCTGCCCTCGTCGATTAGCACAACCCGGTCGGCCAGGGCGATTGTTGCCGGACGGTGAGCGATGACCAGCGTGGTCCGGTCTTTCATCACTTCGGCCATCGAGTCGCGGATCTCGTGTTCTTTAGTTGGGTCAACAGCCGAAGTCGCGTCGTCGAGAATGAGCACTCTCGGGTCGGACGCAATTGCTCTGGCAATGGCGAGGCGTTGGCGTTGGCCACCCGACAACGAAAACCCGCGTTCGCCGAGTTTGGTGTCGTATCCCTGGGGCAGCAACTCCACGAACTCATGGGCGCCGGCAAGTCGGGCGGCCTTCTCTACGTCGGCATCGGTGGCGTCAGGCGCTCCGAAGGCAATATTGTCTCGAACTGAAGTGCTGAACAGAAACGTCTCCTCGAAGACAATGCCGACGGAGCGTCGCAGTTCTTCGACTTCCAAGTCGCGTACATCGACGCCGTCGAGTTCGATACAGCCGGCGTAGACGTCGTAGAAACGAGGCAACAATCGGGCCACGGTGCTCTTTCCTGAACCTGTCTTGCCAACAATTGCGACTGACTCTCCAGGTTCGACATCGAAGTCGAAGCCAGACAACACGGGCTGACCATCGTCGTATGAGAACGACACATCTTTGAACGAGACCCGACCTAGGTGTTGGCCGTCTGGCAACGGCGTCGAGGTCTCTGGGTCGACGATTTCGATTCGGGTGTCGAGGAGCGCTGCGACTCGTGCTCCGGCTGCGGTAGCTCGCTGAAAGTTGGAGACGATCATTCCCAGACTGCGCAACGGTTGGACCAGCAGAACGACGTAGATGTTGAACAGCACCAACTCGCCGATCTCCATGGTGCCGTTTAGCACTTGGTGGCCGCCGAATCCGAGAACCGCTATCAAACCGATGTTGGGTACAAGTTCTAGGGCGGGAAGATAGGTGGAACGGGCCTGAGCGGCAAGAAGTGACTGCTCACGAATGTCGTCGGCCTCGACGGCTAGAGCATCGAACCGGACCTGCTCGGCACCGAACCCCTTAACCACCCTGATGCCGGCGACGGTCTCCTCGACCACGCCGGCAAGTTGGGCCGACTCCTCTTGAATACCGCGAACCGCTGGATGAAGCTGCTGGGCAAACTTTCGGCCGAACAAGTTGGCCAAAGGTAAGCCGGCGAGAGCTAGCAAGGCCAGGCTCCAATTGAGGCTAAGCAGGATCAGCGCGGCGAGGACCACCGTTAGAACGTTGGCCGCAGTGACTGGCAGCATCGTCACAAAGTTCTGGAACTGTTGAAGGTCGGTGTTGGCTCGACTCATGAGTTGGCCAGTCAGGAATCGGTCGTGAAACCCGAAGTGGAGCCGCTGGGCGTGTTCGAAGACCTTGTCGCGGTAGTCAGCTTCGATAGCCCGAGCATTTAGGAACGCAACATATCGGCGCGCTCCGGTCGCGATGCCCGACACCACACCAACGGCGGTGATAGCGAGCGACCAGGCGAGAAGCGAATCGTTGCCACGAATGCCATCGTCGATAGCCCGCTGAATCATGAGCGGTACCGCCACCTTGGTGACGGTCCACACAACCCCAACGAACATGCCAAACGCGATGCCGCGACGGTAGGAATGCATGGCTTCGCGCAACAAGCGACGACCAATACTGCGCTCCTCGGCCTCGGCTGCCTCGGTTAACGACTGATCGTCGGGTTTCTTGGAATCTTGGTCGGCGCTGGCTGTAGAACGATCGTCCGATGGAGCGAGGCTCATACGCCGCCCAAGGCAGGAGCCAGGCGACGCCAACCATCGCGCGCTGCTGCCGCGTCGGCGGGGTCTGGTGTAAGCACCTGGACACAGACATGGTCGGCGCCAGCATCATGATGTTGCGAAACACGTTCGGCCACAGTTGCTTCATCGCCCCACACAACAACAGCATCGACAACGTCGTCTGAGCCGCCGTCGGCGAGGTCGTCTTCGGTGAAGCCGAGGCGTTTGAGGTTGTTCGCGTAGTTCGGGAGCCCTAGGTACACAGCCATATTGTTGCGGGCCGTTTCGCGAGCAGAGTCCGGGTTGGTGTCGAGAACACACATCTGCTCGGGGGCGAGCAGGGCATCGGGGCCCATGACGTCGCGAGCTAAGGCGGTGTGTTCCGGCGTGGTGAAATAGGGATGAGCACCGGCAGTCTGGTCCGCCGCCAGCTTCAACATCTTTGGGCCAAGAGCAGCGAGCACCAAGTTGTTAGGAAGCTCCCGCGGGCCGACTCCGGCCCGCCATAGAGACGCCTGCATCATCTCGAGATAGTCACGCATGTAGGACAACGGTTTGCTGTACTCGTGTTTGCGCACCCACGACACAAGAGTGTGATGGCTAACCCCCAACCCCATCAGGAATCGCCCAGGATGGGCTTCTTCGAGGGTGCGCATAATGTTCGCGGTGGTCATGGGGTCGCGGGCGTAGATGTTGGCAATACCTGTTGCCAGCGCCACACGTTCGGTGGCCTCAAGGAGCATTGTCGCTAGGACGAACGGATCTCGGCCAACTGTCTCTGGCACCCACAGTGCGCCGTACCCAAGCTCGTCGACTTCGATGGCAGCCTCACGTGCAGCCTGTATTGGCAGGGCATCGAGGACCCCAGTCCAGACTCCGATTCGGCCGATATTGGTCGTGCGATTTCGATTGTTCGGTCTGTTGCCATCTTGGTTGTTCGGGCTGTCACTCATCGCCTCGACCGTACCCATGTTGACACCGACTGCGATAATTAACCTCGCTTGGATACCCCAGAAATCAGTCGATCCGGCGCAATTCGTTGCGATAGCGGTGACCTCTGGCGCGATAGCTCTCGGCGCCGGAAACAATCATCGATTCGGCGTCGACAGCATCCGGCCGAATCTTGGCTGGAACGCCTAACGCCATTGCTCCGGCCGGGACCCTCATTCCACCCGGCACCAACGCGTTTGCGCCAACAAGAGCGCCGGACTCGACCACTGCTGCATGCAAAACCGTGGAATTGGAGCCAATCAAGGACCCATCTTGGATAACACAACCCTCGAGATGAGCAAGATGGCCAATCACACAGTCGCTACCGATGGTGGTGGGGAGCTCGGCGGTGGTGTGAACAACTACACCGTCTTGTACCGAGGTTCGGTCGCCTATGAAGATATCGCCGTCGTCGCCGCGTAGCACGCAACACGCCCAGACCGTCGACTCAGCGCCGACGGTAACGCTTCCGATGATCACCGCTTCTGGGTGAACGAACGCCGTGGGGTGAATTGTTGGAACTTGGTCGCCAAGTGCGTAGATAGCCATCGGATGAAGTTAGCGTGCCCCTCGATGACGCCTGAACTTGAGCCTCCTGTAGCGCCGCAGCGCGAACATGTTCGCGAGATCCACGGAACCACCAAAGCGGATCCTTGGTTCTGGTTACGCGACAAGGACGACCCGCAAACCGTTGAGTATCTCAACGCTGAGAACGCCTACGCGGATGCGCTGTTGGCTCCGTTGGATGACCTTGCCGACACGTTGTTCGCCGAGATCAAGGGGCGGATCAACGAGACCGACATCAGTGTTCCTGTCAAGAAGGGTCCATGGTGGTACATGTCACGCACAGTTGAAGGTGAGCAGTACCAGATCCATGTTCGTCAGGCCGACGTAGACGGCGCACCGAGTGGTGATGACCTAGTCCTGCTCGATGAGAACGCCGAAGCTGGCGAGAGCGATTATTTTGCTCTCGGTGATCTATTGGTCAGCCCAGATCACAACCTTCTGGCGTTCACTACCGACCTCGACGGCGACGAACAGTACGACCTGTTCATTCTCGATCTGAGCACCGGCCGACTGACCAATGATCGGATCGGTGGCCTCACCTACGGGCTCGCCTGGGCCCGAGATTCCAGCACGATTTTCTACACTCTTGCCGACGACATGCAACGCGCCGATCGGGTACTGCGCCATCGTCTCGGTAGCGACTCCACTTCCGACGAGGTTGTGCATCACGAACCCGACGAACGATTTTGGGTTGGCTTGGCCGCCACCCGCTCCGAGCGATTCATCGTCATCAACTCTGACTCCAAGACAACGTCGGAAGTGTGGGTTGTCAATGCCGACAACCCCGATTCGCCGGCCCGGGTCATCGAACCGCGACGCGCCGGGCACGAATATCGCATCGAACACCACGACGAACGGTTCCTTGTTCTTTCTAACGAAGACGCTCCAGACTTTCGTTTGTTTGAAACCTCGATCGAAGCCCCTGGCCGTTCCAATTGGGTCGAGCTTTTGGCCCACGAACCCGGTGTGAGACTCGACGATGTCGATGCCTACGCCCGTCATCTTGTCATCACCAGACGCAGGGCCAATGTCCCTCAGGTAACGGTGTGGCATCTCGAATCCGATTCCCAGGTCGATGTCGAGTTCGCCGAGCCGATCTTCGAGACCGGCGGAGGTTCAAACGTCGAGTGGGACACCAATCGCTACCGGTTCGGTTACACCTCGATGGTCACCCCAAGTTCGGTGTTCGATCTCGATGTGGTCACCGGCGAACAGAAGCTGCTCAAGCAACAAGAAGTTGTTGGCGGTCACGACCCGAGCCAGTACGTGACCACGAGGCTCATGGCCCCAGCCGGCGATTCCACGTTGGTTCCGGTCAGCGTGGTCAGGCACGTGGACACTCCAGTTGATGGCACGGCGCCGGCGCTCCTCTACGCTTACGGGTCCTACGAAACAATCCTTCCAGCCGGGTTCTCGTCGGCACGTTTGTCACTGCTCGACCGTGGGTTTGTCTTTGCTATGGCCCATGTTCGAGGCGGAGGCGAACTTGGACGCGACTGGTACGACCAGGGCCGCATCGCCCACAAGCAGAACACCTTCGGCGACACGATTGCAGTTGTCGACCACCTGGGCCAAAGCGGTTGGGCTGATCCGCACCGAATCGTTGTACGCGGCGGCTCGGCCGGTGGTTTGTTGGTCGGAGCGGTACTTAATCAGGCTCCAGCGAAACTGGCAGCCGCGGTTGCCGAGGTGCCCTTTGTCGACAACGTCAATACCATGCTCGATGCCTCGTTGCCCCTAACCGTCACCGAATACGACGAGTGGGGCAACCCTCAAGAGGCCGACGCGTTTAACTACATGTCGACATATTCGCCGTACGAAAACGTGGCCAAGATCGACTATCCCCCGATCTACATGACAGCTGGTCTCAACGACCCACGAGTCTCGTACTGGGAACCAGCCAAGTGGCTGGCGAAACTGCGGGTCAACGCCACCGGCCGCCGCCGCTTTGTGCTTCGCACTGAGATGGGATCCGGCCACGGAGGGCCGTCTGGACGCTACGACTCCTGGCGCGATGAGGCAAAGATTCTCGCCTTCGTGCTCGATGCGGTTGGCATCTCCGAATAGGAGGCCGAGCCGGTAGGCGATCGGTCGCTTTACGCCGTCGGGCACGAGACCTAACGCGCTTTTCGATGCCAGGGTCGACGGCGTTTGTTGGTGTGAGGGAACGGCTCTGCCGGCACATCCAGATCCAGCAGCTCACAGATCGGCTCCCAGGCAATGCCGCGATCGACATGAATCCAGATGGCATCACGGTCTCTGACCCACCCCGCCAACTCGCCATAGTGACGTTTGTAGACGGTGCTCAGGTGTCGTTCATCGAAGGTGTCCGAGCCGTACAGCTCGCGATGCACACGATCGCCGATGGCCCGAGTCTGGGGGTCGAGGCGGTCGAGGCCAGGCCCGAACAGCCATTGCATCGAATCCAGCCATTGTTCGAGGGATCGTTGGGTAACGATCCATCGCGCATCTGGACACACCGCCTCAAGTTGCCTGTAGCGAAACGGGATCGGGTTGTCGAAAAACGCATCATGGCAGGCCAGGAAGTTGGTATCGATCGAGTCGAGCAACGGGATTGAGTCTGGCGCCGAGTTGAGGCCAAGCCGGCCCATCGCCTGATGCATCGAGGTTGTACCGGTTCGAGCGAGGCCGACACCAAATACCTTGCCGGTCAGTGGCATGGGACCCGCAGTCTTGGAGTGCTCGGCATGGCTCAACTCTGGCCCATATCGCCTTCGTAGTGTCGGATGAATTTCGGGCCCACCGGAAGGAGTCGCAGACGCGGGCGCCCGAACGGGCCCAGTTAGTGAGGTCAGTCAGTGAGGTCGATCAGCTCTCCGCAGTGGATGTCGCTAGCAGTCTTGAGTACCTCAAGGATGTCGTCGCCGAGAAGTTCCTCGCGATCGAGGAGGGCGTCGCGTAGCGCCTCGACAAGGTGACGGTTTCGACTGATCAGCTGGTCGACGGTCTTCTTTCGAGCCTGGAGAATCTCTTCGGTGGCTTCACGCCCGAAATCCGATGCCAGCACCTTGGTGACGAGGTCGGCCCCGTTGCCCATGTTGGCGGCCTCGAACGACAGCAGGGTGCCGCCCATCCCGAGGGCGCCGACCATGGTGGCGGCAGCCTTAGTGGCAGCCGCTAGGTCGCCAGATGGGCCGCTGCCAGACTCTCCGAACCATTGCTCCTCTGCGACCATGCCGCCGAAAGCAATGTCGATCCCGGCTTCGATCTGGGTTCGGGTGCGCATAAATTGCTCTTCGGAGTCGCTGTGGGCCAAGAGGCCGAGGGCGTCCTTGCGTTTGATGATTGAGAGCACTTCGAGGGTTCGTCCTGCGCCGACCAGGTGAGCAACTACCGCATGTCCGGCCTCGTGTGTTGCGATGGTGCGGCGCTCGGCCTCGGTGTAGATCACGCTCTCGGTTAGACCGAGCTCCTCGGTCATCTTGGCTTGCTGGATGTCGTCCCAGTTGAGAGCGTCACGTCCACCACGCAGAGCCCACACCAAGGCCTCGTCTAGAAGATGTTCGAGCATGACCGGCGAATAGCCCATGGTCATGGCGGCCAGCGCGTCGCGTCGAGCGGGCTTATCCAACTCGTCGGTGTGCACCTTCTTGTCGAGGTAAAAATCGATGATCTCGCGACGCCCGGGTCGACCAGGAAGGCCGAAGTAGATCGAGCGATCGAACCGGCCAGGGCGCAACAATGCCGGATCGAGGTCAGAAGCTCGGTTCGTGGCGCCGACCACAAGAATGTTGGCCGGGTCGGCCCGGCGCTTGTTGACTTGTTTGTCCGACGGCAGGAGTCGGTTGATTCGATCAATGAAGAAGTTCATCAGCCTCACACCGGCCGTCGGCTCGTCGAATGACTGAAGTTGGATCAGCAACTCGTTCACTACGCCGGTAATACCTTCGCCTCGGCCTGATCCCATTCCGCTTCGAGAGCCACCGATGGCGTCGAATTCCTCGATGAAACCAATGGCCCCGCCCTCTTTGCGCGCCGCCTTTCGAAGCGAGCGAAAGTAGGACCGAATCTTGCGGTTGGTTTGGCCATAGTACATTGACTGAAATGCCGAGCTCGACACAAACAAGAACGGCACGCCGGCATCAGAAGCCATAGCCTTTGCCATGTATGTCTTGCCGGTTCCAGGGGGACCCTCGAACAGAATGGCCCGGCGTGGGGTGCCGCCCATTCGTTCCTTGAACGTCTTGTGCGCAAGAAAGAGGTTGAGGGTCTTGACGACCTCTTCTTTCACGGTGTCGATTCCCTTGACGTCGTCGATGGTGGTATCGATCTCGCTGGGGTGGAAGGTCACGTGTGGAGACCGGCCCGCGGCTAGCAGCGGGCCTAGTAGGGCACCGCCAAGAATCAGGATCAACAAGACGGGGAAGATGTATTCGCCGCGAATCGGCAGGTTGGGAACCCCGGGCCACACGGACTGGCCGCTTAGGGCCCTCCACCATGCATAAGTTGCGATAAGCCCGAGGACGACAGCAATGCGGCCGATGCGGCCCTGTCGACTGCGCTCTCTTGTGACTTGAACATCGATGAGCCCGTCGGAGAGAACGGTCGATTCAGATAAACGGCTTAACTCCACGAGCAAATCCTCCGATAGCGGAAAGTAGTCGTTCTGTCGAATCAACCACTTTAAGTGAGTTCTCACTACTCTAGGACGCAAGTCTCAGTCTGCCAAGAGCGGATCTCTGTTTCCAGTTGCGTCGCTCGGCTCTAGTAGGTCAACACCAGCGCGGCGACGCCCACCATGAGCAGTGCCGCGTTCCTAAGAATCGACCCCGGGCCGATTGGTTTAGCTGACCACTGACCAAAACACGCACAAACCGGCGGCTCTGGCATTCGAACGGCCCTAAACAAGACCACGGTGAAGCCAGCCAACACACCACAGCCTGCAATCAAACCAACTCGGGGAGCCACTCCGCTAATAATCGCCACGCCGAGAACCACCTCGAGGATCGGGATCGGGACAATCAACCACGCCGGCGTACCAAGCGTCCGAGCAGCCTGGGGCCAACCGGGGTCGTTTCGTTTGAGAGCTCCAGACGCCACAAACACCGCACCGAAAACAATCTCGAGTACCACCGCCATCAGGTCACCATTGAAGTGTCAGCCGAAGGTGCCGTATTGACCTTTGAAGAACACCATCGGATCGGTGTCGGTCTCAACGATCTCGAGGTGTTGCACCCGACCAATAACAATGTCGTGGTCGCCAGCTTCGTGAACCGCGTCGATCTTGCAATCGACCCAAGCGATCGCTCCGGTCAACACGGGTGATCCAGTGGGAGAACGAGTCCAGTCGACGCCGTCGAACTTGTCGTCGTTTCTACTGGCCATAGCGCCGCACAACTCGAACTGATCGGCGGCAAAGATGTTGACGCAGAACGCCCCCGACTCGCGAATCTGTGCCCACGTGGTCGAGTCACGCGTTGGCAGAAAGCCAACCAGCGCCGGATCGAGCGAAACCGAGGTAAACGATCCAATGGCCATGCCGACCGGTCCGCCTTGTGTAGTAGCCGTCACGGCGGTCACGCCGGTGGGGAAACAACCGAGTGTGTTACGAAACTCAATCGGATCGATCTCTGGATGTTCGGAATTCTCTTCTGACACGTCTTCTCCCGATGGCCTTATGGACGCTCAACTCTGACACTAGTACGGCAGCCGCCGCAGTGGCCCAACTGCCATGGGGCGCGCCTACAGCGCCACGGTAAGGCCTTCAGAGGCTGCGATGACGGTTAGGTCTTCGGCCTCAACCATCGACTGAGCGAGACCGAGAAGTTCGTCGACACCATCATCGTCTCGCGACGGGTCGTGATGAAAAAGGGCAAGCGTGCCGACTCCGGCTGCTAGAGCGACCTCGACGGCGAACCCAACCGTCGAGTGCCCCCAGTCGGACTTACCAACGAACTCGTCGTCGGTGTACTGAGCATCGTGAATCAACAAGTCGACGCCGTCGACAAGACGAAGCAACTCGGCCGAGATGGCACCATCGACAGGTTGTTGATGGTCTGACACATAAGCAACTGAGACCCCATCGTGATCGACTCGGTAGGCGTTCGTGGGGCCCGGATGATCGACTCGGGCCGCCGTAATCGATGCCGAACCAGCCTGAATCTGGCCGCGATCGAGTTCCTCGATACTGACGCCGACACACAAGTCCTTAAGAGCCACTGGGAAGAATGGTGGACGAACAACCCGAGCCAACACGTCGCGTAACGTTCCCTCGCCTGGCTGCGGAGGACCGATCAGGCGAGCGTTGGCTAGCGGGCTCAACAATGGCGCGAAAAAAGGAAGGCCCTGGATGTGATCCCAGTGCAAGTGCGTAAGCAACAAGATGCCCTCAAAAGCGCCTTTGACGGTCGCCCCGTAGTTACGAATACCGGTGCCAAGATCTATGACGATCGGAGGGCAACCAACGGCATCGATGCTCACACACGCGGTGTTGCCGCCGTAACGGGATGTCTCGGCACTAACAGCAGGTGTCGAGCCGCGCACGCCATGAAAGGTCACTCGCATGCGCTTAACTCCCCCATCTTCGGTTCCCCTAGTCGCCGCTTACATCGCCCATTCGGCGATGCACAACTGCGCTAAGGCTATAAAGACGCCGGTACCCCACGTCAAGAGACAACTGTCACACCTATTGGCACACCTATTGGCACACCTTTCAGACGGACGTGCCCAGACGGTGTTTGCCTTTGTGATCCAACACGCCGGCTCGTTCAAGGGCAACGCGCAGGTCATGGGGCCTTGTGGCTGCGCCCATCGCTGTTTCGAACGTTATTGAGTGGTCGCCAACTAGCCCGGCCAACGCCTGATCGAAGGTCTGCATTCCGTAGTAGTCGCCCTCGGCGATCAGATCGGCGATCGAGTTCGCGTGCTCCGAGTCGACAATCGCCTGACTAATCCTGCCTGTCATCACCATGGCCTCGATGGCAGGGACCCGACCCTCACCGTCGATGGTCGGCACCAACCGCTGACCAAGAGTACCTCGCAGGGTTGAAGACAATGTCGTCCTAACCTGCTGGTGCTGCTGATGCGGAAACACCTCGACGATGCGGTTGATTGTTTCGCTGGCATCGGTTGTGTGCATCGACGAAAGAACCAGATGCCCGGTTTCGGCGGCCAACAGCGCCGCGCTTACCGTCTCGGTGTCGCGCATCTCGCCGACCAGAATGACATCGGGATCCTGCCTCAATGCCGCACGCATCGCGGTCGCAAACGACTTCGAGTCGACCCCGACCTCACGCTGATTGATTGAGCTGTTTCGATCTCGATGCAGTATCTCAATCGGGTCCTCGATGGTGACAATGTGACAGTTTCTGGTCTCGTTGATGTGGTCGACCATCGCAGCCAGGGTTGTTGTCTTGCCCGACCCGGTAGGACCCGTCACGAGCACGAGCCCACGAGGCTCGTTCGCCAGCTTATGAACGACCGGCGGAAGCCCTAGTTCCTCGAGCGACGGAACCCCATACGTCACATGACGCATGACTAAGCCCACGGAACCTCTTTGCCTGAACGCGTTTACTCTGAACCGTCCGACGTTCGGGTCAGAGTAGGCAAAGTCGGCGTCACCAGTTTCTCGGAACGACTCAGCAACGTGTGCCGGCAAGATCAGCTGCAACAGGCCCTCGCTGTCCTCGGCAGACATCGGTGCCTCGGACTTGACCACATAGAGTTTCCCGTTCACACGCATCCGCGGCCGAGATCCGACCTTCAGGTGAAGGTCGGATGCGTCTACCTCGACGGCTTGCTTGAGCAGCACGTCGAGAAGTCCTTGAAGATCTCCTACGGAACGACTCACCTAGTCCAAGTCGGATACTCACTGGGCCAAGTTGAGCCGATGTTCAGTTTTCATCAACACCGATCAGTTTCAATCGACGCAGAATCCGTAGCTATGGTGGGCCCATGACGAATAGTGACCTAACTGTCGGCTCGGTCGATATCGAGGGCATGCACGTCGAATGGTTAGAGGTCGGGACAGGCCCGTTAGCACTGTGCCTACACGGCTTCCCTGATTCGGCCCACACCTATCGGTTCCTGCTCCCGGCGCTGGCCGAGGCTGGCTACCGCGCTGTCGCGCCTTGGACTCGCGGATATGCACCGACCTCGGTGGCGCCAGATGGTTGGTACCAGACTGGCGTAAGAGCGCGCGACACGTGCCAGCTTCACGAAGCACTCGGAGCCGACAGCGACGCGGTCCTCATTGGTCACGACTGGGGAGCCGGCACGGCGTATGTCGCCGCGACCAAGGAGCCCGATCGGTGGCGGCGAGTCGTGGCCATGGCCGTGCCGCCAGCGGGAAGAGTGATGAACGCCTTCTTCGACTACTCCCAGTTGCGGCGCTCCTCGTACATGTTCATCTTCCAACATCGGCTTGCTGAAGCGCTCGTTCCCCACGACGACTGGGCCTTTATCAAGGGTCTATGGTCCGACTGGTCTCCTGGATACGACCATTCCGAGGACGTTGCCCATTTCGTCGACTCAGTACGTCCAGACGGGCACCTAGCGGCCGCACTCGGCTACTACCGTGCGACGTTCCAACCGGAGCTGACGTCGCCAGATCTGTCCGACTGGGAGAACCCTGGGTCGGACGTTCCACCACAACCTACGCTGTACATCCACGGCCAGAACGATGGCTGCATTGGGCTCGAGGTCGCCGACGGTGTGGAGGCCGACCTCTCATCTGGGTCGAAATTTGTGGTTGTCGAAAACGCCGGCCACTTCGCCCACCTCGAGCGTCCCGACTTTGTGAACTCCGAGATAGTCGAGTTTCTAGGCTCGTGACGGTCCCTCAGGACACTGAGTCCGCAGCGACGGTCAAACCAACTCTTCCCGATGGGTTGGTGGCTTTCGTAAAGCGCGACTGCCCAACCTGCGTGCTGGTGGCACCGGTGCTAGCGCAACTCCTGGCAAACATCGACGATGGGAACCTCACCATCTATACCCAAGATGATCCGAATTTTCCCTACGGTTTGGATCCGGTTTCTGACACCTCTCTCGGCATGAGTTGGCACCACAACATCGAGACTTTGCCGACGGTTGTTCGAGTAGTCGAAGGTGTTGAAACTGAACGCATTGTTGGCTGGTCACGCCAGCAGTGGGAAGTAATCAGCGGAGTAGACCGACTCGGTGCCGACCTCCCAGACATGCGGCCCGGATGCGGCTCGTTGTCGGTCGACCCGACTCTTGTCGACGAACTCCGAGTGCGCTTCGCAGGTTCGACGCTACACGCGCGCCGAATCGAGCTAGCCGTACTCGAAGACGACATGGAAGCCATGTTCGATCGAGGCTGGTCCGATGGGCTTCCACTTGTTCCACCAACCGAGTCGCGGGTACTGGCAATGCTCGAAGGAACCTCGCGCCATGCCCAAGATGTGGTGGCGATCGTGCCGCCCGATCTTGTGGAAGCAACCGTCGAAAAGGTCGCCATCAACGCAGTCATGGCTGGCTGCAAACCCGAGTACCTTCCCGTCGTGTTAGCCGGCGTCGAAGCCCTGTGCACCGACGAATTCAACATCCATGGCCTGCTCGCCACCACAATGCCAGCCGGACCGGTGCTCATCGTCAACGGGCCAATCGCCAACAGAATTGGCATGAACTCTGGTCACAATGTGCTCGGGCAGGGAAATCGGGCCAACTCAACGATCGGACGAGCTGTACAACTCGTCGTCAGAAACGTCGGCGGTGGGCGGCCTGGAGAGATCGACAGAGCCACTCACGGCCAGCCCGGAAAGCTGTCGTTCTGCTTTGCTGAAGACGAAGCCAACTCGCCGTGGGCTCCGCTAAACGCCGACTTTGGCTACGACCCTGGCACCAACACCGTCACGGCGTTCGCGGGCGAAGGTGTGCGGTGTGTCGTTGACCAAATCTCACGGAAACCAGACTCGCTGGCTAGGTCGTTGGCCGGTGCCGTGTCGGCGATGCTGCACCACAAGCTGATCCTGGCGTTCGATGCACTGCTGGTGATTGGTCCAGAACACGCCAGAGTCTTTGCCGAAGCGGGATGGGACAAGTCGAAGGTCCGCGACACAATCGTCGAATACACCAAGAGGTCCGGTTCGGCTCTCATTAGAGGTGCTGATGGCATCGAAGAGGGCATTCCCGATGGGTTTGCCGAGGCCACCGATCTTCCCAAAGTTCGGCCCGACGGCGGCCTTATGATTGTGCATGCTGGCAGCGACGCCGGCTTGTTCACCCAACTCATCAGCGGTTGGGTCAACGGTGCGACTGGAAGCCAGCCTGTCTGCCAGCTGATTACCGACCGCTCTCTGGGTCGGCCCAGCAGCCAACTCTCACAACAAACCCAACCCGCACTCGACTAACGACAGGAGATCAGAGCATGACAATTCTCATGGATCCCACTAGCGAACACAAACCCGCCACCTGGGTAAGAAGCGACCGGCTGGACACCGTTAGCGGCCGCACCATCGGGCTGCTCGATATCTCCAAGGCCAGAGGCAGCATCTTCCTAGACCGGCTCCAAGTCGGCCTCGAATCGCGTGGCGCCATCGTTAAGCGTTATACGAAGCCAACGTTTGCCAAACCTGCGCCTGTCGAACTCCGTCACGAGATAGCCACCGAGTGCCACGCCGTCATCGAGGCACTAGCCGATTGAGGTAGCTGTACAACGTGCAGTGTGCACGACATCATCGATCTCGAACGTCGCGGCCTGCCTGGTGTGTACGTGGCCACAGTCCAGTTTGTCGATGGCGCGGAAGTTCAGGCCAAGGCACTCGGTGCCACTCCCGCGGCGGTATTCGTACAACACCCGATCCAAGACCGGACCGACGCGGAGATGATGGCCATTGCCGACGAAGTCTTGGACAAACTCATCTGCGAGATCACGGTCGTGCCCCGATGAGCGCCACGAATTCTGAGCGGTGTCAGTCTGGCCAGGCATCGTCGCCGTAAGGAAACGAGCGAGACGGCGCAGCCGACTTCTTCCAGACCAAGACCTTGCGTTTGAAGTAACAGACCTCTTCTTCGCGCTGGTTGAACGCACGGGTCTCGACGGTAACAACGCCTCGATCGGGCTTAGATGACGATGGGCGCGTGTCCATTACCTTAGTTGCGGCATAGATCGTGTCGCCATGGAAGGTCGGCTTCCGGTGACGGAGCGACTCAACCTCGAGGTTCGCAATCGCCGCGCCGCTGACATCGGGAACGCTCATGCCCAGAGCCAGC
The DNA here is from genome assembly GCA_964569385.1 of uncultured Acidimicrobiales bacterium. Classification (GTDB taxonomy): domain Bacteria; phylum Actinomycetota; class Acidimicrobiia; order Acidimicrobiales; family Poriferisodalaceae; genus JAADHX01. Next base: position 75,966 of record CAZMUM010000001.1, read on the forward strand.
GAGTACACCAGGTTGCCGACCACAACGTTCTGCCTATGAACCGTCTCGTTCTGGCCGAACCATTGGTTCGTGTGCAACGGATGGTGGTTCATGGTGATCATGCAGAACAAGTGATCATCGGCCTCGGTAATGGTCTTTCCAGGCCAATGTCGATAGACGTCGCCAACGACAAAGTCTTCGAGGTAGCGGCCAAAAGGGCGGTCGATGTGAGCCATAGGCACTGATTCTACGAGTCATTTCGGCTGGGTCCAAGCCAACCACATTCCCGTTTCGGTCACTGTAGGTGGTGTCTTGGCTACGGCTTCTCGCCGGTGCCGCGGTGGGGCGCGGGACGTTCCGTACTCTGCCAAAGAGGCGCCAGGCGCCAACTCCTTTACTCATGCCTACGTCTCTTTCTTCTGCTCCTCGTCGCCCCTACCTCCAGAACAGCCGCGTCTCGCCCCATGTGATTCGTCGCATCCTTCTCGGTGTGTCGACGACCCGTTTGGTGGCCGTGGTTCTGGGTCTTGGAGCCACACTGGCGCTCGTTGCGAGCGGCGCCGAGCGGCGCGAAGACTGGTTACCTTTGGCAGTTGCCTTTGCAGCAGTCGCGCTGCCGTGGCAGATGTATCTGCACAACACGGCCCTAAGACGCGGCCGCTGGCCCTGGCTCGTAGGTGTCGCAGACGTCGCAGTAATCACGGGCCTAGCAGTGGTGGGTCCAAACCGAATGTGGATAGTCGCGATCTCAGCGCTGCTGGCCACCATCGCCGTCGACGCAGTCGCTTCTGGTCGGCTTGCTGCCACCGTTACTGCCACGGCTGCGGTGCTGGCCACCGTCTTTGCAACCGCAGCGGTCGATCTTGCCAACTCCACCATGCACGTTGTGGCGTTGATGTTCAGCGCCGCGGTGATAGTCATCAGCGTCGGGCGGCTAAGCGACGAGCAACATCTGAGTCTGAGAAGACTTGGCGCTCTTCTTGATGGTGTGCCCGGGGTCGTCTGGGAGGTAGACGCCGTCGATGAACACTTCGTGCTCGTCAGCGGGCGAGTGCGCGACATCTTGGGTTACAGCCCCTTAGAACTTTCCCAGCGCCACATGACTTGGGGTCAACTAGTTCATCCAGACGATCAGCATCATCTAATCGACGTCAACCGACTCGACGAAACGAACTGGCCCCATGTGCGCGAGTTCAGAATCCGGTCGCGCAGCAACGAATGGGTATGGCTGCGCGACGTAGTCAGGGCCGAACGCCGGCCCGATGGGTCGTGGGCCCTTCGAGGAGTCGCCACCGATATCACGGTGCAAAAGCAGGCCACGGAACACGCCGAACGATTCACCCGCCTCGTCGACGACATTGGTTCGCCGACATTGATCCTTCAGGCCGATCCCGCTGATGGAAGCGTGCGAGTTGTTCGCTCCAACCGAGCCGCCAACGAGTGGTCGGCAGCCGGCCGCCCTCTCGACGGATACGACATCGCCAACATCGCCTGGCTGCACAAAGTCAACATCGTTGGTGAAGTGGTGCGCGCCATAAGCTCGGGAGATGTCAGGTTCCGGCGGGAACAACCAGCGCCAGTTGACAAGGCCGACGGAGCGATCTTCGATATCGAGATCCGTCCGCTCGACGATCGCTCGGTGTCGTTGACATTTCGCGATGTGACCGACCGAGTTTCATCGCGCGATGCCGTTCGCCGCGAAGCACTGCACGACCCGCTAACGGGCCTTCCCAATCGGGCCCACCTCATGGAACGCCTCCGGCGAACGTTGGCCGACGCGCCCACCGAAGTTGCTTTGTTGGTGCTCGATCTCGACCAATTCAAAGAGGTCAACGACACCCTTGGCCACCACCACGGCGATGCGCTATTGCGCCAGGTCGCAGCTCGACTCGGGAACCTGCGGCGAGGCGACGACCTTGTAGTGAGACTCGGCGGCGACGAGTTCGCGGTACTGCTGACCGACGCCAACCCCGAGCGCGTCGAACAGGTAGCACTGGAGATCCTCGAAAGTGTCTCAGCGCCACTGACTCTTCAAGGGCTCCAAGTGCAGTCGAGTGCGTCAATTGGTGCCGCTAGCTTCCCAGGCGACGCCGCCAAGCCAGAAGAGTTGCTCCAGCGGGCCGAAGTAGCGATGTACCAAGCCAAGGAAACCCGACGGTCATGGGTTACCTACAGCGCCGACGCCGACAAGTTCTCGCTACGCAGACTTACTCTGTTGGGAGAACTGCCAAGAGCGCTCAGCCAAGACGAGATCGTCGTTTACTACCAGCCAAAGATCGATCTCAAGACCGGGACTGTTGTCGGAGTCGAGGCACTCGTGCGGTGGCTGCACCCCGAACTCGGCATGATTAGGCCCGATGAGTTCATCGAGCTCACCGAAGTCGCCGGCCTCATCGACGAACTCACTCGCAATGTCATAAAACGCTCTGTCGCCCAGGTCCACGAATGGGACGCGATGGGCATCGAGATCGACGTAGCAGTAAATCTTTCGGCCCGAAACTTCCACGATGCGGGCCTAACCGACTTCATAGTCGAGCAGCTCGAACTGCACTCTGTGCATCCATCGCGTCTCATGCTCGAAATCACTGAAAGCCAAGTTGTCGACGATTTGGACCTCGCCGTGAGTGTGCTCATGACGCTGAACGAACGCGGAATTCGCACCAGTATCGACGACTTCGGGACCGGCTTCTCGTCGCTCACCCATCTACGTCAACTTCCAGTGCACGAGATCAAGATCGATCGCACCTTCGTTGGTCAGATGGCCACTAAGGCCAACGACGCCGTGATCGTCCGCTCGATCGTGAACTTGGGTCACGATCTGAACCTTGAAGTCGTGGCTGAAGGCGTCGAAGACGAGTGGACACTCGGAAATTTGCGCGACCTCGGCTGCGACAGAGCGCAGGGGTACTACTTCCAGAAGGCCGTTCCGCCCGAGGAGATTCCGGACTATGTCAGACAAATGGCCGGCAGCGCTGTCTGAAGAGTTAAAGACATCTCGACACTGCCGATAATCTCGCGACTATGACGCCAGACATGACCGCAGCCGCGACCGCAACGTCGTTGGCCAAAACCGTTGTCGATGCCGCTATCGCCCGCCACCGCGAGCTCGACAACGCAGAGCAACAACAGGTCATGCTTTACGACATCGCCCATGCTGCGTCGGCCATCGAGATATGTCGCGCCGTCATCGACGACGGCAAGTTGGGGCCAGCCGAAGGTGCTTTAGCGTGCGCATTCATCGCCGATGTCGTGGCCGAACTTGGCGCCAAGACCATCGGCCGCGAACATCTGTGGGGAATCGAGCCAGGAGCCCTCGACAACGCTCGGGACTTCCTCATCGCCTACCGAGATCCCGAGTTTCTTGCATCGTTGGCCGACTTGGACCCGCCATCGCACCTCGACGACGACTTCGAGATGGTCGCCGACACCTTCAGGCGATTTGCCGACGACAAGATCGCGCCTGCAGCGGAGCACATTCATCGCACCGATTCCGACATCCCCGAGGAACTGATTCAGGGGCTCGCGGACTTGGGTTGTTTTGGCCTCTCGGTGCCAGAAGAGTACGGCGGTTTCGCGACCGGCGGCGAGAGCGACTATTTCGGCATGGTTATCGCCACAGAGGAGCTGTCAAGGGCCTCGCTCGGCGCGGGCGGATCGCTCATAACCCGACCCGAGATCCTGACCCGCGCCCTCGAACGGGGCGGCACCGAAGCCCAAAAGCAGAAGTGGCTGCCGCAGATCGCAACGGCCGAAACAATGTGTGCTGTAGCCGTCACCGAACCTGACTACGGCTCAGATGTTGCTCAGCTGAAGGTAACAGCGACGCCCACCGACGGTGGCTGGCACATCAACGGTGTCAAGACCTGGTGCACTTTCGCGGGACGAGCCAACGTGTTGATGCTTCTCGCCCGCACCGACCCGGACAAGAAAAAGGGCCACCGCGGATTGAGCCTCTTCATCGTGCCCAAGGAGTCGACCTCTGGCCACCAGTTCGAACTGCATCAAGATGCTGGTGGCCGCATGGAAGGCCGGGCCATCCCGACCATCGGCTATCGGGGCATGCACTCTTTCGAGGTTGCTTTCGAAGATTGGTTCGTCGAAGCCGAGAACCTCATCGGCGGCGACGAGGGCCTCGGACGCGGTTTCTATCTCCAGATGGCTGGCTTTGAGAATGGGCGTCTACAAACCGCAGCCAGAGCCGTCGGGGTTATGCAAGCTGCGTTCGAAGCCGCCACAACCTATGCAGCCGACCGCAAGGTGTTCGGCCAGCCGGTCGGCCAGTATCAACTGACGCGAGCCAAACTCGGTCGGATGGCAGCCATTATTCGCGCCGCTCGCCAATACAACTACGCAGTAGCGGTCATGATGGCCAAAGGCGGAGGAACCCTCGAAGCCTCGATGGTTAAGGCATACGTCTGCAAGGCCGCCGAATGGGTCACTCGTGAGGCCATGCAGATACATGGCGGGTTTGGGTACGCGGAGGAATATCCAGTTAGCCGGCTTTTTGTCGACGCTCGGGTGTTATCGATCTTCGAAGGCGCCGACGAAACGTTGTGCCTCAAGTTGATCATCAGGCGGCTGTTGGCCCAGCCATTGGGGGCAACGCCTCAAACACTGCCCTAAATGACCGACGGGGCACTCGAGAACATCGGAGTACGAGTGCCCCAATCCGAACAAGGTCAGGTATCAGCGAGTCCAGGCGTGCTCGCGCCCGTAACTCGGGTCGATCGCTGGGCAGACGGACCAATGGACGAGGTCACTCAGATAGTCGAGGCTGGCCTGCGGGCGATGCGTCTCGTCGGAATCGCTCTTCTTTTTCCCTACATTCTGCGCTACCGGCCGGGGCCTGAGACGGCAAGCCTCGCTCTCAATACCTGGTTCAATGCGGTATTGTTGTGCGGGACGCTGGCCCTCATGAACGGGCTGTCGCTGATAGCCCAAAAGATGCCGAACGGACGCCTGCGGCTAGTTACGAGCGTCACGGCCGTCGTAGCAGACGCCTTCATCGTGTTGCTCGTTGTAAGTGCTCTCGGTGTGTTCGATGCGAACATGGCCTGGTTCATCCTTATTATTCCGATTCTCGAAGCTGGGATGCGGTTCGGGGTTCGGGCTGCCCTCGTGACCTGGGCCGGGCTGTTCGGAGTGAACCTCGCGTCACGCATGTGGAACAACGAGTTTGGCAGCTTCTTCGACCAGGCCGACCTCATGCTTCAACGACTCGGAATCGTGTTGTTGGTTGCCATCCCAACGATATACCTGTCGCAAAAATTGTTGCTCGACATCCGGCTCGAACGGCGCGCCACCGGCGAGGCCACCAGCCGAAGTCAACTGCTCGAAACCGTGGCCCAGTCGAGCCAGCGGGTCGCCAGGCTCGACGCGGGAATGGTCGACGAGCTGCTAAAGAGCGTCTCGCTTCTCGGATTCGATGTAGTCGATGTGTGCGTCCTGGGCGTACGCGGCCAGTGGCGTATTGAGGCGACGCGTCAGCGTGAACCCGGAATCACACTGCCAGACCCGACATCAGTCGAGGGTGGTCTACTCGAGCTCGCAACCGACACAGTGGTAATGCACGGAACGCTCGGACCAGAGATCGAGAGTGGGCTGCGTCGCCAGGGCTTATCCACCCTGCTCGCCTGCCCCCTTGGCGCTCGCGGCGATGCCACAGTGGTGTTGCGGTGCGGTCGTAAGCTCGGTGTCCAGGTGACGTCGACCCAAGTCGAGTGTGTTGAACTTTTGGCCGGCAACGCCACCATTGCCCTCCATAACAAACGGCTCGTCGGTGAGTTGAGGGCGATGCAACAACGGCTCCATCATCAGGCGTACCACGATGCGCTAACGGGCCTATCAAACCGAATTGATTTCAACGATCAACTCGAGACCGCTTTCGCACAGACCCGCGAGGGCGGCACCGAATGTGCGGTGATGTTCATAGACCTTGACCGTTTCAAACCGGTCAACGACAGCCTCGGTCACGACGTCGGCAATGACCTTCTCGTCAACGTCGCTAGGCGACTCGTCGGCGCTGTGCGCCAGAACGATCTTGTGGCCAGGATGGGCGGCGACGAGTTTGTGGTGTTGCTCCGAGACGTGTTCTCAAGCACAGACGACACCGAGATCGCAGACATCGCCGACCGAGTGTGTAACGCCATCGCTGAACCATTCATAGTGATGAACAACGAGGTTGTGATCAGCTGTTCGGTAGGCATCGCGGTGTCTGGCGATGAGATCAAGGACGCAGCTGAGCTAGTTAGGCGAGCCGACCTTGCCATGTACCGCGCCAAGGCTCTTGGCAAGGCCCGCTGGGAACGTTACCGAGCCGACCTCGACGAGGAAGGCCTCAGTCGTATCCGAATCGAGACCGATCTACGCCGGGCCGTCACCAACAATCTGGTTGGGGTCGCGTTCCAGGGAATCCTGTCGGTGCGGACCGGGCAGATCATTGGTGCAGAGACCCTGCTTCGGTGGGAGCACCCAGTGCAGGGTGTCATCTCGCCTGAGATCCTTGTGCCCATCGCTGAGGACTCTGGTTTGATCCTCGAGTTGGGTCGACGGATTCTCGAGCGTGCTTGCATTCAAGCCTCAGACTGGCAGACACGTTTCTCGGATCAACCGCCGATGGTTGCAGTCAACGTGTCGCCGGTAGAACTGTTCCACCCCCGGTTCTTCGAAACCCTCGACAGCGTTCTCGAACGTACCGGCGTCGATCCTGGCTGGATCATCGCCGAGATCACCGAGAACATCGTCAGTGCAGGCAACGACAGCAACAAGAAACTCCAAGCCCTAAAGGACCGCGGGCTGCGCCTGGCACTCGACGACTTCGGCAAGGGTCAAACCTCGCTTGCCTACTTGCATGAGTTCCCAATCGACATTCTCAAGGTCGATAAGACGTTCGTTCAGAACGCGGGCCACGATCACGCCCAGCACGCAATCTTGGAGTCGATAATTCGGCTAGCTCACGAACTCGGGTTGGTGGTCATCGCCGAAGGAGTCGAGACCAAGGTCCAACTTCAGCAGCTGCGTGATCTCGACTGTGACCTCGCGCAGGGCTACCTGCTGCACCGCCCCGGCCCGCCTGAAGAACTTACCCATCGAATCGCTGACCACCGCCGCAAGGTAATCCCCACAGTTTGACCACGACGCACCGAACTGGCCTCGCGCACTGCCGGAACGGTCAGAACAAGTCATCCAAGAACTGTTCGACGTTGGCTTGAACATCGACTTGTCTGGTCTCGATAACCTCGCCGAGTTCGGCGCTGCTACCTGCCGATTCGACTGCGAATCGGTCGCGGATTGGTTCGAAGAAGCGGCTCAGCTGAGCGTAGAGGTGACGATCATCTTGGCCGTACCGGTGGATGTGGAAGCGCATCGGGAACAACACGTTTAGATGCGTCTTGGCCCTCGTGACGGCGACATAAGCCAACCTAAGTTCTTCGTCGAGGCCTTCCGCGTCGCCCAACGCCATGTCGCTGGGGAGGTTGCCATCGGCGGCATGCAGTAGATGGACTGCGCTCCATTCGAGACCCTTGGCTGAGTGCACTGTCGATAACGTCAGAAACTCGTCGTCGAGATGCGGGGGTCCGGCGAGGTCGCCGGTTCGTTCGGGCGGGTCGAGCACCACTTCGGTGAGGAATCGCGACCGCGTTGCGTATCCCCCGGCGAGAACAGCTAGCTGTTCGAGGTCTCCGAGTCTGGCTGTTGCATCGTCGTAACGCCGAGGGAACGTCGCAACACAAACTGCTCGAAGTCGGTCGACCTGTTCGGCCGGAGTAACCGACTGGGTGCTTGTTCGGTCAGGTGAGCTCTCAGCTGCATCAGTGGAGTCGGTTCTGGCACAGTCGATCCAGGCCGAACGCAGTATCTCCGCGTCGGCGGCTGCCCGTGGCGGCATTCGTACGTCGCCCGAAACAAAGCGGGCAAAGGCAGCGTCGGGATCGCCGGCGATGTCGAGCTCGCTGAGCAGACGGGTCGCGGTCGCAGGCCCAACACCGTCGAGCATCCGAAGAACTCGATTCCAGGCCAACTCGTCGCCAGGATTATCGAGAACTCGGAGCAAGCTGAGGAGGTCCTTTACGTGGGCAGCTTCGAGAAACTTAAGTCCGCCGTACTTGACGAACGGAATGTCTCGCCTGGCCAACTCGAGTTCGAGATGGGCACTGTGGTGACCCGACCGAAACAACACAGCCTGGTCGCGGAAGTCGAGGCCGGTTTCTCGAAGACTGAGAATTTCGTCACAGACCCAACCCGATTGGGCGGCTTCGTCATCGCACGTAACCAACCGAGGCACGGGACCCGAGGCGATCTCGGTGCTCAGTTCCTTGCGCACCAGGAACTGCGACTGGGCCAGCACGCCGTTGGCAACTCTCAGAACGTCTGGAGTGGACCGGTAGTTCTGGGTGAGCGTGACCATTCGAGAATCGTCGAACTGGTCAGTGAACGACCAGAGGTTCTCAACGGTCGCAGCCCGAAAGCCGTAGATGGCTTGGGCATCGTCGCCAACAACGGTGGGCGTGGCGCCTCCTGCGCAAAGGCCCCGAACAATATCGGCCTGGATCGGGTTGGTGTCTTGGTACTCATCGACCAGCACGTGATCGAAGCGCCGCTGCATTACTACTCCGGCTTCGCTATTTACGAGCGCTCGCCAGAACAGCAACATGTCGTCGTAGTCGAGGACACTTTGGCGCCGCTTCCTGGCCGAGTAGGCCTTAGCCACCTCGCTTATGGAGTCGTGGTGTTCGGCGACCCAGGGAAAGTGATCGGTCAGGACATCGGCCAGTTTGGCTTGACTGTTCACGACGCGGCTATAGATCGAGGCCAGGGTGTCGGCGCGGGGAAAGCGCCTCGTGTGGCGGGCAACATCGAGTTCTGACCGGACTATCGAGAAGGTCTCAGTCACGTCGCTTGGGTCGAGGACGGTAAATGACGGTGACAACCCGATGGCATCTGAGTGTTGTCGCAGCAGCCGATTCGCCACCGCATGAAACGTGCCACCCCAGACCCGGCTTGCGGCCCGGCGGCTCGTCATGGTGGCCACGCGATCCACCATCTCGGCGGCGGCCCGGCGGGTAAACGTGAGAAGTAAGATTCGATCAGGGTCGACATCGTCTTCGATCAGACGAGCCACCCTGGCCGCCAACGTGCCCGTCTTACCTGTGCCGGCTCCGGCCACGATAAGCAAAGCTCCGCTGGAGTCGAAGACTGCGTCGCGTTGCTGGCTGTTGAGGCGATCGAGCCACGCTGGTTCGCCATCTTCGAACATTCGTTCGAGGATAGTTGATCGTGGTGGCGCCGCCAACCGTCCGAACAAAAGATTCGGCGCTCGCCAGCAAACCGGGCGATAGCCTCGGCCAACGTGTTAACCGCATCAGGTCTGTCGCGCGCTCACGGCGACCGCGTTCTCTTTAAGGATCTAACCCTCAAGCTGCTGCCGGGACATCGGACGGCTCTGGTCGGCGGCAATGGCGCCGGAAAGACCTCGCTGCTTGAAATCGTTGTTGGACTCGACCCGCCCGATACCGGCGAGGTCCATTGGGCTAAGGGCAGCCGAATCGGATACCTGCCCCAAGACCTAACCGAAAAGGTCGTTGGACCGGTACTCACCGTGGCCATGGCTGGAGCCACTCACATCACCGAAGTTGCCGATCGTTTGACCGAGCTCGAAGCAAAGATGAGCAGCACAGTCGACGACGAACTCACCAAGGCGATCGAGCAGTACGGCGAGGCCCAGAGCCGGTTCGAACAGCTTGGTGGATACGCCCTCGAAGCCGAAGCCCATCGAGTGCTGGCCGGGCTTGGTTTCACACCCGCAATGGCGGCCAAGGATGTTTCGGAGCTGTCGGGAGGCTGGCGAATGCGGCTCGCTCTGGCCCGGCTGTTGTTGTCAGAACCAGATGTCCTAATACTCGACGAACCCACGAACCACCTCGACGTCGACTCAGTTGGCTGGTTGGAGGAGCAACTGAGCGCATGGCCGGGAGCGTTATTGTTCGTTTCTCATGATCGCGACTTCATCGACGGCATCGCCAACCGCGTGATCGAGCTCATCGATGGCAAAGGCACCGAGTACGTTGGTGGCTTCGCTGAGTTCGTGGTGGCCCGCGAAGAACTCAGGATTCAGGCCAAGGCCGCCGCATCGCAACAGGCTCGCAAGGTCGCTCAGGTCGAGCAGTTTGTCGATCGTTTCAGGTACAAGGCCACCAAATCTCGACAGGTCCAGAGCCGCCTAAAGACGCTGGCCAAACTCGAAGCCATCGAGGTACCAACACACAAACAACTCAAGGCCAGGTTCAATTACCCGGAACCGCAAAGGTCTTCGAGGGTCGTGGCCGACTTCAGTCACGTCGATGCTGGATACGACGGCGAGGTCGTGCTCTCCGACGTTAGTTTCGTGGTCGAGCGGGGCCGCAAGGTTGCCCTCGTCGGCCCGAATGGCGCCGGAAAGACCACGCTGCTAAAGCTTCTACTCGACGAGCTCGAACCTATGGCCGGTGCTGTCACGCTCGGCAACAACGTCGACCACGCCACGTTCGACCAGCACCAGACCGATGTTCTTCACCTCGACCTGACAGTGCTCGACGAGTTCAGACAATCCATCGGCGATCCACTCGACCGAAACCTTCGCACCATCCTCGGTTCGTTCGGATTCACCGGCGATGCGGCCGAACGCCGAGTCGGCGAACTCTCGGGCGGCGAACAGACCCGGTTGGCGCTGGCCATCACAATGGCGAACCCTGTGAACCTCCTAATTCTCGACGAACCAACCAACCATCTCGACCTACCGAGCTGCGACTTGCTCGAAGATGCGCTGCGTGCCTATCCAGGCACCATCATCTTGGTTACCCACGATCGCCACCTCATTCGTGGCGTAGCCGATGCTCTAGTCGAGGTTCGCAACGGAACCGCACGATGGCACGAAGGTGCACCAGACGCGGTTCTCAATCCTGCGGCTGCGGCGAAGGCGGCACGAGCCACACAATCGGCTTCGAAGTCGCTCAAAGCCGACAAAACGAACCGACCGAAATCGGGCCAGACACCAGCTAGCACCAAGAAGACTCAGAAACGAACCGCGGCCGAAGGTCGCAATCAGCAGCATCAAGCGACCAAAGACCTGCGCAAACGAATCAACCGGGTCGAGAAAGCGTGGGAGACCGCCGAAGCCGACCTCGTCAAACTTCAGACCCAGATGGCCGATCCAGCTACATACGAAGACGCAACCAAGTTGCGCTCCATCACCTCCGAGCACGACGAGGTCAAGGACAAGGCTGCCGATCTCATGGCCGAATGGGAACGCCTGTCGGCCAGGCTAGGCAATGGCTAGACGGCCATCGTTGGCCGTTCGAGTCGAGCGGGTAACGGCTGCAAACCTTGTGCGACTAGCTCACACGATTGCTTCACAAGATCCATCCTGGGGAACCCAAACATTTCCTGTCGCCGACGGTTTCGCCGTCCTTTGTGGCGACGGCCTTTACGTCAACGGTTTGTTCGCCGCGGGCATCACGGAACAAGTTTCGGCCAACGATCTCGACCACTTCGAACAGCGCTGCGCGGCGATGAACCTGCCTGCATCGGTTGAGATCAGCAGCGCTACTAGTCCACAGCTAGGCGAGCATCTATCGAGTCGGGGCTACACGGCCGGCAATACGGTGGAAGCCTTCACAATCAACTTGGACGACACACAGACCACCCAGGTCGAGGTTGATGTTGCCCAATCGGGCCCAAACCTTGTTGTTGAGTCGGCCAACGAAGAACTGCTCGGTCTATGGCAGGAAACTTGCGCCGCGGCTTGGGGGCACACGTCGGTCGAGGCAAGACGGTCAAGCGACACCTTCGCGGCCGCAGCCGCGGTCGTCGACGGGCCCGGGCTGCTGATCGCCAGCGACGAGTCCGACGAGAGGCCAGTGGCGACGGCCAGTGTGACAATTCATGACGGAGTCGCCACCCTCGGCGCCATGTCGACTTTGCCAGCCGAACGCCGACGTGGCATCCAGAGGGCTCTCATCGCGCACCGGCTCGGGTTTGCTCGCTCCAGGGGCTGCGACCTGGCTTACACAACTGCTGTCACCGGTGGCGACTCAGCAAGAAACCTCACCCGCCACGGCTTCGAGCACCTCCACACCAAGACCACCCACGTCCTAACAACTCGGCAACCAGTGTCGTAAATCGGGGTCATAGCCCCAATCCTCGACACTGGTTCGGAAAAGGGGGCTGAGCTAGATGACGGGTTTGAGGAGCTCGGGGGCTACTACGCAGTCGGTGCGGAGGCGGAGCTCGTCGCCCGGGCGTTTGCCGGTGGGGCCGATCATGGCGTCGATGAGTTCGACGGGTACGACTTCGTCTTCGAGGTTCCACGGGTCGGGGCCGCCGAGGGGGGCGGACGCGTACCGCCACATTGGGCTTGGCAGAGCCCGACCAACAGGAACTACCGCCCACACCTCAGCACCAATGGCACGAGCAGTTGCCGCCGCGGCCAACGACCCGGCCGGAGCAACGATCCCGCCGTCGCCAGCAATGGCGGCTTCGAGCGCCACAACGTCGGCCGACGCTACGGCTGAACCAAGCCCCCAAGACGGTACGTCGTGGGCATCGACATCACGATCATCCAGTTGGCGCACCAATCCGTTGCCGTCGCCAAACTGATCGACGACCAAGACTCGAACATCGCCGCGGCGGACCAATGCAGCCGGGATCGTGTCAGACCACCCCACGATCACAATCGTCGCGTCGTCTGGCAGAGCCGAGGCCAACTCGCGAGCGGTCGGGTCAGAATCGAGATCCTCGGTCAGCTCCCAGGCGGCCTGCATTGGCTCAGTTGAGGTAAGAACCCTGGCGGCAAGTGTCCACAACGCTCCGGCCCGCGGGTGCTTACCGACGAGGCGTCGACATGACGTAACCAAACCGGCAGGGTCCATTCCCAGCGAGGCCAAGGCACCCGCCGCCTCGCGGGTTAGGAGGGCCTGGTCGACACCGCCAGCACGGGCCACATAGCGCAATCGTTCGATCGGATGCATCAGAGTGACGATAGTGGCCGCGCGGTGCGTTAACGTTTCGAGCCGTGGCTACTGATCCATCACCAGACATCGAACTTGCAGACCTTTCGGGCTACAGCGCCCCGCTGAGTGTTCGATTGTCGATGTTCAACATGTTGTCGGTCGTAATCGACCCTTACACGCACCAGTCAGGTTGGATCATCCCAACCGCAGCTCGGTTGTTTTGGCACTACCAAGAGGCCGACATTCGCTGCGGCTTCATCGTCGCCTCCGATGCCGACGGTGCGCGCTCGTACCTTGACTCATATGTCGACGCTCACCAAGTGCTACTCGACCCCGACCGGGAGCTCATTTCTTCGATGGAGCTGCAATCGTTACCTGCGCTTGTGCACATCCGCCAGGATGCGAGCTTGGCAGCTTGTGCTGAAGGCTGGGACGCAGCCGACTGGCGAGTGGTGCTTGACGGAGTCGAAGAGGCCATGGACTGGCGCTCGAAACCCGCACTGCCGATTACTGGCGACCCTCGCTCATTCGCGGGCACACCAGCGCTCGGGTAACCAGTGGTCGGCGTCGCGACCTAACCCGGCTGACGCACCCTGATCAGAGCCAGATGGCGCGACGGCGAGTCCTCCGGCGCACCGCTAGCGTTCTTTGTATTGGAGGAATTTTCAATGGCTGAATTTTCATACTCAGATGTGCTCCCGCTCGGGCCGGACAACACGACATATCGCAAGCTCACCGATGAACACGTCTCGACGTTTGAGGCGAACGGCCTCGAGTTCGTCAAAGTCGAGCCAGAAGCCCTGAGGTTGCTCACCAGCACTGCCATGCGCGATATAGCGCACTATCTACGCACCGACCACCTCGTGCAACTAAGCAGTATTCTCGACGACCCCGAGTCATCAGCCAACGATCGTTTCGTCGCTGTCGAGCTGCTGAAAAACGCCAACATCGCGGCGGGGGGCGTGCTCCCGATGTGCCAAGACACCGGCACAGCCATCATCATGGGTAAGAAGGGCCAGCAGATTTTCACTGGTTTCGACGATCCAAAAGTCATCAGCCGAGGTGTCTACGACACCTACAACACGTCGAATCTTCGTTATTCGCAACTCGCTCCTCTCGACATGTTCACCGAGACCAATACCGGCAACAATCTGCCAGCCCAGATCGAGATCTACGCAGACGTCGGCGACGCCTACAAGTTTCTGTTCCTTGCCAAAGGCGGCGGCTCTGCCAACAAGACATACCTATTCCAAGAAACAAAGGCCCTTCTCAACCCGGCCAGCTTGGCCAAATTTCTCGATGAGAAGATGAGAGGCCTCGGTACTTCAGCTTGCCCGCCTTACCACCTCGCCGTGGTGATCGGTGGAACCTCGGCTGAGTACACCCTTAAGACGGCCAAGTATGCATCGGCGCACCTCCTCGACTCGCTACCGACATCTGGCGACGCCGACACCGGGCACGGATTCCGCGATCTCGAGTGGGAAGCCAAGGTTCTCGACATGAGCCGCGAACTCGGCATCGGCGCCCAGTTTGGTGGCAAGTATTTCTGCCACGACGTGCGGGTTATTCGCCTCCCGAGGCACGGCGCGTCTAACCCAGTCGGAATCGCGGTTTCATGTTCGGCGGACCGTCAGGCGTTAGGAAAGATCACCGCCGAAGGAGTCTTCCTCGAACAACTCGAGACCGACCCGGCGCGGTTCTTGCCAGAAACCACCCAGGACGATCTCGGCGGCACTGTTGTCGATATCGACCTCGATCAGCCCATGGACGTTATCCGTGCCGAGCTGAGCAAATACCCGGTCAAAACTCGCATCTCTCTCACCGGCACTCTGGTTGTGGCCCGCGACATCGCCCACGCCAAGATCCAGGAGCTACTCGATGCGGGCCAGCCAATGCCCGAATATCTCCGGAACCATCCGGTGTATTACGCGGGTCCGGCCAAGACTCCAGCCGGATATGCGTCTGGTTCGTTTGGTCCAACCACTGCCGGGCGCATGGACAGCTATGTCGGCAACTTTCAGGCCGAAGGCGGATCGCTTGTCATGTTGGCCAAGGGCAATCGCAGCCAACAAGTCGCCGACGCTTGCCAAAGGCACGGCGGGTTCTACCTTGGCTCCATTGGCGGGCCGGCAGCGCGCCTGGCCAAAGACTCGATTCGTAAGGTCGAGGTGCTCGAATACCCAGAACTCGGCATGGAGGCCGTCTGGCGCATCGAAGTCGAGAACTTCCCGGCATTCATAGTCATCGACGACAAAGGCAACGATTTCTACCGTCAAGTCGCTACCCCGGTCACCATAAGGTAGCCGTCGCGCTCCGAGCCGTTCCTGTTCAATCAGCGAGGGCCAACAGCACAGCTTCGGCATAGGCCTGGTGACCTTCGCCATTGGGGTGGACGCAATCGGCGGCGTTAACCCAGGTGTCATGCTCGGCATGACCCTTCTGGCAATACGGATGAACACCTCTGGTTGGAATCTGTAGCAGCCGAGACAGCCAGCCACTACCGGCTCGCAACGAGTCGGGGCCGCGACCATTTGGCGCCCCGTGACCCTCGAGAACACTCGACACATCAACTACCAGCACCCGATCTGGGTATGGCGCGGCCGCTTCGTAAATGGCGCTCCTGATCATCTCGACCACATCGACGGTTACGTCATAGAAGCATCGGCCTCGACAACCAACCAGACCCTGCGGGGTCTCTGAGGTCGGGTTGTGAATTGTGGTGATGACAATTTGGGCAGCCGAGCCTTCGACCATCTCTTGCAACAGTCGATCGATGCCCCCCTGCATCCGAGCTATCCGTTGGACGGCAAGTTCGCGATCGAACCAGCCGCGAGTGAAGAACTCGCTTGGGTCGTCGAAGTTGAGGTCGTTGGCTCCGACCGTTACTAGCACCAGGTCTGGGTTGGAGACGAGGGCCCAATCAAGTTGGGTGAGATCCTCGGCTGACCGATCTCGCGGTCCGCCCGACACGGGGTCTTGCCACAAATCGAAAGTCCGGGCCCCGCCGCATGCCACCATGTCGAACGAGGTTGCGTCGCCGTCGAGAACCAGCTGGTCGAACACTCGGCGGCCCCACGCTCCGCCTCGGGAGCTGTCGCGGTTGCAAGAGTCGAAGCCAAAGTAGTCGGCTCGTTCGAGGCCTTGGCCGCTCGCGATGGAGTCGCCCATGGCCAACACCAGACCTACCGAACGTGGGCTGTGCACGTCGATCTGCACCGAGCGGTGAGCGGTGGCGTAACCGAGATCGATCTCGTAGACGACTTCATGACGGCCGAGGTCGTCAGCCGTTGGTCGCCAGAACAGAATCTGGCTGTCGTCGTA
Source organism: uncultured Acidimicrobiales bacterium (assembly GCA_964569385.1). Taxonomy (GTDB): domain Bacteria; phylum Actinomycetota; class Acidimicrobiia; order Acidimicrobiales; family Poriferisodalaceae; genus JAADHX01. Next base: position 92,252 of record CAZMUM010000001.1, read on the forward strand.
GGCAAGCGCCGCATCGGGAACCGACACAAAACCAATCTCGGCCCCAGTCACCGATGGTCGAAACACGAAGAGTTCTCCGACAGTGGCGATCTGGTCGTCTTCAGCAAATATCGACGCGCCAGCGGGCGACGGAGCTATGAGTGCCAGACCTCCGACCAGCATCAAGACGGTGATCAGCAGGCGGGTGCTTCCAAGGGGTTCAGTCAGTAGGTGCACTGGGTATTTGTCCGGGACTACCTTCCGCTCTTGATTCGCTGCGCTCATCGGGCCGCTCGGGCTAGTGGGGCCTCGCCTACCGGCTAGGCCTCGAAGTTTCATCGCTCCCCCATCTGTTCGATCCATCGGAGCACACTTACACCGTCAAGTGGTCCGCAGAGCAGCCGTCCCTGTATGTAACGACAGCCAAGGTCGATGAGTTCCGGCACCTGCGCCATGTGTTCGACACCAACGGCGACAGTTTCAATTCCTAATTCGGCGCTCATCGACAGAATCCGGTTGACCGCGACCTTAGCTTCGGTGTTTCCTGCCTCGATACTGACCTGATCGCCGAGTAGAGATCCATCGAACTTCACGAGCTCTAGCCCGTATCGCCGTAGCCGCTCGACGCTGGTGTGCCCTAGACCGAACTCATCGATCACCAGTCCAACACCAACCGTACGCAACGCGTCTAGAGCTGCGACAGCAGTCATCGGATCAGCGCTGAGGATCGATTCTGGGACCTCGAAAAGTAGCTGGTGAGGCTCGATGCGGTGCTCGCTGACGGCCTTGTCAACAACTTGCTGTAACTCAGTCAGGCGCAGCATGGACCGAGACAAGTTGATCGAGACACGAAGCGGCGGACCAGTGGGTCGAACCGAATTCCAGTGGTCGATTTGGGCCGCAACTCGGTCGATGACCCAGGAGTCGAGATCGGCCATGAGCCCAGCATCGGCGAACTGGGGCAGAAATGCCTGAGGCGCCAGCAACCCCCGGTCCGGGTGTTTCCATCGAACCAGAGCCTCGACCGCTAGCAGCTTGCCCGTCGTAGCTTCCAGCATCGGCTGAAATAGCAGGACTAACTCCGAGGTGTCTATAGCTCGTTTGGCCTCGAGCTCGTCGCGCTCTCGACGAGCTATCCGATCGTCGAGCGATTCTGCATGGAGCACGAAGCGGCCCTTGCCGGTGCGTTTAGCGGTGTACATAGCCGCATCGGCGTCGGCGAGCAACTCATCGGCACGACTTGTTGCGCCGCTGCCGACAGCGACTCCGACGCTTACGCTCGCATCGACTGGTTGGCCGTGGATCTGAAATGGACGGGCCAGCGATCTAATGAGCCGGTCAGCAACTACCGCAGCGTCTTCTGGCGCCGCCATTTCAGCGCACAACACCACGAACTCGTCACCACCGAATCGGGCCACCGTATCGCTAGGTCGAATCGAGGCCCTAAATCGCTCTGCGATGCCGGTGAGAAGGTCGTCGCCAGCTTGATGACCGAACTCGTCGTTCACAATCTTGAGGTTGTCGAGGTCGCAGAACAACACAGCAACTGGAGCGCCGGACCGACCTGACCGGGCCAACGCATCGCCAAGGCGGTCGAGGAACTTGGCCCGATTGGCCAGCCCTGTGAGCGGGTCATGCAAGGCCTGATGCGCAAGCTCGTCTTCGATCTGGCGGCGACGGAGTTGTTCGGACTCGACACCATCGGCCATGCGGTCGAGGGATAATCCAAGACGACCAAGCTCGTCGGAGCCAAGATCTCCGGTGCGCGCCGTCCAGTCGCCTTCGTGCATGGCATCGGTGGTTCGGGTGAGCACCGCCAGGCGCCGCAACACGTGCCTAGCCAGCCACCAAGCGGTGGCCATAGCCACAATCAGAGCTACCGCCACCGTCGCAACCACCAACCACAGCAGAGGCCGAAGGGCGCCAACAACCGAGGACTCCGATCGCGAGACAACAACGGTATTGCCGAGCTCGGGGATTTCGGCGGTGGCGCCGATCGACCCACTGTCGATGGCCTCGGCTTCTGGCACCGGTCCAGCGAATACAAAGTCAGCTGGAACCAATGCCTGTACGAACAAATCCGAGTCAGCAAGACGCTGGGTGAGTTGGATCGACTCAGACGAGAGCAACACAGACCACGGCCCGCCTCCTACCCCGACCGGCGGAGTTGGCTCGCCTTGAGGCCACAGCGACGGGCCCCCAACCACGGTTCCGTCCTGGTGGACGATCGCAAACCCGTCGAAGTGTTCCCACCAGGTGGAAACAGCAGCTATCGGCTCAGCAAAGACACCAGCATCTTGGGCCAGGCGACCTTCGACAGCGGGAAGTGTGAGCCCACTCCACTCGGCGATCGCTTGTAGCTCGTCTTGGGCGATGTCGAGCCGGCGCGAAATCTCTGCGGCCCGAAACTCGGCCTCGATGCGGACCTGCTGGTTGGCCTCGTCGACCAACGATGCTCTCGCAATCAGGTAGGCGCCAATGCCAAGCACAGCCAAAGGCACAACAATCAGCGCGGAGCTGACAAGTATCTTCTGGCGCAGGCTCAATGGTTAGGTCTCGTATTTGGTCACGATCGGGATGCTGAACTACTGCCATCGCCAGCCATGAGCGATGCTACGTAATGGGCAGAACCGGAGTTAGCCCACGCTGTGCACCGCCATGGTGACGAATGGTGTTCAAGACGGCGAATGTTACCGAATAGACGCCCGGCCCCTACCGCGAGTCGCGATCTCTAGTCTGACGGCTTCGGCTGCCGCCGCCTTCGCTTGGTATCGGCAGGATTCCGCGCAACTCCGTCACGTGCCGTCGTATGAGCCGAAGCTCCAAATATTGCCAGCGCGATCTCGAACCGAGAACACGAGACTTTGGTCGTAGCTAGCGGTTCCGATGGGGTTCACAACCTCGAGCCCCGCCTCGATGCATCGCTGCCACACTGCTTCAGGATCGGCGGTAATGACGTAGAGCGAATCGTTGCCGGTCTGGCGCTGGTTGTAGGGATGGTGGTCGCGCCCGACGGTAGTCACCTGAACGATTCCTCCCTCTGGCCAGCTCAGCTGGGAGTGCACTACGACCGAAAGATCGTTGTCGTCAGGAACGACCAGTTGGCGCTCGAACCCGAAAACATCGACCAGTAGATCGATGGCGTTGAGGGCATCCTCGTACAAGACGCCAGCCCAGATTCCACCCTGCGTGAGGGAACGCACCTCGAAACCGTGATCGCCGGCGTTGTACGCATCGACATCGAGCCCTTCGAGCAACGGCTGAGAGAGGTTCCACCGATGCCCAAAGGGGTCAAGTACCGTGGCGGATCGGTCGCCGTGTGCTTCGTTGTTGGGTGGTCGGAGCCCCTCGGCGCCAGCCGCTAAGGCATCGGCATAGACGGCGTCGACCGCCGGCACTGTCAGTACCATCGCCACCGACGTTCCGCCCAGGCTCTTTGGTGCGACCGCACCAACTTCTGGGTGCTCATCGGACAGATAGATACTCACAGCGCCAATGGCCACCTCGGCGTGTCCAATGCGGCCGTCGTCGCCAACGAATCTGTGCACCTCGGAGGCGCCGAACGCGGCAGCGTAGAAACCGATCGCAGCCGCGGCGTCCTGAACGGTCAGGTACGGCACCAGTGCCGTTACCGGTTGGATATGTGTTGAGTGTTTCTCAGTTGTTGCGCTCATGATGCGCCTCCGTGGGATCGGTGGAATTGGTCGGTCGAAACGCCTCGTTCCTTGAAGCGAGGTGGCCGACACGGATCGTGGGTCGGCTCCGGCGGCGTCGAGTTCGTCAACCAGCCGAGCTCGCAAGCCCCTGGCGAACTGCTCACGGGGACGGTGCGATTCGATTCTGCGGGCCAGTCGGTCGAATGGATCAGTCATCATGCGTCCTCCCCGTAGAGGCGTCGAAAGGCAAGCCGTGCTCTGACCAGGAGCGCTTCGGTGGCGTGAATGGTGAGACCCAAGTGGTCTGCCACCTCCCTGACGGCGAGTCCGTCGAGATAGCGGAGCGTGAGGGCGCTGCGATGGTGAGCGCCAAGCGCCGTCAGCACCTCGTTCGAGCGCATGACATCAAGAACAACCTCCCAGTCGTCCGACAGCGCGGGCTCGTCGACGACGGCCAGACGACGTTGTTCAACCTCTCGATGCCGCCAGTGATCGATCAGTTTGTTGCGAGCAACGTTGATGAGCCAAGCCACAGTCGGAGCTGGCGTCCGCCCTGATTGAACCGCTGCGACCGCGGCCATGAATACCTCGGACGTTAGGTCTTCAGCCAAGCTCACCGAGTCGCATCGAGAGACCAGGTAGCCATACACGTCAGGTAAGGCCGTGTCGTACAACAGCACCAAGGCGTCGGGCCCACTGCCTCGCATCCTGTTGCCAGCTATGTCTGGAGTTTCGCTCACTAGTTGTTACATCGTGTCAGCCGAAGAACTCCGACGCCCCTTTGGGAAATATTCCCAACCGCGTAAGGTGCCGTCATGAAGATTCGTGTTGGATTTGGGCTCGGAACCCGCACTCTTACCAATCACTACGAGACGTTCGACCCGTTTCTCGATGCCCTCGAAGAACTTGGCTTCGACTCGTTGTGGATGAGCGAACGCATCGGCGGCGAGGCTCCCGACCCGATGGTCGCCATGGCCTATGCAGCCGGCCGCACAAGCCGCATCAAGTTCGGTACAAGCGTCATGGTGCTACCGGGCCGGAACCCAGTGCTGGTGGCCAAGCAGTTCGCCAGCTTGGATCGACTCTCTGGCGGTCGGGTGTTGCCCGCATTTGGTCTTGGCATCCGCGATCGCCACGAACAGATGGCTTTCGGGGTCGAACGCAACGAACGGGCCGCCTGGTTCGATGAAGCCCTCCCGCTCATTCGCCGGATGTGGGCCGAGGATTCAGTCGACCACAGCGGCGAGCGGTTCCAGTACGAGGGGTTGACCGTTGTACCTAAGCCCATTCAAGACCCCATCGAAGTGTGGCTTGGCGGGGCCGCACCGGCCGAACTTCGCAGGGTCGGACGCCTAGCCGATGGATGGTTACCCTCATTCTGCACTCCAGCCATTGGCGCCGCAGGGTGGAAGACCATCAACGAGGTAGCCGAACAACACAACCGCTCGCTCGACGACGACCACTTCGGAGCGCTGGTTCCCTACACACACGGCGAGCTTCCAGCGCCAATACTCGAGTTAGCGAAACGCAGAGCGCCCGGAGTCGACCCATCAGAAATCGTCGCGTCTGGGTGGAACGGGCTGCGCGAACTTCTCGACCGTTTCATCGAAGTTGGGGCCTCGAAGTTCGTGCCGGTACTGGTGGGCGAACCACAGGACTGGGCGACCGAGTTGCAAGGCGTGGCCGACGCGGTTCTCGGGCTTCACAACTAACAGCCACGTCGGGTCGCGAACACGACGCCAGCCGGGCAAACTTGGGCATGTCCGAGCTTCAGTACGACCCAATGTCGCATCGCGAGAAGATCGATTGGATGCTCGAAACCAACGGCTTTGGCATCGAACCGGTCAGGGCCGTTAACGACCCGGCCAGCCCGTTCCCCACGTATTCGTACACATTTGGGCTCGAAGCGCTAATCGGTCACCCCGAGATATGTGTTGTGGGTTTGTCGGCGGTCGCAGCGAAAGGTCTGCTCGACATGACGGTAAACATGCTGCGCAACGAGCTACAACTACCAATTGACCAACCATTCGTGGGCCTGCTTGACAACGATCTAAGGGCCATGTTTGTGACCACGAACCTCGGCCAGCACGGGCATCGATTCGTTACACCGCCCATCATCTATAAAGACCAACCGTGGCGAATGGTCCAGTTGGTATGGCCCCATCGCACCGGCGTGTTCCCTTGGGAGGACGGTTGGCCCTACGAAATGCGACGCACCCAGCCGGTACTCGACCGATGAACGACTCTGGCCACAACGAATCAGCTCCTGATCCTGGCAGGGCAGACATCGCCGATCCTGGGGACGCAGCGCTGCCTCAGCCCCGCAGACGAACTGCGTCAGCGAGCGCACCGATGCTGGCGGGAATGATGCTTGCCGTCGGCGAGATCATCGAACCGGAGAAGACTCGCGTAGAGCTTCATGCCGAAGCCGCCGAACCCATCGACGACAACTTCGCCCTCGACTTCGGAGCCCTACCGCCGCTCAGTTAGCTGCACGTCAACCTTCCGCAGATCAATTAGGAGCGGGTCAGGTCATCACGGCTTTTGCTAACGGGTGGCGATGGCGGCTTCGGTTGCGGTGAGCATTCGTACTAGGTCTGCGGGAGCGATAGCTATCTCGAGCCCACGCCGGCCGGCGCTCACCAGAACTTCGTCCCACAGAGCAATCGTCTCGTCGACGAACGTGGGTAGGCGTCGTTTCTGTCCGAACGGGCTGATTCCGCCGACCACGTAGCCGCTGCTGCGTTCGGTCTTCGCAACCTCGGCCAGTACGGCCTTCTTAGATCCCGCAGCCTTGGCCATAGCCTTCAGATCGAGCATTGCTGAAACGGGCACGATAGCGACAGCGAGATCCCCCTGGCGAGCCTCGCTCGTCACGAGCTCGACAACCAATGTCTTGAACACTTGGTCTGGTTCGACGCCGAGGGCCCCAGCTGCTTCGAGCCCGTAGGAACCGTGGGCGGGATCGTGTCCGTAGCTGAGAACCCGGTGAGGGCAGCCGTCGTTAACGACCACGTCGACGCCTGGCGTCACCGCTACAACCTGCCTACCGCGAAATCGGCCACCCACAGCGAGCCCACGAACAGCACTAGGCAACTAAACAACACGAAAGCCACAACCGCAGGAGCCGGCAGCTTCGCCTCGCCGACACGCGAGCCAGGGTCGAGCACCAACACCACCAGCGCTCCTGTCACTAGGCCGCCTAGGTGGCCGCCAATCGAGATGTTTGGCACCACTAGAGATATCACGATGTTGATCACGAGCATGCTGCCTATGCCTGAACGCCATACGTCGATGCCGCGTCGCCTGCCAAGCACGACCATGGCCCCCATCAGTCCATAGATGGCGCCAGAAGCCCCGACCGTGATAACTCTGGCATCAGCAAACAGCAGCGCACCGATCGAGCCACCGAACAGAGAAATGGCGTACAACCCAGCGAATCGGCCGAGCCCGATCGATCTCTCGAGCAACGACCCCAACTGAAACAGCACCAACATGTTGAACGCCAAGTGCATTACCGAGCCGTGTAAGAACGCGCCAGTTACCACGCGGTACCACTGGCCGCTGAGATCAATACCGATGGCGTTGGTCGCGAGATCAATCTGAGTGCCGCTTCGCGGCGCCGCGACCAGGAACATCACCACGTTGATGCCGATGAGCCAATAGGTCACATACGGCTTGCCCATAGCCACGGCGGTTCTGACCCGCTCAGTCGTCGAAGGAGCGGCGGCCTTGCGACACTCGAAGCAGTGCGAACCCACCGACGCAGTCTTCAGGCACTCCGAGCAGGCCGGGCGGCCGCAACGAGTGCAGTGCCTTCCGGTTTCGCGGTCCGAATGGCGAAAACACGACTCGTTCACACCGATCACGCTACCGGCGACGATCCCAAAGCTGGCCTCGCGAAGTGGATTGGGGAGCCATAACAAGACTCATCTACGGGCGTCAGACAAGAACCGCTGAATCCAGAAGTTCGAGTTCGGCGTAGCGGCGATCGAGCACTTCATCGGTCGGCCCGCCCAGCCAGTCGAGACAGCCTTGATAGAGGGACCGCATGTCGGTCTCAGGTGTGAGGTCGCCGTCGGTGAGTCGGCTGAGATCCCACGCACCGCGAAGCCCGCCGAGAACCGCAGACCCCATCATGAACTGAACACCGGCCCGTCCGTGGTCGGTGCCGAGGCTGCCGTTCTGCACGACGCGACGTCCGAACTCCGATGTCGTCATGACCAGTACATCGTCAGCGCGGCCAGCCGCTTCCATCTGATCGAGGAATGCCGCGACGCCGCCGAAGACGTCACTGAGCAAGGCTCGATGAGCGTCGAGTTGGTTGGCATGAGTGTCGAAGCCCCCGCCGGAAACAACGATCACTTCGGTGCCTAACTCGTGTTCGATCAGCCCGCCGGCAGTGGCCAACAAGCTGCTGAACGAGGGACGTCGGGAGAGCTCCTGGGAGGTGTCGTTAAACTCAGCAACAATTTCGGCAAATAGGTCTGCGGACTCAAGGGCGGCGGCGGTAGCGACTGCGGTTTGGTCAGATCCCTGCCCAAGGCGTTCCAGACCATCTCGATATGAGGAGATGTCAAAGTCGCGAGCACTACGAAGGTTGAAGTTTGCGGGGTTGACCACGGTGGTGCTCGGAACCATCGCCGACGCGAGCGCCTGCCCGCGACCACCAAGCGCTATCGATCGCATCGGGTTGGCGGCACCGTCATCGGTTAGATCGAGCCATCGCCCCAGCCAGCCAGTCGAACTTACTGTTCCTGGACGAGCCGAAAACCAGTCGTCCATGGCTGCGAAGTGAGAACGGCTCGACCCCTCGTAACCCACACCCGCGACCGCGGCCACGTTGCCATCGTTCCATCGGGCCAGCAGAGGTTCAAATGCTGGGTGAAAGCCGTGGCCGGACCCATCGGCGATCGCGAGTACCTCGCCTTGATCGATCGACACGTCTGGCCTGGCGTCGAGGTAAAGACCATCGTCGGGGACGAGAGTATTGAGGGCGTCGTTGCCACCGTTCATTTGCACCACCACCAACACGCGGCCAGCTGTCGAAATGTCGGGCGCCGTGGTCACTGGAACGTCGGTGCCATCGGTTGGTGCAGCCGTGATTGTTGGGCCGACGCTGCCGGTGGTGGACGAGGAGCTTGTTGGTGCTGCCCCAGTGGCGCCGTTACCCGCGTTGGAAATAGCGGTGTACCCGACAGCCGCAGTCGCTCCAGCGACACTCATTGTGCTTAGAAACCGTCTGCGATCCATTTTGTAACCTTTCATTCAGTGCGTGATGAAGCTCCACCTCGTTGATTCTTGGCGAGGGCTCGGGGTTGGCGCTATCGTCGGACGACCTCATCAGTCACGAGGGCCAGCGCCAGCCGTTCAGCGGTGGCGCTAACCGAGGTGATGACCTCGGCATTTACGTCTGAGAATCCTGAGGCCACGCCAAGAATTGAGGCCAGCGCCGCCATGTCGCCGCGCTCGGCTGCCGCTCTGGCTACGCCATCGGCTGAGGCGAGAGCGGCAAGCGCCAACGCGACGTTGGCCCGGCCAAGGGTGGCAGTGGCGCTAAGCCAGGCATCGCCGCGTGGCCAGCCCGCAACATTGGGAGGAGCGAGGGGAACCTGGCCCATGCGTTGGAGGCCTCGCACCAGGCGACCGTCGATAGTTGGTATCTCGAGGGCTCTAGCGGCCGAAACAAGCCACGCAACCGGACCAGCGGCCTCGCGTTGGAGTTCGGATTGGTGATCGAGCCCGTAGGTCAGGATCGATCGTAGAAGTGGTCGAAAGCGATACCCATCGTTGGCAAACTCAACACCCATCGCAGCGGTGGCGGTGGCATCTACACCGGGACCAAGCAGGTGTCTCGCAATACTGCGAGCAACAAAAGGCCCACACGCTGGGTGAGCCAGAACAGCCTCAATGACCGTTTCGACGTCGCTAACTCCGGACTGGCCTAGATAGATCTGGGGGGTATCGTCATGTCGCCGCGGGCGGAAGATTCCGTTGGTTGTGTTGTTTCGGCGTCGCGGCGATGTCCAACCAGTGAGCGCAATCGCTCCAGCCTTGACATCGGCCTCGGTGTAGTTACCAATTCCAAGAGCGAACAGCTCGAGCAATTCGCGGCTGTAGTTCTCGTTTGGGGCTCCGCCTACCGAATCGGCCCCATCGAGGTATCGAAGCATGGCCGCGTCGGTGGTGATCTCGCGAAGTAGCGTGCCGAGGTTGCCATCGAGGCTGAGCCGGCGAAACCGTCTGACCTGAACGATGAGGGCGTAGGGATTACGAACCTTGTCGAGACCAGATACCAGGTGCCCGTGCCAGAACCATGCCATCTGCTCAACGAGGGGGCGTGAGCCGGTGGCCATCGCGTCAACCCAGTCTGAGATGGCCTGACCGACGAGCTCACGGCCAGCCGGACCGGGCTCGTAGTTCTCGTAGTCGGAGTCGATCCACGGTTCTGGTGCCGGCACCACATCATGGGCGTCGGGGTCCACGAACCAGTCGATCGCATCGGTCGCCGACAGATTGCCGATGGCGTCAAGATCGCCAGGTCGTGGCCCGAATCCGGCGCGGTTCCATAACCACGAGGCTGCCGGTAGATCGGTTGTCTGACGTCTTAGAAGGCGAAGTTCCATCGTGCATCCTCATCTTGAAGTGTCGGGCCGGGCCGCTGGCAAGATCTAGCCTGCGGGGCTTGTGACAACACGATGAAGCGTCGATGTGATGAAGATGTGAGCGATCAGCGAGGGTCGCGTGCTGATCTTCCGTCGTATTCAGCAATGAACTGAGCGGCGGCATACTGAAGGCCGATCGACCAAGTGGGGTATGCGTGCACCGTCTGGGCCAGGCGCCCGGCGAACATCTTGGTTCGAATGGCGAGCGCGACCTCACCGGCCAATTCGCCGGCCCGGTCGGCCACGATGGTGGCACCGATGAGCCGACCTCCCCCGGCCATACCGATCACCTTGCGAGGAACGGCGATGAGTTTTATGAAGCCGTCGGCGCGGTCGACGGCAACGGCGCGGTCGACGGCGCTCAACGGAACCTCGGCGACCTTTGCCCCTTTGATACTCCTGGCCTGTTCTTCGGTGACGCCAACCTGAGCGACTTCTGGCGAAGTGAAGGTGACCCACGGGATCTCGCCTGGGTCGTAGCGGTGTTTGCGTACCTTGGTCATTCCGACCCGAAGAGCGTTCTCGGTGGCCAACCTCGCCTGGTGGCCAGCAGCGTGGGTCAACTGAAGTCCACCAATCGCGTCGCCAACGGCGTACACCCCTTTGATCGAGGTCTGGAGATGTTCGTCGACGTTGATCCAACCACAGTCGGTTAGTTCGACACCAACAGCTTCGAGCCCCATCTCGCCATGATTGGGAGCGCGACCGGTGGCTATCAGGACATGACTGCCCTCGACGCTGCTCTCATCGGACAGGGTGGCAGCCACACCGAGACCTGTCGCCGCAACCTCGCTAACGAACACTCCAGTACGAACACCGACGCCGTGTCGACCAAGCGATCGAGTGATCACCGCGGCTGCATCAGCGTCGTCGCGGGGCATCAGCCTGTCGGCGCCCTCGATGAGGGTCACGACCGATCCAAGAGAACTGAACGCCTCAGCCATTTCGCACCCAATCGGGCCGCCGCCGACAATAAGCAAATGTTTGGGTTGTTCCGAGAGCGAGAAGATGGTCTCGTTGGTGAGATACCCGACATCGGCAAGCCCACCAATCGGCGGCACCAACGGTTTGCTACCGGGGGAAACAATGATGGATTTGGCCTGGTGTGTAACCTCGCCAACCTCGACACCTAGCAAGACACCACCAGTTCGAACAACTATGGTGCCGCGCCCTTCAATCACTTCGATTCCTTCATGGCGAAGCATCTCGGCGTCCTCGGCGGCTGCGATAGCGTCGATCGCAGCTTGCACCGATGCCATCGCCATATCGAACGGTTCGCCGCGAGACGCAGCCGCTAGAAGGGCCTTAGAAGGGATACATCCATTCCAGGTGCAGTCGCCTCCAATTGGGCCATCCTGCACAATCGCAACCGTTGCCCCCCTGAACTTCGCCGACTGGGCTGCGGCAATCCCACCAGACCCGCCGCCGATAACTATTAGATCTCTGACGTCACCCTTCACTCTGACTTCAACCTCCTCGCCTCGCCTCGTGTTCCACACCGATTGTTAGACAGTGGCACACAACTGGGTCCCATCTGGTCACAATGGAAGCGATGACCATTACCGAAACTCGCACCGTTCGCCCAACAGACACCACTGCGGCAGATCTGTTCGATTACATCGACGCGTCGCCGTCACCGCATCACGCCGTGGCCGAGTCGGCAGCACGGCTGACGACGGCCGGTTACTCCGAGATCGACGAAACCGAAGTTTGGCCGTCGTTGCCAGGCAAGTGGTTCGTCAAGCGGCGCGGAGCCCTAGTGGCATGGCAACGCCCCGACGATGCCGTCGCCGGAACTCCAATGCGCCTTGTCGGTGCCCACACCGACAGTCCAAACCTCAGGCTCAAACCACATCCCGATGTTGGCAAGGCCGGATACAAACAGGTTGCTGTCGAGGTCTATGGCGGCGCTCTTCTCAATTCGTGGCTAGATCGCGACCTCGGGCTGTCTGGAAGAGTGATATTTGACTCCGGTTCAGGGCCGGAGTCCGTGTTGGTCCGCATCGACGAGCCCCTTGCTCGAGTAACCCAGTTGGCGATTCACCTCGACCGCGAGGTAAACGACGGGCTTCGGCTCGACAAGCAGGTCCACATGGCGCCGTTGTGGGGCCTTGGCGACTCTGGCGATGGCGATGTCTTGGCCTTCGTAGCTGAGCGTTTGGATCGTTCGGCCCCAGACATCGTCTCGGCCGATCTGATGTTCCACGATCTCACGCCGTGCAGCGTTGTCGGCGCCGATCGTTCAATGTATGCCGCACCACGAATCGACAACCTCGCGTCGTGTCACGCGGCGACGCTGGCTATGGCTGCTCTCGAACCAGAATCAGTGGCAGTGATGGCGCTGTTTGACCACGAAGAGGTTGGGTCAACGTCGGCCACGGGTGCCAGTGGGGCGATGTTGGGGCATCTTCTCGAACGGATCGAACTCGCGGCTGGAGGCGATCGAGAATCTTACCTACGAAGTCTGGCCGGCTCGTGGTGTCTCAGTGCCGACGGCGCCCATGCTGTTCACCCCAACTATCTCGATCGCTACGAACCGGGCCACCATGTGGCTCTCAACGGCGGTCCCGTGCTCAAGGTCAACGCCAACGTTCGTTATGCGACCGAGGCCGACGGAATCGCCGTGTTTCGTGCCGCTGCGAAGCAGGCCGGCGTGCCGGTGCAACAATACTCACACCGCACCAACCTGGCCTGTGGCTCGACCATTGGTCCGCTCACTGCTGCCGAACTCGGTTTGTCCACGATCGACGTAGGCAGCCCACAACTGTCGATGCACTCAGCCCGCGAGCTTGGCGGAATCGAAGATCCAGCCTTGCTCACAAAAGCAATCAGCGCCTTCCTAGCCGCGTCCAACTAACACTCGAAATTACGCAACCAGTGTCGAGGAATGGGGCTACGGCCCCGATTCTCGACACTGGTTCGACGAATCTTGGCTAGGTCATCTGGTCGGGGGCGCTGCTTAAGGTGTCATAAAGGTGGGAGCTGTCGTTGAAGCGACACAGCAGCCATCGGTCTTGGGTCACAACAAGCTGGGAAATTGAGGCATTGTCGGCGCCGCCAAAAGCGAAGGCCCGGCTGTCAGTGGCGTGAGCGCAGAGAGCACCGATCACCCCACCGTGGCAAACAACGACCACTAACTGGTCGGGGTGTTTGGCCACGATGCGCGATATCGCTGCTGTGGTTCGACCAGTGAAATCGTGTGATGGTTCGGCGTTGGGAATGACGTCCCAGCGCTGCTCAGCGTGCATCTGGAGATAGATCGGATGCTGTTGGGCCGCCCGTTTTCGGAGAATTCCCGCCTCCCAATCGCCTAGATGAACCTCGCGGAGGTCGGCGTCGACTACCGACAACATCCCAGTGGCCGCGAGCAGAGGAGCCGCCGTCTCATGCGTGCGTTTCATTGAAGATACGTAGATTGCATCGATTCGCTCTCGCTCCAATCGAGCACCGACCTTCACGGCTTGTTGATGGCCAACCGGCGATAGCCCCGGATCGCCTTGGCCATCGAGCATGGGGAACGGCTGACCTTCGACGAGAGCCGCCGAGGCGCCGTGCCTCACGAGAAGAATCTCGGTAGATCCAGGCGGGCGTTCGAACCGCTTCTGGGGATACTCGGCGGGTTTGTCTTTGTTGGCCATCGACAGAAGGTAGCGGTGGCTCAGCCCAGCCGCAGAACTCCGACCACAACTTCGCCGACCGACAGAGTTGCCGCCTGGTCTAGGTCTGCTGACCCAAACGATGAAAGGCGGCCGTTCAATCCCACGATGGTGTATCCGCCGCCGTCGGCACTAGCCGCCATTTCGGCGACACGCTGTCCGGACCCTACGAGGCTTCCGAGGAACAAAGTTCCAAAGGAGAAAACGCCGCCGTCGCGGCCAAGCAGCCAGTATCCGGCTTCGGTTGCAGCTAGATCGACGATGGGCTCAGCCAGCACGAACCCGCTGGCAGTACCAACGAACTTGGCTTCGCCAAGAGCAAACACGCCGCCGTCCTGAGCCACGATCCAGTACCCAAGCTTGCCAGGCGACGCCACGATGGCTGTGGCTGGAGCGGCCAAGTCGAGATGTGCCACTGACCCAAAGAAACCGGCGGCCCCAAACGCGTAGACGCCGCCGTCGGCACCAAGAAGCCAATAACCAGTGCCGTCGGCCAAGGCCGCGATGTCGACGATCGGAGCCTGAAGAGCGATGCCACTGGCGTCACCAAAGAACGCAGCGCCGCCACGGGCAGAGATAGTGCCCGTGGCGTCTGTCAACCAGTAGGCGCCATTGCTTGTGCCCGATGCGGCCACGACAGGACTAGCTGTCGTCTGAAACGGAATCGGCCGACCAAACGAAACCACCCGGCCAGACGAAACAACGACCGCTATGTCTGTTTGATTTGGCCTGGGCTCGGCCTGACCAAGGTCGACGGTCGTTAGTACCGATGGGGTTCGTCGGCTACTGGCATCGACGGAACGAACGGTCACATCGACTACCTGTTCGTCGGGACGTTGGACTTGAACTGCTGAGTTAGAAGCGTCGACCACGGCCACCACTTCCGCGCCAATGACCACTTCGTAGCCCAAGACATCGAAGGAGGTACTTGGAGCCCAACCGATTGTTATCGACTCTGGACCAGCCACAACGGTGAGAGAAGTTGGAGGTTCAGGCTCGCGGCGGTCGATCCACATGAGGGCACCGACAGCATCGAGCATGCCGTAGCCATATTGATCGTCGCGACCGATGGGGCCAAGGTCAATAGCAGTGCTTTGGAGCGCTTCTCTGATCTCTCCCAACGTCGCCTCTGGTGCGATTTCGCGCATAATGGCTACAGTTCCGGTCACGTGGGGTGCAGCGAACGAAGTTCCCCAACCGGGCAAGTAGCCGTCGGGGTCGACACCTGAAGTAGTAATCGTGTTCGCCCCTGGCGCAACCAACTCGACGGCGGGCGTAGCAGGCGAAGTGCTGTGGGCAATGCGGTTCTCATCGACGGCGCCAACAGCAATCACACCATCAAGCGCGGCTGGGTAGAACGGTCCGGTGTCTGGCCCCCGACCAGCCGAAGCGACGATGATCACGCCATTGTCAACAGCATGCTGGACGGCTGTTCGCACCGACCTACTATCAGTTGTTGACCGTATAGACACGTTGATGACATCGGCGCCATTATCGACCGCCCATGTGATTCCTTCTGCTAACTGGCTGGTGTCTCCGGTGCCATCGTCGGCCACAACCCGAACTGGCATGATGACAACACCAGGCGCAACCCCGGTAATGCCGTCGCCATCGGCGTCGGCCGCGATAATGCCTGCGACCATGGTGCCGTGATTGACGCTGGCTATGGCGGTACTTGCGTCGGCGAGGTACGGCCGCCGTTCCACGAAGTCGAAGCCATCGACAAAGCGGCCGACGAGATCACTATGGCCAGTCGCGATCGCAGTATCGAGAACAGCCACCACCACACCACTCCCGTCGGCGTCTGGGTGAACAATCTCAACTGCCAATTGGTCGAGGCTCCACTGTTGAGCGCGGACCGAAGCCGCGCCCGCCGACGGCACTTGAATCGTCGGAACAAGCACTGTTGCGACCACGACGATCGCCATAACCGCAGCCCTGATGGGCCTCGCAAACAGCTCCCTGAAGCCACCAATAGGTCTGCTATGTACTTGAATCGGCCGCATCACCGGATGCAACTTAGTTGACCGTTGACCAGTTGTCCACGCTACGTGGTTGACAACTACTCTCCGTACCTAAACAACGCTTCGGACAAGCTCCCGGTCACGACACTCGGATCGGAACCAACAGCCTCCAGCCAAGAGGGGTTGGACGCGGCCACAACAGTGATTGGCTCATCAAGCCCAGAAAGGTGCACAGATTGGCGCACAAACTCAAGGGCATAGTCGGGCGGACGGACATCTCGACTGAGTTCAAATAGGGCGTAGGGATCTGGCGACGTCCCATCGAGGCCAGCCAACTCCACTAGAGCCCCAGAAATCAACTCTGGCCCACCGCCGTGGAGGCCTGGCCCGTCGTCGAGAACTACACCGCGAATCAACTCGGGGCGGGCACCAGCGATTAGCAGACCAACATAGGCGCCGAGACCTCGACCGAGCACGGTTACCTCACCTAGGTGCGCAATCGCGGCGTCGACATCACTCATCAGCCCTTCAGGGAAGTAGCCACCGCCATTGGGAACTGTCGACTCGCCATGGCCGGTGAAGTCAAGGCCCCACACCTCGCCGGACCATGACTCGACCCAGTCCGGCCTTGTACTCGGCGTGCGCTCACCCAACCCATGAAGCAGCAACAGTGGGCGACAATCAGCTGACGCTTCGGCCAAACAATGCAGCGCTAGGTCAACGCGGCGATGCGAAAGAACCACCGTCTGGCCGGCGTTCATGAAGATTGCCCAACGGTCGCATTTCGCCGTAACTGAGGTTCGAGGAACTCGAGCACGGCCGTAGCCACGATGTCGGGTTGTTCGATGTGTACGAAGTGACCGACATGGGGCAGCGTAATCAACTTGGCCCCGTAAGGAAGCCAACCGTCGAGGTCTTCTGGGCTGGTCCCCCACCCCATTTCTTCGGTTTCGAGGCCCATGATTCCGAGGAATGGAACCGCCAGACCTTTCATGCGATACAACGCCCACTCTGGGCGAAATGGCCCAAACCCACCGAATCGCATCGTTGGGTCGAGCTTCCACCGCCACCCATCGGCGTCTTTCTTAGCCCCAACGGTTACCAAGTGCTCAAGCCAGCCGGTGGTGAGACGGGGGTTCATACGAGCCCGCCTGGCAGCCAGTTCCTCGATGGTGCCAGGCTTGCGTACCGCATTGTTAGCTCCACGGCGATGGTCGAGCCAAGCCCCAAGGTCTTTGGCCAGCATCTTGGTTCGATCATGATCGGCGACATCTGGCTGAGGCCGACGAGAAGGCAAGCCGTCGAGGTTCACAACCGCTGAGCACCTGTCTGGTTTCGCCTCGGCGAGTGACATCATCATCCCGCCGCCCTTGGAGTGGCCAACAAAAGGCATGGGCTCGTTGCCAAGGTCGGCCATCACGGCCAAGGCGTCGCGAAGTTCGGCATCCCAGGTTCCGAGAGGAACGTGGTCCGAATCGCCGTGACCTCGCTGATCCCAAGCCACGACTCGCCAGCCGCCATCGGCCAATCTGGGTGCCAAGAGGTCGAACGTGCGGGCGAAGTCGAACCCGCCATGGGCTAGAAGTAATGGACGAGACGACTCTTCGCCCCATTCATAAACGGCAATCCCGATGCCTGAGCTGTCGACCCGGTAGTGCCTGTCAGGGTTCCTAGCGGTGAGGTGTTCTTGCGATTTCACGTTGTCCCGCGCCCCAAGTGCGCCAGTTGAGAATGCGGTGGGCAGTTAACCGCCACCTAGAGCTAGCCGAAAGACGCTAGCAACACGCAATTGAACTGCTAAATCCAATTCTGAAGAAAATCGAAACTGGGGGCCGTTCTCTTCATGACTCCGACCCGGTTCCGTACCATTACCTACATGGCTGATACCACTGCCGAACTAACAGATACCGCCTCCTCTAGCCCAGATGACGCCTCAACCGATGAAAGTGTCGTTCCAACGATGGCCCATCGGGTGAGCGGCATCATCGCGGCTGGGGTCGCCCTCGGAGCCGCCGAGCTTCTAGCTGGAATGTTCGAACGCGTCCCATCTCTTGTCGAAACCGTTGGTCAGGCTGTTATCAACCTCTCACCTGAACCGATGGTGAGGTTCGGCATTAGTGCCTTTGGTACCAACGATAAGCCGGCGCTCGCTATTGGCATCGTCATCATCAGCCTCCTCTTGGGAGCGATGTTGGGCGCAGCCACAGCCAAACGGCGCATGGTCGCCCCCGTTGCGCTGGGTGCGTTCGCGCTGGTCGGGCTGGCCGCGGCTATCTACGACACCCTGGCCGACGGAGCCTGGGCCATTCCCGCATGTCTAGCCGCGGTGGCAGCTGGAACCGCCACGTTGTGGTGGTTGCTCGCAGCAGCCGATGTGCGGGCCTCTACGGACGTACCTGCCGCAGTTGCCACCGATGGCAGGAGGCGTTTCGTTCTCGGTTCGGCCGCTGGTCTAGGCGCAGCAATCGCTTTTCCAGTAGTCGGACGGCAGCTGTCGAAACGTTTCTCGGTCGAATCGGCCCGTGCCGATGTCGAGTTGGCCACAACCGTGACGCCACAAGCAGCGACGGTCGTAGTAGATCCAGCAGCCGACATCGAGGGCCTTTCAACGCTCTACACATCGAACTCGACCTTCTATCGAATCGATACCGCGTTCACCACTCCGCAGGTAGATCCCGCAACCTGGACACTCAAGATCGAAGGGGCCGTCGATCAAGAGTTGGAGATTACCTTTGACGAGCTTGTGGCCATGGCCACCACCGAAGCCGATGTAACCCTTAGTTGCGTATCCAACCGAGTTGGCGGCCGCCTTGTGGGCAATGCCCAGTGGCTCGGCGTTCCTTTGACCGACCTGCTCGATGAGGCCGGCGTCCAGCCCGAGGGCAATCAGATCTTTAGTCGATCCGTCGAGGGCTGGACTTGTGGGTTCCCGACATCACTCGCCTACGACGGGCGCACTGTGCTGGTGGCGGTTGGAATGAACGGCGAACCACTCCCAGTCGCTCATGGTTTCCCCGCCAGGCTCGTTGTCGCCGGTTTATACGGATACGTCTCAGCTACCAAATGGCTCGAGCGAATCACGCTCACCGACTGGGATTCAAACGACGGCTACTGGATCCCGCGGGGATGGTCCAAGGAAGGCCCAATCAAGACCCAAGCCCGCATCGACACTGCCAGCCCGCGCACCGGAACCGACATCGTTTCGGTCGCAGGTGTCGCTTGGGCACCAACTAGGGGCATCGCCAAAGTCGAGCTCTCGTTCGATCAAGGGCCGTGGGTCGAGGCCGAACTCGGACCAGCGTTGTCAGAAGAGACCTGGCGTCAGTGGTGGTACGACTGGACAGGCACCAGCGGCAGCCACGCTGTCAGGGTCAGGGCCACCGACGGCACCGGCGCAGTTCAGACATCGGAGGTGCAGCAACCCGCTCCCAACGGTGCCACTGGAAACCACGAGGTTAGGTTCACCTACAACGCCTAGAGGGTGAGGCCGTGGCCCGAGCGGCCCGATGAGCGCAGCGAACAGAGAGCGGGAGAACTAGAGGCTGAGCCGGTAGGTGAAGCTGCGCCCGGAGCGGCCGACCATTTCGAACCTTCCGATGGCGCGCATGCAGTATGCGATGCGTTGGGCGACTTCGAGACTGATGACACCAGACGCGGCCATGTCTGTGGTTGTAAAGACCGGCGGCAGGTCTTCGGGCACGAAATCGTCGAGGTCGGCAGGGTCGCTCAACCGGTGGATACCTCGTATTTCGCGTAAGCGGCGATCGACGGTTCGCCAACCACCTCGTCGGCGGCGCATGGTTGGGTCCTCAACCTTGACCTTTTCCTCGACAATTAACACAACGTCGATTGTCAGGTTCGGGTGGTCCAGCAGCGTTGGCACGCTCACCAGTTGCTCGAAAATATCGACCAACTTGCCCTTCTTGGGCGATTTTCGGTCGGCCATCCCCCTGCGCACCAGATACGACTCAACCGCGATCGGGTGAACAATCAATACCTCATGATCCGAAAGCAATCGGTCGAGTTTGGTGCCCATGGCAGCCAACGCGCCGGTCTGTACTTCGACAAGCCGCCCGTCAGCCTGAACTAGATCGACAACCATGCCATCGACCGCAACTTCGAATCGGTCGCCAGAACTAGCGTAATGCTCCTTGAGCGCCGCATGAAGCGACCCTTCGTTGATCGTCCCGATGTGCGGCTTGGTAGTGGAGGTCTCGATTAGCTACAGAGTAGAGCGGCGAATGGCCTTGGACACGCCGCCTCGCTACGGTTCTTGACACATCAATGATCTCGATGCGAGGGCCCAATGGACAACAACACAGTCGACAACAGCACCATGAGTGGGCATATCGAACCAGGATGGGAGGGTGTTGGCGATGCCTTCGCCGCCGCGTTCGGTCGCGGCGACGAGCTCGGCGCATCGGTAGCCGTCACCCACAAGGGGCGTTCGGTCGTCGACTTGTGGGGCGGAAAGGCAAACCCTGCTGGCGATCCTTGGGTCGAGGACACCATTGTCAACGTCTATTCGACTACCAAGACGATGACCGCCATTTCGTTGATGATGTGCGTCGACCGCGGTCTGGTCGACGTTCACGCGCCAGTGGCTCAGTACTGGCCCGAGTTCGCTGCTAACGGAAAAGAATCCATAACCGTGGCCCAAGTGCTTTCCCATACATCGGGGCTGTCGGGGTTCGATCCAGCTATCACTCCGTCCGACCTCTACGACTGGGATGCGTGCATTACTCAACTTGGCGGTCAGGCGCCTTGGTGGGAACCAGGCACCGCTGCGGGGTATCACGCTGTGACCCAGGGTTTCCTCGTCGGCGAAATCGTTAAGCGGGTGACCGGCCGGTCGCTCGGCACGTTCTTTCGCGAAGAAGTCGCCGAACCTCTTGGTGCCGACTTCCATATTGGCTTCGGTCCAGAACACGATGCACGCTGCGGCGAGCTCATCCCTCCGCCATCAATGGAAGAGGCGTTCGCTGACGTTGCCCCTGAGTCGGTGGTCTATCGCACCATGATGAGCGTGCCTCTCGATGCCACCGAGCCCCGAACCCGCGAATGGCGAGCCGCTGAGATCCCAGCCGCGGGTGGGTTTGGCAACGCTCGATCAGTGGCCAGAGTGCACTCAGCCATCGCCTGTGGCGGCGAAGTCGACGGCGTTCGTCTGATGTCGCCCGAAACCGTCGAGATGATTCTCGAGCCTCAAATCAAGGGCACCGACCTCGTCATGATGGCTCCAGCCCACTTCGGTCTTGGGTTTGGCCTCGCAACCGAACTGGTTCCACTGCCGAGTCCGCGGTCGTTCTATTGGGGCGGTTGGGGAGGCTCACTTGCCATCATCGACCTCGATGCACAGCTAAGTGTCAGCTACGTCATGAACAAAATGGCCGCCGAGCTTATGGGCGACACTCGCGGACCAGGCGTGGCGATCGCGGCGTTCATGTCCGCCCTTAGCGTGGGCTGAGAGTCGGGATTCCGTTAGCCGAGAAAGCGATCGTGCCACTCGAGTACGGCGTCAAATCGTTCCACCCGGTGACGGGGCGCACCCGACCGCGACAGCTCATGGCTCTCGCCGGGAAACCGCAAGAACTCAGTGGTTACCCCGTTGGCGAGCAGTGTCGAGAACAGCTGCTCGCCCTGATCGATGGGACATCGGAAGTCCGACTCTGAATGGATCACCAAACATGGGGTGCGAATCTTGTGCGCGGTACGAAGCGAACTGACCTTCCACAGCTCGGACCAGTCCGAGTAGTCGCGGTCGCCCACGTAGATGTCGCCGAACCACAAGCCGATATCGGATACGCCGGCGAATGAAACCCAGTTGTATAGGCCGCGCTCTGGGATAGCGCTCTTGAACCGATGATCGAACGACAGGATCTTGGTGATGATCAGGCCGCCATAGGAGCCGCCCATCACGCCGACTCGGTCGCGGTCGAGCCGATCAAAGCGGGCGAGGGCATGGTCTAGGGCTGTTAACAGGTCGACGGCGTCTACGGGTTTGTCGCTGCCCCAATCCTTCAACGCACCACGCACGAAGTCCTCGCCGTGCCCGCTGGCGCTGCGCGGGTTCGTGGCCACCACCGCGTAGCCGGCTCCGAGTTCGACCTGAAACTCATCGAAGAACGACCAGCCGTATTGAGTTGCCGGACCGCCGTGAATGTTGAACACAACGGGGGCCGGACCATCACCAGCGGGCAGGTAGACCCACACGTCGAACTCGATGCCGTCGCGATCGAACACGAAATGTTCGCAGTCGCGAAGGTCCACCGAGGAGCGGAACCCCTCGTTCACATGGGAAACGGTTCTAGTTTCGCCATCGTCGATTAGCACCAACTCCCCTGGATCGGTAACCGAGGCGAGCACGACCGCCAATGCGGTCGTCGCCGAGGTTGTGCTTAGGTCTGTGACGTAGTTCTGTTGGCTATACGTCACCTCGTAGGTCAGGTCGGGTTTGAGCTCGACCACGACCTGGCGACCACGATCCTCGGCCAAGACGAGGCAAGATCCGGACTCGAGCCACTGGGGCCCTGAAGCCGGGCTCATGATGTCGCGGTCGAGACTTGGGGCGAGAAGCACCAGCTCGTCACCATCGAGCCGGTACAGCGATGCGTTCGCGGGCTTGGCAACACTTCCTGGCGCGCCGAGCAGGTGCACAACACCATCAGGTCGGTACGAGACTCCGGACCACTCACCGATATCGACCAACGGCTCGATGGTCGATGACTCGATGTCGATCTCCCAGGCTTGGGTCAGGCCATCGAACCCGGCTCGGCTATGGGCTGCGGCGAGTACAGCAACCGATTGGCCGTCGGGTCGCCACGCGAGACCCGATGGTCGCCAGGCTGGTGGCGAAACAACGAGCGGGTCCTGGCCGTCAGCAGGCGACACATAGACTGCGGGTTGACGGTCGTTGAGGAAACCCCGGGCGTCCCAGCGCCACTCTGGGCCGGTCATGCGTCGCGGCCGTCGTTTCCGTTCGGTCGCATCAATGTGGGACCACCCGTCAGCCCATTCGGTAGCCACCATGGCCAGCTTGGTGCCATCGGGCGACCATTCGGCTTCGCTAACGCCGAGGCCAAAGTCGGTAACGACTCTGGCCTCCCCGCCGTTAGCCCCCATGATCGCAACCTGCGGCGAGGCGTCGTCGTCATCGGCCTTTCGCAGAAACAACAACGATCGACCATCGGGCGACCAGCGCGGGCGCGAATCGCCTCGGCCGCTGGTAAATGGCTTCGACGATTCGCCGTCCCACAGCCACAGCCCGGAGTCGTAGCGATCGTCTTCGAGGTTGGCGCGGCTCGCTACGAACACGACCCTGGACCCGTCGGGGTGCATCTGCGGATCGCTCAACGTGGCGTACTTGGAGATGTCCTCGGGTGTCATTGCCCCAAACTAGCTCTCTCGGAACCACCAGCCGCAAGCAAACTCGCCGCCAGGGTTCACGGGCGACCAGGGTGGTATCGCTGTCCTCAGCCAGGGCGACCCCACAGTGTTCGCGCCAAGCCTCATTCACTCAGACCGAACAATGTGCGCATATAGGAACTCTGCTCTTCAATTTGAGCCTCCACCGGCAAACGCCAGGACTTGCCGAACCGCCGCCGGTGGTAGAAGCCCTATTCGACGGCTTCTTCGCCCTAGACCGTTGCCGAGACTAGGTGCCACCACGCCACACACCGACGCCGCAAACGCCGAAGATCCCAGCTATCTAATATCTCAGGGCCGCAGCCCCATCTGTGGTACCGGTGCAGGCTCGACACCCAGTCGTGGCTCGGAGTGTGTGACCCTGAGGGCAAGCTCGGTCTTACTGGCGCTAGCTGATTACTCGTTCGTCATAGATCCAGACGCCGCCGCTGTTACGCAGCAGCTCGATGTACTGACGAACAAACGAGACAGCATCATGGTCATCGACAATCCGGACGATTTCTACAAGTTTCGACCGGCCATGTCGTCGACGAAGGTCTGGCGAATCGAGAGTCGGTTCATAGCTTGCAATCTCGTCTCGACCTCGGTGTCTACGTCGGACCTCGACCAATTCATGCAGGTGGTCCTCGATCATGGTGGCGTATTGTCTGGCCATCTCGGCAGGCAGGTAGGGAGTTGGTCCTCCCTGTTCATCTCCACCGGCGTCGTCGAAAATGTCCCTGCCCAAGGCCTCGGTAAGTTCGCGCAAGTATCTCCACCAGGTCCCGCCAATGACGAGATCCTCGCCACGCCTGGGATGAAGACTGATGCTCATTCCCCGAACGCCTTCAACGCTTTGGCGCTAGGTATGAGAAGGTCGCACCGAAATGGGGACTTTCGATCAGTGATCTCCTTGAACGCCCTGTTGGCTCGTTCAGCAGCCTCGACGACACGATCGGCAGGATCTAGACCTGCACCCTTACGACGCAGCAGCGCCCCATAAAAGGCCGACGACCACACAGCGCTGTCATGCCAGCCGATGCTTCGAGTGGTACCCACGTATGCCATCGGTTTCGCAATGGCGTCACGCATCTGGCGACGGGTCCGACCGGTGCTGGATTTGCATGCGTCGATGACTAGAGCACTTGCGACTATCGGGTTCCAGTCGAGCCAACCAGACGTGATCTCGTACTCGGTGTCCTCGTCATCGCTGTGCAGCAGCAGCCCCGAGTAGTCATCAGAGTTATCACCGTGAGCATTGACATGGATAACCAGGGCCTCAGCGATCAGAGCAAAGTCGATGACATCGACATCTCGGGAGCGAACGAGCTCAACCTCAGCGATTGCAGTGATAGAAGCTGGAAGCTCCTCTCCATCGTCACTAACGACCTCCACATAATCGATGTTGATCGACTCGACCATCGCCATCAACTGCTCGAACCCACGACTGAACGCAGGGTCGATCCCCAAGTCAACCAACCGGATCCGATTCGGTCTCACGGCCTAGTCACACAACCTCACGGCTTAGACACACAACGATTCTGAACGTGAGAAATATATCACACGAAGCATTGGTGAAGCGCCCACCACCCTCACTACATACGCTGTGGCTGCTAACCGACAACGGGGACTCAATCGAAGCCTGGCGCTCAGCGGGCTTCAACGTTTCTGAAGGAACACCTATGTGCAGGAGCTCCTCATCCAGTCTATCAACCAGGGCCTTGAGGCCTATGGCCCCGGCCCGAACCCCGCACCGCACCGCAATCCGACTCCGATGAAGGCGTTTGGGGCAGCGAAGGCCACAAATGAGTCAGCACTCATGTATGGATCACCGAAGGTCGACCTATACGACGGAATCCGCCTGCAACACTTCAAACCACCTGCTGAACAGTTACCTGCGTCAAGGTGCAAGAACGGGCGACGCAATAGGTGGTTCACCCGGCAAGGAGGTCGCTCCGAACGAGGTCAGCACCGAACATCTGACATCGTGTGTTGCTCAACAGCAGAACCCTCGGAGAGGCTTCTGGGCCAAAACCACGAGTACGAAAGCCACCTTTGGTTCTTTCACGCTTTTGCCTGTAGCTGGGTCAGCTCCGATGCCCGCAACCCAAGTCCAGGTAGCTCCCCGTTGATATACGTGCCCCCTCATGACCCTGGTTCTACTGCTTCATTAGCAATCAGCCGGACTCTGGCCACTACAGCTCAGCCGTACATCGATGTTCTCTACATGGTGCCTAGTCAGATGTGCCCGGAGCGGGACTTGAACCCGCACGGCCCTGTTAGGGCCCGAGGGGTTTAAGCCCTCTGCGTCTGCCTATTCCGCCATCCGGGCCGCTGCAGCAGAAACGGTAGCGGGCCGACAGCCCTAAAACTGAGAAATCACACAAACAGGGCCAGCGGTTGGTCGTTAGGCGGCGATTAGGTCGGATTCGGCGACGGCTTCCCAGAGAAACGACCTCGTTCGGCCAGCATCGAGGCCAACAAACTCGTTGGCCACCACCACACCTTCGATGAGGTCTGACACCACAGCACCGAAGGGCCGGCCCTTCACCCGCACCGCGACAACCACACTGCGGCCAGAACGTTTCACGGTACGGTCGAGCCCATCGAGACGAGGCGGACTCTTAAACGCCGGAGACACAAGACCACGAGCCCGAGCAGCATCGGCGATAAGGCGCGCCGTAACAGCAAAGCGCACCGATGGGGCCTGCTCGATGGACGCTACGTTCGACACGCCATCATCTAACTCAGGGGGTGGGACATCTAACCCTCTCCCACCAGACGCACCGGCCCAGGTCAACCCAAAACGCCCCAACCTGTGCCCAGAATCGCGGTGATGACCGCGGTTCTAGGCACAGGTTGCAGAAAAGTGGGAGCTAAAGTCGGCACGATGTCGGATGCGCCCGCGATGAACCCAGTTCAGGTTGAGAACCTCGAACGCCTGCGGCCGCCGCTCGATGACAGGCCGTCGTATCGATCCACACTTCGGCTCGATCTAAGGCACCACATCGAAGCCGAACTCGTCACGGTGATAGATCGCGTGCAGGCAGGCTCTGAAGGACGGGGGCTCTGGGTCGGAAAACGGCATCTGGCGGCAGTTCACGGCTGCGAAGCCCGTCACCTCGCCGAGCAAGAAACGAAGTTTGAGTGGAGGGTGCCGCTCGCACGCGGTTCGGTTGCCCACAAGGCGATCGAACTATCGATGCATCTTGGCGGGCAACGTGACCCGTCAGAACTCGTCGACGACGCGATAGGGCGAATCACCGACCGCGAAACCAGCCTCGGCGACTACCTCAAACGGATCGACGAGGCAACGCTGGCCGAACTACGCAGCGAGTGCAGTGCGCTGATGGCCAACTTTCTCGACACGTTTCCGCCGCTGCAAAGAGGCTGGCGGCCAGCTACCGAGGTGTCGAAACGGTCGGAACTGTGCGGCGATGGGTTGACGCTGGCTGGAAAGTTTGACCTGACCCTAGGTACGCCTAACGACACGACTGCTGGCCGAGTCATCATCGACGTCAAGACTGGCGGCTTTGCCCAGATCCATCGAGAAGATCTGCGCTTCTACGCTCTGTTGGAAACACTTCACACCGGGGTGCCGCCCTTGATCGTGGCAACTCATTACGTCGACTCCGGGCGCCTTCAGGCCGAGTTGGTCGACGAAGATCTGGTGTGGGCCGCAGCCCATCGCACCGTCGACGGCGTGATCCGATTGGCGGCACTAGACGACGAGCCGGCTGGCGCGATTAAGAAGGCCGGGCCCGCTTGTAAGTGGTGTCCGATAGCCGATTCTTGCGACGTTGGCCAAGCGTGGATCAACGAGAACGACGACTGGTAACGCGTTGTCAGGGGTCACCTAGGAGTCCTAGGAGAGCAGCTCCTTGCCACGCTCGTCCCACTCTTCGGCCGTGATCGCGTGGCGGATGTGGTCTTCCCACACCCCGTCGATCTCCAAGAACCGTTCGGCGATTCCTTCGGCCCGAATGCCTAACTTGCTTATCAGGCGAAGGCTGCGTTCGTTACGAGGAACGATCGAAATCTCGATCCTGTGGAGACCAACCGTTTCGAAGAGGTAACCAAGGACGGCTACAACTGCTTCTGGGATCAAGCCCCTACCGGCGTGCTTCTCGTCGATCCAGTACCCAATGTCGGCCGACTGAAAGGGCCCCCGTCGAACGTTCGAGACGTTGACTTCGCCCACGAAACCACTGTCGAGAAAGACGCCGAAGGCGAAGCCGGTCCCCAGCTGACGTTCGCGCTCGCGAGCCCTACATCTAGAGGCGAACGCGACCTGGTCTCTCGATGTGTCTGGAGCGCCAGGCACCCGGCGAGGCTCCCACGCCTCAAGCCAATCGGCACAACGCAGACGTACCTCACTCCACTGTGAGAAATCGCCGACGCACAACCCACGCAGGGCCAGCCGACTAGTAGTCAACTCCATCAGTGCAGGCTACGCCCGCTGCTCGGTGAGCGTGGCCGCCAGACCGTCGAGAATGTCGCGTTCCCTTACAACGACACTCGCGAGCCCAAAATGACGCATCAACCCAACCAGAATGGCAGATCCGGCCACGATCACGTCGGCCCGCTCAGGTTCTAGGCCCGGGTTGTGCACCCGATCGACGAACGCCTCGGTAGCCAAGGTTCGAAAGACGTCCTCGGCAGCTTCACGTGTCAGTACGAATCCATCGAGGAGCCCGTAGTGGTACTCGATCAAACCTAACTCGACCGCAGCAACGGTTGTGGCTGTGCCTGCTACGGCTAAGACCACCGAACTGTTGGTGGCCGCCGGCAGGATTCGAACAACGTCTTCGAGGTGGGCCTGAATCACCTGAAGCATGTTTGACAACTCTTCTGGCATCGGTGGGTCGTGTTCGACAAACTCCTCGGTAAAGCGCACCGAACCCATGTCGGTCGACACCGTACCGAGGAGCGTAGGTTCGCCAGCAACGACACGACCAACCGAGAACTCCGTCGATCCGCCACCGATATCGACGACCATCACCGAACCTTCGTGCTCAAGGCCGACGGTCGCTCCGGCGAAACACAATGCGGCTTCGTCATCGCCAGAGAGAACCTCTGGGCGGACCCCAATGACTTCACCAACCTGGTCGAGAAAGTCGCCGCCGTTGGCAGCGTCGCGTGCTGCTGATGTGGCCACAATCCGAAGCTGCACCGCGCTGTGATGCTCAAGCTCTGACTTAAACGAACGCAGCGCACTGAGGACTCGGTCGACTGCATCGGCGTGCAACAGTCCGGTTCGGCCCAGCCCGCGCCCAAGCCCAGTAATCTCGGTGCTGCGAACTACATCGCCACCGGGTCCGCTGATGAGCAGTCGCGTGGTATTGGTGCCGCAGTCGATGACGCCGACGACTTCACTCTGCATCTGATCCGCCGGTGTGGGAAGTTGCTTTGTCGTCGTGGCGCAGTTGCGCAGCCACCCACTCGCCGACGGGGTCATGACCACCTATCAACCAATAGGCGTAGTGCGCGTGCAGACACTTGATGCCCTTGCGAGTGCCGCCAACGCCGCCGAAGGGTGTCGGGCCAGCATGGTCGGTCGGTAGGTAGGCATCGCGTTCGGTTGCGTAGGCCTCATGAGCGGCCCGTATGCCAGCCGAAGGAATCTCAGCACTAGCCCGTCTGACCCCTCCGGCAGATTCGAGCCTGGACACCAGCAGCCTTTCAAGAGCGCCGACCAACCAGAACAGCGTGGGCATCGGAGTTCCGTCGTCGAGCAAGGGGGCGTTGCGGAGCACAATCGGACCCCCCGATTGGTCTCGCAGGACCACTTCGTAACGGCCTCTTGGCTCGCGGCCTAACAGCCGAACGACAGCGTCACGATCGGGATCAGACATGGCCTCAACGTTAGCCAGCATGGCCCCGGGTGGGGGCCGGTTTCGATACCCCTGATCATAAGATCGGGATGACACGTGCCGACAGGTAGAGGGTGACTGCCCCACCGGTGCGTACGAGACGCCAACTCGGAGATATTCTGATCGCGAACGGGGTTATCTCGGTCGAGCAGTTGCAGGCCGCTCTCGAGGAGCAAGCTCGCACCAAAAAGCGACTAGGCGAAGTGCTGGTCGAAACCGGTGTCTTGTTTGAGGACGCCCTGTTTAGGGCTCTCGCTGATCAGCAAGACATTGAAGTCGTCGACCTCGATATCGACCCACCGGAACCGCTCTTTGCCCGCAAGGTCCCAGAGACGCTGGCGCGACGAATCAACGCCATTGCCCTTTCGACAACTTCGGACGGCAAGCTCAAAGTTGCAATGGCGAACCCCTCGGACGTCTTTGCCATTGACGATCTTCGAGCTGCAACCGGAACCCGGATAATGCCGGTCATGGCATCAGTGGATCAGCTCAACCGGGTTATCAACTCGATCTATGAGCACGGCAAGGCCGAGGAAGCAGCTAGCGCCGCCGCCGACCAAATGGGCGGCAACGTTGCCGGCGCCGATCTGGCCAACATGGCCGAAATCACCGACGACGGGCCGATCGTCAAGTTCATCGATCTTCTGTTGAAGCGGGCCATCCAAGAACGGGCTTCGGATATTCACATCGAAGCAGCCGAAGATGGC
This sequence comes from uncultured Acidimicrobiales bacterium, assembly GCA_964569385.1. Classification (GTDB taxonomy): domain Bacteria; phylum Actinomycetota; class Acidimicrobiia; order Acidimicrobiales; family Poriferisodalaceae; genus JAADHX01. The sequence goes on from CAZMUM010000001.1 coordinate 122,156, forward strand.
CTTCGAGTGCGATTCCGCATCGACGGCGTGCTCATGGACGTGATGCGGTCGCCAAAGTCGGTTCAGAGCGGTGTTCTTTCTCGAATCAAAATCATGGCCGAGTTGGATATCGCCGAGAAACGGGTGCCCCAAGACGGACGTACCTCGGTGAAGGTCGGCAATCGAACCGTCGACCTTCGCATCGTTACCGTGCCCACTGTGTACGGCGAATCCGTGGTTCTTCGTATTCTTGACCAGGGTTCGATCAGCCTCGACCTGTCAGATCTCGGTATGCACCCTCGCTCGATGAAACGATTCAAGTGGGCATACACCAAACCTGCTGGGGGTGTCCTTGTAACGGGGCCAACAGGCTCAGGCAAAACCACGACGCTCTACTCGACGCTCAACGAACTCAACGATCCGGCGACGGCCATCGTCACGGTGGAAGATCCAGTCGAGTACAGGATCGACGGCATCAAGCAGATGCAGATGAACGCCAAGGCGGGCCTGACGTTTGCGACATCGCTCAAGGCAATCCTACGAGCCGACCCTGACGTCGTTCTAGTCGGCGAGATTCGCGACCGCGAAACTGGCCAGATCGCGGCTGAAGCCGCGCTCACTGGCCACCTTGTGTTGTCGACGCTTCACACCAACGATGCTGCATCTACGCCACTGCGCCTAATCGAGATGGGTATCGAGCCCTTCATGGTTACCGCAGCAATCACATGTGTGGTCGCTCAGCGTCTAGCCAGACGACTCTGCAAGGAATGCGCCATCCCTGATCAGCCCGACGATGCGACCCTCAAGACCGCTGGCTGGAACGACGCCCTGATCAGCTCGTCCGACAACCCGACTCCCAACTGGATGAAAGCCGTGGGTTGCTCGAAGTGCAGCAACAACGGCTTCAAGGGCCGATTCGGGATCCACGAAGTGATGCTGGTCTCACCTGAGATTCAGCAGCTGATTCTTCGTAACGAATCGGCAGCCGAGATCAAGAAGCAGGCCGTCAAAGAAGGCATGATCACCCTGCGCCAAGACGGCCTCATCAAGGCCGCTGCTGGCATGACAACCATCGCCGAGCTAGCTCGATCGGTCGCCTAGGCCGCCGACAACACCACCAAGACCTACCCGTCACCGGGAAACGTACGCCCGCAGCCACAAGCCGGTGACAGTAGAGGTCTAGTTGCGGCGACGGCGGCGGCGGAGCAGAAGTATCAGCGCGAGCACAACGAGCAACGGTGCGATTCGTTTGAGAACGGGTGCACCGGCAGTGTCGAGAAGATCGACTGGTTTTGCTTCTGGCATGTCGATCTTGCGAGGACCGGCTGGCTTGGATGGTTCGTCGGCAGTAGCACTTGGTGGCGAAGGTTTGTCGTCGGAACCAGACTTGTCGGACGGAGAATCGGTCTCGGCCGGTGCGGCTTGAGCTTCGATGAGTTTGCCTTCGAGACAGTCGACAAACTGGACGAGCAGCTTCTCGCTGACGTCGGCCATGACGCCCCGGCCAAACTGAGCAACCTTGCCGGTGACCTTGAGGTCGGTGTTGATTTCGGCCTTTGTACCTGTTCCATCGGGGGTTAACTGAATGGTGACCACTGCACTGGCGTTGCCGGCACCGCGTGTGTCGCGTCCAGATCCTTCGATCTTGGCCAAGTAGTTGGCATCGTCTTTTTCGAGGAACTTGGCTGCGCCCTTGTATTGAGCCGTGATCGGCCCGACCTTCACCTTTACCGAGCCCTTGAAGTCGTCGCCGTCGATTTCGGTGAGCTGGGCACCAGGCATACATGGTGCGATGCCCTCGACATCGGTGAGAGTCTTCCAGGCCAAGTCGATTGGTGCGTCGACTCGAAATTCGTTGTTCAGTTCCATGTGTCGAGATCCTCCACGGTGTCGATGTCGTCGTGTCGACCTTGACACGGTACCGCCTCAACTTCGCTGGCCCTCTCGCGTAGTAGCGATCGCGCCCCTTCGTCGCCCTCGCGGTTGACGTCGGTCCACAAGCCACGGGCTATTCGTACCGGGTGGCCTGCTTGGCCTTGATAAGTAGCTCTCGCCAGCGGCGCCTCGGCATCGCCAACTCGCCGCCATGCCTCGGTGGGTACCCCGGGTTGGTCGGCCAGACCGAACACAGCTGCATCGTGATCGGTCTGGCCGAGGTAGTGGAGAGCCACCGCCATCGACGTTGCCTGACCCGCGGCCCAGTTGGGGTTCTCTAACACTGTTAGCTCCCGTTGAGCCGCGCTGACACTTTCTGACAGATCGACGGCACCGACAACCAGGATGCTCTCGTCGAACCCGGCGCCGAGTAGAGCCGCTAGGGAACGGTCGACCACTCGCATTCCGTCAATGGTTGCCAGGAGTTTGTGAACAGAACCTCGGAACCTCGAACCGCCACCAGCGCCAAGCAGAACCCCGGCCACGGTCAATGGATTGCACCCTCGCCGTCGCGCAAGTTCGGTGCGGTGCGTTTGGTCCGGAGAGCGATGATCTCAGCCACGATGGACACCGCAGTCTCTTCGGGCGAGCGGGATCCGATATCGAGACCGATCGGGGCCATAACTCTGGCAATCTCGTCGTCGGCGAGACCAACCTCGCGAAGGCGCTGGTTGCGAGTGTCAGTCGTTCTGCGGCTGCCCATCGCTCCGAGATATCCAACGTCGGTTTTAACCGCAGCCGTAATGGCCGGAACATCGAACTTGTTGTCGTGAGTTAGAACGCACACCGCGTCGCGGGGCCCTAGTTCGTGGCCAATTCGATCCAGTAGGCGATTGGGCCAGTCGACAACGACCTCGTCGGCCATCGGAAAGCGTCGTTTGGTGGCGAACACCTCACGCGCATCGCAGACGGTCACCCGGTAGCCGAGAAGTTTGCCCTGGGCTGCCAACGATCTGGTGAAGTCGACGGCCCCAAAGATCACGAGTTGAGGTCGCGCCGCCCTGGACTCGATAAAGACACTTACGTCGGCCTGACGGGCTTCGCCGTGCGACCCGTAGTGCCGAACACCGCTTCGACCGGCCTGAAGCTCGGCCAAGGCATCGCGCTCAACAACACGATCGAGGCCAACGTTTCCGAGAGATCCGATTGTGTCCGAGCCTGGGCGCACCAGGAGTTTGGCCCCAACGTCGGGGCCGTCGATAACTGTTGCCAACGAAACAGGAACCTCGGAGCGAAGGGCCTCGCTGAAGGCTTGGTAAACCTCGCCCACTACCAGTTCAGTTCTTCGAGGAACAAGTGGATCGTGCCCCCACAGGTGAGTCCTACCGCGAACGCTTCGTCATCGGAATAACCAAAGGTGACCACACCAGCACCACGCTCGCCTTCGAGCAGTTGCAGTGCTTCGCCAACAACTGCACCCTCGACACATCCACCCGAGACCGATCCGGCCACCTCGCCGTCTTCGTTAACCGCCATCGCAGCGCCAGGATCGCGTGGCCCCGAACCTTCGATATCGACGACTCGGGCGACTACGACTCGTTTCGACGATCGTTGCCACCGATCGACGTCGTCAAGAATCTCAAGCATCGGTGCTTCCAATCAAGTCGGGGGACGGAAAGGTGAAGGTTATCGACAGTCTCTGCTTGCACCCGTCACGATCGATGACCGATCACTGCGGCCAGCCGTTCCAGGGAGTCATATGCATGGCCTTCGACGAACGTATCGACATGGGGCAGGGCCGCGGCCATGCCTTTGGCCAAGGGTGCGTAGCCGGGTGTGTGCTTCAGCGGGTTTACCCAGATGAGCTGATGTGTGACTCGATGGAGACGCTCCATCTGATCGGCCAACTCATCGGCCTCGCCGCGATCCCAACCGTCGGACAAGATGACAACGTTGGCACCGCGGGCGAACCCCCTGATCCCCCACTCGTCGTTGAACTGACGAAGGGTCTCGCCAAGCCTCGTACCCCCCGACCAGTCACGAACCGACTCACTAGCAGCCTTAAGCGCCGCATCAGGGTCGCGGCTCTGAAGCTCGCGAGTAATTCGGGTAAGTCGGGTACCAATGGTGAAGGCTTCGACTCGGGCCCTGCCCACCACGGCCGCGTGGGCGAACCGGAGCAGAGCTCTGGCATAACTTTCCATCGAGCCAGAAACGTCGACTAGGAGCACTAGCCGTCGCGGCCGGCGGTCGGTTTCGCGGAACGACCTTCGGATCGGTTCGCCACCAGTTGCCAGCGCCTTACGAACAGTTCGAGCAAGGTCGGGGCGACGGGTGTGTCGTCTGGTTGGTTTGAGTCGGCGCGATGGTCGGGTTTGGGCGGTCCACCGGAGGCCGGCCATGAGCTGATGCAATTGCTCCAGTTCGGAGTCGGTGCAATCGGAGAAATCCTTATGGCGCAACACCTCGACCGAGCTCCATCGCACTTGGATGATCGGCCCGTCGGACTCTGGTTGTTCGTCGGGGGATCCATCGCCTTCGTCGTCGGTGGCAAGCATCACCTCAGCCGGTGGCGTCGGAAGAACGTTTACATCAAATCCCTTGAACTGACCCCAGAAAACCGTGAAGGCCGAGTCGTAGATCTCGGCATGGTCGGGGTCGGATGTGAGCGTGGCTCTTCCGGCCCAGAACACCGACTTGGCGTCGGTGAAATCAACGGCGTCAAGCGCAGAAACGAAGCTCAGGCACTGGGTGATCGAAACGTCCAACCCACCGCCGCGCAGCACTCCGGTGAATGCAGCCGCCACCTCCGCAGCCTCTGGCACCTCGGCGCGGGAGGTTTTAGGCACGGCAGCGGACACTGCTCGGGGTCGACGGAGTCACCAGCAGTAGCGGCCGAAACTAGACGCGGCCAACGGCCGCGAGCACCTCGTCGAACGCAGTACTCATGACCCGTAGCTGGTCTTCGCGGTACTTCAGCACTGTTCCGATGGTGGCCTTAATGGTGTCGGCGTCGAGAGTTTCTTCGCCGAGCATGGTGAGCGCTTTCGACCAATCGATGCTCTCTGCCACCCCCGGCGGTTTGTAGAGTCCGAGCGACCTCATCGACTCGACTGCTGCCGCGACCTGTTTAGTGACCCGGTCAGAGGCGCCATCGGACTTGAGCCGAACAATCTCGACCTCGCGTTCGAACTCAGGATGTTCGACCCAGTGATACAGGCACCGACGCTTGAGGGCGTCGTGTACATCTCGGGTGCGGTTGGAGGTGATAATGACGATTGGCGGTCGTTCGGCGGTGATGGTTCCTAGCTCAGGGATGGTGACCGCGTACTCCGACAGCACCTCAAGCAGGAAGGCTTCGAATTCGTCGTCGGCCCGGTCGATCTCGTCGATCAGCAAAACCGGAGTCGCATCGTCGACAGGCGTGAGGGCTTGCAGGATCGGCCGGCGGATCAGGAAACGTTCGTCGTATAGCTCGTTCTCGAGATCGGAGCCCAAATCCGAAGCCGACCCCGTTGCTTCCGCGGTTCGGAGATGAAGAAGCTGCCTGGTGTAGTCCCACTCGTACAGCGCCTGACTGGAGTCGATGCCCTCATAACACTGAAGCCTGATCAACTCAACGCCGGCTATGGCCGCCAAAACCTTGGCCACCTCGGTCTTGCCAACGCCAGCTTCGCCCTCGAGTAACAGAGGCCGACCGAGCGCGATCGCAAGATGAATGATGGTGGCAAGACCATCATCGGCCAGGTAATCGTGCTGTCTGAGAGCCGTCGCGACCTCGGCTGGTGACGACGGCAGCTGACCCACTCAGGCCACGCCCGAAGCGACAAGCGCCCGTTGGGTTAACACTCTGACAAGGTGCTGGCGGTACTCTGGCGACGCATTGAGATCGGCAGGAGCATCGGTGCCATCGGCTGCCACCGACGCGGCATCAGCTGCGCTAGCGCCGCCGCTGAGCGCGTCGATGACGGGCGTTGCCAACACTGGGACCGAGCCCATGTTGACAAGGCCGACACCGGTTATGCCGTCGCCAACGACCGCTGCAACTCCGACAATGGCCCAGTCCTGGGCCCTGCGGTTGAACTTCTGATAGTTCCAGCCGGCAGTGGGGCACTTCGGGACACGAATCTCGGTGAGCATCTCATCGTCGGCAAGTTCGGACTCGAAGTATCCCGTGAAAAACGACGACGCGGCGATCTCGCGGGTCCCGTTGGGGCCCTGGGCCACAAGGGTACCGCCGAGGGCGAGCACGGCGGCCGGAAGGTCCGAAGCTGGGTCGCTATGGGCGAGAGTGCCGCCGAGCGTTCCCCGATGGCGTACCTGGGGATCGCCAACAACGGCGGCCACCGCGCCAAGGAGAGGACACTGATCGGCCACCAGGTCGCTGTTCTCGAGCATGTGGTGCGTCGTGAGAGCACCGATGGCTAGCTGGTCGCCGTCTTCGCGGATGTAGCTGAGATCGGTGACGCGGCCGATGTCGACCACGACGGTAGGAACCGCAAGCCGGAGCTTCATCATCGGAACAAGAGAGTGTCCGCCGGCCATGAGCTTGGCTTCGTCGCCGTGCTGAGCAAGCTGAGCAATTGCGTCTTGGGCCGATTCGGCTCTGTGGTAATCGAATGCTGCTGGAATCATGGCTTGCCCTCAGTCCTGAACCGGTTGGCCACTGGCAGCCAAAACCGCTTTAACAATGTTGTGGTAGCCCGTGCAGCGACACAAATTGCCCTCGAGGCCTTGGCGAACTTCGAGCTCGGTTGGTTTGGAGTTCTCGTCGAGCAGTGACACCGCAGCCATGACCATGCCCGGAGTGCAGTAGCCGCACTGCAACCCATGTTCTTGGCGGAAAGCCTCCTGCATCGGGTGAAGCTCGTCGGAGCTAGGTGCCAAACCTTCGATGGTGGTCACGTCTTGGCCGTCGGCCTGCACCGCAAGCAATGTGCACGACTTAACCGACTCACCATTCAAGTGGATTGTGCATGCACCACACGAAGAGGTGTCGCAGCCAATATTGGTGCCAGTTAAACCCACGTCTTCACGCAGGTAGTGCACGAGCAAGCGTCGAGGCTCGACGTCGTGTGATGTTGGTTCGCCATTAACGGTGACAGATATGTCCACGCGTCCCCCAAGGATGCCGGTTCGGAACACGAACATAATGACCTAAGTCATCTAGTCGTGCCGCATTTGAAGTCGTATCGTAACCGTATGAACGAGCGGCGCCGACTTGGGACTCTGTTGCTCGCCGCCAGCGGTGTCGTGATTGGCCACGCCGTCACCTATGCGGTTCTTGGCGTAGCCCTCGGTAAGACACACAACTATCTAGGTAACGTCGCCCAGATTCTGCTCCCGGCGGGCCTTGGAGCCGCAGCGTTACTGACCCTCAGAGTGGCACGCAAGGTCAACCTCAACCGGCGCGAACTCAAGTTCGGCCATTTGGCGGCGATTCAGGTCGGGTTGTTCCTAAGCCAGGAGCTGGCCGAAGCCGCAGTGTCTTCTGGCGGCATCGGCCACCTCATGCCCTCGGTCATCATGGTCGGAATCGCCAGCCAACTGTTCGTCGCTGTCGCGCTGTATTGGGCGATCGACGGCGCCGCTCGTGCTGTGGCACGCCTGGCGGGGGCCGCGGCGCTGTTTCGGCCCAACGTCGTTTCGGCCCAACTCCACTGGTCCGTGGCAACCATCGCTGGGCGTCTTGTGCACGGCGACGTCAAGTCGAGAGGGCCTCCTTCACTGTTCGGAATCTGACCCGATACTGGGCCCGCGGGCCCGCTTCCGAACAATAACTAAGTCGAAGGAAACTCATGAAGTCTGCAACTACGCGCCGTTCAACGCATCCGCGCGCAATCTCTGTCGTTCTGATCACGGCGGTCGCCATGCTCGCCGCAGCTTGCGGCGACTCAGCCGACACCGAACCAGCCGACGCGGCAACCGCAACAATATCCTCTCCTCCCACCACGATCCCGATCGAACCCCCTGGCGACGGGGGGACAACGGACACAACCGCAACCACGTCTCCTCCCACCACAGTCCCGATCGAACCCCCAGTAGACGGGGGCACAACCGACACAACCGAAGTTGAGGTGGATCTGGTCGTCGAAATCACGATCACCGGCGACATCATCAGCGGAGTCGGCCAAAGGGTTGAAGTCGAACTTGGATCTATCGTCGAAGTCACCATTACTGCCGATGTCGACGAAGAGGTCCACGTCCACGGATACGACGAATTCCTGACTCTCACCGCTGGCGAACCCGCGGTCATGGTCTTCGAGGCCAACATTCCTGGAGTGTTCGAGGTCGAGCTTGAGGGTCGCGGCCAGCGCATTACCGAACTTGAGGTGTCATGATGTCGGAACTACTGGCCCACGGGATCGGGGCGAGAGGCGACCTTCCTGTCGATCCGGGCTTTCTAGCCTGGGGCGGAGGGCTGGTGCTGGTCGTTTCGTTTGCCGCCCTAGGAGCACTCTGGACCGCACCGCGGCTACGCGCCGCCAGCGAGCGGACTCGTTCGATCGGATCGATGCCCACCCGTGTGGTCGACCTGGCGTTGCTCGCAGGAAAAGTACTTGCGGCTGCCACATACATCCTCACGATCGCCGCCGCGTTCGGCGGCTCACGCTTCGCCGTTCTTAACCCTGCCCCATGGGTGGTGTTCGTGGCCGTGTGGACCGCTATGCCCATGTTGTCGTTCGTGTTCGGCGATCTTTGGCGCCACGTCAGCCCCTTGCGGCTGCTTGGCCGCGCCGCAGAACTGGCCGGCCACCGGCTTGGGATCGGTAAATCAGAAGTTGAGGTCGACGCCAGACCGGCTGCTATCGCGCTGTTCGCCTTTTTGTGGTTCGAGCTGGCCTACCACGATCCGGGTTCACCGCGAGTACTCGCTTGGCTGATTGTTGTTTACAGCCTCTGGGCGGTCGTGCCTGCACTGTGGTTTGGGGTGGCGTGGACCGACTCGGCCGACGGGCTTGGCTGGTGGTTCTCGAAGGTGGCTTCGATGGCTCCATGGCGGCGCAACGGCACCATCGGAGCCAGGCTGCCAACCACAGGACTTAGCAGCGTCGTCATGGCCCGTGGTGCAGTTGCCAGTGTGCTGATCGTCTTAGGCGGAGCAACCTTCGACGGGCTGGGCCGAACTAGTTGGTGGAACGACGTCGTTGGTTCCAGCTTCGGGTGGACACTCACCCTGTACAGCACCGTGGGCCTCGTCTGGGTTATCGCGCTGGTGGCGCTGGTGTACGTGTTCGCGACCCGCTTCGCCGACAGGGTCGAGTACATCGACGCGGCTAGGTCGTTCGCCCCGTCTCTGATACCCATCGCGTTTGGGTACGGCATCGCCCACACCTTCTCGTTGCTGGTCTTCGAGGGTCAGACCCTGATTATTCGTATCTCAGACCCGTTTGGCAACGGTGCCGATTGGTTTGGCACGAACACCTGGGTCGAGAACTACACGGCAGTCTCGACCGTTTCCATTGCATGGGTACAGGTCGGAGCGATCATCATCGGTCATCTGATTGGCGTAATGGTGGCCCACGACACGGCACTCGAGTGCTACGAATCCAGCGATTCGGCCATCCGCAGTCAGTACGTGATGATTCTGGCGATGATCGCCTACACGGTCGCGGGCCTGCTACTGCTCGTCAACGCCTAACGGTGAGCTAGATGACGCGCACAGTAAGACCACCGTCGCATAAAAGCTCTTTTCAAGAACATCCTCGCATTCCCACTTATCTAGGTGGAAATCACCGTTGTCGTGGCCGAAGCCAACTAGAGACTGAGCATAGGACAAGGGCCCGCACCACCCACTCTCGAAGAGACCAATAGCCGAGGAGTCCAGCATCCACCGCAGTCAGGTATTCCAACCTCGACGCAGCGGGACGAATCTGGTGCTCGCCGCTGCCCTCGTGCGTCATCACCGCCTCGGTGCCGGCTACCGCGGCTACCGCGGCTACCGCGGCTACCGCGGCTACCCAGACCATAAGCGCAACCCGGCACTCGAACTTCGCGCCCAACCTTGACGCGCTCGCCCGTGTGGGTTTTTCGTAGTACAATATTCAAGGATGGAGACCCATCCGTCCGCCCGACGTCACGGCATCACCGACCAGGACATCTTCCACGCGATCGACCATTTGATTGTTGTCGACGACCTCGGCGAAGACCCCGACCGATGGCTCGTCAGCGGTCCAGACCGGGCTTCCAACCTCCTCGAGCTCGTCGTGCTCGTCACCGCAGAAGGCGACGAGCTGATCATCCACGCTATGGCCCTCAGGGCCATCTACCGAAAGCTCCTCCACCCATGACCAAGCGAACCTATGGACACACCAAGTCGGGCCGACCCATCGACGACAAACTCATCGAGAAGCTGACAGCTGAAGCCGATGCCGGCTACGACACCGACAAGATCGTTACCCGCCGAGGCAAACGAGGCAGACCAAGGCTCGGTGCCGAGCCCTCAACAGTCGAGTCCGTCCGTCTCGACCCCGACCTCAAGGAACGACTAGCGCAGCGCGCCGAAGACGAGGGCGTTGCCGTGTCCGAAGTTATCCGGGAAGCGCTTCGGCACCACCTCGAAGCGAGCTGACGGGCACTGTTGCGTTCACGGATCAGGCACCCAGAAGGAACCTGTTCCGGTGAATCGCCGCCGACCTGTTGCGTCTGCTTCGTTTGTCTACCGCTCAAATCGACAGGCTATGCAGCACAGCGATCGCGCTCGCCGATCTAGACCAAGAACTATCGCTCGCGGCCCGCCCCTCATGCGCCAGCAACGGCGTGCTGAGGCTGCGGGTCGGGTGGTCACAGTGCCCGTTGTTTCGGGGCGAAGAGAGAGCTGTGGTGACACTGCCGGGCCGTGAGATCAGGAACACGTCGGTCGACAAGGTTCTGTTAGTCGTTCCGTCCGACAGAGTGTCCGGGATCATGTGGTCGCACTCCACGAACGGTCAGGTGAAGCGCCGACCAGGGGCTGGTACATGCGAGGCTATTGAGCCCCAACTCAGTCATGCGGTGAAATGGTGCCGCCAACGTACGCGTTCGACAGATCGAGTTCCGACAGCACCCAGGTCGAGACGTACGGCACCGATCGCTCAAGGCCGGGAAAGTCGATCAACTCTGGCAGATTCTTAGGGTGGAACTCGAGGCGCGCGTTGCTCCGCAACACCAACTTCTGAGTCAAGTACGCGACACCCCGCGACCAAACGACAGGCCAGACTATGAACAACGCGGCGCTCGGCGGATCCGTCACTTCCGTCGCGAAGTACCCATTCTCCCGCTGGCGGATCAGGGCAAGACTCTCCGCCCAGCTACGCTGATAGTCGTCGACCTGCCAGTAGTCGGTAGGCGAAAGAAAGCTCTCCCGTAGATCGCCAACACCTAGCACACCCTCAACACCGCCTCGCGATGACCCAAAGACGCGATCCGCGTGCAAGGTCTTAAACCGCACAGAGAGGGTCATGACCCGACCAACGTCAAATCGGCATCGTAGGTTCCGAGATGTGCGGGGTCTTGGTCTCGTTGTTGGGTGATCGACGCGATGTATAGCGCTGTTGATACGTCGACTACCGCGAAAGTCGAGACGATGTTTCGCTGCCATACCTGATCCTTCACCAGACGAGAGAGCGACAGCACCGGTGCCGCACCACTTCGCGAACTTCGATTCGCCGGCGAAACCGGAACGGATCGCCGATCTCACATACAAACGTCGCAGCGGCGATCGGTCCGATGCCGTCTTCGTCACGACCGGTGGTGCCGTGCTCATCGAGGAGCTCACCGATGAGACGTTCGAGCCGGCGGATCTCTCGGCGCGCGGTGCGGTCGTTGTCGATGAACGGGACCAGCCATCCAAGGCGGCAGTCGCCGGCCATCGTTGACGACGCCGAGGCTGCAATGGTCTTGAGCCTGCGGTTGATCTTGCCGGTTGTGGGAAGCTGGTCACGGATCTCGATCGGGAGTTTCACGATCTGGCCACCAATGTGATGCAACATCAACGTCCGTGTGGCGACGAGAACCCTGCGGTGTTCTAGCACGGCTTCGATCTTGGCTACGAGCGGGTCATACACCTCCAGAGCCTGGACCTAGAGTCGGTTCGGCGAGCAGCGCCCGCGCCGCGGATATAGCGTCGATGTTGTCGGTCTTGTCGAGACGCCGAGCCCGTCGCTGCATAGCGGAGCGCTGTGCTGGCACCTCCCGTGCATCGAACCCGGCCGCGGCAACAGCGATCGCTATCTGTGCGCCCCAGCTCGCGGGCCCCTCGACCCCCACCTGTTCAACACCGTGAGCGGTCAACATGTCAATCGCTTCAACCAACCCCGCAGCGCTGTTCGCGAACGTGGAGGCGTCGATCTCCACACCGTTGCCGTCGATGACGCCGACGGTGAAGTTGTCTTGGTGCGGGTCGATTCCCCGGTTGGTGATGTTTGCCGGACCCACACATGACGGGTCCTACAACCGGCACAAAGGCCACGTGTTTGGTTGAGTCAGCACCGAACCATGGACCGGACCGCAACCCCCTAGCCGAGGGCCCGGCAACACCCACAATGACACTCAGAGGCCTCCTTGTTCCCTTCGTTTGGCTGTCTGGGCCAAACTGACCTGAAGGACAATCGACCATGGCCACCAAGAACCGGCCCGATTGTCGAGTTCAGCGCACCAAGGACAGCCTTCACCTTGCCCTGATGTCGCTGATCGTCGAGAAGTCCTACGGCAGGATCGCCGTCCAGGACCTAATCGATCGAGCCAACATCGGTCGGTCCACCTTATACGCCCAGTCACTCACCTCAACTTTACTTCGGACCTCAGCGAGGCAAAGCCGCTGGACCGAAACGCCCGCGTCCAACACCAACGCGAACGTCCGCCTTGGTGTTGTTGAAACCGTATAAATCAACCCCAGACAACCATCCACCAAACCCAATGCAAACCCGCGTCTGTTCGCTAAATGACCTGTTGCGGCAATGCAACGAACGGGACGGGGCTGTCTGGCGGAGTGAGGTCGATAATGCGGTCACCTTGGTAGATGATGATGCCGCGTGTCGTGGTCCGGGGTGCTTCAGCTGCGAATGCCTGGAGGCCTTTCGTGTCGGCCGGCCCCACTGTGGATGAGGCCTTCACCTCGACTGGAACGTATCGGCCGTCGGGGTGACACATGAGGAAGTCGACCTCGGTCTGAGCGCGATTGTCGCGCCAATGTCGCACCACTATTGCGCCGTTGTGTGATGCCGCGGCAGCCGCGAGTTCGTGTCCCACGACGGTCTCGGTGATCCATCCAACAACGGCAGCAGTTGGCGGCGCGTCCCGAGCGCGCGACGCCCACGTGGCCAATCCGGCATCTGTTGTCATGATTTTGGGGTGGGCGGTAACGACGCGATGCTCCGATGGTCGATGCGCTTCGAATCGAGTGAGTAAGAACCCTGCCTCGAGGATCTCGATGTGGCTCTTGACGGTCGCGGCCTGCATGGCCAGCTCGCTAGCAGCCCGGGCCAGATTGAGGTGTTGGCCACTGGCAGCCGCGAGATAGCGGAACGTGCGGGCCAATCGTCCGAGGTCGGCCCGACTCTGACCGGCCCCAAGTGGAAGTACCGCTTCGATGTAGGAGGCAGTGGCACGCTCCCAGCTTGGATGCGGGATGCCTTCGAGAACCCCTGGGATGCTCGGGAGCCCACCTACCCAGGAGTCGCGCGTCGGCCTAGCCAAGCGCTCACCAGCTGGCCATCCGTTACCGAAGGCCGCGTCGATCACGTCGCTGCTACGCCCCTCGAGTTCGGCCTGGGTCATCGACCACAGCTGGAGTCGGATACAACGACCAGCAAGTGGATCGCTTCCGCCGAGCCGGTCGCGTCCGAGGCGGGCCGACCCTGTCAGAATAAACTGCCCGACGCTGCCGCGGCGATCCACGATCTGTTTGACCCAGAGAGTGAGCTGTGGTTCCAGTTGTGCTTCGTCGATGATGCACGGAGTTGGCTGAGCGTCTAGGAACCGCAACGGATCGAGCCGCAGAATTTCGAGGGTGTCCTGATCTGAAAGGTCGAGGCGTGGCGCCCAACCGTGGGCCGAGATCAGCCGATCGCACAGGGTGGACTTTCCAGTGGCGCGTCCACCCTCGATGACGACAACCGGTACGGCCGCAATCGCTTCGACGACGCGGGGTTCGAGGTGACGCGCGAGTACTGGCATATCCAAAACGATACTGCGTATTTCCTTACTAATCAATTGAAAAAACGTTGGTTGATCGATGTTTTTTACAGAGGCCAGCTGATCGATTTCATCGCCTGAGAGACACCCTGTCGCTTTCCTCAGCCTCCGCCGTGACACGAGCCCGCCTCACCCACCTTGTCCACTGCGTCGACAGATAACTCGCTCACGAACTGCTCTCTCCGCCACACCCGCAGCGTGACCGTCGCCCATAACCCCTCAGCGACCCAAAACCGGGGTTCGTTGCACCTGAGCCACCACCCAAACTCGACCCGACCACCAAGACAGAATTCAACCAGCAATACGAAGCCCTCTACGACTAGAGGGGAAGCTCAGCCCTGTGCGTTCGTTAAGGCCTGGTCGTAGATAGCAACGAGATGACAAGTACCCTGCCAAAAGCGTGAACCATCAAGCTCGGCTGCCAACGCCAGCTGAAAGCCGGTATCCCACGTCGACATGTCCCCAGACGCCGCACCAGTAGCAGCGACCGCGCCGTCGATGTAAATGACAACACTGCCAGCACTATCACGGGTACAAACGACATGTTGCAAGGTGCCATCGAGCTTCCCAGCCGCGGTCTGAGTGGCCGGCATTTTACGCGTCGACGGACCGGCCGAGATCGTCAAGAGAGCCGACTAGCTGACCCAGCCGTGAGCGGTTGCAATTTCGATCATCGCAACGCGGACCTGGTCGAGCTCTCCTGCGGTGATAGTTGGCGCGGCCTGGATCAACGCTTCGGTGACCTCCATTTGAAGTCCGACGACGCTGCCCTCGCTGCCACCTACTACCGAGATGTCGACAGCGCGGAGCCCGCGGTCTCCATCAACCACTTCGAACTCAACCACCGCCCCATCGCGCAGCAGTCTTCTGTCACCGTTGAAATCGTTGACATGGATGAACACGTCATCGTCGCTGTCCGGATAGGAAACGAATCCGTAACCGTCAGCCTGATCAAACCGAATTATCCGACCCTCGTACACGATGAACCACTCCAAAATTGTTGACTAGTAACTTCGGTCTAACTCTGCCACTAAGGCACATAGTTGCGCAGACCCCGGTCGGCGAACGCTCCAAAGAGCGCCATGCCGAGGCCAGCTGCAATGAGCCCAGGCCAGATCTGGCCCCACTGGGTGCCTGGGTCGACGAATCCGGTTCGGCTAAGTTCCAAGATCTGAGTCGTCGGGTTCAGTTTGGCGGCAGTAGTTAGCCATCCAGACGTGAGATCGAGCGGAACTTGGGCCGTCGACACGAACAGCACCATGAATATGCCGATCGAGAACAAAGGTGCAATCCGTTGATCCTTAACTCGATAGATAAGGCCTAGCGAGAAGCAGCTGCCGATAATCGACACCGAAGTGACGGCAATGAACAACAGCGGCATCCCAACCCAGTTCTCGGGTCGAGCACCAACGGCTCCTCCCAACGCCAGCACCGCAATCGCCACCCCATAGCTGCGAACCAACGCGCTACCGATGGCGCCAAGCAGGATCGACCGGCGGTTGCCTGGCATCAGCATGAGCCGGTCGAAGAATCCGTTGTCGATGTCGACAGCGGTCGCGAACCCGGCCCCGACGCCGCCAAAGGCCGCGCCCTGAAGGAGCATGAACGGTAGGTACCAGTTGGCGACGTTGTCGGTTGGGAACCCTGGCAACTGAGTCACGGCCCGATACAGGCCGACATAGACAATGAGAAAGAACGCCGGAAAGAAGAACGATTGGATCAACACCGCTGGAAAACGCAGCATTCGCAGAACCCCACGCCACGCCACGGCACGGGTTGAGCGCCACAGTGTTACTTCGCCTGTGATGGGGCGCGTGATGGTTGTTTCGGTCACTTTCCGCCCCCGAGAAGTGTTCGAACAGCCTCAGCGGTCACGATCGCCATACCAGCCGCCGCTAGACCAACTGCTGTTGCCGCCGCACTGACAGTGAATCCGTCGATCACGAGGTCGCGCGAGGCATCAACTAACCACGACACGGGGTTCAGCGCGGCCACCGTCTCAAACCAGCCGCCCGAAAGTTCTGGCGGAAAGAACGCCGACGACATGAAAACCGCAGCGAAGAAGATCGGGAACGAACCGTTCACGGCCTCAACCGACCCGGTGCGCAGTGCAACAATCAAGGCAAATGAGCCAATCGCCCCCGATAGCAGCGAACCCATTAGAACCAGGGTCAAGACCGCGCCCAATCCTCCCGCCACCGAAGCACCGAACACGACGAAGATTCCGACGAATGCAATCACTTGAACCACCGCCAGCGACATAACGCCAGCGAGCCGCCCCAGCAGGAGCCCAGTGCGACCAACCGGCGCAGCCCTTAGCCGATCGGCAAACCCGTTCTCCATGTCGATGGCCATTTCGTTACCGACCGATGTGGCCCCAAACATGACGCCCTGAATGATCGTGGCCGGCAAGATAAACGTCAGAAACGAGTCGACTTCGGGAAACCCAGGAATGGCCCTGGTCCGGTCGAAAGCAGCGCTGCTCACCGCGCCAAAGAACAACGGAAACACAACCGACGGAGCCCACAGTTGTGGCTGGCGAATAATCCCGCGCACTGATCGTCTTGCCATAGCCAGGCTCGGGGCCAGGCGGCTAACGGGCCCAGCCAGTAGGCGCACTGGGTGTTTGTCCGGGACTACTTTCCGCTCTTCGTTCGCTGCGCTCATCGGGCCGCTCGGGCCCCGGCCTCACCTTCGGGTTCGGCCTCTGAACTGGCAGCTTCGCCCTCTAGGCGCCGCCCGGTGGCTTCGGCAAATACATCGTCGAGGCTAGGTTCGTCGAGTTCCATGTGTTGGACCACAACCTTGGCTTCGTCGAGAGCGCGCACCACAGTTGTTAGCTGTGTCGCGCCGCCCGCCAGACCTATCGCCAGGCGGCCCTTGCGCGCCGGCCTGGGAGGGCCAAACTTGGTCAGGACGCGCTCGGCTGTTTCGCGGACGTCTGGGTGCACATCGATTCGAAGGGTGGGGTCGCCGACGCCCTTCTTTAGCTCTTCTGGTCGTCCCTGACGCACGATACGAGCGTTGTCGATGATCGCAATCCGGTCGGCGAGTTGATCGGCTTCTTCGAGGTACTGGGTCGTAAGCAAGACCGTGGTTCCGAACTCAGAGTTGAGGCGCCTGACCTCTTCCCACAATGCCTGGCGAGACGTCGGATCGAGGCCGGTGGTCGGCTCGTCGAGGAACAACACTTCTGGTTCATGGATGAGCGACATGGCCAGGTCGAGCCTGCGTCGCATTCCTCCCGAGTAGGTGCCAACACGCCGGTCTGCGGCCCCGGTAAGGCCGACCCGTTCTATCAGCTCGGATCCTCGTTCGCGGCCAACGGATCGACTGAGTCCATGCAGCGTTGCTTGCAGAGAAATCAGTTCGGTGCCGGTCATGATCGGATCGATAGCTGCGTCTTGCAACGCAACGCCGATCTTGGAGCGAACTGTCGCGGCCTCAGCCACTACGTCGTGGCCAGCTACCCACGCCTGACCCGCAGTTGGCTTCAACAGGGTCGTCAACATACGAACAGTCGTACTTTTGCCAGCGCCGTTGGGACCAAGAAACCCGAAGATCTCGCCCTTGTCGACCGTCAGATCGATCTGGTCAACCGCGATCAGATCGTCGAAATTGCGACTGAGACCAACGGCTCGGATTGGAGCCATCTTCATTCGCCACGCACCAGCCGCTCAAAGCCGGGCCACATCCACAAGTCGGGAATGTCGGCGGTGTCGCCACCTCGTGTTGTGAGCCTGAACAGCTGGTCACCTTCGGTTACGAGCGAGAACCGTTCCCTAGCAATTCGACTAATCGAAATCCGATCGTTGAATCGGTCAAGTTCAATCTCAACCTCGACGACAGCTACACGAGCCTCGTCAAGTTCGATCGTTCTCTGAGTCAATTCGTCGCGTTGGGCCAGATAGTCGCCCGTAGGAAACACCGCCACGAACAACACAACACCAACGATGATTAGGCTAACGATGGCTGCGACTACGCCGCCCACAACTCGCACAATTCGGCCGCGGTTCAGGCTGGACGATGCATCATCAGGTTTCGTGCCATCTTGAGTGTCTTTGACAGTCACTGAGCGGCCAACGCAGATAGGCCCCAGTACGCGGCGCTCTCGCCGAGGTCTGCTTCGATACGAAGCAGTTGGTTGTACTTTGCGACGCGATCGCTACGAGCCGGGGCACCAGTCTTGATCTGACCGCAATTGGTGGCAACAGCCAGGTCGGCGATAGTTGAATCCTCGGTATCGCCCGAGCGGTGGCTCATCACGCTCGTGTAGCCGTTTCGGGTGGCCAGTCCGACGGTATTCAGGGTCTCGGTGAGGGTGCCAATCTGGTTGACCTTCACAAGAATCGAGTTAGCGATGCCATTGTCGATTCCCCGACCAAGCCGTTCGACGTTGGTGACGAACAGGTCGTCGCCAACCAGCTGAACTCGGTCAGTAAGAGCCGCAGTGTGGGCCGCCCAACCGTCCCAATCTTGTTCGTCCATACCGTCCTCGATCGAGACGATGGGGTAGCGGTCGGCGAGATCAGTCAGGTACCCAACAAACTCAGTCGGGTCGAGGCTGCGACTTTCGCCAGCCAACACGTACTGACCGTCCTCGAAGAACTCAGAACTAGCCGCGTCCATAGCCAAAGCCATGTCGGAGCCGGGTTCGAACCCGGCCCGTTCGATGGCTTCTACCAGCAGAGACAGGGCTTCCTCGTTGGACCCAAGGTTGGGCGCAAAGCCACCTTCGTCGCCAACAGCGGTCGAGAGGCCTCGCTCGCCAAGCAGCTCTCTGAGAACGTGGTAGGTCTCAACACCCCATCTCAGACCCTCCGAGAACGACGCGGCGCCGACCGGCATGATCATGAATTCTTGTATGTCGATGTTGTTGTCGGCGTGTTCGCCACCGTTTATGACGTTCAGCATCGGAACGGGGAGGACATGCGCGTTCGGCCCACCGACGTATCGATAGAGCGGCAAGTCAAGGTCGTCCGCCGCGGCGTGGGCCACAGCTAGAGAGCAGCCAAGAATGGCGTTGGCCCCAAGTCGAGACTTGTTGTCGGTTCCATCGAGATCGATCATTGCCTGGTCGATTAAGCGCTGGTCAACGGGGTCGTGACCAACCAAGAGGTTCTGAAGTTCGCCGTTGACGAAGCCGACAGCGGTAGTTACGCCCTTACCCATGTATTGGTCGCCGCCATCGCGCAGCTCGGCGGCCTCGAACTGACCGGTAGACGCACCAGATGGAACAATGGCCCGACCTGACGCTCCTGAGTCGAGCATCACCTCAACCTCTACTGTCGGATTACCCCTCGAGTCGAGGATTTGGCGTCCCACAACGCGATAAATACTGCTCATGGTGGTGGCCTCGCTGCGCAAAGTGACTGACGAAGGGCCGAGGGTACCGAACCAACGGACGCTGCGCAGTCAGATCATCAATCAGTCTGAAATGCAGCCTCAGCAGCACTCACCGCAGACTTCGCCGCTCGCCACCGAACCATAAGATCCTCTACACCGAAACTCGTGAGGTCTTCGCCAGACTCGCGGGCCGCCGCTTCGAGGTGACGCAGACGAGCAATGAAGGTCCGATTCGAACGGCGCAACGAAGTGTCCGGGTCGATGCCCATGGCTCTCGCGACGCCTACCAACGCCAGAAAAACGTCGCCCAACTCGCGTTCTTGGCCGTCGATATCGGCTTCAGCGCGGAACTCCCCTAGCTCCTCGTCGACTTTGGCTTGAGCCAAGGCGATGTCTGGCCATCTAAAACCAATGGCATCGCCCTTGTCCATCAACTTTGCTGCTTTGGCTAGCGGAGGTAGCTCGGGAACGTTGCTGAACTGGCTCGCGTCGCCTACCTCGGCGGCCTTCAATCGCTCCCATTGCGCTGTTGCCTCTCGGTCAGACAGGTCGGCCAACTTTGCATCAACGCTGAATAGTTCTGGGTGACGATGTACCAGCTTTGCGCTGATGGACTCGACTATGTCGACCAGGTCGAACGCGGCGGACTCGTCGCCGATAACCGCGTGTAGCACCACTTGAAACAGGAGATCACCAAGCTCGCCGGCCACGGCTGCGTCGTCAGCACTTGACTCGATGGCCTCAACAACCTCATATGTTTCTTCAAGCAAGTACCGCACCAACGACAGGTGGGTCTGGTCGCGGTCCCACGCGCAGTCACGTCGGAGCCGTGCAACCAACGCACTGAAGTCGGCTATCGCGCTTGCGGGCGACGCCGGTAATGACGAAATGAACAGCGAGGTCAGATGATCGGCCTCGACTGTCTGATCAATTTGTGCCCACGGAACAACCACGATGGCCTCATCGTCGAGCCCGAGGTGATGCAGCACTGTCGCACTGATTGGCTCTCGGCTACCAAATGCCAGCTTCACCTCGGACATCACGTTGTTGTTGTGGCACTGACTCACCAGAACCGATCCAGACAACGTGGGTAGTCGCGCCGAAAAACTGTGACCATCGACCAGACTCACGCCTTGTTCGACAGGGTCAATGTTCAAGCGGGACCAGGTGAGGTCTAGAAAAGACATGGCCGCCAATAGCTGAATATCGACCGAACCATCGGCTATCAACAGCTCGACAGTTCGCTCGGCCACCGTGGGTGCTCCCGGCACGAGGTAGAGCACGTCGTTGGTGCGGCTTAGTTCGATGAGGTCGTTCACGATGGCCGAATAGACAGCCTCGAAAGTGTCGTGCGATTCGTAGAGATAGTCATACGACGGTGCGTCGACAACCTCAGCGGCCGGATGGATCGACGTCCGTAGCCGCATCATCGGAGCAGTTTTGATC
Source organism: uncultured Acidimicrobiales bacterium (assembly GCA_964569385.1). Lineage (GTDB taxonomy): Bacteria > Actinomycetota > Acidimicrobiia > Acidimicrobiales > Poriferisodalaceae > JAADHX01. The sequence continues at coordinate 142,976 of CAZMUM010000001.1, forward strand.
GCGTCTAGGGTCTCGGCTGTCATGAGTTCGGGACCGGCCGGGCCCAGACCACCAATGGTCACCCGTCCGCCTCGATTGCGGTCGATCATGGCTGTTGCGCTCAGGAATTGGCACCAGGATCGGCCGCATTGATGCCGGTTCCGCTCCAAATTCCTATGGCTGGATCGAGCTCGACCACGGCTTCGAGCGCCCGGTCGTTGAACCACTGCTGCACGATTTGGGTTCGAGCATCGGCTTCGGCCTGGGTCACCAGCTCGTCTGGAGGTGGAGTGCGCTCGATGATGTGGAACCCGAACGAACTCTCGATCACACCACTGCGATCGCCAATCTCGAGCACAGACAGGCCCGCGGCGAACGCAGGATCGAACGCGACCAGGTCGTTACAGCCAAGGTCGCCCCCTCGGGTGCCGCTGCCAGGGTCAGTGCTTACCTCGCCAGCCAGAACCGCGAAATCTTCACCGGCAACAAGCCTGGCGAGCACCGCGGCCCCCTCAGCTTGAGTATCGACCAGGATGTGGCGCGAACACGGCCGAGACTCGACAAATCCGGTGGTCACTTCGTCGAGTTCGGCTTCGGACGGAACGGCGATACGCAACTGATCGACAAGAACCGGGATGTCCTCGTCGATAGCGCGCTGACTATCGAGGACTGGAGTTTCGACCCCTAGGGCCAGAGCCTCCTCGCGAATAGTCTCAAGCAGAATGAGCGACCCAAGAGAGGTTGCTATCCCAGGCCCACCCAGAGACAACGCGCCAGCGGTGTCGAAATCGGCTAGTGCCTCAAGCCCAGACCGACCCGCGACGTCCTCGTCGCTGTAAAGCTTCAAGAGTTCGTCGATTGTTATTTCGACACCGTCGACGGTCGCCACTACCTCAAGATCGGTGCCGTTGCCACACGCAGCGCCAAGGAGAGCCAAAAACACAGTTAGCACGAGAACACGAGGCACGATCACGGTTACAGATTCTAGCGACCGCGATGACCGTCGCTCAGCTCGCGGTCCGATCGAACGAAACTAGATCGACGGATCACTCGATCGGACGAAGCTCCTCAAGGAAGGCAACGAGTTCGTCGACGAGTTTGGGTCCTGGTTTGACCGGGATGTGAATCTCGCCCAAATCGTCTTTGTAAACGGCCTTTTTCACCAAACGTTTCAGCCTGGTTTGTTCGCTGATACGAAGCTCCATCGGCGCGATCTTGGCAGTGGTGTTGCGGAGAAGCGATATCTCTTGAATACCTCTCGGATGACACGCAGCCCGCAGTGTCGCTAGTGCCAACAAGTTGACAGCGGCCTCGGGCACCGGACCGAATCGATCGGTCCACTCGGCTCCAATATCGGTGACCTGGTCATTGTCGGTAACCGCGGCCAGTCGGCGATATGCCTCGAGACGCTGCTCCTCGCGTTCGACGTACTCGGTAGGCAAGTAGGCGGGTAGCGGCAAATCGAGCTTGATCTCGATCGGCGCGGCGATCGGCTCGCCCTTGAGCTCGGCGACGGCTTCGGTGACCATCTGGCAATAGAGGTCGTATCCAACCGCAGCAATGTGACCAGACTGACCCGCTCCGAGCAGGTTGCCTGCACCTCGGATCTCGAGATCGCGCATAGCGATGCGAAATCCGGACCCAAGCGCGGTCGCCTCGCCAATGGTCTTGAGGCGCTCGTAGGCCTGCTCGCTCAAGACGCGGTTCACAGGATGAAACAGATATGCATAGGCTCGCTGACCCGACCGACCAACTCGACCTCGAATTTGGTGAAGCTGGCCGAGCCCGAGCATGTCAGCTCGATCGACGACCAAGGTGTTAACCGAAGGCATGTCGATGCCAGACTCGATGATGGTCGTGCAGACCAATACGTCGAAGTGGCCCTCCCAGAAGTCGATCATGACCTGTTCAAGGCTGCCTTCATCCATCTGCCCATGAGCCACCGCAACCCGTGCCTCAGGAACAAGAGCCCTCAGATCATCGGCAGTGCGTTCAATATCGGCCACCCGATTATGAACGAAGAACACCTGCCCCTCACGCAGCAACTCGCGGCGAATCGATTCGGCGACAGCTCTCTCGTCGTACTCGCCAACATAGGTGAGGATGGGCTGACGCTCCGACGGCGCCGTCTGAAGCAAGGACAGGTCGCGGATGCCAGTGAGCGACATTTCAAGCGTTCGCGGAATGGGCGTTGCGGTAAGGGTGAGCACATCAACGTCGTGGCGCAACTGCTTGATGTGTTCTTTGTGGGTCACGCCAAAACGTTGTTCTTCGTCGACGACAAGAAGCCCGAGATCGTGGAACTTCACATCCTTGCCCAACAGGCGATGAGTACCGATAACAACATCGACCGACCCCGTTGCAAGGCCCTCAATGACATCACGCTGCTGCGCGGCGGTGAGGAAGCGAGACAACACCTCGACCCTGAGCGGATAGGCACTAAGACGATCTAGAAACGTCTGATGATGCTGCTGGGCCAAAAGGGTTGTCGGAACCAGAACCGCGGCCTGCTTATTGGACTGCACCGCTTTGAAGACCGCCCGCATGGCCACCTCGGTCTTGCCGAACCCGACATCACCACAGACAAGGCGGTCCATCGGCGCCCCATCCTCCATGTCGGCCAAGACCTCTTCGATGGCTTTCATCTGGTCAGGCGTTTCCTCGTACGGGAAGGAATCGGCGAGCTCTTGTTCCCACGGAGAGGTTTCAGGGAAGGCGAACCCCTGGGTAGTTACCCGGCGCTGATAGAGCACAACCAGTTCTTGGGCGATCTCCTCAACCGCCGCACGAACCTTGGCCTTCGCCTTCTGGAAGTCGGAGCCGCCCATCTTGTTGAGCGTTGGCGACTCACCGCCCGAATAGGGGCGAATGAGATCGATCTGGTCCGAAGGCAGGTAGAGCTTGTCGGAGCCCTTGTAATCGAGGATCAGATAGTCGCGTTCGACCCCCATGATCTTGCGGGTAACCATTCCTGCGTAACGAGCAACGCCGTGATGGTGATGAACGACAAAGTCGCCCTCATGCAGGTTCTCAAACGCTGTGGCCTGGCTCTTGCGCTTCGGACGGGCCGCACGATGGGTACGACGCCGACCGGTGATATCGGCCTCGGACAGAATCCCAAGGCCGTACTCCGGAAGGAACACCCCACGCTCAACCGGTGCCACAACGACATGACCACCCGGCTTGGCAAGCGCGCCAACGAGGCTAGCCTCACTGCTCCGGCTGCCCCCGCCTCCGCTGGCGTCACGGAGTGTTAGGTGGACACCTTCACGGCCGAGAGTTTCGACCAACCGACTAGCCGAGCCCGCACCATCGGCGGCCACGACCAACGTGCCACCTCTGCCAATGAGAGTACGGAGTTGGGTGAGTAATCGCTCGGCGTCGCCAGCGACCGTCTCCCACGCTGTTGTTGTAAACGTGACGGTGTCAGGGCCGTCGGCAACATTGGCCACAGTCCAGGCCGACGCCTTGGTGCGAGTGAGCAGTTTGTCAAAATCGACGTGCAGGTGTGGAAAGGCCTTGGCCATGCCATCGGCATCCACAGCACCCCAGGTAGCAGCCAGCGAATTAGCTAGATCGAGTTCCTCAGCCGTTAGGTCAGCAGCCCGGTCACGCAGCCGTTTCGGTTCGACCAGCAAAATCTGGGCATCGTCGCCAACCAGGTCGAAGAGCACCCGCTGCTCGTCGATGAGCCACGGCAGCCACGATTCCATTCCATCAAAAAACTCGCCGTCGCTAAGTCGTTGCCATTGTTCGCGACCCCACGGTTCGGTGGCCACCAGACGATCGGCTCGGGCCCGCACTTCGTCGGAGGGCAGCACCTCACGAGCTGGAAAGAAGCGGACCGAATCAATATCGACCGTCGAGCGTTGGTCGGCCACCGAGAACTCGGTTAGCCGATCGACCTCATCGCCCCAAAGATCGATTCGAACTGGAGCGTCGGCCGTCGAACCGAAAACATCGACGATGCCACCACGAACCGCTACCTCACCCCGATGTTCGACCTGGAACTCACGACGGTAACCCTGAAGCACCAGATGTTCGACAAGTTCGGCCGGATCAATGGTATCGCCAGGCCGAATCTCAACCGGTGCCGCCTCGACACCGTGCGGTCCAATGACCTGCACGAGAGCTCGAACAGGGGCGACGATGATCGAAGGAACCTCGTCGGGAGCCCGCAGGCGCCAAAGCACCTCTAGGCGTCGACCCATAGTTTCGATGCCGGGGCTTATCCGTTCGAATGGCAGTATCTCCCATGCGGGAAAGGTCGCAACTTCTTCGCGGCCCAAAAAGAGCTTCAGGTCACTGGCCAGCCGGTCAGCCTCAGCCGTGGTGGGGACCGCAACAACAATCGGGTTCCGTTGGCTGCGACGGACCATCGCCGCGATGGCAATTGCACGACCAGCATCGGGAATGTCCACCACGCCGTGGCTGCGCCCAAGCAAAGTGATGATCGCGGGGTCGGTCGAGACGACGTCGGCAAGAGCCGCGAAAGGCGCGCTTATCGATTCGGCACTCACTGGCTCGCTCACTGGCGATTGCTGCGGTTGTACCGGTTCATCGTCTCATCGAGACCAGACGCTTGGTAGCACTCGATGGCGTCGGCGGCCTCGGTGACCACGATGTCGAGTTCTTTACGTTCCTCGGAGCCAGGGCGACGCAGAACATGATCTTTGCCTTGGCTGTGGCCAGGCGGCCGACCAACACCAACTCGAACTCTGACGTAGTCGCGGCTGCCAAGGTGCTGATCAATCGACCGCAAGCCATTGTGTCCGGCATGACCGCCCCCGAGTTTGATCTTCAATGCTCCAACAGGGAGGTCGAGCTCGTCCTGCACGATCACGACCTGACGTGGTTCTTCGATGCCATACCGGGGCACTAACAATGCAAGGGCCTCGCCTGAGAGGTTCATGTAGGTCTGCGGGAAAGCCAAAACGACCCTGGCCCCGTCGAACTCGATCTCGGCGATGAGCGAGCGTTCCTTTCGGGCGGGTGCGAGTCCACCGTTGGTGCCAGCCTTGGCATGACGCCTGGCGAGTACCTCAAGAACATCGACACCGATGTTGTGCCGCGTGCCCACGAACTGGGCGCCGGGATTGCCAATCCCGACAACGAGCAGATCTGCGCTGACGCCGCGTCGCTTCTTGGCCCGGTCGAAGACCGAGCCGTGCTGCATTCTCAGCCCTCGGAGGAATCGGCGCCGTCGGATTCGCCTTCGCCGCCTTCGCCATCAGTGTCTTCGCCTTCAACGCCCTCTTCGCCAACAATGCCCTCTTCCTCGTCGGAGAGGGTGGCACGACTAAGTGCACCGGTGACCACAAGGGTCTCGGGGTCCAAGTCCGTGGTGACATCGTCGCCGAGGGTCAGCTCGCTAAGTCGTACTGGGTTCGACAGCGACAGCTCGCTGATGTCGGCCTCGATGGCACGGGGAATGGCGATGACGGGGCAATCGAGAACAATGCTGGCCATCAGCTGTTCGACTATGCCGCCCTCACGACCAAGCTCGTCGGCCTCTCCCACCAGGAGAATTGGAACCTCGGTAGTGATGCGTTGCTTGGCATCGACACGCAAAAAGTCGATGTGTTGGACGCGATCCTTGATGGGATGAATCTGAAGGTCACGTACGAACGTGAGCTGTTGAGTCTTGCCATCGATGTCGAGGGTGATGACCGCGTTGGCACCAGCGGCGTTGAGCACCCGACGAAACTCGATGCGATCGACGGTTACGGTAACCGGGTCAACGCCTGCTCCATACACAACGGCGGGCACCAAGTTCTGACCGCGCAGGCGACGGGACGAGCCCGAGCCATGCTCACGACCGGTTTCAGCGGCAAGGGTGTTCTGTTCCATGGGGCGGTGCTCCTGGGGTCGCGCCTCGGTTGAGCGCGGAGATTAGCGGCCGCAGTCGTCTACCGGCCAGCCCGCCATGGTATCGGTTGTCGCCGGCGTCCGGCAACAACTCTTGGTGTGAAACTAGCTTTGGTTCTCGCCGTCGAAAATCTCGGACACCGACGAATCGGTATAGACCGCTTGCAACGTCCGAGCAAAGATTGGTGCTACCGACAGAACTTCGAGTCTGTCGAACTTCTTTTCGGTCGGAATCGGCAACGTGTTGGTGACGATGACCCGCGACAACGCCGAGTTCTTGAGGCGATCGATGGCCGGCCCCGAGAACACACCGTGAGTGCAGGCTGCCATTACGTCGAGGGCACCGTTATCCAGCAGCTGCTCGGCAGCCGAACAGATGGTGCCAGCCGTGTCGATCATGTCGTCGACGATTACGCAGACCCGGCCTTCGACATCGCCCATGATGCCAAGGGCTTCAGCCTCGTTGGCCACATCGACCGAACGCTTCTTGTAAACCGACGCGATATCTGCCCCGAGCCTCCCCGCGTACCTCTCAGCTACCTTGACCCGACCGGCGTCTGGCGACACGATCACGCAGCCGTCTGGCACAAGGTCGCGTAATCGGTTCACCAACACCGGAAGCGATGTCAGGTGGTCGACAGGACCATCGAAGAAACCTTGAATCTGACCACTGTGCAGGTCGATGCTGACAAGACGTTCTGCACCAGCAGCACGAAGCATGTCGGCCAACAATCTGGCCGTGATTGGTTCGCGACCCGCCGATTTGCGGTCCTGTCTTCCGTAGCCATAGAACGGCACCACAGCGGTAATGCGTTTGGCCGACGCCCGCCTGGCCGCATCGATCATGATCAGCTGTTCCATGATCGCGTCGTTAAGGGAGCCACCGTCGAAACTCGAATGGCTCTGGACGATAAAGACATCGCCACCGCGCAACGAATCGCCAAACTTGCACTTCAGCTCGCCATTGGCGAACTTGACCAGGTTTGCGTTGCCTAGCGGGACGCCGAGGCTCTCGGCAATCTCGGATGCTAACGGCCTATTGGCTCGGCCACTGAACAGGTGAAGCCGCTTCTTGGTAATGACTTCCATTGTCGGATCGACACCACCATTAGGCGGATTTGTAGAAGTGCTCATTCATACCTCATGAACGATTCAGACGGGTTGGCAGACTGCTAGAGATCGGCGCAGTAGTGGGCGCCAGTGACCTGTTCTGATTCGATGCGGTCGCCCGCTCGCAACACGGCAAAAGGACCAACCCTGGCATGGTCACCGATATAGGCGCCGGTCGACCGAGTGAACTCGACATGAGAAGCAAGGCCGATCTGAGTGTCGACGATGTGACAGCCTGGCCCAACAACGGTGCCAGCACCGATGCTGGTTGCGCCTTGAATGAGCGAGCCTGGGAACACCGTGACATCCTCGCCCAGCGTGCACTTGGTGTCGATGTAGGTGTGATCGGGGTCGACGATGGTTACGCCCCGAGCCAGCCATGCGTTGTTGGTGCGGCGGCGTAGTTCCTGTTCGGCGACAGCCAGTTGAGCTCGGTCGTTGATGCCTTGGGTCTCGGCCGCGTCGCCGATGTGGGCGGCAACGCTGTAGCCCGCCTCGCGCAGCACAGCAACAATATCTGTGAGATACAACTCACCCTGGGCGTTGGTGGGGTTGATTCGCCGCAATGCCGGACCGACGAGAGTCCGCGTGAAGCAGAAGATGGCGGTGTTGATCTCGTCGACTTCGAGTTCGTCGACGGTGGCGTCGCGGTGTTCGACGATCCGGTTCACACGTCCGTCGACATCGCGGATTACTCGGCCATAGCCGGTGGCATCTTCCATGACAGCAGTGAGCACGGTCGCTCCCGCGCCCGACTCGAGGTGAGTCTCCACAAGGCGAGCGATAGTTGACGCCTTGATGAGCGGCGCATCGCCGGTGAGCACTATCAACAGACCCGTTTCGTCGTCGAGCTCGTCGGCGGTGAACGCCTCCAGACCGACTCGTACGGCATCGCCAGTTCCCCGCTGCTCAGCCTGTAGAGCGAAAGCCACCTCGACACCGGCAGGCGAGTGATCGGTAACGGCGGCCTTGACCTTGTCGGATCCGTGCCCGACCACGACAACCACCTTGTCTGGGGCGACATCTGAAAGCGCGTCGATAGCGAACGAAACCATCGGGCGGCCACATAGACGGTGGGCGGGCTTTGGCAAGCTAGAGCGCATGCGAGTGCCTTGCCCCGCGGCCAAAACGATTGCCGCGACCGACGTGTTCAACTCCATGGTTCGGGGAGGAGGGTTCGAACCTCCGTTGACGGGACCAAAACCCGTTGTCCTACCAATTGAACGATCCCCGATCAGGCCCTAACGGTAACGCCCCGGGGGCCTGACAGCGCCATCTTTTGCAGGATTGACCGATTGGCCTTTCACGAAACGACGGTTAGGTCGCTGACTTTCGGTCGCGAGCTTCGGTTGTACTTGTGGTCGACGTCGTGCTCGAACTGGTGCTGGTAGTCGATGTTGAGCTGGTTGAGCTAGTCGTCGTGGTAGTCGTCGTGGCTTCGGTCGTCGTGGACGTGGTGCCGGTTCCGTCGAGCGGGTCATCAGTGGTCGAAGAAGTGGTCGCTACCGCAGCGGTGCTTGAAGTGGTCGAATCGGGAACGGATGTCGTTGCTGCAACCGCTGTAGTTGGAGGCAAGCCGACCGGGACCGTGGTAGCCGCTACGAGGCTCGTGGTAGTGGTTCCGATTGGAGGCTCTGGCGTCACACCACGCGGACGCGTCGTCGTCACCAGCGCGGTGTCGGTGGTGACGGTCTCGGCTGTGGGCGCAACAATCGACGTTGCAACGCCGATGTCGCCGATGTCGCCGATGGTGCTGGAGGCCGTGGCCACCAGAGCCGTTGTGACCACGCCTCCAGACGTCGTTGGTGCCGACGAAGACGGCGCCGGAGCAGTAACGGTTGTAGGCACCAATGTGGTCGTGATAGCAACAGACGGCCCAGCTCCAAGAGCAAGAGTTGCGTCTTTGTCGATACCACTAGAGTCGACAACAGCAAAGGTGTTTGGTCCAAGCTCCTCGTTGCCGAAGCTCGCCCAGCCATCGACACCAGTTACGACTTGGGAACCTTCAGGGAGCACCAGGCCGACAACCGCAGGGATGGTCTGTCCGGCAGGCATCACAACTTCGGCATTGGTGGCGCCAGTGACGTAGATCTGCTGGGCTGGGGAATCTTGCCAAACGACTAGACCAATGGCGACAATCGAAGCAGCAAAGGCCACAGCAGCCACAGTGGTCGGCCAGCGGCCCACACGACGGACCGACAGGGTGCTCCCGGTTGAGGCTACGACGGCAGTCCGCAGCGTCACTTCGAGCGCATCGGCGAACGCGGGGTCTGGGGCTGGTACTGCACTTGAACCCAAACTGCTGAGCATGTGGTCGACGTCGTCGGTCACGATGCCTCCTTTTCCACCGCGTCGAGATGACGACGCATCGATTTGAGCGATCGATGCACCAACACGGCCATAGTTCCTCGAGTTACACCCATTGCGTCGGCGGCCTCTTCGTTCGTCAGGCCAGAGAGGTACCTCAGACTGAGCACCTGCTGGTAACGCGGGGTGAGCTGATCCAGTGCCGCCCGGACTAGTACGTGATCTTCGTCGCGCAGAACTGCGTCTTCTGGCCTCTCGGCTTCGGTCACCAATCGTTGCATCGCTATCTGGCCGCGATCGCTCTCAGGTCGAGCAGAGCGACGGTGATGATCGTTCATTTGATTCGCCGCTATTCGGAGCAGCCAGGCAGAGAATCCGCCGCCGGTGGGCTGGAACGAGTCGAGGTTTCGGTAAGCCTTCTCGAATGCTGCCGCAGTTACGTCTTCGGCGACCTCTCGGCTGCCGCAACGACGGTAGGCGAAAGCGTGAACTCTCGGTAGATACCGTCGGTAGAGCTCCGAGAACGCATCGGCGTCGCCCTCGCGGGCGCGATCGACCAGCTGGTGGTCGTTGTTGGTCGCGTTGGCGGCCAGCGTCACCCGGGTCTCCTCGCCACTTGCGATCGTCGTTACCGATCCCATATTGACAGTCCAACGCTCAACTTCGACAGCGGTTACATCCAACCTGAGAAATTCAAGGCACCTGATTCAAGCAGAAAGCACGGTTCGAGCAGAAAGTTTGGCTCTTAGTCACGGCAACGTCCAAGTCGGACTATCCTCACCGACTTCATGGGATCGCTCGTAAAAAAGCGCCGCAAGCGTATGCGCAAGAAGAAGCACAAGAAGATGCTTCGCCGTACACGCTTCCAGCGTCGGTAACTTCAACCAACTCAACCGCTAGCCGCTACGACCCGCCAGACGCGGGCACTTTGTGCTCCCGTCAGGCGGGTCGTTGTCGCGATCGTCGTTCTACTGTCGTGACCAAAACCGTCGGTTTGTTGCCGATGACAACCTGGTGATGACCCTCGACGAACCATGTACCTCCGGACCCGGCCAACCGCGGTTGCTGACCCGTAGCATCGCCGAGACCGTCACGCCAACGACCGAGATCGGGAGCGAAGGCAACTGCTGCGGGTTCGAGGTCGTTGCCGTTGGAACCGGTGGGGCCACCCATCGCGTCCCACTGGGCATAGACGGCAGGTGTACTGACACCAAAGTCGGGGATTATGAGCGTGTAGTCGTTCAGCGCGAAAGGCAGCTCGGTCACGACTTCGCCGACGCCAGTAACAAGTGCCCTCCCACCCCGGAGACAAAACGCCACATCAGCACCGATCGAGGCTGCGAGACCCAGATCGGTGCAACCGGCCCACGCCAGGATGGCCGCGGCATCGCTGCTGCCCCCGCCGAGGCCGGACCCAGATGGGATTCGTTTAACTAGGTGAACCCCAGCAGTACGACCCACGACCTTCAAGGCGCGGCTCACGAGATTGTCGGCGCCGGCCGTGACCGCTAGTCCTGAGACTGCGCCGTCGACGGTCAAGCGGCTGCCAAGGGCGTCGATCATAAGTGTGTCGTGGAGGTCGAGCGAGACCATGGTGGCTTCGATGAGGTGGTATCCATCAGGCCGAACCCCGACGATTCGGAGGTCGGTGGTCAACTTCGCAGAAGCTAGGACGGTCTCAATCGCTGGCACCAGAACACTCCTCGGTCGCTTCGGCTAGGCGCACCCAGTCTGACAAATCGAGGGTCTCAGCCCGAGCATCGGGGCGAACCTCAGCCGCCTCGAACTGATCGGAACTCACCCGGCCGGCCAACGATCGACGAAGCATCTTTCGCCTCTGACCAAACCCGGCCCTGACGAGATCGAACACCCGCCCGCGGTCGACGGTGTGAGGAATCGCTGGCTCGACATGTCGCCGAATATCGACCACCATCGATTCCACCCGCGGCTTCGGTACGAATACCGTTGAAGGCACCTTGCACAGACGGCTTGCAGTCGCCCACGATGCAACCTTGACCGACAGCGCGCCATAGTCGGACGAGCCGGTAGTAGCCATCATGCGCTTGCCCACCTCTTCTTGCACCATCACAACCAGCCTCTCGACCACTGGCACAAAGTCGAGCACGTCGGCCACCAAACGGGTTCCGACGTTGTACGGCAGGTTCGCCACTATGGTCACCGGGCCCTCCCCCAACAGGGGCACCCAGGTGTCGAATACGGTTGCATCGGCATGAACTACGTTCACCTCGGAACCCTCGAGGACTTCATTCAGCGGGCCAAGCAGAGCCCCATCAGCCTCGATCGCAGTAATGCGGGCACCAGTCTCGACTAGGGCGAGAGTGAGCGATCCAAGCCCTGGCCCTATCTCAACGACCGAATCGGTTTTGTCGATCTGCGCCAGGCGCACAATCCGACGCACTGTGTTCGGGTCGGCCAGAAAGTTCTGACCGAGCGCTCGACGAGGGGTTAGATCGTGGCGCTCCAGCAACTCATTGATAGCGGCCCTGGACAGGGTCACGTCAGAGTGAGGTTTGCCACTTATCCCAACCAAATTTACCGCGAGTGCAACCAGGCCAGGCCCTCCACGACTGAATCTCCCACAACAACGCGCCGCGATAGATCTGTTCGGCGCGACTGGCCTGATCGGCGCGACCGGTACCACCAACGAAGGCCCACGAGTCGATCGAGAACTGAATACCACCGTAGTAACCATTGCCTGTGTTAACCGACCACCTAGAGGTCGATTCGCACACTGCCAATTGGTCCCACATCGCAATTTCTGGCCAGGAAGGATCCCATGCGAACGGAGCAATTGGCGACGCAGTGTTGCCTGCGGTGGTCGTGGTGGTAGCTGGCGGCGCAGTCGTCGTTGTTGTTGTTGTTGTGGTCGTAGTTGTTGCCGGCTCCGCCGTAGTGGTGGTGGTAGTTACCGGCGCCGCCGTAGTGGTGGGCGCACTAGTAGTGCGTGGTACCTGGGTGGTAGACGTGACAGCCAGGACCTGAGTGCTGGCAGAGGTATCTGGCGGTTGAGTTGTTGCAGGGGCAACGGTTGTTGCAGGCGGCAGTTGTGTTGTTGTCGTCGTTACCGAAGCGGCTTGGACAACCGGAGCCGCCGTGGTAGGAGCAACCCCGTCTGCACTATTTTGGGAAACGGAATCCGCGGCACCCGCAAAGGCGTTCTCGACTGCGGCTAACAAGTCAATTGCCGACCCGCTGGCTACGGCGCCAGCCACAAGACCGTCGGGTGAAACTGGAGTTGAAATGTCCTGAGTGATGACTGCTGCCGGGAGCATTGGTTGCACTTCGGGAGTGATCGTCAGGTTGTATAACAACAGCAGCGGGAGCGCGACCATAGTGATCGAACTAGCGACCCGAATGGAATGATTGCGCTCTGCGTAGTTTCGATGTCTCACTGCTTGCTCCGGTATTGCGATGCCCAAAAAACAGAACCACCCGCGAGAGTGGTTCTTTGAGCTGGAGCGAGCCTAGGCACCGCTGGGCAAAGGTGCAAACAGTTGCTATGGAATTAGCAGAGCGAAGTCAGTCGATGCCGAAGAAGCCGCGGGCCGTCGACGATGTGGATCTTGCGACTTCAACAACATCGAGGTCGCGCAGCTCTGCAATCTTGGCCCCAACATGACCCACCCAAGCCGGCTCATTGCGTCTGCCCCGATGCGGAACCGGAGCAAGATACGGGCTATCCGTTTCGACCATTAGGCGATCAAGGGGGCACATTGAGGCCGCGGCCTGCACGTCTTTGGCGGAGTTGAACGTGACAATGCCGCTAAAGGACAACACGGCTCCCCTATCGAGGCAAGCACACGCTTCATCGACTCCGCCGGTGAAGCAATGAAACACCAAGCGTTCGGGGACTCCGACCTCATCGAGGACATCGAACGTGTCCGACCACGCCGACCGCGTATGAATCACGAGCGGCAGACCGGTCTCGTTGGCCAGTTCGATTTGCTGGGCGAACACAGTCCGTTGCACATCGCGGGGAGAGTGGTCGTAGTGATAGTCGAGCCCGCACTCGCCAACCGCAACCACCTGGGGGTCGAGCAGCAACTCCGCTAAGCCATCGATTCCTCCGGCTGCCTCGTGTGGGTGAACGCCCGCAGTTGCCGAGACTGCGGCGAAACGGCGAGCTCGTTCGATCGCAGCCACTGACCCGGCAACATCGCAACCCACGTCGACCATATGAACCACATGCGCAGCCAACGCTGCATCCACGACCGCCTCGACCTCAGCTTCGTCAGCAGGCAGATGACAATGCTGATCGATCCACGCAGGGGGCTGATCGATCCACGCAGGGGGCTGATCGATCCACGCAGGGGGCTGATCGATCCACGCAGGGGGCTGATCGATTGGTTCGGTCACGGCTTGAGGCGGGGGAACAGCGGGGCACCCTTTTCGACAGTTAGCCCGCCCCGATACTGACCCCAGCTGGTATCGACACCGATGCGCCTGTCGTGGGGCGACCCGTCAAGACCGATGCGGCGCCAGATTTCTTGAACCGCGGTGGGGATGGCTGGCGAGGCCAGAATCGCGACCAGCCGCAGAACCTCGAGGGCATCACCAAGAACGGCATCGACCTCTGGCCCTGGGTCGAGTTTCCAGGGTTCGGCGTCTTCGAGCAACGAGTTTGTTTCGCGCACGAGGCGCCATGTTGCTTTTAAGGCGTCCGCTGGAGCGACGCGCTCCCAAGCATCGTTTACCTCGGCCAGAACCTCGACCGCGACTGCAGCCAACGGTGAATCTGGCCGCGGCGCCGGCCCCACTCCGTCACACTTTTTGGCCACAACCGTGGTGACGCGACTCAGAAGGTTGCCAAGGTTGTTGGCTAGGTCGGAGTTGAATCGTGACACCATCGCTTCGTACGAGAATTCGCCGTCCGAGCCGAAGTTCTGATCTCGCAGAAAGTGATAGCGGAATCCGTCGACGCCAAAATCTTCGACGAGATCGGCGGGCGCAATGTGGTTGAGACGAGTCTTGCTCATTTTTTCGCCGCCGACGAGCAGGTAGCCGTGCACGTTCAGTGACTTCGGGAGTTCGAGACCCGCCGACATCAACATCGCTGGCCAGAACACGCAGTGGAAACGCAGGATGTCTTTTCCGAGAAGGTGTCGTGCCGGCCACCACTTGGCGAACTCGGCTTCGTTGGTGCCATAACCCGACGAGGTCAGATAGTTGATCAGCGCGTCGAACCACACGTAGGTGACGTGGTCTTCGTCCCACGGAATCGGGACACCCCAATCGAGAGAGGTTCGAGAGATCGAGAAGTCCTTGAGCCCTTGTTTGATGAAGCCAAGCGCTTCGTTTCGTTTCGAATCGGGCTGCACCAAGGTCGGGTTGGCCTCGTACCACTCCAAGAGTCGATCTTCGTACTTTGACAGCAAGAAGAAGTAGTTGTCTTCTCGCATTGTGATGACCGGCCGACCCAAACGTTCGAGTTCGGCGACCTCGGCCTCCGATACATAGGCCTCGTCGGCCACCGAGTACAGCCCCTCATAGCTGCGAAGTTCGATGTCGCCATTGGCTCGACAAGCTTCGAGCACCTTCTGAACCGCGACGTGGTGACGAGGCTCGCTAGTGCGAATGAAGTCGTCGTAGCTGATGTCTAATAGGTCCCAGACGTCGACGTAACGCTGCGAAACTTGATCGGCCCACGTTTGGGGATCAACGTTGTTCTCTTCAGCCGAACGCTGAACCTTCAATCCGTATTCGTCGGTGCCAGTCATAAACCTGACGTCGTCGCCTTTAAGACGATGCCACCGCGCCAGCGCGTCGGCGTTGACCGTTGTGTAGGCATGTCCGATATGGGGCACATCGTTCACGTAGTAGATGGGCGTTGTGAGGAACTGGCGAGTCACGGTAGTGAGAATATCGCGCCAGCTCCGAAGATCTGGCCGATAAATCCGGTTCTGGATAGAGACGCGAGATAACAGGTGCGCGAACATAGGGCGCTAGTAGCCGATCGCGCCTGGGAACTTGGTGACCGAAACTGCCGACACACCTGCGGGGAAACCTGCCGCTGTTGTAGGGGTCGACCCCTCAGACGTTCCTCTCTCGGAGCGGCGTCCCAAACTGAAACCCTCTGAGATCTGGCTTCGCCAGGGCTTCGAGCAAGCAGCTGTTGGGTTTGGAATGCTCGATCGGGCCGGTCATCACGTGATGGTAAATGCCGCCTACATCGAACTCGCAGGCCGACCAAAGAGCCGCGTTGTTGGTTCTACGCTCGCTGAGTTATTGGACAATGCGGCCACCCAGGAGGTGCGTGACTGGGCGCAAAGCCCCGTTCAGCCTCTAACTGTCGAGGCCACGATCGCTCGCACTGACGGCCCGAGCTGCGATGTTGTGGTGCTGCTTAGCCCGCTAACCGGTAACGGGTCCGATGGACACGTACTGGTTCAGCTGGTGGCAGGAGACTCGTGGCCGTCGCGTCGCCACAGCGCCGCCCGCATGACAGCGCTTGCCGACAACATCGATGAGCTGCTGGTGACAACCCAAGCCAATGGAGCAGTGACCTTTGTGTCTACGTCTGTTGCCGAGGCCATCGGCCGGCCGGCCGAACAGGTCGTGGGGCTCCAATTCGCCGAGTTGGTACATCCAGACGACTTCAGCCGCCTAGACGAAGCGCTTCGCACCAGTAGGTCGGCGGTGATCGAAATTGTGATGCGTTGGAAGGTGGGCGACGCTTGGCGTCCCCATCGTGTTCGTATCAGCGAGGTGCGGGATCAGGTCGGCCGCCTGCTCGGTCTGGCTTATGTTGCCACGCCAACGAGCCCGGGAGCGAGCTTGGCGCCTAGTCAAGCGCCCGTGGTCGACGAACTTTGGCACGCTCTTCCCGATGCCATCTGGACCTTCGATTCGAATGGTCCAACCGATGCAAACCCGACGGCACGGGCGCTTCTCGGAATTGGGCATTCCGACTCACTTGATGGTGTTGGCTTGCTCGACATTTTCCCGCGTTGGGCCATCGAACGCATCGCCAAACAAGGTGTTGCCGAGACACGATCCGGTCATAGCTGGGTAGCCGATCTGGCGCTGCTCGACCAGGCCGGTAACGAGCGCCCGATGTCGATAGCCCTCATCGCGAGCCCCAACCACGACGCGCAACCCGCTGAATCCGCGAGCCGTAGAGGCGGCGGCGAGCAACACCAAAACGACCACGACGCGCAACCCGCTGAATCCGCGAGCCGTAGAGGCGGCGGCGAGCAAACAAAATGGACGGCTGTCGCTCGGACCATTGCCGGCGATCGAACCGATGCCGAACTTCGCTGGGCGGCAACTCACGACCCTCTAACTGGTCTTCCGGGCCGGGTCTTGGTTTATGACCGCCTTGAGGTCGCGTTGTCGAGGGCAACGCGCACAGGCCAGCGGGTTGGGCTGCTGGTTCTGGATCTCGACTTCTTCGACGTTGTGAACACAGCCGTTGGCGCCGATATCGCCGACCGCCTCCTAGCGGGCGTGGCCGAACGCCTTGCCTGTTCAATACGGCCAGGCGACACCATTGGCCGAATGGGTGACGATGAGTTTGTAGTGTTGTGCGAACACTTCGATCAACTCGACGATGCTGAACGGTTCGCCGAGCGGCTACTTCGTTCGGTCGAGGAACCAATCGAACTAGACGGTGCCGACTGGTTCATGTCGATGAGCGTGGGTATCTCGGTGGCGCGCCCAGGTCTCACCAACGCCGACAGCCTTCTGCGTAGCGCCGATACTGCGATGTACCGCGCAAAGGAACTGGGACGTGGACGGCACGTGGTTTTTGGCAAGGGTTTACAGACTCCGCAGTTGCCTTTTGCGCCGAATCGCCAGATCGGCTGACCAACCACCAGCGCGTCCCATCGATTAGGTACTCTCGCCTCTCATGGCTCAAGCAGGAGTGTCCGGTCACCGGGCCACCGAAATCAGCGACAGCATCGAGAACGCTATCCGTGAAGGCCGGCTAGAACCCGGAGCAAAACTTCCAACGGTGCGCGCCCTCGCCGATCAGCTCACCGTGAGCCCGAGCACGGTGTCGTCCGCGTATCGCCAACTCCGGCAGCGTGGTGTCATTTCGACGCACGGGCGCGGTGGTACGCGCGTGTATCAACGGCCGCCTATCGAGACTCCATCAGCGCCGCCATTGCCGGACAATGTTCGCGATCTCACTCGCACACGCCACCAAGACGAAATCGCGCCGACGCTTACCCAGGTTCTGCACGATCTGGCCGACCGACTTGTCGCTCCTGGGCCGGTCGATCTCGAAGACCGCCTTGTGAAGGATTTCGAGAACGACGGCATCGTTACTTCCGGCGTGGTTGTCCTGGGTTCGGCCAGGGAGGCCCTCGACCGAATTCTCGATTCGCAGCTTCTGCCTGGCGATCGGGTGGCGGTTGAAGATCCGACATCGGTCGAGATGGCCGATGTTCTCTATTTGAATGGGCTTCAGCCTGTTCCTGTGCGGGTAGACGATCGAGGCCCGATACCTGCCGACCTCGATGAGGTCTTGCCCAAGGTGGCGGCCTGCATTGTTACGCCGCGGGGTCATGATCCCACCGGGTCTGTGATCGACCCGACTAGGGCCTCGGAGCTCCGAACGATTCTCAGAGCAGCACCAGATGTATCGCTCATCGAGTGGGATCCGCTCGGACCGCTGGCTGGGGTTCCGTACGAACCAATCGCCGATCCCGACAGGGCTCGTTGGGCTGCCGTACGTTCGTTCGAGCCAATGTTCGGCAGCCGTCTCGGAGTCGCGGCCATCGCCGGCGATCCGGTCACCGTTGCCAGAGTCCGCGGGCGGGTCGAACGCCTAGGCAGCCCGCTCAGCCCCCTGGTTAGGCGCATCGTCGATGAGCTGTTAGCTCACCCTGGCGCCAGTCAGCGGCTAGCTCTCACGACTCGTACCAACGGGAGCAGGCGTCTGGCGCTTATCGCCGAGCTACGCGCACGCGGCATAGCCAGCCATAGTCAGGCTGGGCCGTGGGTATGGGTTCCGGTCCCAGATCAGGAACAGGCGACTTCGATGTTGTTCGATCGGGGCTGGTTGGTAGCTACGGGCGATCCGCTCGGGGCCGAGTCGATGCAGGGCCTACGTATTTCGGTGGCTCGCCTCGACGGCGCTATGACCCGAACACTCGCCGACGACGTTCTTGAGGTGTTGGCGGCCTGACTCTGGGGTCGGGAACGGCCTACAGATTCAAGAAAAGTTCTTCTGCAACGGGCCCGCGCGGTCGACATGTGCAATAGATGTCAACTGCCCCAAGTACCAGCGAGTCCATCCGTGTTCCGTTGTCGCGCCTGCTTTGGGAGCGACAAGGTTTGGTTCGTGTAGTCAGCTCTTTCGCTATCGCCAGCACGCTCGTGTACCTCGGCTGGCGGGTGATAACCACCAGCGGCGAGTCGGCGCTGTGGCTGTTCGTCGCCCTGTTTGCCCTTGAATCGTGGACACTGATGCGGCTAGTGGTCGATGTTCGCGTTCTATGGACGGTGCCCAAAACCACCAGACCCGAACTGCGCGAGGTCCTGAGCGTCGACATCGTGGTCACGACGTTCCATGAGCCGGTGCAGGTGGTCAGAGCAACACTGCTCGGCTGCAACGCGGTGTCTTATCCGCACAATACGCTCCTAGTCGATGACAGCGGCCGAGCCGAGATGCGCGATCTCGCGGCTGAGCTTGGTGCTAGTTACCTTCACCGCGAAGACACGGCCGGCGCTCGTGCTGGTGCCTTGAACCACGCGATCAATAGCTCAACGGCAGAGTTGCTGTTCATGCTCGAGGCCGACCAGGTACCCCTCCCAGACGCTCTTCACGCCATAGCGGGCTATTTCCACGACAGCCGCGTTGCCATTGTCCAGACTCCGATGGAGTATCTGAACCGCGATTCGATCCTCCATTCGTCGCCGAACCGCCATGAGCGCAGCTATGCCAACGAAGTGCTTGGACCAGCCCGTGGCCATCTCGGTGGCGCGCTCTGGGAAGGCTCAGCAAGCCTGGTTCGTCGAGTCGCATTGGCATCGGTTGGCGGCGTCGCCACGAACTCGACCACCGGCGAGCTTCAAACCACGGTGAGGTTGCACTCCCTCGGCTGGTCGACTCGGTACCACTCCGAACCGATCGTTCAGGGCTTGGCGCCTCACAACTTGCCGGCTTTCCTTCGCCAGCGCGAACGTTGGGCTCGAGGCCATGTCGGAGTGATGCGCACCGAGGACCACCCACTTACTGCTCACGGGTTGGTACGCGAGCAACGTTGGTGCTTTACACAACTCCTGCTCGACTACATCCAGGCCGTAGTTGATCTCGGCTACTTCTTGGTCTTGGTCGTGGTTCTGTGGACCGGGTTGGTCCCTCTCAACGCCTCGGTTCTTGGCCTAGCCATGTTCTGGGCTCCAGCATTCATCGCCCGATCGGTTGCCGCGATTGCGCTGTCAAGAGGACGACTGCGATTCGGTGAAACCGCGGCGCGACGTATGTTGATGTTCGAGATCCATCTCAAGGCTGTGCTGACCGCCCTACTCGGTATCCATAAACGATTTACGCCGGTAGAAAAGACCGGTGTCGACGAGGGTGGTCTTGATGTCATCGAGCACCTGAAGCTACTGACGGCGATGACCCTTGTTCTCGAGGTTGTGCTTGGGGCCAGGATGCTCGACGCCCTCATCGGCTGGCCCTTGTCATCAATGCAAGGACTAGTACTCATTGCGTCGGCACTAATCGGCGCATCCATCTTGTGGCTGGCTCTACAGGTCCTTGGCGTGTTTGTCCGACGCCGTCAGCACCGGTCTTTCTATAGGGTCGACACCGATCTTGGCGGTTATGCCGACGGCCAACTTGTGAAGATCCGCGACCTCACCCCTGCGGGTGCAGGGTTGGTTACAACCGCGTTGTTAGTTCCAGGCAGCCGGGTCCACCTACGCCTCCGCCTGCCCGATGCTCGGGGCGGAGCGAGCACGCTTGACCTTCAGGCAGTAGTCCGGAATCAGACTTCGAATAAGGAGGGCAGTCGTTTTAGAGTTGGTTGCCGGTTTATCGGTCTGAGCAACGACGAGGTCAACCAGATCACCGAGTACGCATCAGTTGTTCGGCCATACCAACTGCTCCGCGGCACCACTGATTCGGTCAGCCACATCTCAAACGCGTAGTAGCCAACTGCCCAGTTCTGTAACCAGCGGCTCGCCGCCAAGGCAGGGCACCGCAGCGTTGCGAGGGCTCAGACCGTCGGGTCTGGCCAGTCAATCGCGAGGGACGCTTGGTACACCATTCGTTTTGGTGCCGACAGTGTCGCCATTGTTTCAGCAACACCAGATCGACGGTCGCTACCAGCGTTTGCCAATTTCTCAAGATGCTCGGTCACAGCCTCGACCGTTGCTGGCTCTGGCGGTGGGGCGGGGCCGATGACGATCACGATCTCGCCCTTCACGACCTCGCCGAAATGAGCCGCTAGCTCAGAAAACGTTCCGCGGAACGTTTCTTCGTGAAGTTTAGTCAGCTCGCGACTGACCGAAGCCATGCGGCGATCGCCGAACAGTTCAGCAAATTCAACGAGTGTGGCGCCGAGGCGCCGAGGCGATTCGTAGATCACTACGGTGCGAGGTTCAGCAACTAGACCACTGAGAATCTCTCGCCTCGCCCGGCCCTTGCGAGGCAAGAAACCCTCGACCACGAATCGCTCGGTTGGCAGTCCTGAAGCAACCAGCGCAGCCAACGCAGCCGATGGGCCGGGCAGCGGTACCACCTCGAACCCGGCCGCAATAACGGCGGCAACAAGCAAAGTACCTGGATCGCTAACACCAGGCGTCCCGGCATCGCTGACAACAGCTACGTCGTGACCAGCCCCCAACAACTCAATCACCTTCGTCGACGCCCTCCCTTCGGTGTGGGCATCTGAGCGGATGAGCTGGTTTGGCCTCGCGCCGATATGTCGAAGCAGCCGGCCTGAATGGCGGGTGTCCTCACAAGCGACAGCTTCGACAGTCGACAAAATGCGAACAGCACGGGTGGTGATGTCGCCGAGGTTTCCAATTGGCGTGGCGACGACATAGAGCTTGCCCGTCATTGGCGGAACTCGACGATGTCGCCTTCTTGAACTTGCCACTTGGCAAACGCGCCGCGGCGGGCTTCGACGACGGCCGAGACGCCGCGACGGGGACGCACAACTCTGCGCCGTGGAAGGGGTCGTATAGCTACTACCCGACCAGATGAGTCGACTAGAGCCACATCGAGATCGAATCGCATCCCGAAAGAATGAACCGAACGCGCTGGCGAAATGAGGAAGGCTCCATCGAGACTGTCTCGCCCAAGAAGCCCGCGGCGCCGGGCGGATCGGCTGTCGGCGATCTCAAGGCTGGCGACAACGTGACCCTCTTTAACCAACCATGCCATGGGCCACTACTCGCTCAGACGTTGAACCGGAACTCGACTACGTCGCCGTCTTCGACGATGTAGTCCTTACCTTCTAGCCGCATTTTGCCGGCGTCTCTAGCCGCCGACCACGAACCGAGGTTGAGCAGCTCATCCCATCGAATGATCTCGGCCCGAATAAACCCACGCTCGAAGTCGGTGTGGATACGTCCCGCACACTGCGGAGCGGTCGACCCAGCGTGGAAAGTCCACGCTCTTGATTCCTTCTCGCCAGTCGTCAGAAATGTGCGCAGACCTAACGCCTGGTAGGCAACCCGAACAAACCTGGGCAACGCACCTTCACCAAGACCTAAACCCTCGAGCATCTCCTGGCGCTCGTCGGGCTCGAGCATCGCGGCCTCAGCCTCAAGTTGAACACTTATCGGCAAGATGTCGGCTTGTCCGGCGAACTCGGCACCGACGCGGGCCGCAATCGCGTCGCCTTCATCGAGTTGGTCCTCCCCGATGTTGACCAAAACCATCACTGGTTTGTTGGTAAGCAGCTGATGGGTCTTCAGCGCAGCCCGGCGATCAGCAGACATATCGGACCGAAAGATCGGAGTTCCCTCGCTCAACAAGTCGAGGGCTACTCCTAGTGCGTCGACTTCGGCCAGCAAATCGGCGTCGCGAGGGTCGGCCTTCAAGGCCTTTCGGCGTCGGTCGATACGTGACTCGACCGATTCGAGGTCGGCCAGAGTCAACTCAATCTCGACAATGCGCAGATGTTCAATCGGGTCGCTCGGACCGGGAACATCGGTGTCTGGAAAAGCCCTGAGAACCAGAGTGAGAGCGTCTACTTCACGGATTCCGGCTAGAAATTTATTACCAAGTCCTTCACCCTGTGATGCACCTTCAACAAGCCCACCAATGTCTACAAACTGAGTGGTTGCCGGCACAATCTTGCTCGACTTCGACATCGTCGCCAGTTGGTCGAGCCTCGGATCGGGAACTTTCGCAACCCCAACGTTGGGGTCGGTAGTGGCGAACGCGTACGGCGCCGCCAGCGCTCCCCCGCCCGCAAGTGCGTTGAACAGTGATGACTTGCCCGCATTGGGCAGTCCGAC
Organism: uncultured Acidimicrobiales bacterium; assembly: GCA_964569385.1. Classification (GTDB taxonomy): domain Bacteria; phylum Actinomycetota; class Acidimicrobiia; order Acidimicrobiales; family Poriferisodalaceae; genus JAADHX01. The sequence goes on from CAZMUM010000001.1 coordinate 165,686, forward strand.
AAACCCGAATCGTTCCATTTCGCCGCCGACTGTATCGCGACTGGCCGTCCCCGCGACCTTTACCGCGGCCTGATCGCCCACAGAGCTGTTGCGCACCAGCAGCCGGGACTTGATCCGGCCTCCGGGTTTCGCAAGTTGCGGTTCTCCGGTACCCTTTCGAACCTTATGAGTAAGAAGACGAAGAAGCGCAAGCTTCGGGCCCGCCGCAATAAAGCAAACCACGGCAAGCGCCCGAACGCTGGCCGTAGCTAGCCCTGTGAGCGCGGCGCAAACGTTGCCGCGCCCAACCCTGCTCGAGTTGTCGATCGCTGGACCGATCGACCCATGGCTCGAACTGGGATTCACCAGCGACCCCGACACCAACTCAATTCGCATAGGTACCACCAGGCTGCGATTCGATGACCCTGGCGCGCCTCCGGCGATCGTCGCTTGGTCCCTCAACCCCGACCCAGGCGTTGTCGACGGGCTCAAGAGTTCGTCCGTTGACATCGAGTCGCCAAACGACGACCGAGAGCCCCAACGCCACGCCAACAGCGCCACAATCATCGATCACGTCGTGGTTATGACACCCGACATCGACCGAACCGATAAAGAGCTTGCCCTTGCTGGGTTCGACCGACGCCGCGTCCGCCAAGCGGGCACGATAGAACGACCATTGTGGCAGTCGTTCTATCGGCTTGGTGAAGTAGTGCTCGAGGTAGTTGGCTCAAGACCGGCCCGAGACCAAGGCCCTGCATCTTTCTGGGGCCTCGTTGTTGTGGTCGAGGACCTCGAAAAGATGGCCTCGGCTGGTCGGATCGGGCGCATCAAAGCTGCCGTGCAACCGGGTCGCCGCATCGCCACCGTCGAAAAGTCAGCCAGGCTTGGCATCCCGACGGCGTTCATGAACCCAGAAGTGCGTTAGTGCTCGACCATGTATTCACAGATGCCATCGGGGCAATCAGAGATGCCCTAGAGACGGCGCTTCTCGAACGCCAGGCCTTCGAAGAGCGCTTTCAAGTCGACGTGCTGCTTGGTGACACAACGTGGGAAACGACCTACAGCCTTCCAGGCGAAGGGATCGAACCCCATGTTCAGGTCGACATCACGATGATGTGGGCAACTTGGGCCCAAACTGCCTATCGGTCGTGGTACCTGAGCGAAGTTGTCGATGAACCACCTCGCATAGCGATAAGCCTCTCATTTCGGCTCCAACGAATGACGAACCGACTCGACCCTGACCGCGTCGTGACGGTACTACCGCAGCAATCGGTCGATGTCGGCGCCGCTCCGCTTCGGCGACAGACTTCCAGAATCGAACTCGAGTTCGACCTGGATCAGGCCGAACTCGGCTGGTCCATCGAAGTGAATTACCAGGGCGAATATGAGCTCCCAGAAAACGTCTTGGCCGACGGTTCAGAACTCGATGAACAACTGAGCGATCTTGGCGGCTGGATCTCGTCGATGCTTATCCGGCTCGGCGACATCGGCGTCGAACATCTACCGCCGAGTCTGGACCACTAGCCCTCGTTGTTCGAGATTGGGTATGGCGAGCCGTCGTCCATCTTGGCTGCGACGAACTCAAGTATCTGCTCTGCTAACCAGTCTCCGGCAGCAGGCGTGTAGTGGACGCCATCTTGGGCTCTCACCAACGTGCGATTGCCGTCGGCGTCAGAAAGAACTTCGGCAAAACCACCCTCTGGCCCCGTGAACATTGCCTCGGCATCGAGGTAGTCGATGTGGTTCCAACGCGAAGCTGTGTCGCGAAGTATTTCATTGACCACCGGAACAATCACCTGAATATTGTCTGGCGTTACCGGCGGCAAACCGATCCAAACAACTTGAGGGCCACCGGCAAGCGCCGCGGCGACGGCTTCGACTCTTGCTGCATACCGAGTACGCCACTCGTCGGTGCCCACCGGCGCATCGCCACCGATTGGCTGGGCGTCGTTACCGCCGAAGGTAAGCACCACGATCTCGTGATCGGCTAGCACAACCTCGGTTTGGATTCGATCGAGCCAGTCGAAGTACCAGTCGGCAACTAGTCCTGTCGAGATGCGAGTGTCGGCACGAACATCGAGCAGTGCCCCTGCCCGCTCGAGACCAACCCTGGGCGCGTCAGACAAGGAGTCGCCGCCGACGTATACACGAAGCGGCTCTTCGGCCGTTGGAATTCGTACCGGGTACCGGGCTCGTAGCTCGCCTTCGACTAGAGCAAGCTCGACCTCCGCGGGTGCACCCGGAAAATCAGCGGCGTCGAATGACGGCAACGCCGCCGAAGCAGGAACGAACGTGGCCGGGGTCGTTACAGATGTGGTCGTGACGGGAGCGCTCGTCGAGGTTGTGCTGGTGGCCGGTAGTGCGGTCGTGCTCGGTGGTGCGGTGGTGCTCGTGGTCGCTGGCGGGGATATCGCTACAGCGCTATCGACTTCGGTCGGAACGTTGGTAGCGGCTGGAGGTGACTCCTGAAGCTGTGATGCTGGTCGTTCGTCGGCATTGGTGACAATTGCACTGCTCGCCTCAACATCGATCAGTTCGATCTGAGGTGCTTCATCGCGCCGGGCCACAAGAGCAGTGACACCAAGGACAACGGCAACAACAAGCGCTACGACGACGGCAAGTCGGACGCGGCGCCGCTGCTCAGTCTTGAGGAAATGACCACCCTCGTCGCGTGGCGGAGATGACCACCGGTCGGCCGAGTCACGCCGGTTCAGACGTCGAGTCATCACTACCCGTCCGTTCCAGACGATGGGCTGTCGACTGTCACGGTAGAACTGTCAACGGTCGACGTTGTGGTTGTGGTTGTGGTTGTGGTTGTGGCCGTAGGGTTCGTCAGGTCGATGTCCTCGCCAACTCGGTCGAGGACTACATCGGCGAGTAGATCGCCACCGGCACGTGACAGATGAGTCCCATCCTGTTGGCGAAGGTTGCGAATCTCGCCACCGAGAGCGGGCAAGAAGGCGTCGTAGGTTCCATCTGCGGCTGAAAAAAGAGGCACGGTGTCGAGGTAGATGACCTGTTCGAAACGCGCCGATTCTGATTGATAGATGCCATTTAGGGTCTGCATCTTCGCGTCGAAGTCGGCCGAACGCATCCGTGGTTGACCAACCCAAAGCACAACACGGTCGGATTCGGCCGTGAGCAGGTTCATCACGAAACCAACGCGAGAGGTGTACTCAGCAACCCATTCGTCGTCGAAGGGTTGGAAAACGCCAGTAGGTAGCTCCATGCCTTGGGCATCGTTAGCTCCGAATATCACGACCATTACCTCGGGGTTGTCCTCAGCAATGATGTCGGCAAAATACGCGGGCCAGTTGAAGAAGTCCGGGCGAGTTAGTCCAGTCGAAATACGAAAGTCCAATGTCGACTCGATCACTTCGAAATCGGCCGCTAGTCGTACCAGCGACTGACCGAACACCTGGGCCATCGAATCGCCACCAACCCACAACCTGAGCGGCGTCTCCAAAGATGGAGCGCGGCGAGCTTGTGTGGTGGTTGTCGTTGTCGTCGACATCGTGGCAGTTGTCGTATTTGGTTCTGGCAATTCAGGCTGGGGTGAGTTCGATGTAGTGGGGACCGTCGAACTGTCGGGTCCGGGTCCGAATTCGTCGATAGGACCCGAGCTCGAGGTGATAGCCGCCTCGGGGTCAGCACTCGGCTCGCTTGAGGCAACAACGGTGAAACCTGCAGAGGCATTGCCGTACTCGCGCCCAAGCGCCTGGTCGGCCAATGAGCGAGCCTCGTTTAACCCGAGCGTGTCGGCGAACGAAGCAACGGGTTTCCACAGCGCCAGGGAGATGTCGCGGCCGCGACCAAACTCCTTGAGTTGCGCATCACGAACCAACTGATCGGCGTTCAACACCATGGCAAGCAGCAGAGCCACTAGACCGGCGAACAAAGCCTTGCCAGCAGGCATCGAGCCTGATTTGGTGGCGTTGTCGGTGCTCGGCTCAGCAGAAAGATCCTGAGCCAAGTCGGGCGATCGTTCCGAAGGGGTTTCGTGATCTTGGAATCGCCCGATACCGCTCTGATACTGGGGTCCCGCCCGGTGCCCACCAAGCCCTGACGATGTTTGGCGTTCACCACGTGACATGACGATCTGACGCTAGCCGAAACCAAACTACCGATACCGTCGGATGGGGGCCAGAATCCTAGTGTTTTAGGGGTTTTCTGGGATTATCGAGCCGTTGGGGTTCAGAACTGGAAGTAAATGAAAGGAGCGACACCTTCGGGGCCAAGAATGTCGACCACAACGAGTCCGACGCCCAGAAGGGCGCCTTGGGCGAACCAAGGCCAACGCCCAAACTCAACTTCGAGAGATTTCACGCTGGATGGGGGCACGAACTGACTCAAAATCATGGCCACTACGACAACGAGCAGGAGCGGCGTGATGTGTTCGGTCGAGCCACCCCAGTTGGTTAGTTGGCCAAGCATCGACATGGCCAAACCGAATGTCTCGGCTCTAAAGAACACCCACGCCAGACACACGACATGGAACGTGTAAACCCAGCGCACCACCGCAATGGCCTTGGGTGGCAACACGGCCGGCCGCTCGGTCCGGTTCCACCAGGTCGAGGCCAGTCGCTCGATGGCAAGCACACCGCCATGGATCGCTCCCCAAATCACGAAGTTCCATGCAGCTCCGTGCCAGAGCCCGCCTAGCAGCATCGTAAGGAACAGGTTCCGATACGTGAGGATCGTGCCTTTGCGATTGCCTCCGAGCGGGATGTACAAGTAGTCGCGAAGCCAGTTCGACAACGTCATGTGCCAACGACCCCAAAACTCCCGAATCGAAAGGGCTCGATATGGCGCGTCGAAGTTCAGTGGGAATCGGAAACCGAGGAGCAGAGCGACGCCGATTGCGATGTCTGTGTAGCCGCTGAAGTCGGCGTAGATCTGAATCGCGTAGCCATATGTCGCGAGCAAGACCTCGGGCGCCGAATAATCCTCTGGCAACGTGAACACGTCGTCGACGATCGCGCTGGCCAAGTACGCGGAGATAACGACCTTCTTGAACAATCCACTGAAAATGAGCCTGAACGCCTCGGCGGTTGGGACATACCTCGGGTCAGGTTCGGCGGCGAGTTGCGGGCCGAACTCCGACGCTCGCACGATAGGGCCGGCGACCAGTTGGGGGAAGAACGAGAGATACACCGCGAAGTCGAGTAACGGCATCGGCTCAATCTGGCGTCGATGGACATCCACGACGTAGCTGAGGGCCTGAAACGTGAAGAAGGAGATACCAACGGGGAGCGTTATCTCGATCAACGGCACCGAGTCAGCGAGCGAACCGAACGAGCTACGCAATGACTCAACAAAGAAGCCGTAGTACTTGAACACACCAAGGACGCCGAGGTTGAATGCAACTCCAAGCCTCAGGAGTAACTTCGCGGTCTTTTCGTCGCCGACTAGATGCTGCGCATCGATAGATTTCGCGACGAACCAGTTGGCTCCGATCGAGGCCAACAACAACAGAACGAACCGAGCATCCCAATAGCCGTAGAAGAACAGGCTCGCCCCCAACATGGCGAAACGCCACACCCGCGGAAGCGGTCGTAGAAGCCAATTGGCCAAGAAGACGACAACGAAGAAGAGCGCAAACTCGAGGGTCGGGAACAACATATTGCCGGCGACATCTTAGAGGCAGCGCAGCCAGAGGCGGGCGAAGCAACGCTACGAGCGCAACGATCAGCAGACCGAACGATGCCACACTGGCAATCGATGTACGAGGGGTTGTCTTCCAAGGCTGCGGAGTGGGCCGCGGCCGATCCTGACCCGACGAACGGGCTCGAACTCCTGCAAACCCTCCGGACCGATCGGTCTCTCGTCGGCGGCTGGTTCGACGCCCCGCTGCGATTTGGTACCGCTGGCCTCCGCGGCCGCATGGGCCTTGGACCAGCCCAGATGAACAGTGTGGTCGTGCGTAGCGCCGCGTGGGCGATTGGCGAACTGCTGTTGTCGGACGCTGGCCGATCTCGGGCCGTTGTAATTGGCTACGACGCCCGCCACCAGTCGCGACAATTCGCACTCGACTCGGCTCGGGTACTGGTGGGCCTAGGAGTCGAAGCGACTCTGATCGACGGGGCCATCCCCACCCCGGTCTTGGCACACGAGGCGTTGAGCAGATCGGCCGACGCCGCGATCATGGTTACAGCCAGCCACAATCCACCTGGCGACAACGGCTATAAAGTCTATTGGTCAGATAGCGCCCAGATCCGTCCATACGTGGCAACCCAAGTCGAAGACAAGATGCATCAACACCTCGTTCACGAGAGTGATCTTGCCGCCCACGACTGGATCCAGCGCTTCGACCCGGCCGCTGCCGTCACCAAATGTGTGCACGAGTCGATAGATCCCTCCGTTAGCGCCGGCACCGGCGACCTAGACCTTACCTACACCGCTCTTCACGGCGTAGGTGCCGCAACCCTCGTGAAGGCGTTCGCACGAGCGGGCCTCCCCCAACCTCACATGGTTGCCTCCCAGGTTGAACCGGACCCGGACTTTTCGACAGTGCAACTGCCGAATCCAGAAGAGGCGAGCGCTCTGGGCCACGCCAAACAGGCCGCAGCCGAGTCGGGTTCGAGACTAATACTCGCTCATGACCCCGACGCCGACCGACTTGGCGTACTCGTATGGGTCTCGACAGGCTGGCGCAGACTCTCCGGCGACGAAATCGCAACGCTGCTCGCCGACGAGTTGTTAACTCGGTACAACAACGGAGGCCCAACCAAACCAGCCTTGGTTGCCCGGTCGTTGGCGAGTTCTCCACAGCTCGACGCGATCGCCAAAGGCCACGGCGCCACCGTCAGGCGAACGGCCACCGGGTTCAAGTGGATCATCCGAGCTGCGATAGACGAACCCGACTTCGAATATGTCTTTGGCTACGAGGAAGCGCTCGGGTTCGCGTGCTCAACAACAGTACGAGACAAAGACGGAATCACCGCTGCGGTCGAGATCGTTCGAATCACCCGAGGTGCTCACATCACTGTTGGCTGCGTGGCGCAGAGCCCCACCAGCAGGCCTCGATGTTCGGACCGCCGGCAATTGCGATGCCGAAGATGCACCAGCAGACATGATCCAGTGGCGCGTTGGCGCTGACCTAGATCGTGTCTTCGTTCGCGCGAGTGGCACCGAGCCCAAGTTGAAGATCTACTTTCAGATTGCCGATGCTGGCACAGCCGAGGTAGCCCAACTGAGATTGGCAAAGCTGCGGCTCGCTATCGAATCGATTTGTTGAGACCGCGGTTACAGCAGGTGACCGGCCAGCTCCGCCAGCGACTTCTCGGGACGGGGTCCCATATGAGAGATGACCTCAGAGGCGGCGATTGAGCCCAACTGACCACAGATCTCAAGATCGAGTCCCAACGCCATTCCGGACAAGAAACCAGCCGAGTAGAGATCACCAGCACCGGTGGTGTCGATCACTCGATCAACAGGAACAGCGTCGATGTCGATGCGGTCGTTGTCGGTGACGATCACCGAACCCTTGGAGCCACGGGTAATCGCACCGATCGAGACGTGGCCGCGGATCCGGTCGATGACCGCGTCGAGGGTGTCCACTTCGTACAGCGACATGATTTCGTCTTCGTTGGCGAAAATGACGTCTACCGAGTCATCAATCAGATCAACGAACGATTCGCGGTGACGTTCAACGCAGAACGAATCGGACAGGGTCAGCGTGACCTTGGTAGATGACGCCTGCGCCGCAGCGCACGCGGCGCGCATGGCGGCTTTGGCTTGAGGTGGATCCCAGAGGTACCCCTCGAGGTACAGAAGTTTCGCACTCGCTATCAGACCAGGGTCGATGTCGCCAGGCGACAACTGGACCGACGCGCCCAGGTACGTGCTCATCGTGCGTTCGCCATCGTCTGAAACCAGGATAAGACAGCGTCCGGTCGGGTCCCCAGCGTCGGCCCTGGGAACATCGAAGCCGATACTGAGCCGACTCATGTCGCCAGCAAACACATCTCCCAACGAGTCGTTCCTGACCTTGCCGATGAACGCGCTTTCGAGTCCTAACGCAGCAACCCCGACAACGGTGTTGGCAGCTGACCCGCCCGAAACTTCTGACGACGATGCCATCTCGCCATAGAGCTCAACTGCTCGGTCGGCATCGATGAGGGTCATGGAGCCCTTCACAAGGCCTTGATCGGCAATGAAGTCGTCGGCCGCGGGAGCGAGCACATCGACTAACGCGTTGCCAACGCCAACAATATCAATGCCCGTCGAAATGGTGTTGGCATCGTTCATGGCAGCGTCGTTCATGGCAGTCTCGTTCATCTGTTGCTCCGAATCGGACGCCGGAGACCATAGTGGTCGCGCACGCAGCTAGCAGCGCTCGTTCAAACCTGAGTGTTCCCGAGCCCATCTCCATCGGACCATTCCTGCCACCTTTGAAGGTCTACGGCGGGTCTGCGAGGGTCACCAGCGGACCGGCGCTTCCCTCGTACCCTTTGAGAAATGGTTGCACACCCACACCGATTGCCACGCAACGTACTGCCCAGGCGCTACGACATCGACCTAGAACCCGAACTCGACAGCGCGTCGTTCATGGGAAGCGTTCGTATCTCGCTCGAGGTCGTCGAACCAGTAAATTGCATCGTTTTAAACGCCGCTGAACTGTCGATCGGGTCAGTCAGTGTCACCGTAGATGGTGAGGCCGTTTCTGTGAGCGAATGCACCGTGGACGATGCGATGGAACGTCTCACTATCGACCTCGATGAAACCCTGAGTCCTGGTCAGGCCGTAGTCGAAATCGTCTTCAAGGGCGTACTTAACGACCAACTACGCGGGTTCTATCGGTCCGTCTACTCCGACGAGGCTGGTGTCGATCACACCATCGCCATCACTCAGTTCGAGTCGACAAACGCACGCCGCGCGTTCCCCTGCTTCGACGAGCCCGACGCCAAGGCCGTGTTTGGGCTGACGCTAACAGCGCCACCAGGCCTGATCTCGATTGCGTGCACCCACCCAGCAACCGAACAGACCCTGCCCGATGGGCGAATTCGCACCACCTATTCCGACACAATGCTGATGTCAACGTACATCGTCGGATTTGTAGTAGGCGAGCTCGAGATCACTGAGGCTGTCTACGTCGGAACAACACCAATTCGGATCATTCACCGACCGGGTCGAGGTCACCTCACTAGTTTCGCTCTCGAGGCTGCTGCCTTCGCACTGGACTGGCTCGAAAAGTTCTACGACTCGAAGTATCCAGGCGACAAACTCGACCTCATAGCGGCCCCTGACTTCGCCTTCGGAGCGATGGAGAACATGGGCTGCGTCACGTTCCGAGAAACACTGCTTCTAGCCGACCCAGCCACAGCAACGTCGGCTGAGCTAATGCAGATGTCCGATGTGATTGCCCACGAACTAGCCCACATGTGGTTCGGCAATCTCGTCACCATGAAATGGTGGGAAGGCATCTGGCTAAAGGAGGCCTTCGCCACGTTCATGGAGATGGCCACCGTGAATGCGTTCAAACCCGAATGGCGCAGGTGGGAGCAATTCAACCGCGACCGGGCACCCGCGTTTGCCGTCGATTCGCTGGCCAGCACCCGAGCCATCGAATTTCCCGTTCACTCGCCCGATGAGGCCGAGGCAATGTACGACGTGCTGACCTACGAAAAGGGTGCCGCCGTGGTGCGGATGCTCGAACAACACTTGGGTGAGGACCGGTTTAGGGACGGGGTACGGCACTACCTGAAACGGTTCGCCTATGGCAACACCGAAACAACGGATCTCTGGGACGCTCTCGAGGAGGCGACCGGGGCTCCGGTACGATCAACTATGGACAGCTGGATCTACCAAGCTGGTCATCCTTTGGTCAAGGTCGCTTCGACTGACGAGGGCATTTCGCTCACCCAAACGATCTTTCGGTTCGACGGGAGCGGCGATCAGCTGTGGAGCGTTCCGGTTGACATCCGGGTGATGGTGGGCAGCGAGGTCAAGACTCTTTCGGTCCTGTTGCCCGAACGCAACCTCGCCATCGACCTTGGCGGAAAACCGGAGTGGGTCGTGGCTAACGCCGGTGCTCACGGTTTCTATCGAGTCAGCTACGAACCCGACCTACATCGAGCCCTGATTAGTCAGGCCCAGGAGATTCTGACAGCTACCGAGCGGGCTAGTTTGGTCGATGACGTGGTGGCTGCGGTGATTGCTGGGTCGACCGACGCCATTGCCATTCTCGAGCTAGCCGAAGAGTTTGTGTACGAGACTGATCTCGGCGTTTGGCGCTCGATAGTCGGAGGCCTCGGCATGATCGCTCGACTCCTCGACGGCGAGGCCCTCGCTCGATTGCGTTCCCGAGTTTCCAGCGTGTCGATCTCAGCACTCGACATTCTCGGTACCGAAGCCGCAACCGACGAGGACCCTCTAACGAGCGAACTTCGCGCCCTGTTGTTTCGCACCGCCGGAACACTTGGTCACGACAATCGAGTTCGTGAACTGGCGACTGTGCTGTTCGAAGCCGGGCCAACAGGACCAGGCACCGACCCTCAGCTTTTTTCCGCAGCCGTGGCTGTCGTAGCCGAGCACGGAGACGATGAGAGATACGACGAGTACGTCAACCGATCCATGTCGGCCAAGACTCCACAGGACGAACTTCGATATCTGACCAGCCTCGCCGCCTTTCCTTCAGAGAAGCAGATCAGACGCACACTCGAGGCGTGCCGCAGCAAAGTCAGGTCGCAGAACGCGCCGTACGTGATCAGCGCTTGCCTCGCCCACAGCGACCACGGATCGGTGGTCTGGGCCTTTGTTCGAGACCACTGGGACGAGTTGCTCGAGAGGTTCCCGAACAATTCGATACCGCGGATGGTGTCTGGCATAACCGCCATCGGCGATCGCACCGTGGCTACCGACATCGAAACGTTCCTAGATCGACACCCAATTCCTCAGGGTGAAGCAACCGTCGCGCAACATCTCGAACGAATGCGTATCAACCTCGATCTTCGCGATCGAGAAGCAACCAGGCTGGCGTCTGTCATCTAGAAGCGAACGCGCATCGACACAGAACGCGCATCGACACAGAACGCGCATCGACACAGAACGCGCATCGACACAGAACGCGCATCGACACAGAAC
>CAZMUM010000002.1:0-76169 GCA_964569385.1 uncultured Acidimicrobiales bacterium
GGCTTTCGGTTTCATGCGAATCACCGTCGACCGGCCGCTACGCCTCCGCTGGGAAGTTACCGCTGAGACGGTCGAGCAGCTTATGGCTGCCAAGGTTGTGGCGAAGCTCGATTCGTCGGTTCAGTCACGCTTGAAGGCGTTGGCAACTGCTGCTGTGGGCGAGAGGCTGAACAGCGCTGGCGATGCGACCAAGCTCGCTCTTCGCCTGATGAGCGAAACGGGTTTGAAGGGCAAACCGATTGAGAAGGCGATGGTTGGTGCGTTCTCGGTTACCGACCCCGATGCATCGGCGGTCACAAAGAAGAACGGCAGCCCGGAACCCGACTCCGATCTTCGCGACGCCGAGAACGTGCCACTACCCGCCGACCGAGTTCGCTACGAACCCGACCCGAGCGAGCGGCTGAGCACAGCGCCGTATCGCCGAGCCGTGGACGAATATGTCGAAGCCGAAGTGCACCCCTATGTGCCAGACGCCTGGGTCGACTACTCCAAAACCAAGATCGGCTACGAGATTCCCCTCACCCGCCACTTCTACACCTACACCCCGCCAAGACCCCTCGCCGAAATCGACGCCGAGATTCAGCAGCTAGAAGCCGAGATCCGGGAGTTAATGGATGAGGTGACAGGGTGATGATGCTCAAGCGCGCGCTGCGTCCGGGGGGCGTCTCGACCGGGCTGATTAAGGGCGAGGCGAGCCTCGAACCCGGGCCTGGGTTGGTGCCTGGATTCAGTGCCTCGGGACAAGATGTCTGGCTGAATCGAGCGACCCATTTTGGACCCGGTCTGGTGCTTAGTGCGGTTGGCGCCCGATGTGGAAAGGTCTTTCTGGCGGACGGCGATTGGTCTGTTGTTGCAAATACGGTTGTATTGACCCCACAGCCAGGTACATCCCCGAAGTTCCTCTGGTACATGGTGAACAACGAGGACTTCTGGGAGAAGGGTGGAACTGCTCAGCCCTACGTCAGGGTTCCTGAAACACTCGCCCGACAGGTGTGGTTGCCGGCCTTGGGGGAGCAGAGGGCGATTGCTGATTATCTGGATGTCGAGACCGCCCGCATCGACGCCCTCACCGCCAAGAAACAACAACTCATCCAACTCCTCAAAGAACGTCGGTGGAGATACTTCACGGACCTAGTAGAACGCGCGGAGAGCCGACCGGTGCCGCTTCGGCGCCTCATTGTCTCAATAACCGATGGACCCTTCGGTAGTTCCCTGAAGTCCTCGGACTATGTGGACGCGGCTGGCGCTCGCGTGGTGCGGCTGGGAAACATCAAGCTGGGGGAATTCGGCGATCACGACAAGGCGTACATATCGCAAGACCACTTCGGGACACTTTTGAAACATTCGGTTCGGGAGGGCGATCTATTGATTGCTGGTCTAGGCGACACGAAGAACCATGTCGGCCGGGCGTGTGTGGCACCAGATCTAGGTGAGGCGATCGTTAAGGCGGACTGCTTCTGTGCGCGGACCCAGGACGACCTTACTTCGGCTGACTTTCTGGCCTTTTACCTGTCTTCGCCAATGGGGGCGACTTCTGTGGCTGCGTACAGCCGAGGAACCACCCGAAGCAGGATAAATCTTGAGCTCACGAAAGAGGTTGTAATCGATCTCCCGGATCTGGACCGCCAAGCGGCCATCGTCTCGGCCGCGCACGAGGTCCGTGACTGTACACGGCGATTGAGACGTTCGATCGGTGGCCAACTCGACCTCCTCGGCGAGAAACGTCAGGCGCTTATTACGGCGGCGGTTACGGGTGAGTTCACGGTTCCGGGGGCGGCTTGATGGTGGGGCCTAGCGAAGCGGGGTTTGAGGCGGCGATCTGTGAATCGCTCATTGGCAGCGGCGGGTATCGGGGGCCGGTGAAGGTTGGTAACGCTCAGACCGAGCCGCGGCACTTTGATCCGACGTCGGCACTTGATACGGCAGAGCTGTTTGCGTTCATTGGCGATACTCAACCCCAAGAATGGGACAAGGTTCGCAAGTCGCACTCGTCTCCAGATGAGGCCCAGGTCGCATTCGCCGAGCGGTTGGGGAAAGAACTCGACAAACGCGGGACTGTCGATGTTCTTCGTCACGGGCTGACCTATGCGGGGCACGAAAAGGCTGAGTTCAAACTGGCGTTCTTTCGGCCCGCGTCTGGGTTGAACCCCGATGCCGAGGCTCGGTACCAGGCCAACCGGTTGACGGTGACCCGTCAACTTCCTTACGACCCGAAGTCGAACAAGACGCTCGACATCGGGTTGTTCCTCAACGGGATACCGGTTGCTACCGCCGAGCTGAAGACACACCTGACCGGTCAAACCGCCGAAGACGCAATCGCCCAGTATCGCAACGATCGTGCTTCGAAGAATCGCCTGTTGAAGCGGGCCATTGTGCACTTCGCGGTCGACACCGAGCGGGTGTTTATGACGACGAAACTCGTGGGCAAGAAGACCGGCTTCCTGCCGTTCAACAAGGGTGACGGCGATCGGGCCGGCAACCCGAGCCGCGACGGATACCGCACTGCGTATTTATGGGAAGACGTGTGGGCCAAAGACGCATGGCTCGACTTGCTGGCCCGGTTCGTGCATAACGACGACGGCACACTAATCTTTCCTCGGTTCCACCAATGGGACGCTGTGCTACGGCTCGAAGCCCACGCCCAAGAACACGGCGCAGGCCAGTCGTATCTGGTGCAACATTCGGCTGGATCGGGCAAGTCGAACACCATTGCGTGGTTGGCACACCGATTGTCGTCGTTGCACAACGCAGCCGACGAGAAGGTGTTCGACAAGGTCGTGGTGATCACCGACCGCATCGTGCTCGACAAACAACTCCAAGACACGATCTACCAGTTCGAGCACACCCACGGAGTGGTCGTAAAGATCGACGGAAGTTCAGGGCAGCTGGCCGAAGCACTAGCAGGCGAGCAAGCCAGAATCATCATTACCACACTGCAAAAGTTTCCATTCGTGATGAACCACGTCGAAGAACTGAAGTCACGCAAGTACGCGGTAGTCGTCGACGAAGCCCACTCGTCACAAACTGGCGATTCGGCCAAAGAGATGAAGAAGGTCCTCGGTGGAGCCGTTTCCGACCCGACGGCCGAACTCGTTGCTGCCGAAGAGGCCGAAGGGTTCTACGGCGAAGAACTGCCCGACCCGATGGAAGACGCGCTGGCCAAAGAAGTCGACGCTCGGGGCCGGCAACCGAACATGTCGTTCTTTGCCTTCACGGCGACACCAAAAGGGCGCACCCTCGAATTGTTCGGCGCCAAGAACAACGAAGGCAAGTACGAACCCTTCCACTTGTATTCGATGCGCCAAGCCATCGAAGAACGATTTATCCACGACGTTCTGGCCAACTACGTCACCTACGACACGTATTTCAAGATCGACAAAGCCATCGCCGACGACCCGGAACTCGATTCGGCCAGAGCCGGCTCGGCCATCGCCCGGTTCGTGTCGCTGCACCCGCACAACCTGGCGCAACGAGCCGAAGTCGTCGTCAACCACTTTCGGGCCCGCGTGGCCAACAAGATCGGTGGCCAAGCCAAAGCCATGGTGGTCACCGCCTCGCGGCTGCACGCCATGCGCTACAAACAGCACCTCGACGCCTACTGCCGAGAAAACGGCATCGGCGACGTCAACACGTTGGTGGCGTTCTCTGGCGAACTCGTCGTCGACGGAGACAAACTCACCGAGGCCAAAGCCAACGGGTTTGCCGACACCGAAACTGCGAAGCGCTTCGACACCGACGCATGGCAGATTCTGGTTGTGGCCGAGAAGTACCAGACCGGCTTCGATCAGCCGAAGCTGTATGCCATGTACGTCGACAAGACCCTGACCGGTTTGGCAGCGGTGCAGACCTTGTCGAGACTCAATCGGACCAGACAAGGCAAGACCGGCACGTTCGTGCTCGACTTCCGCAACGAAATGGAAGACATCCAAGATGCGTTCACGCCGTGGTTTGCCCGCACCGTTGCTCCACCGACCGACCCACATCTGCTGTATGACACTCAGGCCGAACTCGCCCCGTTCGGTGTGCTCACAGCCGAAGAAGTCGAGAGTGTTGTCACTCTGCTGCTGACCGATCCGGACAGGAATCACGAACGCGTCAACTCTGGGCTGCAACCAGCCGTCGACCGGTTCTGGGCTCTCGAAGATGACGAACAAGAACAGTTCCGCGATGTGCTCACCCGATTCATCCGCATCTACAGCTTCTTGTCGCAAGTGGTTTCGTTCACCGACGTCAAGCTTGAACGCGACTATCTGTTCTGCCGGGCGTTGTCACGGCTGCTGAAGCGCGAACCTGGGTCTGGGGTCGATCTTGGCGACGCAATCGAGCTGACACACATCGCCACTGAAAAGTCCTTCGACGGTGACGGTTCTCTCGACGTAGACGGTGGAGAAGTGATCACCATCTACGGGGGATCTGGCGGCAAACGTGAACCAGACGAGATTCCGCTGTCGGAGATCATCGACCAGATCAACGAACGATTCGGTACCAACATCACCGAAACCGATCGGCTGTTCACCGACCAGGTGCGCGACGATCTTGTGGCCAATCCGCAGATTCAGGTCGAGGCCGGTGCCAACGACGAGCAGGCATTTGGTGTTGGTTTCGACAAGACGTGGACTGGTGCGCTGACCAACCGACTCGGGAACAACGAGAAATTTGCATATCAACTGCTCGACAACGAAGAGCTACGGGCCGCACTAATCGAGGAATACAAACCCGACATATACAAACGGGCTCGAGTGGCGCGGCAGCGGACGTGCACCATCGGCGAGCTGATCGGTCCCGACCGCGAAGATCGTTTCCTCGAATACAAGTCGACCATGCGCTGGGATGTTCGTGAGAGTCAGAAATCGAAGGTCATGGAAGGTTCGGTTCTCAAAACCATTGCCGGGTTTGCCAACGCTGCCTACGGAGGCACCCTTCTTGTGGGCGTGACAGACGATGGCGACATCTACGGCCTCGAAGCCGACTACGCCACCTTCTCAAAGCGCGGCGAACGCGGCGACCGCGACTTATGGGGTCAACACCTGAACAACCTGCTGAACAGGCTCGGCCGGTCGGCGGCAACTTTGGTCGACTGGGACTGGCACACGGTCGACGGCCAAGACATCTGCCGTATCTCTGTCGAACCCTCGGATCATCCGGTGTTCGAAACGAAGGCCGACAAACAAACCTTCTGGTGGCGCACACCGGTAGGCACCGAAGCCATCACCGACGAAACCGAACGAACCCGAATCATCGCCCGCCGGTGGCCATCTGGATGACTTTGGCCGAGGACCGCCGCTAAGACTCTGAACATGCGTTTAGAGTAGAACCGAAACTGCTGGTCAGGGCAGGTTTTGGACGTTTAATGTCATAGATGTCATTCGGTAATGATGGTCCAGTACGCACGCGGATCTCTGGCGCTATTTCCGAACCAGCGAATGACTCCAGCGTCTTGGAGAGCCTTCAGCTGGCGGATCACAACTGGTCGTGATCGACCGCTTGCCACCGCAATTTCGCCGGTACTGAGTCTTTCGCCCTCGCGGATGAAACGAACAAGATCCCGAGAACCGGGAGGCAGCCTCGCTTCGAGTTCGCTATCGACGGCCGCTGACGGCAGTGTCAGCCGCACACTCCCAGATGTTTGGTGGTACTCAGGGTCGGCAAGCCCGGCTAGGCGCATTTCTTCATACATCCGGCGGATACCCTCGCCAAGCTCCTGGCCGAATGCGAGGTCGGCGCATACGCGAGCGATGCGGGGGTTTCGTGCGAAACGGGTGATGTTGAAGGGGTCAGAGGTTTCCGCAATCCCAGGGAAGCGACCGGGGCTCTCGACCTCGATCCGATCGTCGAAGATCTCAACCCGGATGTGATCACCACTCGAGCTGTAGGAACGATGAATCACGGCGTTGACGATTGCTTCGAGCCATGCGTCTTGGGGGATTAGCCCAATCTTTTCGAATCGGCCTGAATGGCCGAGGGCTCGGCGCGTAGGGATCTGATCGAGAACATCTTCTCTGGCATCGAGTAGTTGTTGCGGGATTGAACCGTCAATGCGGCGATCATGAAGTAGTTGTTGGCGTGCCCCACTACCGCGCTCAGTTCCACGATAACGAAGCACGCGGAGATTGGCCTCGGGGAACCAGCGCTGAGGGTGGTTCGCAAACAAAAGCACGGCACCAGCGGTTAACTCGCCACCAGGAGTTGCCAGGCCTCGGGCGATGAGCAGCCGTTTCGGGTCTGGGTGCTTCACCGCATCCGCGTAAGAGCGGAGAAGAGTCTGATCGAGGTCTGGAAACTCTGCGTCCGGAACAATCGTGGTTTCGAACGTCGACTGGCCTTTGTCGTACAGCAACTCCTGCCGCTGCGCGAACGTAAGCCGGCGGGTTTCGTCGCCAACTCTCAAGAACACCTCGTCCTTCCTGTTGGAGTGCACCTGTGTGCTGGTCTCGACCTCGACAACGACGAGCTGATCATCGTTACCTCGACTATTGAGACATTCGATCGTTCGAACGCGATTCGGCACAGCTGGCCTGGTGAAGTCGAGCGAGGCTTGCTGCCACTCGGCTAACCGTTTGGACTGAGCACCGGAGACCCCCTCAACGGTGTCGTTTCGTAGACCGATGACGATGATGCCACCTTCGGCGTTTGCGAAGCCGATCATCGCATCAGCCAGGTCTCTGGCTGATACTCGCGAACTCTTGCGGTCGTACCACTGATCTTCGGCGATGCTCAGGAGCGCGACACCTCGTTCTTCGACTGGTCGCGCCAGTGACTGCTCGGCGGCAACGGTAGACATGACACTACTCTAAACAATTTAGAGTAGGAGTATGCACATTCACTTGTGTACTAGTGATCCGGTAGTGTTCCTCACCACCCCACACGAGCGGTCACGGATCTCACGAATGGGATATTTGTTGCCAACTACTGTCGAGTCTGCGCTGGCCGGTCTTGCCGCTGGCGGTTCGACCATCGTAGCTGGGGCCACCGACTTCTATCCTGCCCTTGGCCGCAAGGACCCGGCGCCAGACATCGTCGACATCAGCTCGGTGGACGAACTTCGGGCCATCAGCAACGACGCCAACCAATGGCGCATCGGTGCCCTCGCTACCTGGACCGACGTCATGAGGGCCAACCTTCCACCAGCGTTTGCTGGTCTACAGAACGCAGCCCGTCAGGTTGGGGGCGTTCAGATCCAGAACGTCGCATCGGTTGTCGGCAATCTCTGTAACGCCTCGCCCGCCGCCGACGGTGTACCGCCCTTGTTGACGCTCGGCGCTCGGGTGGAGATGCAATCACATCGGGGCGTTCGCGAGGTTCCTCTGGATGAGTTCATACTCGGCAACCGCTCGACCGTTTGCGAAACCGACGAACTGGTTACAGCGGTGTTGATACCGAACCCCGCCGATCGAGCTGTCGGCGCCTTCGAGAAACTTGGTGCTCGTGCTTACCTTGTCATCTCGATCGTGATGGTTGCAGTCACCGCCGAGATCGATGACGCCGGCCTGATCGTCGACGCCCGAGTGGCCGTTGGCGCATGTTCGCCCGTGGCCAAGCGCTTGACCAGACTCGAGGCCGATCTGGTTGGCGTCTCCATCGACGACGTATCGACCGACTCGATAGCCGCGGCGCACTTGGGCGATCTAACTCCTGTCGACGATGTGCGAGCAAGCGCCGAGTATCGAATGTCGGTAGTGCCGACACTCGTTGTCCGAGCCCTTCGAGCGTGCGCCCGGTCCGACCAATGAGCGACACGGCAATCATCGTCAACGGGCACAGTCGGTCGATTTCGTCAGGACCGATGACTCGACTTAGCGAAGTTCTGCGCGAAGAACTGGACCTCACCGGCACCAAGGTCGGTTGCGACGCTGGCGACTGCGGCGCATGCACAGTGCTGATCGACGGTGACTCGACTTGTGCATGTTTGGTCCCCGTAGGACGACTCGCAGGCAGACGCATCGACACCGTCGAATCGTTAGCCGACTCGGCAGCTGGCGCGTCACTACAGGATTCGTTCTTGCGCCATGGCGGAGCGCAGTGTGGCTTCTGCACTCCAGGCATGTTGATGGCTAGCCGGGCATTATTGGCCGAAAACCCAATTCCGACGGCTAGCCAGATCAACGACGCTCTGGGCGGGGTGCTTTGTCGGTGCACCGGTTATCGCCAGATAGTCGACAGCGTGGTCGATGCTGGGCAAAATGAGATCGTTCTTCCATTGAGTCCGGCGGTCGGCAAGGCGGTCGGCTCTCGGGTGCCACGGGTCGATGGCGAGCCAAAGGTGACCGGCGAAGACGTCTTCGGCGACGACGGTGCTCCCCCCGATGCCCTCGTGTTGTCCGTGGTTAGGTCGCCTCACGCGTCAGCCACATTTGAGATTGGTGACATCGACACCTACATCGCCGAAACGGCCGGAGTGATCGGCGTCCTGACCGCCGCCGACATTCCGGGGCGCAACTGTTTCGGAGTCATTCCACCGATGGCGGATCAGCCGGTGTTCGCCGAAACCGAGGTTTTGTTCGAAGGCGAGGCCATCGCCGCGGTCATCGCCGCGGCTGGCGCCAACATTGCGGCCGCCGATTTCCCCGTGTCATGGGCTCCGACAGTTGCGCTCATGGAACCAGCCGATGCCAAACAAGCAGGAGCACGACTGCTCCACCCCGACCGGCCCAACAATGTGCTGGTCGAAGGATGCGTGGCTCGTGGCGATATCGAAACCAAGCTGACCGGCGCGGCAACGGTGGTGAGCGGCGAGTTTCAGACTGCGTTCGTCGAGCACGCCTACATCGAGCCAGAGGCGGGGTGGGCCGAACTCGACGGCGACCTAGTGATCATTCACGCCACCACCCAAGCTGCCTATATGGACCGGGCCGACACCGCAGCCATTCTCGATGTGGCTGACGACAAGGTTGTGATGCGACCAACGTCGTGCGGTGGCGGTTTTGGTGGGAAACTCGACCTATCGATCCAGCCCATTCTGGCTCTGGCCGCAGTAAAGACCGGCCGCCCCGTTCGCATTACGTACTCCAGGCCGGAGTCGATGGCATCGACGACCAAACGACATCCAGCCCAGATGTCGGCCCGTTTAGCAGTTGGCGTCGATGGACTGCTGTCGTTCGATTTCGACGCGGTGTTCAACACCGGTGCTTACGCGTCTTGGGGGCCAACCGTGGCCAGCCGAGTGCCGATTCACGCTGGTGGTCCATACAACTACGACAGCTATCGAGCGCTCGCAACCGCGGTTCACACCAACTGTCCTCCTTCTGGAGCATTCCGCGGCTTTGGCGTGCCTCAAGCAGCCATCGCCCAAGAAACGCTCCTCGATGAGCTGGCCGACAAGCTCGGCGTGGATGCCCTCGAGCTAAGGCTCACCCACGCCCTACGGGCAGGTGATCCAACAGCAACCGGACAGATCTTCACTTCTGGTGTCGGTTACGTCGAGTGCCTCGAGGCTCTGAGGCAGCCAAGGTTTGATGCCATCGAACGAGCCCGCGACTTCAATACTCTTGGCGGACCTCGACAAGCCGGGGTTGGCATTGCTGGAGCCTGGTACGGGTGCGGTAACACGTCGATGTCCAATCCTTCGACGGTGAAGGTGGGGTTGACCGCAGACGGTCGAATCCGACTTCACCAAGGCGCCATCGACATTGGCCAGGGGGCGAACACCGTGATGTCGCAAATCTGTGCCGACGCTCTCGGAGTGGCCCTCGACGACGTGCAACTCATCGGTGCCGATACCGACCTCACTCCCGACGCCGGTAAGACCTCGGCATCGCGCCAGACCTACGTAACCGGCAACGCGACCATAGAAGCAGCCAAGGTTCTGCGGTCCTCGATAACAGCGCTGGCCGGTTTCGACGCCGAAGCCAACATCGTCATCGACGGAGATGGTCTGACGGTTAGTAACGGGCACGACAGTCGACAGGTGTCCTTGACGGATCTGCCACCCGACGATGACGGTTACGTGGCCGTTGGAATCGGGACCTACGACCCTCCGACAACACCGCTAGACGAGAACGGCCAGGGTGACCCATACGCGGTGTTCGGCTTCGGCGCCCAGGTAGCCGAGCTCGACGTCGACACCGAGACCGGGATCATCGTGCTGCACTCGATCGACTCGGCCTACGACGTGGGCCGAGCTATCAATCCTGCGTTGGTCGAAGGCCAGATCATTGGCGGCATCGCCCAGGGGATCGGTATGGCTCTAATGGAGGAGTACCTACCCGGCCAGAACAACAACTTCCACGACTACCTAATACCCACTATCGGCGACGTGCCCGAGATACGGGTCACCCTCATCGAATCGGGCGACCCGCTCGGACCTTACGGCGCCAAAGGTGTTGGCGAACATTCGCTGTTGCCGACACCCCCGGCGATCTTGAACGCCATTCGTGATGCCATCGGTCGACCTGTCCGACAGGTTCCAGCCACCCCGGATCGGGTAATGCGAGTTCTTCGACAATGATCGACGAAGCCGCCAACATCGACCCGCTCGAGGGCACTGCCGTTGTTGCTTCCGATGCCGGCGACGACAAGATTCGTTGCGATGCATGTCCGATTCGCTGTTTCATCAGGCCGGGCCGAACCGGCGCATGCGATCGTTACGGCAACGTCGACGGGGTGTTGACGCGTATGGATCCGGTCACGGTTCTGCATCGACAACTCGACCAGGGAAAACCGGCTGTTCCGTTCGCCGCCGTTGCATCGGAGTGGTCGGGTGAGCTAGTTCGGCAGGGCGATGTGTTTGTCACCGGAACTGGCGCTGGCACCACATACCCCGACTACAAACCAGCACCGTTCATCGTGTCGCACCAGGTCGACGGCATCGACATGGTCACCGTCGTGACCGAAGGCATCTTCTCCTACTGCGGCGCCAAGGTGAAGATAGATACCGACCGCCACGTTGGAGCTGAGCGGGCGTTGGTTTACGCCGAAGGTGAAGCGATCGGTCACGTGACCACAGCCGAGTACGGATCGCAGATGTTGTCGCTCGGCGGAGTGCACCACTTCACCGGCAGCGGTCGTCCGGCTGGATTGGCCACGATGCGAGCGCTGCTCGGATTGTGCTCGGGCGAACAAGTCGAGATGACCGTCGAAGATGGCTCAGAACTATTGCTCCAAGCGGGCACCGCGCCCACTATCAATGGTGTGGTCGACCAGCGGATGAGGGTTGGGTGTGGGTCGGCGGCCATTGGCATGTTCGCGGGCCAGTGGGCCTCCCACGTCGATGAGGTGGTCGTGGTCGATGATCACATCACTGGAGTTCTCAGCGAACATCAGGCCGGCGTCGTACTTGGCATTGCTCCGAGCGGCATCAAACTGCGGGGCCGTAAGTCGACCCCCGGTCGATACTTCGAGATCGCCAACCCCGGTGGTGGATGGGGTGGAACCGACCTCGACGATCCCCTCGACATCATCAAGGAATTCAAATCCAAGGTCGCCAAACCAGGACACACACTGCTGATGGTCAGCACTACTGGTACCGACTACGCCTACTACGTACTCGACGACGACCTCCGACCGCAGCAGGCCAAGTTTCCTGACGCACTTCTCGAATCGGTCGAACGAGTTCGCGAGAACTGCGAACCGACCCAAACCTCGGTGTTGTTCATGGCCGGCGCTGGCGGCTCGCTTCGGGCCGGTGTAACTAACAACCCTGTCCAACTGACCCGGTCGGTTCGGTCGGGTGAAACGGTCCTTACTTGCGGGGGCGCGCCAGCCTATGTTTGGCCCGGTGGCGGAATAACGTTCATGACCGACGTGACCCGCACTCCGCGGAACTCGTTTGGTTACGTGCCGACACCTGCCCTAGTTGCCCCGCTCGAGTTCACGATGCCGATAGCGACGTTCGTCGACCTTGGCGGACACGTCGACTCGATTCTGTCGGTCGACGATGCCTTCGCCGGTGTACCAACAACGGTCGTAAAGGCCGATACTCGCAACCCTTGGCCGACCGACGTGGGCCCCTGGCCAGGGACCCAGTAGCGGCGATGGTCGACACGGGTCCGCAGATAGCGATGAGCGCCGATGGTGCTCGGCTGCACCTCCAACATGGCCCTATCGATCTCATCATCGAGCTTGACGGTTCACCTGAGGCCGTTTCGAGAGCCCAGAAGGCTGCGATCGACCGTTTCGATGGCCTCCTCATGGGCCTCGTCGATGAACTTGAGCTGCTTCGTGGTCGAGTCGAAGTTGGATCACCGGTCCCGACCGGAGGAGTGGCTCGGCGGATGTTCGACGCGGTACGGCCGTACGCCACACTTGGCTTCGTGTCTCCGATGGCGGCGGTTGCCGGCTCAGTTGCCGATGAGGTTGGAGCCGCGGTCGACACTGCCGCAGACCTCGATCGCTGGCACGTCAACAACGGAGGCGACATCGCGTTCGGGTTGAAGCCTGGGCAGACATACACCGCCGGGCTCGTGCCCGACCCGCGCCGGGCAACCGTCGAGTCGACGGCGATCATTGGCCCCGATTCCGGTGTCGGTGGAATTGCTACCAGCGGGTGGCACGGACGTAGCCTCTCGCTCGGCATCGCCGATGCCGTCACTGTGTTTGCGCCCACAGCCGCGGCGGCCGACGCCGCTGCGACCCTTATCGCCAACCGAGTGGACCTGGGGCCTCATGACCAAATTCTTCGATGCCCAGCGAGCGATCTCGACCCAGACACCGACCTCGGCGACGCGCTCGTAACAGTCGACGTCGGTGTGCTGAGTAGCCAAGACGTCGCCAGAGCTCTAGCCGGAGGAGTCGCCTTCGCCCAGGACTGCGTGGATCGTCAACTCATCGTGGGCGCCGTGCTTCATCTAAACAATGTGCACGCGACGGTGGCGGGCGACCGATTTCCGCGTCTTGACGTGGCTGCGCGATCGGTGGAGATCGCATCATGACCAACACATCGCAGTACGTCCTTGAGGATCAGATCGGATTCCTACTTCGCAAGGCCAACCAGCGGCATCGAGCCGTGTTTAGCAACGAAGTCGAGAACGAGATTGCGCCAACCCAGTTCTCGGCCCTGGCCAAACTCAACGAGCTCGGCCCAGTTTCGCAGAACCAGCTTGGTCGGTTGATCGCGGTCGATTCGGCCACCATCAAGGGCGTGGTTGAGCGGCTAGGTGCAGTTGGCTACGTCCGTAGTGAACGCTCGACCGATGACGCGAGGCTGCGGATGATTCATCTAACCGACGAAGGCCGGGCAACCATCGAGCGGCTACTGCCCGTTGCGGAACGGATCTCCCATCTGACGCTCAGGCCTCTAACCGATCGCGAGACCGCAACGTTGACACGGCTGTTGGCCAAGATCTCCCAATGAGAACGAGCTAGCACCCGCCGTTCTCCCTAAATCCATCCGACACAGGTTGCGAAATTTGGCTAGCGAAGCCCGTCTTCGCCAATCATGTCGTCGACGGTCAGGCCACCGACGCGGGGTAGCGGTCGACCGCCATCGGTAACGGCGACCGCGAGAATCAACTCATCAGCGGCCGGACCGTCGGGAAGCCGTAGCTCGACAGCGTCGAAATGGCTTCGTACGAAGGCTGCGTTTCTGTGGTGCAGCGGGATATCCAACGTGCAGCCAGGCCCACCCCGTTTCTTCGACGATGGGACTATCGACTTGCCGCCTCCGCAGGCTTCGCGTAACGGTGCTCCGAGTGCGGGGTGCATTAGAGCCGCAGCGTGTTCGAGTTCGCCGTCCATTCCTACGATGACACCCTTGCCGTAGCTGTGTACCTCTTTGCCGTTGAGAAGAGCTACAGCCTCGCCTGAAAGTTCGGCGGCTAGCCACTTGCTCGCTTCGAATAGAGGTTCGAGGTCCTCTACATAGCGACCCGCGAACGGATTCTCCAGGACCGCGGCAGCGACTACTCGTCGAATCGGCTGGTCGAGGGTGCGCCCGATCTCGACACGCTTTTCGTCGACGACAATCTGCGTTCGACGGACGATGATCGCAGGGTCGGCCATGGTGTGCTCCTAGTGGGCGTCTTCGGCGGTTGAATAGCGGTCGCTCGCATGCGGGCGGTTCGACCATACTGCCTTGATACTGTCGAACAATCCCAAGCATCACCGGAGCGAGACATGACCCGAGCACTGATCGTTGTAGACGTCCAAAACGATTTCTGCGAAGGTGGGTCTTTGGCCGTTGATGGCGGAGCTGCTGTCGCCGAGCTGATTTCGGCATGGATTCGTGACCATGCCGACGAGTACGCGACGCTCGTCGCTACCCGCGACTGGCACATCGACCCTGGGTCACACTTCGCCAGCGGCGAACCCGACTTCGTCGATACCTGGCCCGTGCACTGTGCTGCCGAGACGCTAGGCGCCGACTTCCACGATGGTGTCAATGCCCACGTCGACTTCGCCGACGTCATTGATGTCGTGTTCTCCAAAGGTCAGTACGACGCAGCGTTCAGTGGGTTCGAAGGAGTTGACCCCAATGGCGGGACACTCGATGCTCACCTTAAGGCGCATGGGGTTGATGCAGTCGATGTTGTCGGGTTAGCTACCGACTACTGCGACAAAGCAACCGCGATGGATGCCCTCAAGCTGGGCTACAGCGTGCAGCTACGGACCGACATGTGTGCAGGTGTGGCGCCTGCCACCGCGGCCACAGCCATCGTCGATATGCGCGACGCCGGTGTGGTAATCGTCTGACAGTTGAGGCCGGGCCTAACGGCCGGGCTAGCGGTTGCGGTACAGGTCTCTCAGCAGCGTGATCTCTGAGCCGTGGTGTATCACCTCGCGGTGAATGTGCAGCACCAAGCCCGCCATTGGGTCGTCGGCGAATGGTCCCTCGGCCTTGCCCACTGGTGCGGCTAAAGCCTCAGAGCTCAACTTGCCAACTGCATCGATCCATATTGCGTAGGCCGCATCGAGTTGTTCGAGCGCATCGACAGCTGTGGCACCCCAACGTGCAGTCGAGAAATCGACCGGTGGCCCGTCGAAGTGACTGGCGTTGCGTTCACCGAGAACAGGCACGATTAGGTGCGCTAATCGCCACGCGATGGTGGTCAGGGGGGGCGGGTCTGGTTCTGGGAGCTCGAACTCGATGACAAGTTCGCCGCCGCCAGCCTGAATCGCGGCAGAACTCTGTGTCCGATCTCGGAGGTTCCAGCAACCCGGCACCGGTTCCCAGAAGTACTCGTCGTCGGTGAGACCATCGAGTCGTGGCCGAAGATGCGCCTCCCAGTGCCACCGTAATTGTTGGGTTAACAACTCGGTCCAGTCCAGATGGGTGCTCAACTCGCTGGCTCTCTAGATGGTTCGCTCCACTGGTGGACCCAGGTTTCGAGGGCGTCGAGAACTGGTCCCATGGCTCTACCAGCCTCGCTCAGTTCGTAGCGGACTTGACCGTGTTCCTCGGTCCGTTCGATAAGGCCCTCGCCTTCGAGTTCGCGTAACCGTTGGGTCAAAAGGCGATCCGAAAGCCCGGGGATTCCGTCGCGAAGGTTTCCAAACCGATCGACTCCGCATCGCAGCGCCTGCAAGATCGCACCGTTCCAACGCCGCCCGAGCACCTCGATGGTGTGATGGAAGAACGGGCAATAGAAGCTCTCATCGGATGCCGATTCTGGGCAGGACGCCATAGAACGAGGGTAGTCCTCGATCAGGCGTCCTGCCCCAGTCATCACTCCGCTCCTAAGACGCCACTGGTTGAGGCGAAGTTGATTGGGTCGTGACAGCTGCGTCGATCTGGGTCCGAGCCCGAGCGTAGGCCGCCTCGTTATCGAACATGAGCATGTCGGCAGCGACGATGCGTACGTCGGTGATGCCAATGAAGCTGAAGAAGTGACGCAGATAAGGCGTCGCGAAGTCGGCTTCGCTACCGATCGGTACGCCGCCCGATGAGAGAACGACATAGACGGGACGGTCGGTCACAAGGCCGGCGGGTCCCTGGTCGGTGTAGTGGAAGGTGTGGCCGGCGCGGGCCAGAAGGTCGATGTAGGCCTTCACCGCTCCTGGGACCGTGAAGTTGTACATGGGTGCGGCCAGGACGATGATGTCGGCGGCCTTGAACTCGCTGACAATATCGTCAGACAGCGACAACGAATCGTTCTGGGCCTCCGAACGGTCGGTCGGGTCGGTGCCAATCGCGCCGACTGTTAACTCGTCGAGTATTGGAACGTTGCGCAGATCGCGGGTAACGACATCGGCCCCCGGGTTCTCCTGCACCAGCCGTTGTACGAGTTCGTTGGTTAGATCGCGTGTTACCGACCCGTCAGTTCGGGCGCTGCCATTGAGTTGCAGAATTGTGGTCATTGAGTTCTCCTAGTTGTACTTATTGATAGTAAGTAACTAACTAAGAGTAAGTTATATTCCCGTTGACCGAACACTGGGGCCTCCAGTCGCGGTATTACTGAGTATGATCCACCTCCATGTCTGTTGAACGTGTGACGATTTCACTCGATCCTGAGCTCGCCGCCGCGGTTCGAGACGCGGCCGACTCCGACGCTCAGAATCTTTCCGCATGGCTTTCTGATGCGGCTCGCCGTCGGCTAGCTAGTCGTGGCTTGCGCTCGGTGATCGCCGAGTGGGAGGCCGACCACGGTTCGTTCTCCGAAGCTGAGCTTGAAACCGCACGGGCCCGCCTTCGGTGACGACGGGAATAGTTCTCGACGCAGGTGCTCTGATCGCTCTCGATCGACATGACCGTAAGACCTGGGCTCTGCTCCGAATTGCTGCCGACAACAATGAGATCGTTCAAGTCCCGGCTGGAGTGATCGGGCAGGCGTGGCGAGACGGAGCACAGCAGGCACTGCTCGCGAGAGCGCTTAGTCACTGTGACGAGCTTTCGCTCGACGGATCTGTCGCACGCGCCGCCGGTCGGCTGTGCGGCCAAACTAGTACTGCCGACATTATCGATGCGTCCGTCGCTATTGCCGCGGCTGGCCTCAGCCGCGCCGGTCAAGTCGTTGTCATAACTTCAGACCCTCGAGATATTGCCCGATTGGCTACGCAGCTCGGAGTGTCGGTCCGTATCGAAACGGTGTAAGGCTCGGAGGACTCGGCTCGGCGTTCATTCGGCCCGTGAGACAAGCCACGCTCCGACCAACACAACCAATGTGCCGATGACGCTGAGAACCTCGATCGATTCGTTTCTGAACTGCACGCCCAGGACCAAAGCCACGATTGGCGAGATGTAGATCGTGACCGACGCCCGCGTTCCGCCCACCCGTGCGGCAAGGACTGACATGGCGATGTAGGCCAGGGCGGTTCCGCCGATACCTAGTGCCAAAATGGCAGCGAACGAACTGGCATCGAATTGGGTAGATCCAAGCCCGAACAATGCTCCTGGAGCACTCAGAACGACAGCCACGAACTGAGACCGCCAGATGACTGGGAGCGCACCGTACTTCTGCGTTACCGGGACCGTGAGGTTGATTGAGAGCCCGTAACAAGCCATCGCGCCAAGGACCAGCATGACGCCCACAATCGAGCTTGTTCCCGCCGTGAAAGCCGGCAGCCCAATAAAAAACAAGCCGACCAGCCCGATGAGCAGGCCGATCATCTGCTTGGAGCCTGGCAAACGCCTCAGCAGAATGGCTGCTATGGCGGCTGCGAAGATCGGAACTGCGCCGTTCAACATTCCGGCCAGGCTCGACGAGACACGTTGCTCGGCTAATGGGAACAAGATGAACGGCAACGCCATCCAGAAAACGCCAAGAATAACGATTCGCGGCCAGTCGGTTCGTTCAATAGGAACCGATCGGGCACTCCGCAGAAATGACAGCGCTATGAAGGCAAGGCCGACCCTAAGGAAGCCAATCTGGGCAGGCGTGAACGTTTCTAGTGCTTCGGCGATAAAAAGAAACGACGCGCCCCACGTGACACCAGCGAACGCGAGTAGCCCCCACTCGAACGGACCGAAGCTGCCACTGTGGGTGCCTTCAGCGGTGCTGATTAACTTGCGCTCGGTCATAGTCGATCGAACGCTATTGGGTCGGCGCTGGAATCGTCCCCGAGTATCTGCCGGCTAGATGGCGGCCTGGTACGGGGGCGCGGGGTCGTACTGAATGTAGTGCTGGGTCTTGCGGGCATGATCGGGCCCGTAAAGCTGACCAACAATCCATAACGCCATGTCGATACCGGCCGAAACTCCCTGGCTAGACACGACCTTGCCGTCGACCACCCAACGCATATCGCGCACCACCTCAACGTCGCCGAGTTCTTCCAAAGCGTCTTCGGCCACCCAATGCGTAGCAAGGCGTTTGCCCTTGCCTACCCCGCTTTGGTGCACGATGAGCGAGCCGGTGCACACGCTGGTTGTCCAGGTGGTCGTCTTGTCGACCTTGGCCAGCCATTTGAGGATGGTGGTGTTGCCCATCTCTGTCCGAGTGCCCTCGCCACCCGGGACCAGTACAACATCGAGTTGTGGATGATCGGTCAACGTGTTGTCTGGTAGAACCCGAAGACCCTTTGCGCAATTGATCGGGTCGAGCGTTTGAGCGACGGTCACTACCGTGTCGGCAGGGGCCCCGTCGAGTTCTCTCAGCATGCCCGAAGCGGTGAAGACTTCCCATGGTCCGACGAAGTCGAGTTCCTCTGCTCCGTCAAAGAGCAACATTCCAATTGTGGTCACTTCGTGTCTCCTCTGATACTGGGTTTCTGGCTCCCATCGTGGCGGCGACACCGCACCTACGTCAACGACAAACAGCCCTCGGATCAAGCCAACGCGAGCAGCCCGGGTGCAAGCATGCAACCAGGCTTGTTGTAGATTCCCACCGGTGAATCGGCGAGTCGGACCAGCTAACAGCGAGGCGCCCACCGACCATATGGATCGGGGCCAGATCGTACGGCTGACGGCAGCTAAGACGCTTACCAATGCGTCGCTGCGCTGGATCCCGTTCTTCTTCGTGACCCTCGAAGTAGCGTTCGATACCACTACGGCAACGTTGGTGGCGGTGTTGGGGGTGGCTGAGATGACAGGCCTCGCGACCCTACTTATCGGCGGCTATCTCGACCGGGGCCACGAGAAGACGCTCATGCTTATCGCCCTTGGCCTCGTTGGCGCTTCTGGTGTCATCGCCTTAGGTGGTTCGGTCTTTTTCTTCGCTGCTTCGGTGATGGTGCTCGTACTGGGAACTGCGTTTTTCACCAGTAGCGGCCACGCCTGGATCAGCGCTCGAGTTCCATTCGACCGTCGCGCCCGCATCATTGGAACGTTCGAGGCTTCGTGGGCCTTCGGCCTCCTAGTTGGCGCGCCGACGATGGCGCTGCTCATTCGTTGGTTCGGTTGGCGCGGCCCGTTCTTGGCCATGACCCTTGCCGCACCAATCGGGGCGTTGCTGGTCTACCGAATGCCCGATACTCCT
Organism: uncultured Acidimicrobiales bacterium; assembly: GCA_964569385.1. GTDB lineage: Bacteria > Actinomycetota > Acidimicrobiia > Acidimicrobiales > Poriferisodalaceae > JAADHX01. The sequence continues at coordinate 19,284 of CAZMUM010000002.1, forward strand.
TCGATTGTCGCGGCGCGTCAGTCTGAGAAGACTTCGATGCGACTCACTACCGATGCTTGGATTCTCGTTACCGCCGGGGCAGCCGTCGCGGTGGCGGGGTTTGCGACCCTCGTAGTAATTGGTACTTGGCTCGACGACGATCTGGGTGTTTCCACCGGAGGCATTGGCCTGGTCGCGATGGCCTTTGGAACCGCGGAGTTGGTTTCGTCGAGTAGCTCGGCTCTGCTGGCCGATCGGTTCGGAAAGCGGCGAACCACTCAGTTGGCAATGCTCTTGCTTCTAGCTGGGCTGGTGGTTGTAGCCATGGCCGAGACCTCGTTGCTGGTGGGAGCACTCGGCATCGTGCTGTTCTTCCTTGGTTTCGAGTACGGGATCGTCACGTCCTTTTCGTTGGTAAGTGAGGCGATGCCGTCGGCCCGGGGCCGATGCATCACGATGGGCGGCGCGGTAGGAACTGTCGCTCGTGGCGCAGGTGCGATCCTGGCCGGGCAGCTCTACCGCAACTATGGGATCAACGGACCGATCGCATTGTCTGCGGTGGCTGCGGCTTTGGCACTGGTGATGCTGTCCATCGCCGCCCACCGAACCGCAGTGGCGTAGCGCGTTTTCCGCAACCTGTGCCCAAAATCGCGGTTGGGACCGCGTTTCTAGGCACAGGTTCGTTTTCTTGGGGCGGGCTCGGGTTCGACGGTGGTGGGTGCCTGGCGCGGCAGTATTGTCTGTAACGGACTAGGTCCCGAATTTCGGCAACCTGTGTCTAGGATCGGTGTCATAGCGACGTTTCTAGACGCAGGTTCGCAATTTAGGAAGGAACTGTGATGAAGATTGTCATGGCAGGTGAGGGCGCGATCTCGCGTAAACACTTAGCCGGGATTGGCCGCATCGATGGTGTCGAGGTGGTTTCGCTTGCTGGTGGTAACGCAGCCGATACCGCTGAGTTAGCCGACGAGATGGGCATCGAGCACTGGTCTCTCAACCTCGGCGAGTGTCTAGATCGACCCGGTGTCGAAGCGGCGGTCTTGACTACGCCAACTCAGATGCACGCTGACCAGGCAATACAGGTCCTCGAAACTGGAAAACACGTATTGGTCGAGATACCGATGGCCGACAATCTGGCCGACAGCGAACGTCTCGTTGAAGTCGCCGCAGCCTCGAACCTCACGGCCATGGTGTGTCACACGCGCCGGTTCAACCCCAGCCATCGGTGGATTCGCAACAAGATCGTGGCCGGCGACTTAACGCTTCAACACCTCGTGGTCGAGACCTACTTCTTTAGACGCGAGAACAAGAACGCACTCGGCAAGCCACGGGTCTGGACCGATCATCTTCTCTGGCACCACGCCTGCCACACCGTCGACCTCTTTCAATATCAGACCGGCCAAATCGCCGACAACGTAATGGCGCTTCAAGGCCCGAAACACCCAGATCTCGGCATCGCCATGGATATGTCGATGGCCCTGACCGTCCCGTCTGGGGCGTTGTGCTCACTCTCGCTTAGCTTCAACAATGACGGCCCGCTCGGTACCTTTTTCCGCTACATCTGCGACAACGGTACCTACATCGCCCGGTATGACGATCTTGTCGATGGGTCGGAGAACCCGATCGATGTGTCGAAAGTCGACGTGTCCATGGATGGCATCGAGCTCCAGGATCGCGAGTTCTTCTCGGCCATCGACGAAAAACGCGAGCCCAATGCCTCAGTGGCTCAATGTCTCGATGCTATGAAGACGCTCGATCGTCTCGAGCACACGCTCAACTGAGTTAGTCGGCATTCTCCAGAATCAGGTGGCCGACTGCCGTGTTGCTGGCAGGGACATGGTAGAAGCGGTGAAGCTGCTTTGGCGTAGGGCCCCCGCTGAGATCGGCCATGGCGCCGCGGGCCACGAACCACATGACCAGCTCGATGCCCTCTGATCCTGCTTCGCGTACGTATTCGATATGAGGTTTGGCGGCCAGAATCTCGGGTTCGGTGACGATCTGATCTAGGAATGCGTTGTCGAATTCGCTGTTGATTAACCCGGCGCGCGGACCTTGTAGCTGATGACTCATACCGCCGGTGCCCCAGATCTGAACGTCGAGATCGTCGTCGAACGATTCGACGGCCCGGCGAATGGCCTTGCCAAGTTCTAGGCAGCGTCGACCAGAAGGCACCGGGTATTGCACGACGTTGACTGCTACTGGGATGACCGGACAGGGCCACTCGTCTGGTTGGCCGAACATCAACGACAGCGGAACGGTTAACCCGTGGTCGACGGGCAACTTGTTGACGATTGTGAGGTCGAAGTCTTGCTGGATGACGGACTGGGCGATGTGTGCCGCAAGCACGGGATGGCCCTCAACGTCGGGCACCGGCCTCGGCCCCCAGCCCTCGTCGGCGACAGGAAAGTGAGCTGCGGTGCCAATAGCGAAGGTGGGTATGAAGTCGAGGCTGAAGGCTGTCGCGTGGTCGTTGTAGACCAGCACGATGGCATCGGGAGTGTTTTCGCTCATCCACTCGCGTGACTGGTCGTATCCAGCGAACACAGGCTGCCAGTACGGCTCGTCGGTGAGACCGTGATCCATTGCTGCACCGATGGCCGGCACATGTGAGGTGAAGACACTCGCTGAGATTCGGGCACTCATCGAGAATCAGTCCACTCGTGCAGATACCGGTTGCCATCAGGCGAGCGGCCACCGGCGACCATCATGGCCCGATAGTCGTCCTCGCTCATGCCGGTCATCGAGCCAGCCATTTGTTGAAAACTTCGGCCGTCGGTCGCGCCGATCTTGGCCAGGAAGTAGATGTTGCCACCAAGGCCAATGAGCGCGTTGAGATCTCGATCAACAACACCTTGTTTCTGAGGCTCAGTCATGGCCCATTGGTCGAGATAGGCACGTTCGTCGGCCAAGAATCGACTGCGATTGTCAGCCTGCATCAACGACATGCAAAACTGATTCAGCCAGTAGCCAGCTCGCGCCCGATCGGTGTCGAAAATGGTCGTGCCTGGTACGTCGAGATACGGCTTATCGAGACCCATTGTTTCTCCTCATCTTCAGTGGGTTCACAGATCGAGCCCAACGTACTGCTCGGCCAGCGACGTTTGAGCGGCCGTCGAACCGGCCAGATAGATCAGATCCTCTTCCTGAGCTCGCTGATCGAACGCTGTCTGCTCGGGGAACCGGTGCATCAACACCGTCATGTACCAGGAGAACCGCACCGACGACCACACGCGTCGCAGAGCCGTCGCAGAGTACGACTCGAGCAGTTGCGGATCGCCTTTGTAGTGAGCGGCGAGGGCGAGGGAGAGATAGTGAACGTCGGCGATGGCCAGGTTGAGGCCCTTGGCGCCTGTCGGCGGAACGATGTGTGCAGCGTCGCCGGCAAGGAACAACCGCCCCCACTGAAGCGGCTCCACGACGTAGCTGCGCAGTGGCGCAATCGACTTCTCGATCGACGGACCGGTGACGATTTGGCTGGCCTCAGAGCTTGGCACCCTGGTGAGTAACTCGTCCCAGAATCGATCGTCAGACCACTGGTCGACGGTGTCTTCGAGAGGGCACTGCACGTAGTATCGGCTGAGCATTTCGCTTCGCTGGGAGCACAACGCGAAACCGTTTTCGTGGTTTGCATACAGCAGCGTGGGCAGTGGCGGAGTCTCCGAGAGCACTCCAAGCCAACCGAACGGGTAGGACTTTTCGTATTCGGTCTTAGCCGAATCGGGAATGGCAGTTCGGCTGACACCGTGGAAACCGTCGCAGCCAGCTACCACATCGCAGTCGATGCGAACGGTATCGCCGTTGCTCTCGAACGTGATCCACGGAGCGTTGGTCCGGACGTCGTGGATCTGCACGTCGCCGGCTGAAAAGACGAAGTTCGCTCCCACTGCATCGGCGGCCGTGTACAGATCCTCCTGGATCATGGTTTGGCCGTAACTCATCATTGGCTTACCGGCGAGCTTGGTGAAGTCGATGCTCAAAACAGCCTCGCCGCGCCAACCCATCTTGATCGAGTTATGGACGTGGCCTTCTGTGTCGAGGCGGTCTGCAAGACCGGCGTCGCGCAAGACCTCGACGCTGGTCCACTCGAGAACTCCGGCTCGGATTCGCCCCAGAACATAATCGCGGCTCCGGCGTTCGATCACGATCGAGTCGATGCCCTGTTGATGCAACAACAAGGCCAGGAGTGAACCGGCAGGTCCACCACCCACTATCGCAACCTGAGTTTTCACTGGCCAACCAGCGTTATCAGGGACTGGCAGTGTGACAAGCTGACGACAGGATTGTTCACCATGCGAGACTTTAGTGGATCGACACCCGCTGGGGTCGATCAGTGGCCATGGACCATCTGGAGGATCTATGGAGCCAATGATCATTGACTGCCACGGCCATTACACAACCACGCCGCCAGGTGTTGGCGCATGGCGCGAAATCCAGAAGGCCGCGGTTGCATCTGACCCCAGCTTTGTCGGCGAGAAGGGGATCGTCAGCGTTTCCGACGACGAGATAATCGAGAGCCTAGAAACCGCGCAACTGAAGTTGCAGCGTGAGCGCGGCTCGGACCTGACGATCTTCTCGCCGCGAGCCTCGTGGATGGCGCACCATATTGGTAATGAGCACACGTCGAAGTTCTGGTCGCAGCACCAAAACGAGTTAGTACGTCGGGTGTGCGATCTGTATCCCCAGAACTTCGCACCTGTGTGTCAGTTGCCGCAGTCGCCAGGCGTCGCCATCGACAGCTCGGTGGCCGAACTCGAACGCTGCGTCGACGACATGGGGTTCATTGGCTGCAACGTGAACCCCGACCCAACCGGTGGCCACTGGAGCGGACCACCGCTGTGGGATCGCTACTGGTGGCCGTTATGGGAACGGATGTGCGAGCTTGACGTGCCAGCCATGATTCATGTGTCGGCGGCATGCAACGACAATTTCCACTCGACCACTTCTCACTACCTGGGGGCCGACACAACCGCGTTCGCCCAGGCGTTGACCTCTGGGTTCATGGCTGACTTTCCCAACCTGCGGTGGATCATTCCCCACGGCGGCGGAGCGGTTCCTTACCATTGGGGCCGCTTTGTTGGCATGGCCAGAGACCAAGGCTGGGACTTCGACGCGCTGCTTGAGCACATTTGGTTCGATACGTGCGTGTACCACCAACCCGGGATCGATCTGCTGTTAGACGTTGTGCCGATAGCTAACGTTCTGTTTGGCTCGGAGATGGTTGGCGCAGTCAGGGGAGTCGACCCAGACACCGGCAACTACTACGACGACACAAAGGTGTACATCGACAACTCGTCCCTCGATCAAGTGAGCAAACAGATGGTCTTCGAAGATAACGCCCGACGAGTATTCCCCAGAATGGAGACGACATGACCGACATGACCGGAAGCTCCGGGCACGTTGTAGTCCGCAACATCGAACGGACACCGCTCGAGTTGGTCGATCAGTTCGCATCTATCGGCACCGCCACTGTGCATGAGGCGATCGGTCGCCGTGGGTACTTGGGCGCCGATATCACCCCCATTCAAGCCGACACTAAAATCGCCGGAACGGCGGTCACCGTCTTGTGTCAACCAGGACACAACGTGATGATTCATGCTGCGGTCGAGATGTGCCAGGACGGCGACGTCCTTGTGGTGGCCAACACCGGTGCTTCAGAGCACGGAATGTTCGGTGACTTGCTCGCCACATCGCTTCTGGGACGGGGGGTCAGAGGGCTGGTCCTCGACGCTGGTGTACGCGATACGGTCGACCTGCGGAGGATGGGTTTCCCGGTGTGGAGCCGCCACGTTTCGTGCCAGGGCACGGGCAAAGAAAGGCCGGGTTCGGTCAACATCGCGGTGACCATCGGCGGCATCACGATTACCCCTGGCGACGTTGTGTGCTGTGACGACGATGGTGTCGTTGTAGTTGGTCGCGAAGAAGCAGCTTGGGGGCTTGAGAAGTCGAACGAGAGGCTTGCCAAAGAGGAGTTGACGCGCGCCAAGCTCGAAGCTGGTGAGTTAGGTGTCGACTTCTATGGACTGCGTCAGAAGATTCTCGACATGGGTGTCAGATACGTCGATTCGCACGACAGCTGATCGCCGCTCGTCGGTGGTTCAGGCGAAGTCATACAGCGTCTGGGGGTTGTCGACGAGGATCTGATTTCTGAGAACTTCGTCGGGCACGTAGGTGGCGAGCAGGTCGAGAAGTGTGCCTTCATCTGGCATGATTTTCATGTTTGGATGAGGCCAATCGGTGCCCCACAAGACTCGGTCTGGAGCGGTGGCAACGAGTGCTTGAGCAAATGGGACAACGTCGTCGAACGGTGCAACCTTGCCTTCGGTGAGGCGTTCGGCACACGAGATCTTCACCCAACAACGTTCGTCGCGTTCCAAGAGCCGAAGTAGATGTTGGAACGGCTCCTGGTGTGGGCCCTCTTTGGCTGGAACCCTGGCCATGTGATCGATCACGTATGGAACTGGCATTGCGTCAAGTAGGTCGGTGTACTTCGGAAGGTCCTTGGCGTCGAAGTGCAGCACGATATGCCAACCAAGGGGAGCTACCCGACCGACCAGGCGCCAGAACACTTCGAGATCCGGAGCGCCACCAAGATGAGCAACAAAGTTGAAGCGAATCCCGCGCACGCGATTGTCGTGAAGATAGGCGAGATCGTCGTCGGTGAAACTTTCGTCGATCATGGCCACGCCGGCGTACCGACCGTTTCCGCGGCGGATGGCGTCGATCATTGCCGCATTGTCGGTTCCATGGCAGCTGGCCTGCACGAACACTGCTCTGGACAATCCGAGCCGCTGCTGGAGAGCCTCGAAGTCGTCGACTCCAGAATCTGGCGGGGTGTAGGTGCGGCGCGGCGAGAACGGAAACTGCTGCGCGGGGCCGAACACGTGGCAGTGTGCATCGCACGCCAGAGGGGGCGGGGTGAAAGTGGCAGGCCGGGATGCTTTGGCGAGGGGTCCTGGCACGGTCGGAGTGACAGAATCGAGGTGTGGTGGGTTGGTGGTTGCCATAGGCGGGCTGTTCTCAGTAGCTCCGGGCAAACACGATGCCATCCATGAGTTTTCGAGCCGTTCGAACAATGCCGGCACTTTCGACAGTGGTTGCTGTGTCGTCGGACCGAACCACGATCGACGCTTCGAATGTGCCCGTCGGGTGCTCGAGCATGACGGTTCCGCTGGCCGACGATGTCAAGACTTCGCTGGCTGGAGATCCTGGAAGCAGCGCGGCTGTGGCCACAGAAACTGCGCCAAGTACACCAATGGCGTCGTGGCAGCGGTGCGGGATGAACGTACGGGTGGAGATGTCGCCTCCAATTCGTGGCGGCGCGACCAACGTGAGCTTGGGCACGGTCGTGTCAGCCACATCGCCAAGGTTCATTAGCTGCCCAGCTTGGAGCCTGATGTTCTCGAGCGTGGTTCGCAGGGTGCGGTTGGCCTCAAGAGCGGCACACGACTCGTAGCCGGTAGTGCCAACAGCGTCGGCCCGTAGAACCACGACGGGCATGCCGTTGTCGACCAGGGTGCAGTCGACACCGGCGACCGAATCGCGAGCGTTGCCTGTGGGCAGTAGTGACCCGGTCGAACTGCCGGCGATGTCGTCGAATGTCAGCCGAACCGCTGAGGCCAGGCCTGGTACCCCTGAAATCGCGGTTCCACCTTCGTAAACCGGCATGCCGCTGGCCGTTGTGAAGGTTGCAGTGGCTGTGGAGGCGGTGTTCTGCATATAGATCGTGAACGCGACGTTGTCGATGTCTGGCGCAACTTCAACTAGCCCACGTTCGACAGCAAACGGGCCGACACCCGCCAACAGGTTTCCGCAGTTCTGCCGATCGCTAACAACGTTCTCTTCCACCCCAAGCTGCAAGAACAGGTAGTCGATGTCGGCCCCGTTGGTACCCGTGCCGACTATCGCAACCTTGGAAGTTAGCGGATGTGCTCCGCCCATTCCATCGATCTGACGGGCATCACCAGAGCCCATTATTCGCAGAAGCAAGTTGTCTCGTTCGCGTGGATCGGCCGGTAGGTCGTCGCGGAGGAAGTAAGCCCCCTTCGAGGAGCCTCCTCGCATGATCATGCATCGAACGCCCGTGGTCACCCGGTGAGTCTCGCAAATGTCGACGTCGTTGTCGACCATCGCATCGTGGTAACCAGCAGACCACTCCTAATGGGGAACGGCTGCGGGCGACCATTTCCCGGTGACGGTAGGAGGGGTCTGTGATCGAGATTGGCAGCGGGCCCTAAGATTCGAGTTCAGGGTGCACACCCTGTGATGTTAGGTAAGCCTTACAAAACTTGAAAGTCATGGCTATGCTTGTACCTATGACTCAACGCGCGCTGGCGCTCTCATTGGTATTGGCCCTGATCGTTGGGGCCTGTGCGGGCAATGCCGATCATGCACTTGATGGAACTGCTGGTGAGATCTTTGGAGGTCCGTGCGTCGGCGAATCCGACCGGAGCGTCACGATCTACTCCGGGCGAACCGAGAACCTCATCGAACCAGTGCTCGACGCTTTCGTTTGCGAGACCGGAATATCGGTGCAGGTCCGTTGGGGGTCATCCACCGATCTTGCCCTCACGCTCGTCGAGGAGGGCGACCGCACGCCCGCCGACGTGTTCTTGTCTCGGTCGCCAGGCCCGGTGGGGTTGCTCGACGCCCGTGGCCTTCTGGCCGAGATCGACCAGGCTGTGCTCGACCTGGTAGCGCCCGAGAATCGGTCGAATGGCGGTAGCTGGGTCGGCTTCTCGGGTCGCCAACGAGTGCTGGTCTACAACGTCGACGACGTGGCTCCTGACGATCTTCCCGCGTCAATCTTCGATCTGACCGACCCGCGCTATCGGGGTCAGGTTGCCATTCCGGCTACCAATGGTTCGTTTGTGGACTGGTTCACCGTGTTCAGGGACCAGTTCGGTTCCGATGTCGCCACCCAATGGCTCAACGACATGGTCGCCAACGATGCGCAGGTCTATTCGAACAATCGGTCGATTGTCGAGGCCGCCGGTCGAGGCGAGATTCAGATGGGGCTGGTCAATCACTACTACAACTTCCAAGAGGTGATTGCGGTCGGAGACTCCCACCGGGCGCTTAACCACGGCTTCACTGATGGCGATATTGGGTCGGTGCTCATAATTACGGCCGCAACGGTCACGGCCTCGAGCGACAACATTGAGGAGGCCGAAGAACTGATCTCCTATTTGTTGTCCGCGCCCGTTCAGACCTATTTTACTCAAGAGACGTTTGAGTATCCGCTAGCTGGAGGCGTTGAGCCCGCCGACGTGCTTCCGCCCCTGGGTGCTCTCAAAGTCGGCAGTATCGACTTCGACGGACTTGGCGGCGGATTCGAAGAAACCATTGCAATCATTGAGGCAAGTGGCATCCTCAGCCAGTGACTCTCGGCGAGGTTAGGCGGCCATCCGCGCCCTGGTCGTTGCTGGTTCTGGGCGCAGCATTGGCGGTGGCGTTCGCCTTCCCAGCTAGCTACTTGATATGGCGGAACTTCACCGAAGGCGCTGATCCGGCAGGTCTGCTGATCACCGATCGGACTCTCCAGCCGCTGTGGCGGACGGTGCGTTTGGCGGTTTTGGTGTCGTGTAGTTCAGCGTTCCTTGGTACGGCGCTGGCATGGCTTACCACTCGCACCGACCTACCGTTCAGGCGTGTCTGGCGCGTAGTGCTCGCGGTACCGCTCGTCTTTCCGACGTTCATTGGTGCCGCGGCTCTGATCCGTACCCTGAACCCGGGTGGGTTAGCCAACGACATGTTCGCTTTGGTTGGCTTCAACCGCACGTTGGAGATTCGTGGCTTGCTTGGTGCTTGGTTCGTGCTGACTCTGTTCACCTATCCATATGTGTTCCTGCCCGTTGCTGCACGACTGCGTCAGGTGCCCGCCGCGCTCGAAGAGAGCGCCAGGGTTCTTGGCGACGGATCGTGGAGCGTGTTCCGACGTGTCGTTGCTCCGCAAATTGCCGCGACTATCGGAGCAGGTGCGCTGCTGGTGTTTCTGTACACGATCAGCGATTTCGGTGCCGTCCAAGTAATGCGCTACGACACACTCACCCGAGCGATCTTCACCAATCGCCTGGCGAACCAGCCCGTCGCGTTGGCATTGAGCCTAATTCTGTTGATCCTTGCGGCCCTAGTGGTCGTGTTCGAACGGCAAGTCTCGAAGCGACTACCAAAGGTCGATATCTCGCGTTCTGCTCGACTGGTCGACTATCAACTTGGCCGCTGGCGATGGCCGGCTCTTGGCTTTGCAGGCGTAGTGGCGATGGCGGCGGTCGGCGCTCCAATGACCGCGTTGTCGGATTGGGCCGCTGATGGGCTCCTCAGAGAGCGACGTGGTGGCCGACCACTAACCATCGACTTAGATAAAGTCACCGATGCCTCGTGGAACACGGTGCAAGTCAGTGTCCTGGCCGCGATCGTGGCCGTGGCGGCGATTCTTCCGATCGCATTCCTGGTCGGGCGATACGGCTCCCGACTGGGCGCTGTTGCTCATTCGATTGTCCTTGCCACATTCGCATTGCCCGGACTGCTGATAGCGCTGTCGCTGAGGTTCTGGACAGTGAGATCAGGCGTCGCCGGCGATCTACTGAGTGACACCCTTGCCCTACTGGTATTCGCGTATGTGGTCAGGTTCGCATCCCTCGCGATGGGGATCACGCTCGAAGCGGTTAGATCGATCCCTGGAGACGTTCATGATGCGGCTCGCACGCTCGGCGCAAACAGTCGACGCCGGTTCGTCAACATCGACCTGCCATTGATGAGGCCTGGGCTATTGGCCGCGGCCGGGCTTGTTCTGCTCTCGACCATGAAAGAACTGCCAATCAGCCTGCTGATCTCGCCGCTCGGTTTCTCGACGCTCGCTACTCGAATATTCGGTTCGTTCGAAGATGCGTTTATAGCCGAAGCCGGCATCATGGCCGTCATTCTTGTCGTCTTGTCGGCGGTGCTCACTTGGTTCCTGGTCCTGCGTCGAGCCGACCACCTGTGATGGGAAGGGCTCGCCAATAGCGACCCCGTTCGTGGGAAGGGCTCGCCAATAGCTAACCCGTCACCGGGAAACGTCCGCCGGCGAACATTTGCCGGTGCCAGGAGTGGTCTAGAAAGGGTTGGGGCTCGGCGGTAGCGCCCGAGGCAATCCAACGTCCTAGTCGGGTGGCGGGTTCGGCATCGAGAGGTATTCGGCCCTGGGGATTCGAACCAGTCCGACGATGCCAAGAGCAGCGCGGTCCTGAGCGCTCAGGTTCGAGATCGCAGCCGACACGGCTTCGTAGATCGCGGCGGCGCGAGCTGAGGCCGACGTTATGTACGGCAACCCGGGAGTTGGAGTGGTCCATTCGAGGATTCGAAGACGGTGGGCGGAGCTGCTGTATCTCGTGATCAGCCGCATCGACACTGCGTCGATTGCAGCTATGTCGGCTGCGCCGGCGGCGACGGCGGTGGCTGACTCGAGGTGACCACCAGTGCACGTTCGGTTCGAGAACCAGAATCCGAGCGGTTCGGTATGAAAGTACGGCGCCGAGTAACCAGATTGTGAGTCGGCCTGGTTGTAGGCGAACATGGCGTGCTCGAAGTCGGCAGCCGTACTCCTGGTGTCATCGTGTCTCACCACCAGCGCGCTTCGGTAGTAGCCGGGCGGGCAACCGTCGACCGCGAAGTCTGGAGTTCCGACTAACTGAACCACGTTGTGCAGCCCTAGCCGGTACGGCATTCCGCACGTCTGGCTCAGGACAAGGGTTGGGTCATTCCACACATCGACTTCGTTGGTGGTCTCGTCGAGTTGTTCGGGACTATCGATTCCTGCCGCCGCCAGGCCGACGCTGATCGAAGTCCAGTAGCGGGCGTGCGCGTCGCGCAATTGCGGCCGCCGGTACATCGACAGGCTGGCGATCATGACAGACAAGCCCTCACGAGTCGGAGAGACACGACGGTTGAGTCACTTCGGTTCGACACATACAAGATGATGTCACCTCGATGTCGGTTTGAGCCATGGCTGCCACAAGCTGCTGTTCGAGTCCGACCCGTTCGGCGGACTCTTCCCGCCTCTCTAGGCATTCGACAATACCGTGCAAACTCCAGACATTGCCAGGGTGCTGCGCGCAGCGTTGCACGGTGTCGTCAAGACCAAGATCGGCTCGGTAGGTAGCCTCAGCCTCGTCGTAGTGACCCTGTTCCATAAGCAGTGCGGATAACGCATGCCGAGGCGGATGCATCCACGCCCAAGGCTCGGTGTACTCAAGGTTGTCGTCGCGAGTGACACTCTGGCGTAGCAAGTCGAAAGCTTCGCGATATCGGCCCTCGTGATAGGCCAACTCGCCGTCAAGCATCTTCTCGGCGATGCCCAGAATCGCCAAAGCGTTGTTGTTGAAAAACCGTCGAGTTGGCGGAATCCGAGTGCATGCTTCGCCGAAGGCTCTTCGGTGGGCGTGCGCTTCGTCGAAATTGCTAAGAGCTGCGTGAGCAACACCTTTGGCGTATAGGTGCATGGCCACCGATACGCAATACAACTCTGGATCTGGAGGCATGGGCGTGTCGATGATGTCTTGCCAGCGTCCAAACCGCACAAGCGCGTGCATCTTCATCGAGTAGTAACCCTCAAGTGTGGTGGCCAGCTCGGGTGACCCCTCTGCGCTTAGTACGTCTGGAGTAAGGGTCTCGCAGATCTGGTTCGCGGCCACCAGGGCCTCGTCGAACCGGCCGAGAAACATGCAGGTGTACATCATCAGGTGCAGGTCATGACACCTTGCGGACGTATAGAAGTTGAACGGCCCCGCGTAGGCGAGGTACATCTCGTCGGCTTCGATGGCTAGCACGCTTGCGGCTCTGGCTTTTTCGTACTCGCCACAGAGCACGTAGATATGGCCGGGCATGTGCCGGAGGTGGCCGCAGTCGGCGGCTAGGTCACCGAGACGATCCGCAGACCCCATTGCTCGCTCGGGTTCGCCCGACATCTCGAGCAGATGAATGTGCAGGTGAAGGATCGCCGCGTGTTGAGGCTCGCCTTGAGCGTCTGCCCGCGTTATTGACTCCTCGCATATAGCGAGCGCTCGAAGGGTGTCGGCACCTTCGGCGGGCAAACCGGTTGCGACGTCCCACAACTTCCATGGCGTACGCGTCATGAGGGCCTCTATGTAGAGGGCTACGACATCGTGGTCGGTCGGGAAGTTTGCATGAACCGATGCCATAGCGTCGGCGTATGCGTCGTCCCATTGGTCGTATTCGGTTTGGTCGACTGGATGCGGCTTCTGGAAGCGTGCGCCTAGAGCACCAACCAGTTGAGCCTCGAGGTCGGAGATATGGTCGAGTTGAGCGAGTGCGGCGCCGACGTGGGTGTGGCACAGCTTGGTGCATTCAGCGGCTTCTTTGGGGCTGAAGTCACGCCACGGGAAGTTGTAAAACGGGCCGGACGCGAACGCCACACCCCAGTGCGCCATGGCGCAGTCAGGGTCGAAATCGAGTGCTCGCTTGAAACACCGAGCACCCTCCTCATGGTTGAACCCAAAACACCAGTTGAGTCCGAGATCGAACCACTTCTGAGCCTCGTCGGACCGGGTCGAAATCTGCATGGTGTGACTGCCGAGATCGAATCGGTCCATTTGCTTTGACCTCAAGATGTGTATGACTAGGCGGTGGACAGACCCTACTGTTGAGGGGCTCGCAGGGGCGACAGTTACCACGACGGATCGGCATCGACACAGCCAGCGAAGCCCTAGAGCCGCTCGTTCGTGCTCCCGATCGCGCCTCGACGCTAGCCTGAATCGAGTGCCCGAACTCAACGACCGCCCTCGTGTGATTCTCGACTGCGATCCCGGACTGGACGACGCTATAGCACTCGCACTCGCGGTCAGACACACCGATCTCGTCGGCATCTCGACGGTTGGCGGCAACGTCGGATTGGACCGAACGACAGCCAACGCGCTTGCCTTGTGCGACATCCTCGGGGTCGCAGATATCCAGGTCCATGCCGGGCACGACATCCCCTTCAGCGGCTCACTCGGACACCGGGCAACGGAGTACCACGGACCAAACGGAACGGGATCCGTGCGACTCCCCGAACCAACACGACCAGCAACTTCGCGAGATGCCGTCGACTGGATTATCGAAACCACCCGGGCCGAGGAAGGTCTCACCCTGATAGCGACCGGGCCGTTGACCAACGTCGCTCACGCCTTCAGCGATGCGCCCGACATCGTCACGAGGGTCCATCAGGTTTCGTGGATGGGAGGCAGCAGCGCCGCAGGAAACACGACCGCCGCTGCTGAGTTCAACTGTTGGGTCGACCCCGAAGCGGCAGACATCGTGTTCCGAGCAGGCCTGAAGAACCTCACGATGCTCGGCTTGAACGTCACCCACACTGTCCTGCTTGATCGTCCATGGATCGATCAATTGCGGACCGACATCTCAGCCGGCGATCTGACGGTTTTCGCAGACCTCCTCGACTACTACGAGAGCCGCCAGCGCTCGATGACAACGCTGGCCGGCGCCGCTGTGCACGACGCTCTTGCCGTCATCAATGTGACCCACCCTGGACTACTCGCTGGTGTCGAGCGACCAGTCGAAGTGGTCCTGTCGGCGGGAGCGGCGCGAGGCATGACGCTCGTCGATCAGCGACCTAAACGCGATCCCGACCCGCCGACGGCCCGGGTGATCGAGTGGGCAGACGGCGATCGGATCCGGCAGTTGATCTACGACGCTTTCGTCAGTCCCTGAACTAGCGCAGCGCGCTTCAAGGGCCACTCGTGATCGGCGATTCTGGAGGCCGGCGAGGGGCGGCACCCAACCTGAGTGCTCGTGGCAAGATCGTGGCCTGGTCGCGTCCCGGTTCGTTGGTTAGGGACTTCTGCAGGGTTTACAATTTGTAAACGCACAGGTGGCCAATCTAGCTGCATTGCAGAGCGCGAATGAGCCAGCTTGGCTGAACAACCTGTAAAGGCGATGGCAGCGACGAGCGACGCAGGATGTGACAGTATCTAGCGGTTCCGGTTCAAGTACAGCTCGCGTTAGTCGCCAGCCACCCATAGGGCCGGAACAGATCTGGGGATTGCGGATGCTACAGAAGCTGGTCGGGGCCTCGGTCCCCCTTCTAGCGGCCGTTACGGCCTTCTTCTTCGGTGCAATCATGCTGGTTGCTCTCGGCGCGAACCCTTTCGAGGGCCTTCAGGCGATGTTCGATGGCGCATTTGGCAGTGGCGAACGCATCGCCACAACCGCGGTTCGGGCAACTCCACTAATCCTCGTTGGTGCCGGAATCAGCATTGCCTTTCGGGCCCGAGTAATCAACATCGGCGGAGAAAGCCAGATCATTGCTGGGGCTCTGCTCTCTACTGTCTTGGCTCTAAACGCTCCCGACTTGCCGGCCATTTTGCTTGTGCCGCTAGTTCTGGCTACAGGCGCCGTGGGGGGATTCCTGGCCGGAGCGATTCCTGGCCTTCTCAAGGCGCACGCACACGTTAACGAGATCCTCAGCACCATCATGCTCAACCTGATCATGGTTCAGTTCATGAACTATTTGCTGGCGGGCCCTCTCATCGATCCGCTCCAAACCTCGGCAGGGACCTTCATCCCGCAGACGGAACGACTATCTGACAATTCCGCCCTTCCAACTCTGATTGGTGGAACGCGGCTGCACCTAGGAGTACCCGTAGCTGTGCTCGCGGCTGTTGGCGCGTTCGTGTTGCTCTGGAAGACCCCCTTGGGTTTCAGGCTTCGGGCTGTTGGCCATAACGCCGATGCGGCCAAGGCAGCCGGAATCAACGTAAAGCGCCACATCACATATGCCCTTGCAATCTCGGGTTCGTTTGGCGGGCTCGCTGGTTCAATTCTCGTGTTCGGTAGCGAGGGCCAACGAATGGTCACCGATGGTTCGGCGGCCGGGTTCACAGGAAGCGCCGGGTTCAATGGGATTGTTGCGGCCTTATTTGGCGGCCTTCATCCGCTTTGGACCATTCCATCAGCTTTCTTGTTTGGTTCCTTGTTGACTGGCGCAGTGCAGCTTCAACGCGCCCTTCAAGTGCCAGCATCGTTGGCGGTAACCATTAACGGGATCGTTGTTCTGTTTGTTATCAGCAGCGCGAAACTACGGGGCTACATCGAGGGGCTCATCGCCGATCGCGTCGCCAAGTCCGAAGAGCCCCCTGATGACCCGGGACCGTTAGCCGACGTCGCGCCCGGATCGCTCGATGATCCGCTGGACTCCAGCGACGGCGTGGTCCGATGAGCGACTTCTTTACTGCCTCGGTGTTGGTAGCCACGATTGCATCTGGTGTCCGGCTGGCAACGCCATACCTTCTGGCTGGTCTTGGTGAGACCATCGGTCAAAAGAGTGGTGTGCTCAATCTTGGCGTCGATGGGGTCATGCAGCTAAGCGCATTCTTTGCCTACTACACGGTTCTCAAGACCGGAAACCTCTGGTTCGGCAGCTTGGCAGCCATAGGTACTGGCTTGGTGATGGGTTTGGTCTATGCCGTAATCACTATTGAGTTTGAAGCAACCCAAGGCATCAGCGGCATAGGCATCTTTATTTTGGGACTCGGGTTGAGCGACCTGCTGTTTCGAGAACTCGTAGGTACGCCCAAACCAATCAAGCAGCTGCCATCGGTCGACATTCCCTTGCTCTCAGATATTCCAAGGGTCGGTCAGGCGTTGTTCCAACACAACCTCTTGACCTATTCGGCGTTCGTTTTTGTTCCGCTCACGGCGTGGTTGTTAGCCAAGACCACTTTTGGTCTAAACGTTCGGGCGGTTGGCGAGAACCCTCACGCGGCCGACAGTCTCGGGGTTTCGGTTGAGCGCACCCGCTACGCAGCCATTCTCATCGGCAATGCTATGGCTGGGCTTGCTGGTGGTGCCCTGGTGCTTGGGCTTGGCATTTTTCAGCCAAACCTCACCCAAGGCCTCGGCTTTATCGCCGTAGCCCTTGTCTATTTTGGTTCATGGCGCCCTGCTGGTGTAATGCTAGGTGCTCTCTTGTACGGCACGGTGAACGCCACCGTTTTGCAGTGGAAAGCACTTAACATCATTCCCGTTAGCGGCTCGGTTCTAGCCAACATGGCCCCAGCCGTTATCACCATTGTTGCCCTTGCCTTTCTTGCTAGACGCGGTAGCGCCCCAGCGGCTCTCTCTAAACCATTCTCTAGAAACTAGATCTACGGTTAACACCCACATCAGGAGGAAGTAGAAATGAATAGATCCAAAAGACCAGCAGTAAAGCTACTGCTCGCCCTATTGGCTTTTGTCATGGTTGCAGCAGCTTGCGGCGACAGTGATACCGAAGGCAGCGGTGAAGATGGCGCTCTTCGTATCGCCCTTGTGGCGCCCAGTGCCAGCGACGATTTGGCGTTCACCCAGAGCATGGTCGATGCGATCAACGCTCTTGACCGTCCATTCGAGCTTGAAGTCACCGATGGCACCTTCATTGTTGAAGACGCGGCTTTGGCCATCCGTGGTTATGCCGAAGACGGTGTCGACATCGTGATTGCCCATGGCACACAGTACGGAGCCTCACTCGCCGAGATCGCTCCAGACTTCCCAGAGACCACCTTTATTTGGGGAACCTCGGCTGATACCCAGGGCCTCGACAACGTATTCGCCTACAACCCGGCCGCCGACGAAGGCGGCTACGTCAATGGCGTCCTTGCCGCCGGAATCAGCGAAAGCGGAGTCATCGGCGTAGTCGGTCCAATCGAGGCCGGCGACGCTGTTACCTACATCGGCGGATTCGAGGCTGGAGCGCTTGCTTCGGGAGCGTCCTCGGTCAACATCACCTATACCGGTTCGTTCGGCGATGTGGCTCTAGCTTCAGAAGCCGCACAGGCTCACCTCACTAATGGTGTCGACGTGTTGACTGGTACGGCCCAAATGGTTGTCGGCGCGGTGTCGGTTGCAACTGAAAACGACATTCCGTGGTTGGCCACCCAAGCCAATCAGACGTCGCTTTCGCCCGACCTTGTTGTGGCCTCTCAGGTCTACCACTGGGAAGTTGTGCTCGAAGAGATGCTCGACCTGCGAGCCGCCGGCACCGTCGGGGGTCAGGCGTTCGAACTCACTCTTGAGAACGGGGGCTTGGTTATTGAATTTAACGACGGATTCGACCTTCCGTCCGAGGTTCGTGACGCCGCTGAGGCAGCGATTGAGGGCATCAAGGATGGGTCGATCGATACTGGGTTCTAAGCATCCAGCCTTAGTTAGCTGAGAACTGTTGAGGTGGCGGGCCGCCATTTGTGCGGTCCGCCACCTCAACGTTCTAGTCCAGTCCTGGGAGGCTGAATCAAACCATGAGTTCTGAGTCTCAAAAGCTGGTCGAGATGCGCGGAATCACCAAGCGGTACCCGGGCGTCATCGCCAACGAAGACGTCACCTTCGATGTTGAATACGGTGAGGTTCATACTCTTCTTGGCGAGAATGGTGCTGGTAAGAGCACCCTCATGAAGATTCTGTTCGGCCTAACCCCTGCCGACGAGGGCGAGGTTCTTCTTCGGGGTGAGCCGATCAGTATCAGCTCACCAGCAGACGCCATCGACGCCCGAATCGGCATGGTGCATCAGCACTTCATGCTCGTGCAGCCCCTCACCGTTGCCGAGAACGTGGCTCTTGGGTTGCGCTCAGGAAGACGCCCGTTCACCGATCTCGACGTAGTGTCGAAGCGAATTCACGAGTTGTCTGAGGATCACGGTCTAGCCGTAGACCCCTCCACCGAAGTTTGGCGGCTATCGGTCGGCGAACGTCAACGAGTCGAGATCTTGAAGGCGTTGTACCGCGACGCCGAACTCCTTGTCCTCGATGAGCCGACGGCCGTGCTTACTCCCCAAGAGGTCGATGATCTGTTCGTGATCTTGCGCCATATGGTCGACGACGGACGTGGGCTCATATTCATCTCGCACAAGCTTCATGAAGTTATGTCGCTTAGCGACCGAATAACTGTGCTTCGCAACGGGCGAGTCGTGGGTTCGACAACTCCAGCCGAATCGACTCGCGAGTCGCTGGCCGAGATGATGGTCGGACGTGAAGTTCTGCTGACGCCACACAAACCCGAGCTCGAGCCCGGTCGACCAAGGTTGTCGATCCGCGACTTGTCTATCACCGGCGATCGCGGCACCGTGTCTGTCGACAATCTCTCGGTCGAAGTCCATGCCGGCGAGATTCTTGGTGTAGCCGGTGTGTCAGGCAATGGTCAACGAGAACTTGCCGAAGCCATTGCCGGGTTGCGACCAGTCGACGCAGGCACTATCCACATCGACGAGACCGACGTTACGCGAGCCACAACGGCTAGCCGGCGCGAAGCCGGCCTTGCCTACGTACCTGAGGAACGTATGCGAGACGGTGCGATCGGGGAGTTTACGGTTAGCGAGAACCTTGTTCTGGTTAATCATGGGTCATCTGAGTTCGCCAAACGCGGCCTGTTTTCAGACGCTGCCATTCGTAAGCACAGCGAGGACAAGGTCAACGAATACGGCGTCAAGACCCCCACCGTCGACACGCCAACCTCGAGCCTCTCCGGTGGAAACATTCAGAAGGTGATCATGGCGAGGGAGCTAGGCGTGAAACCTGGCATTCTTCTGGCCTGTCAACCAACTCGCGGTGTCGATATTGGGTCGGCTGAGTACATTCACCGACGCCTGATCGAACAACGTAGCGAGGGCGCGGGCACGTTGCTCATCTCTGAGGACTTAGACGAGGTTCTTGGCCTCGCCGACAGGATCGCGGTGATGTTCGAAGGTCGGATTGTTGCGATCGTCGACGCCGCAGACGCAAAACGCGAGTCGATCGGTCTGATGATGGCCGGCGTTCTCGACGACTAGATGGAGTCAATTCATTCAAGCCGAATCAATACGCGAAGTTGCAATGACTGAGCGCAGTGAAGAGTTTCTGCAATCGCTCAAGTCGGTTGTCGAATCGTGCGGCGCAGCAATAATTCATGAGCGCTCCACTCGGCCAGGAGACTTCCCAGTTGTCTGGGAAGGCCAGACCGTCGCCTATGTGAGACCAGCCGAACTTCACGGTGCTCTTGGCCGGCTTCTCAACTCGGTCGAGCGCGAGATTGGGTGCGAGCTCGCGGTCATGGACCGCAACGACAAACAGATAGCGGCCAGGCGCCTCGACGAGCAGGGTGCGTTTTTGCTACGGGGCGCAGTCGACGACGTTGCGAGTCGTATGGGCGTTAGTCGAGTGACCCTCTATACGTATCTGAACGCGATTCAAGCCGAGAAGGAGTAGAGCGCAATGGCCATAAGCGCAGAGTTCACCGTCGAGCCCTTTACCGACGGAACACTGGGTCCTCACGTGCAAGCTGCCATCGACGCAGCCGTTGCTGCGGGTGGCTCTGTTGAGATCGGACCGTTCGGCACCAAGGTCAGCGGCGACGACGAGGTCGTATTGGCCGCTATCGATTCGTTGCTTAGAGCGGCCATGAGCACCGGGGCCAACCGGGTGACGCTTCAGGTCACGCGGTAATCCATGATGGAGTTTCGACGGCTTAGGGGCAACTAAGGTCGACACCATGAGCGAACTTGATTGCGCTTCACTCGTCTACAACCCGACCAACGACGCATGTGGAAAGACGAAAACAAGAAGATCTACGCTCCTTGCAATAGCGGCTTGACAAGGAAGCGTCCTACCGTCCCTCGGTCATCGACGCCGCGCACACAAAACGCGAGCCCATCGGTTGGTTTGTGGCCAGCGTCCTCGTGAACTGGCGGACGCAATAGTTGTGAAGACCACGAGGCCCAGAGTCGCGTGCTCGACATCGGCCCGTCGGGGACGGTATAGTGTTCCGTAATCGGACTACTGGAAACAGTGGAAACAGTGGAAACAGTGGGGTAAAATATGTCTCGAAGACTATTGCTATTGGCTGCGTTGGTGTTGCTCGTGGTTGGGATTGCAGCGCCACCCGCAGCGGCGGATTCGTTGACCGGCGGAAACGTCGGGGATGTATACGTAATGGCGAATGGGGCATCGAACGGCACAGTTGGATATCCGCAGATTAGACATACTCGGGTTGCGATGGCTACCGGACTTGCAGCGCCACCACATGGCTTGCCGGCTGGTGCGATGGGGGTAAAGGTTCGCTGCTATAGAAACGGCGCCTATGCGGGCCAGTCGAGCACCTACTACAGCCCGGCAGGGTTGTACTCGGTAACCAAAAGCAGATCTTGCACTACCTCGTCTTCGGGCGGGTACACAAGTAGGAGCTATCTGTACACGTACAAGTCGACCTACTACGCGCTGAAGACCTCTTGGTCTCCCGGGCACAACTTCTAGAAAGGGCCTTGAAATGCGTAACGCAAAGACACAAGTGGCGCTTGTAGCCATTGTCTTCCTTAGTGCCACAGCCGTTGTCTCTGCTGCTGCAGTTTCATTCAATATTCGTGATCAGTCACAGTCTGAGATCCCGGACTACATCGATGATTCTGGCCAAATGATTCTCGAGAAAGTGCCCGACATGGTGCCGATTGCGTCGCGGGAATCCAACGGCGTGGCTGGGTACTCCTTTAAGGAAGATGTCTACCCAGAGGAGTTCCGGCCGGAGCTACTCTTGAGCGTTGAGCCGGGTGGGCTCCCCGACGAACTTGAGGCTCCTATACCCGTCTTCGCAACGACAAGCGGCAAGACCATAATCGGCTACGTCTATACCGAGATCGGTTATGTGTCTCTTGTGGAGGCTGGTGCTCCAGGGTTCAACCTTGCGGGGCTTGAGACTCCCACCGAAGTGGTCGAGACCTTCGAAAGCGATCTGCGTCCCTAGGCCTGCTTTGATTCTGGGCCTTGCTGGCCGCTCGATGTGACTCGCCTGGCTCCCCGAGGATAGAGGGACCCGAATCGAAGCCGAATCAATACGCGGTGTTGCGATGCCTGAGCGCAGTGAAGAGTTTCTGCAATCGCTCAGGTCGGTTGTCGAATCGTGCGGCGCAGCGATGATTCATGAGCGCTTCACTCGGCCAGGTGGCTTCCCCGTTGTTTGGAAAAGTCAGATCGTTGCCTATGTGAGACCAGCCGAACTTCGCGGTGCTCTTGGTCGGCTTGTCAACTCAGTAGAGCGCAATGACCATAAGCGCAGAGTTCACCGTCGAGCCCTTTACCGACGGAACATTAGGCCCTCACGTGCAAGCTGCCATCGACGCGGCCGTTGCCGCGGGTGGCTCTGTTGAGATCGGACCGTTCGGCACCAAGGTCAGCGGCGACGACGAGGTCGTATTGGCCGCTATCGATTCGTTGCTTAGAGCGGCCATGAGCGCTGGAGCCAACCAGGTGACGCTTCAGGTCACGCGGTAATCCATGATGGAGTTTCGACGGCTTGGGAGCACAGTTCTCGAAGTCTCAGCCTTCGGTATGGGTTGCGGGAACTTCGGTGGGATTGGTTCGTCGCCTGAGTTCTTCGGTCAGGGTGAATCCGAGAGCGAAGCGTTCGCGTTGCTTGACAAGGCTCTTGATCTGGGTCTGAACTTCTTCGACACCGCCGATGCCTATGGTGGAGGTCGAAGTGAGATGGCCCTCGGACGGTGGCTCAAATCTAAAGGTCCGGCTGTTCGCGATCGCGTGCTGATCAGCTCAAAGGTTGGTAACCCAGTTGGCCCCCAACATGAGCGGGCCGGACTTTCCCACAGACATGTGCTGCGTCAGATCGACGAGAGCCTCGGGCGGCTAGGAGTCGACCATCTCGACATGTACCTTGCCCATGAACCCGACCCATTAGCACCAATGGCCGAGACGGTCGGCGCGTTCGACGAAGTTGTGGCCAGCGGCAAGGTGCGCCACATCGGCATTTCGAACCACTCTGTTGGGGTCGTGGAGTCCGCGCTCGATTTTGCAGCAGCCGAAGGACTGCACTCGTTCGGGTGGGTCCAAGACTCGTTCAACTTAATCGAGCAACACGAGCAGGCTGAGCGAGTGGCTCTGTGCAGCGATCGTGGCCTGGGCTACACACCTTTCAGCCCCCTATTCGGAGGCTGGCTTACGGGTAAGTATCGGAGTTCTGAGACCTACCCAACAGGGTCACGAATGACTCTGCGGCCCGAACCCTATGAGTCATACCTGACTGCATCGACTCTGGCAGCCATCGATCGGTTGTGTGAGGCAGCCGCCGATTACCGAGTCAGCCCTGGCGGTCTGGCCCTAGCTTGGCTGTGTCGGCATCCGGCCATAACCGCGCCGATTATCGGCCCACGGCGCCTTGCCCATTTTGCTCCGGTCGAGGAAGCATTGACGCTTGACCTGAACGAAAAGGGATGGGCCGAGATCGGCGCGTTCTTCCCGGCGTCGTACGGCGGTAACCAGCAACGATGAGTGGTATCTAGCCACGGCTCGCTGCCTCGGTGTTGGTCCTCGATCCATCTGCGGTTGCACGGATCGCACCGTTGGCGGCCGAATCCGTCAGAGATCTCACTTCGCGTGACTATCAGCTGTCGAGATCAGATGTCACACCGCTTCGGTAGGCTGTCGAGCGAAGCCCCGGAGAGCTCGACAGCTAGAACATGCCATCTAGCCGACGACATCTGGACTGACTCTTTGGGCAAGCACGATCTCGCGACAAGCACGGCCTCACAATCTGTGGTGGAGCACGATCTGTGGTGAACAATGAGCTGGCAGCTACTTCGAGTGGTTTTGGCGCAACCGCGGTTGCGTGTGAGTGGAGCCTGATCCTTAGCGTGACCGCCACCCACCCGAGCCGCCGCGGCCTCGAGCGATTAACCCCCTGAGCGAGCGGTCGAGGCCTTGGCAGCCTCGTCGCTGAGAATTGCGCCCAACTTGACGAGGTCGATGTTGCCGCCCGAAACAACGCAAACCACCTTGCCGGTTCCGGCCAATCCCTTCATGGCCGCAGCCACGCTGGCGGCACCGGCACCCTCGACCACTACCCGGTTTCTGGCCAACAGGTGGCGCACCGCCGCGGCGGCTTCATCGAGCGAGATCACCAACGATCCGGAGAGGACCGAGCTGACCAACGGCCACATCTCGTCGAGCACCCGACCCGAGCCGATGCCGTCGACCCAGCTGGCCGTGTACTCGACGTCGACTGGTTTTCCGGCGTCGAGAGCGGCGGCGAGAGGCGCTGCCGTTTCGACCTCGACGGCCAGCACGCTCACATCGGGGCGACTAGCGCGAACGGCCGAGGCGATGCCAGAACTGAGGCCTCCACCACCGTAGGGAACAACGATGGTGTCGACGTCGGGCAGATCCTCCAGGACTTCCAGACCGATCGTCCCGTTGCCGGCAATGACTGCTGGATCGCTGACGGGATGAATGAACAAACCGTCGAGGCCTTCGTAGTGGTGTGTCGTGATGACCTCCCACCAGCGGTCGAACGGCACCTTGATGATGGTGCCACCAAGTCGCTCGATGGCGGTCAGCTTGGTCTGTGGTGCATGATCAGGAACAACAACTGAGAAGTCGATTCCGAGTCGTTCAGCTAACCAACCGACGCCTTGAGCCATGTTTCCCGCGCTAGCGGTGTACACACCGTTGGCCAGTGCTTCGGGAGGGGCCAAGGCCATGGCGTTGGCAGCCCCACGGATCTTGAACGAGCCGATGGGTTGCAAGTTCTCGAGCTTTAGGTAGATCTCGGCTGGCGCGTTGTCGGTGTTTAGACGCACCAACGGAGTGCGGATAGCCCACGGCTCGATTCGGGATCGGGCCGCCTCGATGTCATCGATCGGGATTGGTTCAAGCTCTGGCATCACGGTCACCTGACCCTATTGGCGGCGGAATCAATAGCTCTATAGTTAGCCGATGCCCAGTCTCAAGCAATACCGCGAGCTATTCGACCTCAGTACGAAGAAGGCGATAGTCATCGGCGCGGCGTCAGGCATCGGTGAAGCATCGGCCCGAGCACTCGCCGCTCACGGTGCCGATGTTGTGTGTGCAGACCTCAACGGTGACACCGCCGAAGGTGTTGCTGAAGCCATCGTTGTCGAGGGAGGAAAGGCCACTGGGGCCCAGGTCGACGTTACAGATGTGGCCTCGTTGGAGGTGCTGATGGAAGCCGCTGGCGTCGTCGACATCATGTTGTGCACCCCTTCGATCAACGTTCGCAAACGACTACTCGACATGTCAGAAGAAGAGTTCTCACGCGTCGTCGACCTCAATTTGGGTGGCAGCTTCAACGCGATGAAGGCTGCTGGCCGCGTGATGGCCAAGGCTGGTCAGGGTTCCATCATCATGATGAGTTCGGTTAGGTCTCAGGTTGTCGAACCTGGCCAAGGCGTCTACGCCGCGACCAAAGCCGGAACGCTGGCGCTGGTCAAGACATTGGCCGCAGAGCTTGGTCCCCATGGTGTGAGGGTCAATGCCGTTGGCCCTGGAGTGGTTGAAACTCCGCTCACAGAACAGATCAAGGCCGACCCTGAGTGGTACCAGGCTTATGCCGATATAAGTGCCCTTGGCCGGTGGTCGATGCCATCGGAACAAACTGGTGCCGTGGTCTATCTTGGGTCCGATGCCTCCTCGTTCGTCACTGGCACGATCTTGTTCGTCGACGGCGGTTGGCTGGCCGTCGACGGTCGTTTCACTCCACCGCTATGACCATCACAAGATAGGAGGCGTCGCATGGCGCTTGGCATCGAAAATGTGCGTGTTGGCGTCTCTACCGACGTAGACAACGCAACCGGATGCACCGTGGTTCTGGCTCCGCCTGGTTCGATCGGCGGTTTCGCTGTCCGCGGTGGAGCACCCGGCACTCGCGAGGCAGCTGTTCTTTCCGCGGGATCTCCGAGTTCGTCAATCCATGCCGTCGCGCTTTGCGGATCGTCGCTGTTTGGTCTTAGCGCTGCTGGCGGCGTGGCCGATTGGTGCGCGGCAAACGACATCGGCCTATCGCTTCCAGGTGGCCGATTCCCGATAGTCGGAGCGGCTGTCGTAATGGATGTCCATTCTCCCGCGGAGCGCCGCATTGGCCCCGAAGACGGGTGGAACGCGTGCGAGGCCGCGTCCAACCAAGATCCGGCCGAAGGATCAGTCGGAGTCGGTACTGGCTGCACAGTCGGCAAGGAAGGCGGCCGCGACTGGGGGTCTAAGGGCGGTCAGGGCTGGGCCATTTGCTCTGAGGGCGACATCACTGTTGGCGCGTTGATGGCCGTGAATGCCTTCGGAAGCATCTACCGCGACTCCGAGCTACTCGCTGGTTGTCGCGCGCCGGTCGAGTTTCCTCGGTATCCGGCCGCGTCGCCTTCTGAACTGTTCGACGCCAACGGCGAGCCGGTTGGAGACGCCGAATGGGGAGCGATGAGCGACGGGCCAACAACCAACACCGTGATCGGAGTTGTAGTCACCAACGCGAAACTGTCCAAAGCAGAAGCGTGCCGAGTCGCCGACCTGGCCCACGGCGGAATAACCCGTACCGTTTCTCCAGCTCACACCAACATGGATGGCGATGCCATGTTTACGATCGCCACTGGCACCGCCGAGGCAGCGGCTGACTTGGTTGCCGACATGGCTGCAACCGCTGTCGCCAATGCGATCCATAACGCGGTCACCAGCGCCACTGGGATAGACGCCAGGCCGGGGTGGCCTGTCGATCGGCGCGCCCTGTAACCCGGCGGCGCGAACCAGCGTCGACCTAATCGTTGGTCAGGAATGCCAGTGCCGCGTGGGCGAACACTTCGGTGGCTTGAATGATCTCGGCTACTTCGACGTACTCGTCAACCTGGTGGGCGATCCACTTGCCGCCAGGGCCATAAACCACGCTATCGATGCCGCCATCTCGCCACAGGATGGTTCCATCGGTGGTGCCGGGAACCCCGCCAAACACTGCCGGCTCGCCGGTAACGGTCTCGTGCCCCACGACGAGGGCTTGGGCCACCTTCGAGCTTTGCGGGGTGTTCGCGGGTGGACGGTCATCGATGACGGTGAGCTCGAGCTTTACACCGGTCGAGGCTGCGATGTCGGCCAACAAGGTACGAACGTCGAGCAGCAATGATTCGTGTTCCACGGCAGGCGTCGTGCGAATGTCGACTCCCAAGACGGCATCAGCTGGAATCACGTTCAGCTGATCGATCGAGCCACCACTCAAGAATGTAGGCGTTACAAAGGTGTGGCCAAGGTATTCGTATGGCCCGAGTTCGGTCTGGAGCCGTTGTTGCAACTCGGCAAGGGCCGCAGTGGCTAGACCCAGCGCGTTCACAGGGTTTGCGCCCTTGTGTGGCATGGCGCCGTGGGCCATTTTGCCGTGAGCATCAACTCGCAGCCGAATGGCGCCTTTGGAGACAGCGCAGATTTCGCCAGCTTCAGGTTCGGCTGATATGGCGCCGTCGATGCCAACGCAGTGGCCAGACGCAACAAAGTGTTTGACACCGATCATCATTTCTTCTTCGTCGCACAACACCCCGATCAAAATGCGGCCAGGAAACGGTCCGGCTAGTTGCACAGCTCTGGTCGCGTAGATCATCGCGGCGACGCCAGACTTCATGTCGGCCGAACCTCGTCCGTAAAGCCGACCATCCACTATCTGGGCGCCAAAGGGGTCAAGCGTCCACTGGGATTTATCGCCGGCCGTGACCACGTCGGAGTGGCCCTCAAACATGAGTGTCGGGCCGGGTAACCCTCCGTCGACGATGCAGATGACGTTTGGTCGCCCCGGCGCCACCTGTTCGAGAACAGGGTCCCACCCAAACGACCGCATCTCGGCCGCGACCGCGTCGGCAACGGGAGCCTCGCTTAGCCCATCTTCGGGTCGATTGACGCTCTCGATGCGGACGAGTTCTTGAGTGAACTCGACAACACGATCGTGATCGAAACTGAGATTGTGATTCATAAGCTAGCTACCGGTACTTATCAAGGGTTGAACGCAACCTGGCTCATGTCGAGAGCCTGGCTCGTCGAGTTGGCGATGTAACCCTCGATGCCGGCGTCGGTGACCGACAGCTGAGGAAGAACAAACAACCAGATGCTGGCCGCGTCTTCGGTTATTTGTGTTTGAACCTCGGCCAGCAAGGCATAACGAGCATCGTCGTCTGGCTCGGCATCGGCGGCCGCAAGGTTGGCTTGCACATCGGCGTTGTCGTACCCGAAGTAATACTCGGGGTTGCCGTACTGGATGATGTCGCGAGCCTCGACGTGGGCCACGATCGACGTGTCGTAGTTACGAACACCATCGACTCCGTTGAATACGTCTTCTAGCCACACGCCCCACTCGACGTTTTCGATCTCGAGGGTTACGCCAACATCGGCGAGTTGCGACTGGATGATCTCACCAGAGCGACGGGCATAGGAGGGCGGCGGGAGTTTCATCGTGAGGGTGAGGTCGCCATCGAAGCCAGCTTCGGTCAGCAGCGCGCGGGCCCGGTCTGGGTCGAAGGGGTACCGGCTGGTCAAATCGACGTAGTACGGATCGGTTGGTACCGAGAACGAACCGGTGAGGCTTCCGTAACCAAAGTAGGCACCGTCGATGATTTCTTGGCGGTCGATCGCGTAACTGAGTGCCTGGCGGACCCGAACATCGGACAACTCGTCGCCGAGGTTGTCGAGAGCCATGGTGACTTCGCCGTTGGTAGTTCCGACCGAGACTGTGAACGCGTCGTCGGATGCAAACACGTCAAGAAGCTCTGGTGCCGACACACCAGCAATGACTTGGATGTCGCCAGCCAGCATTGCGTTGTTTAGTGCGTTGGGGTCTTCGATGTAGCGGTAGGTGATCTCGGTGAGTAACGCCGCGTCGCCCCAGTAGTTTTCGTTGGCGTTCACGGTGATGCGATCGCCGCGGACCCACTCAGTGAACGTGAATGGCCCAGTGCCAACCGGCGCTTCAGCAAGGTCGGCAGCGTCGGACTCGTCGAAGATCATGCCAACGCTTTGGGCCATGAAAAACAAGAAGTTGGCGCTGAACTCCGTCAACACGATCTCGACTGTGAAGTCGTCGATCGCGGTCACCGACTCGACCGATTCGAGCTGAAGTTTGAACGGGTGCTCGCCATCCTGGTCGCGGGAACGGTCGATCGAGTACACAACGTCTTCGGCGGTGAAGTCGGCCCCGTCGTGGAACGTCACACCTTCGCGCAAGTTGAATACGTAGCTGAGGCCGTCGTCGGAGACTTCCCACGATTCGGCTAGAAGCGGAACGAGTTGTCCGTCGGCGTCGATCTTCACCATCGGCTCAATGATGTTGTACAACTCGACTGTCTGGATCGGGCCTTCGGGGCTCATTGTTGGGTCAAGCGTGGTTGGTTCTAGTTGGAGACCAATGGTGATCGCCGACTCCGCCGATTCTTCAGGGGGTGGCGGAACCGTGGTGGTTTCGGCGGGTGGCTCTGTGTCGTCGGCTTCAGCTCCGGTAGTTGCGGGTGGATCGTCGGCAGGTGCTGCGGTGGTTACTGTGCTGATGTCGTTGGAGCTGGTGTCGTCACCATCGTCGCCGCAGGCTGCGGCAATAAGGGTGAAGGCCAGCAGAACGGCCAAAAGACGGATGAGCTTCATGTACTTCCCTCCAGGGACGTCCCGAGCACCGGCGACGGAAGTGAAGTCACATCCTGAGCTCCGGTTCTCAAGTTCAAACCCAACCATAGGTGTGCTGTCTTCGGTTCGTCTAGTGGTTGGCGACATGACAGGCGACAGTGCGTTGGCCGTCGCCGCCGATGGACAGCAGTTTTGGGTCTTGTGTGTAACAGGTGTCGTGCACCAACGGACAGCGAGAGGTAAACGAGCAGCCGGACAACCGCTCACCTGAGGCACCTTCGACGTCGTCGGTCGACTCATCGACAAGCAACGAACCGCCACGGAGTCGTGGAATCGCCGAAAGCAATGTGCGGGTGTACGGGTGCTCTGGGGCAGCAAACAGTTCTTCGACGGGCCCAGTTTCGACGATGCGACCCGAGTACATGACCGCGACCCGATCGCACACGTGGTGCATTACCGAGAGGTCGTGGGAGATCATCACCATTGTCAGGTCGAATTGTTCCTTGAGGTCTTGAAGCAGGTTGAGTGTTTTGGCCCTAACCGACACATCGAGAGCACTCACAGGTTCGTCGGCGACAAGAACCTTGGGGTTGGGTGCAAGGGCTCTGGCAATGGCGATGCGTTGGCGTTGTCCACCAGAGAACTCGTGCGGATATCGGTTCTTTGCGCCCGTGGCCAGACCAACGGCATCGAGCAGCTCGGCCAACCGTGTTTGATGGTCAGTGTTGATCTTCAACGAACGCAATGGCTCGGTGATGATGGTCCCGACTTTGAGGCGGGGATCTAGCGAGGCGTTGGGGTCTTGGAAGATGATCTGCATCGAGGCCCGCAGCTTGCGCAGGTCGGCCTTCGACATCGTCGCGACGTCGTTGCCTCTGTAGAGAATCTGGCCGCTAGTAGGTTGATCGAGCCCCATGAGCAGGTGGGCCAAGGTTGTCTTTCCCGACCCAGATTCGCCGACGATACCCAGGGTTTCGCCCTCGTTGACGACGATGTCGACGTCGAGCAACGCCTGGATCTCAGGCCGCTTTCCGGTGAGGCTGATTCGCGGGAGTCTGAAGCTTCGACTCACGCCACGCGCTTCGAGAATCGGACTATTCACCTCGGGCTCGAGTCGGTGGATTGGGGCTGAATCGGATGGAAACAAGCAACCATTCTTGTGGATGCAACTTGGGCGGAGTCAACGACGGACACGAGGCTGGGTTCATCTAGGCACTTGTCGGTTGCTCGTTCGCAGCGATTGCGAAACACACATCCGCTGGGGAATTGGCCTAGCCCCGGCACAGACCCACGAATGGTGTCGAGTCGAGCGCGTCGCTCGCGACCTGCTTCGATTTCGGGTACCGCGGCCAGCAATCCGCTGGTGTACGGGTGGTGAGGATCGCCGAATACCTGTGTTGTCGCTCCGGACTCGATGATGCGACCCCCATACATGACCAGAACTTCCTCGCACACGTTGGCCACGACGGCCAAATCGTGGGTGATGAGCAACAACGAGGAGTTGTGATCTTCGACTAGGTCGCGTAGCAACGTCAGAATCTGGGCCTGGACCGTGACATCGAGAGCCGTGGTTGGTTCGTCGGCGATTATGAGCGCAGGGTCACAAGCCAAAGCGATGGCGATCACGACTCGTTGTCGTTGTCCGCCAGAGAGCTGGTGCGGGTATGCCTTCATCCGAGACTTGGGGTCGCGCAATCGCACCTGGGCTAGCAGTTCAAGTGCTCGGTCCGAGGCCTCGGCGCGTGATAGTGATCGATGGATTCGAAGAACTTCGGCCACCTGATCGCCGATGCGCATTACCGGATTGAGCGCAGTCATTGGTTCCTGGAACACCATGGTGATGCGGTCGCCGCGGATCTCGCAAAGCTGATCCTCGGTCATGTCGAGTAGCTCGCGGTTGTCGTGCACGACGCTGCCAGATGCAAACAGACCGTCGGGTAGCAGTCCCATTATCGACAGCGCCGTCAGTGTCTTGCCACTTCCGGACTCGCCGATTAGCCCGACCCGTGTGCCCGGTGAGATGATGAACGAAACGTTGGACAGCGCTGGTGTCGAACCAACAGAGACCGACAGATCTGTGACTTGGAGAACTGGTTCGGCGGTGTCCACTCAGCTCTTCTCCGCCAGCTTCGGATCTAGGTAGTCGCGGATGCCGTCGCCCAAGAGATTGATGCCGATCACCGATATGGCGATGGCCAAGCCTGGGAAGAAGGCCAAAGCCGGCCGTAACCGAAAGAAGGTTTGAGCCTCGAACAGGCTGCGACCCCACGACGGGGTTGGCGGCTGTGCTCCGAGGCCAAGATATGACAGTGCTGCTTCGGCCAGAATCGCGAGGGCAAACAGGACCGTTGCCTGCACGATTAGAACCGACGAGATGTTTGGAAGCACGTGGCGCACGAACACGTAGGTTTTGCCTCGCCCGTAACTGTGGGCCGCGGTGACGTAGTCGGTCTGAAACACCGTCAGTGCGGCACCGCGAGTAACCCTGGCCACGATGGGTATGTAGGCAACGCCGATCGCGATCATGGCCGAAGACGTTCCAGGTCCGCGAGCAGCCGAAAGAAGAATCGCTAGCAGGATCGCAGGGAATGCGTACATAACGTCGGAGAGTCGCATGACCGACTCCTCGGTCCAGCCTCGACGCGCCGCGGCGAGCCCACCGAGCGGAACTCCAACAACTAGGGCGATGCCGACGGCCAGTATCCCGATGAAGAGGGTGTTGCGGGCGCCCACCATCAACTGGCTCAGGACGTCGCGACCGAAATGGTCTGTGCCGAGTAGATGACCGCCCCAGCCAACGCCCTGTAGTCGGTCGGAGATCTCGATGTCGGTCGGGTCAAAGGGTGTCCACACGAATGACAGCAACGCCGTCGCCACGATCGTTGTCACGATTGTGGCGCCGATGATCAGGTTGGCACCGATTTGGCGGCGCTCGTGTGGGATGTTGGTGACAGGAGCGTCGGTGGGGTCTTCTTGGTCGAATGCGAGTGTCGTGCTCATCGGGTGCGGAGCCTTGGATCGATCAGGTTGTAAGCCAAGTCGACGACGAGATTCACGGCCAGAATGGCAGCGGTGATGACGAGCGTTGTGCTTTGAACAAGTAGCAGGTCGCGGTTGCCGATGGCCTGAACCAGCATCCTGCCTAAGCCCGGTAGAACGAATACGTTCTCGATTACAACCGTTCCCGCCAGGAGCGCGGCCAGTTGTAGACCAAGGATTGTGACTACCGGTATTGCCGCGTTGCGTAGACCGTGGCGCCACAGCGCAGCGCGACGAGTCAGGCCTTTGGCCCTGGCCGTTCTGATGAAGTCCTCGCGCATGATTGCCAACACAGCCGACCTCACGTAACGAGTGAGAATTGCGCCTTGCACAACGGCGAGGCTCACAGCGGGCAGTACCAACGACCGGATCGAATCAGGAACCGACCTGCCCCAGCCCGGAAACCCTCCGGCCGGGAGCAGGCCCCATTTGACGGCTACGTAGGTGGTAAGTAACAACCCGGCCCAGAACGCAGGAATTGAGATACCGAGTTGGCTCAAGATCGACACGGCCGTATCGCCAAACTGCCGGTGCCGCGAGGCGGCGAACACGCCAGCGGGAATCGCCACGAAGGCTGCCAAGGTGATTCCGGCTAACGCCAACGGGATTGTCACCTTCAATCGTTGCCGAATTTGAGGGGTTATCTCATCTCCGGTCACATATGAGGTACCCAAGTCGCCTGACGCTGCTCCAGACACCCAGTCGAGGTATTGGGTTGTGAGCGGCCTGTCGAGTCCGAGTTCGTGTTGCAGCTTTGCGATGCTCTCGGGTGTGGCTTGAGTGCCGAGGATGCGTTGGGCCGGGTCGCCAGGTAGAACCGCAAGAACCCAAAACACCGCCATCGAAGCCAGCACGAGGCTGGCTATGAAGATCACGAATCGACGGATTACGAAACTAGCGATGACCGACCCTTGCTTTGTGTGTCGCCACCATACGCTTATCTTGCCCGCCTGAAATTGATGGTCTGGGCTACATTAGGTGTAGCTAGATTCATCAAGTTCAGCGGAACGTTGAGGCATGGTCGCAATGATGAGGGTGTCGAGGGCGGTGTGAGTCCCGTCGTCGTTGGTCACCACCCGGTCGGCTACTTCGGCAAGTTCGATGTTTAGGCCGGCAAGCGCAGCCACCGACTCGTCGAGGTCGTAACAACTGTCGAGCGGCGGGCCGCCATAGCCGTTTTCGACGTTGGTCTGGTCATGGGCAATAACAAAAACGGTGCCTCCGGGTTGGAGCCACCTGGCGGCGTGTTCGAGAATGGTCTGCCGCGAGTCTGCGTCGAGTTGGAGGTAAGAGAGAACCACGAGGTCGACCTTGTCGGCCGGTTCATACGTGGTGGCGTCGGCCACTACGAAGTCGACCTCGACACCGTGGTGTTCGGCAAGTTTGGCGCCCTTTTCTAGACCGACCGACGAGAAATCTACCGCTGTTACCTTCCAGCCTCGTTGCGCAAGCCAGACCGCGTTCCGGCCCTCTCCCGCGCCGAGGTCGATCGCAGAGCCCGCTGGGAGGTCGGCCAGATGACGTTCGACGAACTGATTGACGGTGACTGTCCACATGTAGTCGGAAGTCGCGTACCGCTCGTCCCAAAGTTTGCTGTCCATGTCGTTCTCTCTCTATTCGTAGATTCGGACGCTGAGTTGGATCAGTTCAGTTGGCCGACAACCGAGCTTGGCTTGAAGCGGGCAATCAGCCTTGCTTCGTCGATCATCGCTTGACGGTATTCATCCCAATCCGGATGCGCCGAACCGGTGACGGTCTCGAAGTATTCAACCAACTGGTCGCTGGTCGCATCGGTCGGGCTAGTCGTCACTGGCGACAACTCGACCGTTCCGTCAAAAGAGAGGTAACTCCACGCTGACGGATCGCTTAGATGCAAGACAGTTCGGGGATCGCGTCTCATGTTGGTCGTCTTGGCTCGACTCTCGGTTACCGATATCAAGTAGTCTCCGCCGTCGATGGCGTAGGTGATATCGGACGACTGTGGTCGTCCGTCCCCGCGAATGGTTATTAGGGCCCCGTGCTGTCGAGTCTTGGCCCACGTCATTGCTCGGCTGAGATCCACTCTTCTATCCCCTGTTCGTCTCTGGTGCCTGTCGAGCGATGCTCAACATGACATGACCGTACCGTCGCCGCCGGGGTCGGCTGCTCCGCTTAGCCCGTCGTCTGTGACCGAAATTCCGTGAACCAAGGCGAACGCATAGCTCTGTGGCCACCTGATGATGTCGTGTCCCTGATCGCTGAGAGCACTGGTGATTGAGCGGGGAATGCGGTTGCTGACATCTATGGCGTTGCTGGTTGAAGAAAACCGTGGCGCCACTACAGCTTCAAGCATGGACATGTCGAAGTCGATGTGGTTCAGCAGGGCCTGAGTTACCCCCATTGCAATCTGGGTACCACCAGGAGCCCCGATCACGGTGTGGAGAGCGCCACCGTCGAACACGATTGTCGGGCAGATTGAACTGAAGCGCCGTTTACCTGCGCTCAACGAACCGGCCCTTCCCGGGCGTGGGTCAAACACGCCCATGCAGCCGTTGTACATGAACCCCAAGCCATCAGTAATCACACCGCTAGGCATACCGAGCGAATGGGTCATCGTCATGGCGTTGCCCTCGGAGTCGACGACGCTTACGTGGGTGGTGTCGGGCGGTTCGCCTTGCATACGTTCGACCGATGTCCGTTCGCCAGCCTTGATGCGGTTGGCTAGCTCGGTGCCATAGGTTGCCGAGACCAGCCGCTCGAGAGGCACATCTACGAACTCAGGATCACCAACATGTGCGTCCTTGTCGGCGGTGGCTAGCTTCATGGCCTCGCTAACAACGCTGATGTACTCGACGCTGTTGTGGCCCATGTTCGCTAGGTCGAAGTTGCTTAAGATGTTGAGCATCTCGACCAACATCACGCCGCCGCCTGGGGGTTGATTGGTCGCTACATCGAGGCCTCGGTAACTGGCGTGAAGCGGTTCGCCCCAGAGAGTTTGGTATCCGGCCAAATCGTCACCGCTGAGCAGGCCCCCGTTGGCTGACATGTCGGCGTCGATGCGTTCGGCCAACTCGCCGCTGTAGAACACATCGGCGCCTTCGGTTGCGATCAGCTCGAGGGTGTGGCCGAGATCGTGATTTACAAGTGTCTCGCCCAGGCTGCGGAGGGTTCCGTCACTGTGGAAGTAGATGTCGCGACCTGACCGGCTGTAGCTGAGTCGTTCTCCGAAGGCGACTCGGCCCATTGAAGCACTATCGCGCCACCAGTGGTGGACCGCAGGCCGGATCTGGAACCCTTCGTGGGCCCACTTGATGGCTGGAGCGACCACGTCGGCCCACTGGAGCCGCCCATATCGGGTTTGGGCCTCGTGATAGGCAAGCAGCGAGCCTGGCGTGGTAATCGACTGGTAGCCAACATCGTTGACGTTGCCTTCAAGCACGAACCCGAACCCATCGCGTGTTTCGCCCACGATGAGGCGCTCCCACATGTCTGCTCGCGTTGCGGCCGGCGCCGTGCCGTGGAAGTCGACGCAGGTGTGGACGCCCTCTCGGGGTAGATACAGCTGAGCACTTCCGAAGCCAGCGATGCCACACATCTGCGGATCAACAACGCCGGCCACCAATGCACACGCGATGGCTGCGTCGACAGCGTTACCGCCGCCGCGAAGGGCCTCGATACCTGCCTCGACGGCTTCTGGTTGGGCTGCCACGACCATCCCAGAACCTACTTCTGCACGTCCGCCAGTCATCAACGCCTCCTCGGCTTCGATTGTGACCTTAGCTACGCCGCGCCCCTGCCGCTACGTCTGTGTTAACTGCGCCGCGTCCCTGCCGCTTCGCCTGTGTTAACTGCGCCGCGTCCCTGCCGCTTCGCCTGTGTTAACAGCGCCGCGTCCCTGCCGCTTCGCCTGTGTCCCACATCGCGATGATCGAAGCGGGCTTTCGAAACACGAGACCTTCTGGCGTCGACATCGCGCTCGTATCGAGAACCAGGTTAGGTAGTCGATCCAGCACCGCATCGAGTGCGCAGCGTGTCTCAAGCCGGGCTAAGTGGATACCCAAACATGCATGCGGACCAACGGCAAAGGCCAGGTGTTTTCGAGCATTGGGTCGGGTGATGTCGTATCGATCAGGGTCGTCAAAGATAGTTGGGTCTCGATTCGCTCCCGCAAGCGAACACGACACAAGGTCGCCTTTGTTGATTACCGCACGGCCAAGCGAAACGCGCTCTGTGGCGTAACGGTCCACCACCGCTGCGGCAGGTTCGAGACGTAGTGACTCCTCGATAGCGTTGGCGAGGAGCGTTCGATCGTCACGCAGTCTTGTTAGTTGTTCGGGATGGCTGAGCAGGTGCCAGAGCAAGTTGGCCGTCATCGCTTCCGACGTTTCGATGCCTCCGAACATAAGGACAGCGGCATTTGAGAACAACTCGTTGTCGTCCAAGTTTGCGTCGGCTGCCACCGCGGCGAGCAGCGTGCCGCGCTCGGCTTGGGCGGCGGCTGCAACTTGATCTCGTAACGCGCCGACGGCGTTCGTTCCCGCGACGGGAACCGGATTGCCAAGCGTTGCCTCGTCCACTGACTCGACAATGGCGCGATACCAAGTGAGTACCTCATTGGGGTCCGCTGCGGTCAATCCGACAACACGCAGGATCACCCGTACCGCGAGCGGGGCCGCAAGGGTCACCCTGAGGTCGGCGCGCCCATCTGGCGCCATTTCAGACACGAGTTGAATGACCTCGGTTTTCACGATGGCGGCGAAGTTCGCTTCGACTGGTCTGATCCGAAACGCCTCAGCGAAGGGGCTTCGGTGCCGGTCGTGTTCCTCGTCTTCGAGCGACAACATTGACGGCCCGACAACCATCGCGGTCGTAAATCGTGGGTCATCAACGGTAAACGTGGACGGGTTGCGCAGAATCGAAGAGACCATGGCGTGATCGGTTACCAGCCATCCGCCGAGCGATGGCAACCACGAGACTGGTTCGCTGGCTCTTAGGCGAGCCAGAGTGGGATGGACGTTGCCCGAGAGTTCTTGGATCGAGGCTGATGCGCCTACGGGATACAGCTCGGGTAGGTCTGGCGATGCCATCTCACGAGGGTAGATAAGCCTGTAGTCCCAGACAAACACACCAGTACGGCTACTGGCTGGCGCTTAGTTCGGTTAGAGG
Source organism: uncultured Acidimicrobiales bacterium (assembly GCA_964569385.1). GTDB lineage: Bacteria > Actinomycetota > Acidimicrobiia > Acidimicrobiales > Poriferisodalaceae > JAADHX01. The sequence goes on from CAZMUM010000002.1 coordinate 56,817, forward strand.
TCATCCTTGACCGTGATGTTGGATGAATCAGTTCGTTCCCGGTTCGCCTCAGGCCCTTGCTATCTAAACACCGCCACTGTCGGTCTCCCCCCGAGTGCGGCGGTCGAAGCTTTGCAGCAATCCATCGGCGCTTGGCAGGCGGGCGATCTTGACCCGTTTGTGTTTGACGACTATGTCGATAGGTCTCGAGTTGCGTTCTCAGATCTGGTTGGCATCGATGTTGGGCAGGTAGCCATTGCTAGCCAGGTGTCGGTTGTCAGCGGGCTTGTGGCGTCGAGCATGCCCGATGGTGCGAAAATCCTCGCTGCGGCCGAGGACTTCGCTTCGGTGCTGTTTCCTTTCCTGTCCGACGACCGCCTCGATGTCAGTCTTGTGCCGCTCGATTCGTTGCTAGATCATGTTGACTCGTCGGTCGACCTCGTTGCGGTTAGCGCTGTTCAATCAAGCGACGGGAGAGTGATCGACCTCGACGCATTGGCATCCGCAGCAGTCGATGCTGGTGCCCGAACCTATGTCGACATCACCCAAGGCGCGGGTTGGTTGCCGATCGATGCGGGCCGATTCGATGTGACCTCGTGTGGTGCCTACAAATGGCTTTGCTCGCCCCGGGGGTCTGGGTTCATGACTGTGGCTGCCGGGTGCGATTGGCTTCAACCTCGCTTCGCCAACTGGTACAGCGGAGACGATCCTTGGACGTCGCTCTACGGGGCACCACTTCGTATTGCCGAAGATGTTCGGCGCTTCAACGTTTCGCCGGCATGGTTCGACTTTGTCGGAGCGGCCATAGCGACCGAGCTATTGGCCGAAGTGGGGGTCGACGCGATCAACGAGTACAGCGTGGGTTTGGCGAACAAGTTCAGAGAGACGCTCGGGCTTCAACCTTCCAACAGCACGATGGTCAGCCTCGAAAGTGACCACGGTGCTGCTCTGGAAGATGTCGGCATCAAGGCTGCCGTTCGTGCCGGTCGGGTGCGTTTGTCGTTCTATCTCTACAACACGACCGACGATGTCGATCTAGCGGCGTCAGTCCTTCGCTAGATCGAAGCCCGACCCGACTGGTCCGAAGCGCCAGACTCGACCTTGTCTTCACGCGCTGGGGCAGGTCATATCCAGTTGTCGAGAAACGACCGAACGCTCGGGCCCCAGAGCAGCGTTCCGTATTTTTCGAAGAAGTGACCTTCGTCGGCGGTGAGTCCGAATGGTGGAAACACCTTCGACTGGATCGCGTAACCGTCGCGGGATGCGACTTGGCCGAGGGTTCGAGTTGGGCCCGTGCTGTAGTCGTTCTCGGCCTGGAGGAAGAACAACGGACACCGGGTTTGTTCGGCAGCACTTGTCATTGCGGCCCGCAGTCGAGGCGTGTGATCCCAGTTGATGGCCGCTCCGGCGAAGTCGATGGCGCACCGAAACTGGTCGGTCTTGGTGGCCGCCCACAAAGTTACGGTGCCTCCGAACGAACTCCCCATGACAGCCATGCGGTCAGCGTCAACTGAACCATGGGTTCCGATGTGCTCGGCTGCGGCGACTACATCGTCTGCCTCTGCCGTTAGGCGGTTGACCAGCTGGGCGTCATAAGTTTCGGTACCGAACTCGGCGTTCACCTCGGTCTGCCACGGAACCCCGGTCGACTCGCCATAACCGTGCCGATGCACCAGCAGCGATGCATAACCCCAGCTCATCAGAAGTGCCGCCGTGCCAGGTCGGCACAGGTCGGACGTTCCCTGTTCGATCCCGCTCCCGTGGTTGGTAAGAACGCATGGGAATGGCCCGTCGCCTTGAGGGACGTACAGGTATCCGGTCAGGGATTCGCCGTTGAAGGTGAAGCTGATGATTTCAGGGATGGTTCCGGCTTGATCCGACGTCATCTTGAGTTGCCTTTGAAGTTGAGCGGTGATTGTTGGAGCGGCATTTCACAGGTCGATGGTGCCGCAATATGGTGTGTCCATGAACCCACCCGATGCAACTGATCTCGCCGAGCTTGTTCGATCCGGTGCAGCATCGCCGACTGAACTTGTTGAAGATGCCATCGCCCGAATCAAGACGACTCATGGCGACTTGAACGCGGTTATCCACCCACGGTTCGAGGCGGCAATCGCCGAGGCTGAGGAGGTTGCAGATGGTCCGTTCAAGGGTGTTCCTTTCGTGGTGAAGGATCTTGGTTGCGTTATTGAGGGAGAACCGCACCATCTCGGGTGTGCCGCGCTGAAGGAAGCTCAGATAACTGCTCCGCACGATTCGTTCCTTTATCGGCGGTTCCAGGCGCTTGGCCTCGTTGCTGTTGGCCGCACGAATACTCCCGAGTTCGGCTCGACAATCACCACCGAACCGTTGGCCTATGGAGCGGCTCACAATCCTTGGAACCTTGGCCACTCGACGGGTGGCTCTAGCGGTGGGTCTGCGGCAGCGGTCGCGGCCGGTCTGGTACCCATCGCGCACGCAAACGACGGTGGCGGTTCGATCCGAATCCCTGCCAGCGAATGCGGGTTGGTCGGGTTGAAGCCCACTCGGGGCCGGGTCTCCCAAGGCCCCGATATTGGCGAGGGCTGGGCCGGTTCGACCATCGACGGGGTGGTGACCCGTTCGGTACGCGATACTGCCACCGCCCTCGATGGCATCAGCGGCCCAGAGCCTGGCGACCCTTACTACGCCGCGCCTCCGGACCGGTCTTATGCGAGCGAGGTTGGCGTCGACCCCGGCCGCCTTCGCATCGGCATTGCGCCTTCGGTCGCCAACGGGACAACCCATGCCGAGTGTTCAGCGGCTGTCGATGGCGCTGGTTCGCTTCTTGAGAGCCTTGGCCACGACGTGCGCGTGGCGCAGCCCGTTGCCTTAACCGACGAAGAGTTCTCGCAGCACTTTGTGACCATTCTGGCTGCTTCGGTGGCGGCTGATTTCGACAGTCTCGTTGGGGTTCTTGGGCGTCCTTTGGAGCCAACCGATGTGGAGCCAGACAACTGGATGTTTGCCGAGATGGGTCGGACGATTTCGAGCCAGGTGTATCTCGCCAGTGTGCAGTGGGTCCATGCTTGGAACCGCCAGATGGCCTCATGGTGGGCCAACGATGGTTTCGATATTCTGGTGACGCCAACGCTCTCGATTCCGCCGCCGCCCCTTGGCTGGTTGAGCGATCCCGAGTTAGGTGGCCAGCGGCTTGGCGAAATCATGCTCTATACGGCCCAGTTCAACGTGACTGGTCAGCCTGGGGTGTCGTTGCCGTTGCATCAGACGCCCGACGGGCTGCCCATTGGGGTCCAGTTCGTTGGTCCCTATGGTGCCGAAGACATGTTGATCCGGCTCGCATCGCAACTAGAGGTTGCAGCACCTTGGGCCCACAAAACACCGCCACTTTGGGTTGGTCCGACCGGCTAGATTTCTCGCCCGTTCAAGCTGGACCAAGGTTTCGTCGTCTGGACGCGTCAGCGGTTGCGCGAAGACCACGCAACGTGCGCTCGATCCAAGCCCGGCTACGCACTGTGGTCGGGCAGAGATCAGGTCCACGTGACCCGGTGTGAAGCCGAAAGAGCATCATCAGCAACTGCGGATCAGACGGAAAATCTCGACATGCAACCGCTAGTCCGAAGGATTGTCCCTAGTCCATCCGGATCAATGCCAGGTCGTGCGTACGCACGAGTTTAGTGAAGGGGTGGGACCGTCAACTTAGGTCTCAATCAGCACTTACGGTGACCAATCGGACCAATTTTCGCAGTTCTGGCCACTTAACCGGTGCAACCGCGGAACCGCGGGGCTATCGCGGGGTCAATACGTAGAACTCGTTGTCCTCTGGATCGGCTAACACGACCCAAGAGACCTCACCTTGGCCGATATCGACTCGCCTGGCGCCTGCCGAAATGAGGCGCTCGACTTCTCGGCCTTGGTCGCTGTCAGCAACCGGGGCGACATCGAGGTGGAGACGACCCTTGTCCGTCTTGACGGCAGTAATGGGTGGGCCGAAGGTGATGAAAGGCCCGCGTCCATCGGGAGCGCGGATTGCCGTATCGCCATCTTCGTCGTGAACAATTGGCCACCCGGTGGCTTCGCTCCAGAAGTAGCCGACCGCGGGATGTGCAGGCTCGAACACGATGGTGCCGAGCAGGCCGGTGGTTGCGAGAAACTCACCCCGCACCACTATGCAGAACTCGTTGCCCTCGGGGTCGGCCATGACTAGATGATCAACGTCGTCGGGTTGGCCTATGTCGACGTGCCGCGCACCCAGTGCCACGCGTCGAACCTTCATCTCCTCTTGATGCATCGGCGACTCGCTAACGAGGTCGAGGTGAATCCGGTTCTTGCCGCGCTTCGGCTCGGACACGGGCAGGAACACCATGCCGAACGGTGTTCCGTCGGTCGGATCCAAGGCCACCTCGTGTGGCGCTTCGTCAGAGACTTGCCAGTGCAGAGCAGCAGCCCAGAATTGAGCCAGGCGCAACGGGTCGGTCGCGTCGAAACACAGCGTGGTCAGACGGGTGTCCATCAGTCAGCAGCCCGCTTCCGGAGTTCGCCGAACAGCTGTGGCTGTGGCCAATGACAGGGTCAGACAGAGCGGCGAGTAGATCTTGCGATCGAGTCTGACAAATCGAGGTGAATCACTCCCCGGCGAAAGAAGGTCGGTGCGACCGGCGAGACCAAACGCGCCGCGGATAGCCAAGATACCGGCGACTACCATGCGGCCTAGACGACGGAACCCGGGCGGGCCTACGGCGACGTCGACAGCCAAACCGCTGGCGACCACAAGTAGGCCTGCCACGGCATTGCACGCCATTGGCGGGGGCACTTCGGACCCGCCAATCGCAGCATCGGCAAGCTCGTCGCGCGAACCAAACGGAAACGACGAACCGCGCCCCCAAGCAGCGTGAACAGCACCGATACCAGCAAGGCCGAGCGCCGCGGCGTAACCAGAAGGTCGAACTCTTACTGTGTCAAGTTGCACCGATCACCCCGTTTTCTGCACCTGGCTCGTATAGCCAAGCTGAGTCCCCAGGATACGGCAGTAGACCATCGCGGCGATCCGAGAACAACCCAATTGGATCAACCTCGGCATAGCGCTCTGTAAGCGGTCGTCAGTTGTGGTGCATATAGTGGGTGGACACGATCTGGGGGACCGATGGTCGAATCTACGAGCGCACATACGGATACCTTCGTCATCGACCGGCTCCCATCGCCGGATCAGTGGCCCCAAATTCTCGACGGCCACCCCGACTATCAGTACCCCGCCCGATTGAATGCTGCGGTCGCGTTGCTCGATGAAGCCATCGAACGGGGCTGGGGCCGCCGACCGTGTGTGTCTGGTTCTGGGTTCGCTTGGACATATGACGAACTGGGCGAGTTGTCCAACCGCATCGCTAATCTCCTCGTCGACGAGTACAACATCGAGCCAGGCAATCGAGTGTTGTTACGGGGACCGAACACTCCTTGGATGGTTGCGGCGTGGTTCGCGGTGCTCAAGGTTGGGGCTGTGGCCGTTGCCACCATGCCTCTTTTGCGAGCCGGTGAGTTGAAGAAGATTCAGGCCAAGAGCCAAACATCGCTCGTCTTGTGCGATGAGGGTCTACGAGAAGAACTTGAGCTAGCCGACCTTGATCTACCGGTGGTGTACTGGGGTGGTCCAGATTCCGATGTGTGGAAGTCGCTCATCGAGCGCTCCGACCAGTTCGACGCCGTCGACACCGCGGCCGACGACCCGGCCCTGCTTGGCTTTACGTCGGGAACTACCGGAACGCCCAAGGCGGCGGTCCATTTTCATCGCGACCTGTTGATCATTGCCGACTCGTTCCAACCGATTCTTAAGGCCCAAGCCGACGACATCTTCTGTGGGAGTCCGCCGCTGGCGTTCACCTTTGGGCTCGGCGGGCTTGTCGTGTTCCCGATGCGTGTCGGCGCCTCAACTGTCCTGTGCGACAAGCCTGGGATAGAGGTCCTCACTGATGCCATTGCGCGCAACAAAGCCACGGTTTGTTTCACGGCCCCGACTGCGTACAGAGCCATGCTCGAGGTCGATGGCTGCGATCTGTCGTCGCTGCGTCGGTGTGTGTCGGCCGGCGAAACACTGCCGGTTGCCACCTATGAAGCCTTCCGTGTCGCGACTGGGCTCAAGCTCATCGACGGCCTTGGTTCAACTGAGTTGCTCCACATCTTCATCGCCTCTGCAGATGACGGCATAAAGCCAGGGGCCACCGGCAAACCCCTCCCCGGCTGGGAAGCCAGGATCGTCGACGACGACGGCAACCCGGTGGCTGACGGAACCGTCGGCCAGTTGGCGGTGCGTGGTCCGATCGGCTGTCGATATCTCGACGACGAGCGCCAATCCGAATATGTCCGCGACGGTTGGAACTTCACCGGCGATGCCTACATCAGAGACGCCGATGGCTTCTTCGCCTACCAAGCTCGCACCGACGACATGATCATCACCGCCGGCTACAACGTCGCGGCACCAGAAGTAGAACAAGCGCTGCTGAGTCATCCGTCGGTGGCCGAGGCCGGGGTCATCGGCGTGGCCGACGACAAGAGAGGCACGGTGGTGAAGGCTTACGTTTCGTTGCGCGACCCATCCGCAGCATCGGACGCTCACGCCGCGGCGCTGAAAGACCACGTGAAGGCGACTATCGCTCCCTACAAGTATCCGCGTCTCGTCGAATTTGTCGATGGGCCGCTGCCAAAGACCCAAACCGGGAAACTTCGACGTCAGGCCCTTCGGGAGATCTGACGTGCCGAACCCAGCGACCGCGATGCAGCCGAAGGACCGAATTCTCGACGTCTACGGCGTGTTCGTGCGCGACGGACACCGGTGGCTGGCGATCGCAGACCTGATCGCACTGTTGGCCGAACTGAGGGTCGACGAACAAGCTGTCCGATCGGCTGCTTCGCGAATGAAACGACAAGAACTGCTGGTCTCGTCTGTTAGAGACGGCGCCAGCGGTTACGAATTGAGTCGACGAGCCGCCGAAGTGCTCGTCGATGGCGACGAGAGGATCTTTCGAGCGCCATCAAACCCTGAGGGCCCGGCCTGGTTGATTGCGGTTTTTTCGGTACCCGAAAGCGAACGCAAACGGCGCTATCTCATCAGATCGCGGCTGCAACAACTTGGCTTTGGCCAAACCTCGGCCGGTGTGATGATCGCTCCGGCGCAGCTACGGACCGAGGCCGAAAGAATGCTCACTCGGGCCGATCTGCACAAGTACGTGTCGCTGTGGCGCGGAGACTATCTGGGGTTCGACGACCTTGGAACGGTTGTGGCGACGGCGTGGGATCTCGACGCGATCTGCCACGGCTACGAGAACTACATCGCTGCCTTCAGCCTTGTTGCGGACCGCTGCCACGAAGACGGGCTCGACGATGCCACGGCCTTTGTCGACCGCATGAACAACTTGGGCACGTGGCGAACTCTTCCATATGTCGATCCAGGTCTTCCCGCCGTTGCCTTGCCCCACGACTGGCCTGGCGGTCGAGCTCGCGCTCTTTTCGACGAAATCGACAAAGCGCTCCGCGACGGCGCCGCTAGGCACTTTGCGTCTGTCGTTAGCTCACCGTAGATCGCGGTCGATCATGGCGATCGCCGACTGTTCGCGGCGGCGGCTGGTGCGTCCTGCCTGATACTGGCGAGGCCAAGGTTGGTCGTGTTGGCCGAGATCGATGGCCGCATTGAGGCTCCAGTACGGGTCGACCAGATGGGCCCGTGCGAGCAGGCAGAGATCGGCTCGACCAGTTAGCAAGATGGTGTTGATGTCGTCGATACTTGAGATCGCGCCGACGGCCATGGTGGGAATGTCGACCGTGTTTCGTATCGCTTCGGCAAATGGGGTCTGGTAGAGGCGCCCGTAGGTGGGGTCTTCGGCCTGATCGACCTGACCGCTCGACACATCGATGATGTCGACATCGTGGTCCTTGAGCATGCCTGCAAATTCGACAGCGTCGGCGGTGTCGAACCCGCCCTCGATCCAGTCTGTTGCCGAGACCCGGACTGACAAAGGTCGATCTTGGGGCCAGGCTGCTCTCACTGCGTCGATGACCCTGAGCGGGAATCGAGCCCGGTTCTCGAGTGAACCACCGAACTCATCGGAGCGTTCGTTTGTTACCGGCGACAAAAACGACGACAACAGATATCCGTGAGCGGCGTGCACCTCAAGGAGGTCGAACCCCGCTGTAGCGGCTCGCTCGGTTGACGCCACGAAGTCGGCCAGAACTGCATCCATGTCATCGAGCGTCATGGCCCTCGGAACCACCGAGTCCGGCCGATATGGCAAAGCAGACGCCGAAAGCAGCGGCCACGCGCCTTCGTCGAGCGGCGCGTCCATCTCTTCCCAAGCAACCTTGGTGGCGCCCTTGCGTCCGGCGTGGCCGAGTTGCAACGCGATCTTGGCTGAGGTGTTGTCGTGGACAAAAGTCACGATCCTGGCCCATGCCTCGGTCTGAGCGTCGTTCCAGAGACCGGTACACCCCGGAGTTATGCGACCTTCTGGCGAAACACAAGTCATTTCGGTCATGATCAGGCCCGCGCCCCCAACCGCTCGACTGCCGAGGTGCACCATGTGCCAGTCGTCGGGCAGCCCATCAGTCGCGCAGTACTGGGCCATGGGCGAAACAACGATGCGGTTGTGAAGGGAGAGGTTTCGAAGCGTGTACGGATAGAAGATCGGGTCCGTCGCTGGATCGGCTGGCCGATGTGCAGCTGGTCGTGACCCGTGGAACCAGGCCCGAGTCGATTCGACTAGCGCGGGGTCGCGCTCGAGGAGGTTGTCGTGGGTCACCCGCATCGAACGAGTGAGGAGCGAAAACACGAACTGTTCGGCCTGAAGGTGGGCGTGGTGGTCGACCTGCTGGAACCACTCTTCGCTCGTTGCCGCGGCTCGTTGCAGACTCTCCGCGGCTGGGCGCCGGTTTGTCTCGAAGCTCGACAATGCGGTCTTGATCCCGCTAGCAGTTGCGTCTTGGTTGACCAGTTCGTCGGCAAGACTCACTGCGTCTTCGAGGGCCAACTTTGTGCCAGAACCGATGGAGAAATGGGCGGTGTGTATCGCGTCTCCGAGTAGCACGACGTTCCCAGCCGACCAGCGTTCGCAGTTGACTCGCCGGAAGTTGATCCAGCGTGAGTTGTTGCTGATTAGTCCCGCGCCGTTGAGGTGGTCGGCGAACACCGATTCGCACCAGTCGATTCCGAACTGGTCAGACTCGCCGACAGCTAGGCCGCTGTCGTGACCCTCCAGACCCGCGGACTTCCAGGTGTCTTCGGCCATCTCGATGATGAACGTCGACCGTTCGTCGTCGAAGGGGTAAACGTGGGCCTGAACCCAGCCATGTTCGGTCTCTTCGAAGATGAACGTAAATCGGTCGAACTTAGCGGTGGTACCGGTCCAGATAAATCGGGCCGGGCTAACCGGTAGAGATGGACCGAGCTGTTGTTCCAGCTCGGTTCTGATGGTGCTATTGATACCGTCGCCAGCCACGATGAGGTCAGCATCGCGGCACTGATCGAGGCTGGTGATGGGCGACTCGAACCGCACATCGACACCGAGCTCGATAGCCCTCGTGGTGAGGATCTCGAGGAGTTTTGCTCGCGATAGCGCGGCGAAACCGTGGCCCTCGGTGTCGAAGGTCCGACCCTTGAACCGCACTTCCATTTCGCCCCAGTAGCGGAACTGACTCTCGATGGTTTCGATGCTGGCCGGATCGGCGTGGGCAATGTTTGCCAACGTTTCGTCGGAGAACACAACACCGAACCCGAAGGTGTCGCCCAGTCGGTTGCGCTCGTACACAACGATGTCGGAGTCGGGTCGACGCGTCTTCATTAGGATCGACAAAAATAGGCTGGCTGGCCCACCGCCCACACAGTCGATCCGCATACCGCTCGTCTGCATACAGCGCTCTCCTTGGCTCCCCTTGCGTCTGTCTCTGAGAGTCCGAGTATAGCGAGTTTTCTGCGATCGCTAGAACTTCGCTATGGTCTGTCTTGTGGTATCCGCGTTCGATCCGTTGTCGGTCGGCTCTTTAGAGCTGCCCAACCGTCTTGCTGTTCCGGCAATGGTTACGAGACTGTCTGGTGAGGATGGGTTCGTCAACGAGCCAATAATCGAGCGCTATCGGCGGTTTGCCGAAGGCGGTGTTGGTCTTATCGTGGTGGAAGCCTCTGCTATCCATGAGAGCCGGTCAGGGCCCCTACTGCGGGTGTCGTCCGATGAGTTTGTTCCTGGTCTGGCGCGCGTGGCCCAAGCGTGTCACTCGGCCGGACCAGCCAAGGTGTTCCTTCAGATAATCCACTTCTTGAAGATTGCCCGGTCGGGGTGGCGTCAGAAGGTTGCCGACCTCGGGGTCGACGACCTCGGGGTTCTCCCCGGTCTGTTTGCCGACGCGGCCGAACGGGCTGCGCTCGCTGGTTTTGATGGTGTCGAGTTGCATATGGCCCACGCCTACACGTTGTCGTCGTTTCTATCGCGCCAGAACAGAAGGCGCGACGAGTATGGCCGGACTCTTGAGAATCGGCTGCGTCTACCAACGGCGGTTATGAAGGCGGTCAGGGAGCGGGTTGGTGATTTTCCGGTGTCGGTCAGGTTCAACGCCGACGAGGCGATCCGGCGGGGTTACTCGGTCGATGATGCGGCCGTGTTTGCGGCTCGATTCGCCGACCTGGGTGCCGTCTATGTTTCGCTCTCGGTTGGAGGAAAGTTCGAAGACGCCGTCCATCGTGATGGCGAGCCGCTTTACCCATACACAGGATTCTCTGGCGACCGCTGCATGCCCGGTTCCAACTATCCAGACGCGGTCAACATCTGGATGGCGCGCTCGGTTCGTCGCGAATTGCGAGCTGCCGGGCACGATACGCCGGTGTTGGGCACCGGCAAGATTGGTTCGGTCGCACTCGCCGATCAGGTGCTCGACGATGAGTCCTGCGACATAGTCGGGATGGCTAGAGCTCTACTGGCCGATCCCTACCTTCCGGCCAAAGCCCGCGATGGTCGCGCCGATGAGACGGTTCGATGTATCTATTGCAACGTGTGTAAATCGCTCGACGGCAGCTTCAAGACAGTGGTGTGTTACCTCTGGCCCGCAGGTGCTACGCAAGCTCCGAGGCCAGGCGAATCGACCGAATCGCAGCTGCTGTGGTCGAACGACGCACCGTTGAATGCCACCTTGAGGCCCGGCGAGGTTCGACTGAGTTGGCCAACCGTCGATGGGGAAGCAACCGGTTACGACCTGATGCGTAGTACCGACGGTGGCACGTGGGATCGCATCACCGCTTGCACCCGAACCCGTCACCTCGACGATCGTGCCCTATCGGGGCATCGCTACCAATACTGGGTGGTGCCATACGACAGTGCAGGCCGGCGAGGTCAGGCCAGCAATCGAGTAGAGGTCGATTTGGTGGTTGACCAATGAACGAATCCAAGACTGCCGTCGTCACGGGTGGCACCAGAGGAATAGGGCTGGCTATTGCGACCGGGTTGGCCGTCAACGGTCACCGCGTCATTGCTGTGGCGCGTACGGCACCCGCTGAGCCAATTGCTGGTGTGGAGGTAATGCTGTGCGACATCACCAAGCCCGAGCGGGTCAAGATCGCGTTCGCCACCATCGGTCCGGTCGACATCTTGATCAATAACGCAGGTGTCTCTACTTCTGACCCTGTGGCCCGAACCACGGTCGAGGATTGGAACCGCAATCTCGCGGTCAATGCCTCCGGAGCGTTCTTGTGCATTAGAGAGGTCATCGATCACATGCAGACATGCGGGTGGGGCCGCGTCGTAACCGTTGCCTCGACCGCAGCGGTTGAGGGAGCGCGCTACACGGCTGCCTACTCGGCTTCGAAGCACGCGGTCCTCGGGCTCATGCGTGTTTTGGCGGCCGAGGTCGATGGCACGGGTGTCACCACCAACACGGTGTGCCCAACGTTTGTGCGTACGCCGATGACAGAGGCCACGATCAAGAACATCGCCGAACGAACAGGCTCTGACCTTGCGATGGCCGAACAGCAACTGGCCTCGGTGACACCACATGGTCGTATTCTCGAAATTCACGAGGTCGCGGACGCCGTGCTCTCGTTAGTAACCAGCGATGAGCATGGGCAGGAAGTCCTGCTCGATGGAGGAGACCAACCATGACGTTCCGCGGATCGGTTCCGTTCCACGAAAAGTGGGAGCACTTCGATTTCTCAATCGACGACCGGGTGGCAACGATTACGCTTAACCGACCTGAGAAGCTAAACGCCCTCACCTTCGAGAGCTACGCCGATCTTCGTGAGCTCTTCAAGGAGTTGCCGTTGAGAGGCGATGTGGATGCCATCGTCATCACCGGCGAAGGCCGCGGGTTCTGCTCTGGTGGCGACGTCGACGAGATCATCGGCGAGTTACTCAAGTTCAATCCGAAGCAACTTCTTGAGTTCACGAGAATGACTGGGGCCGTCATTCAGAACATGCGCGAATGTCCAATTCCGATTGTTGCTGCCATCAACGGAACCGTGGCTGGCGCTGGCGCCGTTATTGCGCTCGCTTCGGATTTCCGCCTGGTTGTTCCGCACGCCAAGTTCCGCTTCTTGTTCACCAGCGTCGGGCTGTCCGGAGGCGACATGGGGTCGGCTTACCTACTGCCCCGACTTGTGGGTCTTGGCCGCGCCACCGAGATCTTGATGTTTGGCGAACCGGTGCTAGCTGATCAGGCAGTGAACATCGGTCTGGCCAATCGAGTTGTCGAACCAGACGCACTGATGGCTGAGGCGACCGCGCTTGGCCGACGCATTGCCGATGGGCCCCGGCTTGCGTATGCGGCAACAAAGCTGTTGTTGTCTCGCGAACAGGACATGAACCTGGCGGGCGCAATCGAGTTCGAAGGCATGACCCAAGCATTGTTGATGAACACCGAGGATCACGCCGAGTTTCATGCGTCGTTCCATCGCAACGAGCCGCCCCACTGGAAGGGGCAGTGATGCCTGATTCCGATGAGCAGCCACAATTATCGGCCCACGACTTGATTAACCCAGACTCCATGGCTCCGGCCAGAGGGTTCGCTCACGTAGTTGTGCCGACCAGTGGTAAGACGGTCTACTTAGCAGGGCAGATCGGCTGCGATGCGAACGGCATGGTTGTCGCTGGATCGTTTGCAGCCCAGTACCACCAGACGCTGGCTAACATCGTCGAGGCCTTGGCCGCGGCCGGAGGCGAGCCCGAACACATCGTGAGCCTCGTGGTGTATACGACATCGATGGATGCCTACCGTTCTGACCTTCCTGCTATTGGTAAGGCCCACCGAGCCAACCTCGGTCGCCACTATCCGGCCATGGCCATGCTCGGCGTGACCGAACTGTTCGAACGCGCGGCGATGGTCGAGGTTGTGGCAACTGCGGTGATCCCAGCCGCCTAGCGCAACGAGGGTGCGACCAACCCACCGAGTATTGTGAGCCCGATGGAGTACGTAGCCGCCGAGCATCATCCGGCCTTCGAGGAGTACAGCGAGACCATCTTTGGTCTGGCCGAAGATGGCATCGACGTAATTCAGGCCCGTATCGCCGAACGCTTGGATGTCTCGCGGCCAGCGGTGTCTGAAATGATCAAACGTATGCAGAAGGCCGACTTGGTCGAGGTCGACGGTGATGCCCTGATTGAGCTCACCGACGATGGCCGCGATCTTGCCGTAATGGTGGTGAGGCGACACCGGATAGCGGAGTGTTTTCTCACCGAGATGCTTGGCCTGAGCTGGACCGAGTCGCACCACGAAGCCGGTCGGTGGGAGCACGTAATTTCTCCGGTCGTCGAAGAGGCCATGCTGCGCGTACTCGGCAACCCCACGACCTGCCCGCACGGCAACCCCATTCCCGGCTCAGACTACAAACAGCGCGATACCTGCTCGATGATCGAGATTGCGCCGGGAGCTGAGTTCGTTGTTAGGCGCATCCCCGAGGAGCTCGAGTTCGAACCCGGACAGCTTGAGTTCCTCGAAGCCGCCGGTATTCTGCCTGGCCAAACCGGGACCCTTCAATCGGTCGCTCCTGACGGAACAGCGACAGTGTCGATGGGTGACAGCACGATAGGTATCGGCGCGTTTACGGCTGCTCGAATCGTGGTCTCGGTCGTAGAAACCGCTGTGTCGCCCTAGTTGGTGTCCGCTGCTGCGTTGGTTGCGCGAGAATCTGACGATGGTCGACAAGCTTGAAGTATTCCCAGAGGACTGGTCTCGCGGGTTAGCCGTGGTGGCCCACCCAGACGACATGGAGTATGGCGCAGCCTCAGCTGTCGCTAGATGGACGAGCCAGGGCAAGGACATCAGATATCTGCTAGTTACCGCTGGCGAAGCCGGCATTCAGTCGATGCACCCCGACGAGGTCGGTCCTCTTCGTATGGAAGAGCAGCGTCGGTCGTGCGCCGTGGTTGGTGTCGACCAAGTGGAGTTCTTGGATCACGCCGATGGATTGGTTGTCGAGGGGCTCGACCTGCGACGAGATCTGGCCCGCAGTATTCGGCACCACCGACCCGAGGTCCTTCTGTCCATCAACTACCGAGACAGCTTTGGCCCTGGTTCGTGGAATCACGTCGACCACCGGGCTGTGGGTAGAGCCCTGATCGATGCGGCACGCGATGCTGCGAACCCTTGGGTCTTCACCGACTGCGGCGATGCCTGGGGCGGAGTGCGGTCGGTGGCCTTCAGCGGGTCAACGCACCCAACTCACGCTGTCGATATCTCCGACCATCTCGACGCAGGTATCGAGTCACTCGAATGCCACCGGGTGTACCTGGACAACCTCGACAGCCCAATGGCCGACGCTGGCGGGTTCTTGCGCGGAATGGCCATTGCGACCGGGCCTGCGATTGCCGTCGACTTGGCCGCGGCCTTCGAGATAGTGAACGCCTGAGACCTAGACAGTTGGCGGTGAGAACAGCGAACTGCGTGGAGTGCGTGGAGTGCGTGTTCGTCCGATCTCCTTGAAGTCAGAGTCCGCGGAGGTTGTATGGGGCGCTGTCTCTTGACAGGCACCTTGCCCCCCCCAATAGGCTTAGCGATGACGACCAGTGGAGGTTGTAGCAGATGAAACTTATTGCGAGCATCGGAGATCCGAGACGGCTGATCACGACGCTGACCGGCGCCCTGCTGATGATGTTTCTCTGGGCGCAAACGTCCGAACCAGCCGGGGCGGATGCATTCTCGACGGGTAACAGCGATCATCAACTCTCGAGTGGCGGTTCGATCTGGAGAGGCAACTGCGAGCTGCGGATGCAGGGCGATGGCAACCTAGTGCTCTACCGCCATCTTTCCGGCGGCGGAGTTGTGGTCGAGTTTGCCACCTACACTTTCGGTTCCGGCAACAGGGTCAAGCTACAAGTCGACGGCAACCTTGTCGTGTACAACTCTAGTTGGGTCTGGCAATGGCAATCTTACACCGGGGGCAACCCTGGGTCTACGTGGGTGATGACGAAGAACTGCAGCTTGAGGGGCTACAACTCGAACTCGCAGCTCCTGTTCACAGCTACAGCAGGAACATCCGGCGCTGGGGTGAACGCACCACCAAGTCCAAGTAGCCTCGGGTTCGCAGACGGTCCTGTGCACTATTGGACGTCTACAGAGACTAACTCCGCCGACAAGGCTGAGTGGATCTGGCGTTTCCGGGGTCCCGGCGGAGAGAACGCGGTTGAACCTACGCACTTAACGTTTTCTGAGTGGTCGACGGCAGCGACTTGGGTTGACGTCTGGTGGTTTGTCCAATCGCAGAGCAACACTGGGCAGGTCTGGTGCTCACATGTCCCAACCGGTGGCACCTGCGATCGCTTCTATCTGACTATGAGTGAAACGGCGGAGAATTTGCCATCGCATATGCAGAACAATCTTGTGTGTCATGAGCTCGGCCATACGATCGCATTCGGCGATGGGGGCACCACCCAGACCAGTTGTATGACCGGAGGCCACACGGCGGTCTTCAACTCGGCCGAGACAAACACAATCAACGCGAGGTGGTGACGAAGATGGGGACAACATCAAGGCACCTCATCGGTCCGCTGCTGTTGGCGGTCCTTGCTTTGTCAGCCTGCGCTGGTGGCGACGCAGTCTCGAGCGAGGCTGCACCAACGACAAGCTTGGCGCCGGTCGAAACTCAACCGTCGACGTCTCCGAGCATTAGTCGCGAACCGTTGGATTCCGACGATATTCAGTTCGAAGCCCGGTTCTTCAATAGTAGCGTCGGTATCGGCCAGTCGGAGATGCTGTTCTGGCATAGGTCTTATGCTGGCGTCACAGAGTTAGCCTCGGATTCAGATGTCGTGTTCGTTGGAACACTGGTGGGATCATCGGTGGACATCGCCGAGGTACGCCTCGTGAAAGAGCTAGGGATCGTTGACAACAGCACTTTGATCTACGACGGGCTCGAGTTCCAGGTCGACCGGCTCATCATGGGCGTGGTCGACTCGATGACAGTCACGATTGGACACCCAGCGTTTATTCGCTACGAAGAAGGACTGGCACGAATTGCCGTTGAACCGATCGAACTCCTTAGGTCGGAGCTCGCAGCGAAAGCGGCGAGTCACCAATGGCTGATATTTGCCCGAACCGACGACGAGACCGGTCTACTGACGATCAGCGACGGGCGACTGATAAGAATCGACCCGAACGGACTTATTGCCGTTGGTGCCAGCGGAGAGTTCGAACACAGGTTGCCGGGAACAGCATTCGAGACAAGCGTCGATGACATCGACGCTCTGATCAATCGCGGTGTCCCTCTTCCGACACCACGCACGCCCGACATGACTCGAGAAGAACTTCTTGAAGCTGGGGTGCCAGAAGGAGGTGTTCGGCACGAGGAGAACCTCCACGGTCCGGACTCGCCCTGCTATCAGCTCGCCGATCCCGCCAGGCTCGCCGAGCTGATCAACGAAGCTGCCTGCTGACCGCTATCTCATCGCCTCAAGAAGTTTCGCCGCCGTCAAGGCCCATAGGCCGCTAGACGTGTTCCTGGGCTAGCTCGGATTAACGGCTCGGCCTAGATGATAGAACGACCACGCCTTGGGCCCCGATGCGTATTCACGTTCGATCCAGTCGATCTCGAACCCGGCTTCGGTTAACAATTTGCCGTGATCTCGGCTTACGTGACAGCCTCCGAATAGACGCTTCTGAACGGGGTCGATTCGGAACTGCCACTTCTGCATCGACGGGTCGTCTGCTAATCCGTGCTCGACAAAGTGCACCGCTCCACCAGGCTTGATGACTCGCCGCAACTCGGCAAGCGCGACCTCGGGTTCGGGGATGGTGCAGAGGGTGAACGTGAGCGCCGCGCCATCGCAGCTGTTGTCATCGAGCGGAATTTGTTGGCCGTCGAGACCTACGAACTCGACTTCGATCGCGGATGCTTCCAGGCGGTCACTTGCCAGCTTGCGCCCCAGAGTTGCCGGGTCGATGGCGTACACCTTGGAGACCTCTGGCGGGTAGTAGGGCAAATTCGATCCAGAACCAAAGCCGGGTTCGACGACGATTCCTTCGAGACCAGCCAAGACCTTGGCCCGCCACTTTCCGACCGACTCCGTCGCGCATGCTTTGTCGACCAGGCGGGGCAGAACTTGTTGTGCATAAAAACCCATGTGGTTAGTACCTTCGGTTCATTCGGTGGCGGGTTGTGGCGGGTGTCGAAGCCGGATCGAAAGACACGTAACACAACCCTCCAACTTTTCGTACTCGTCGATGTCGACGAGTACTGGTTCGTAACCCAAGCTATTGAGCAAGTCTGCCGACCGCGGAGCGTTAGCGGACATGAGCAGCTTGTTATTGCCCATGAGGACCACGTGGGCGCCCGATTCTTCTGGCATCGCGACAAATCTCCTGAACACGCTGGTGTCGTCGACCAACGGCTCGAACCCGATGATTGTTTCGTCTGGCAGAGCGGTCACGGCCGATTTCAGATGCAGCACCTTGGTGATTGGGACCGCAACCACATTGGCTCCGAGCGGTTCGATGATACGGGCCAGCTCACGCAAGCCAGCCACCGATGTACGTCCGCCGAGGCCCACATAGACGGTGGAGCCGACCTTCAGAACGTCGCCGCCGTCGAGTGTGGCAGGAGCCGCAATGGGTTCGACGCCGTAGCCGAGGTTAGCAAGCGCAGCAGCTACACCATTGACCTCAGGTCGGCGGCTCTTGGCACCGGGGTTACAGCTAATGGCGGTCGAGCCGTACATGAGTGCCGCATCTTCGATGAATACAGCATCCGGACAATCATCGGCTGGTTCGACTTCGACGATGTGCCACCCATGAAGTTGCAGCGCGTCGACGTAGTTTTGCCACTGATCGATCGCCGCGTCTACATCGATCGGCTGCCGCTCAATGTGGGTCACGAGCCCGCGATTCAGATTCGGCCCCGGTCGACGTACTAGAGCCGTCTGCTGTTCCTGCGTCACATCCATCGGCGATAAGTCTGCCAGGCTGGCGAGATGAGCGACTCTTTTCCAGCCGTGTCTTTAGCCGCTTCACCGGGTAAAGCCAAAATAGTTGTCGACGCAGCGGTGCAGCTTGAGGCGTCGGGTTTCAGTGGTGTCTACTGTCCGAGTTTTGGCGACGCTCTTGGCCTATCGCTATCGATAGCTCACGCGACATCCACCATCGAGATCGGCACCTCGATCCAGCCGATCTACTTCCAACACCCGGCTGCGCTGGCCACTACAGCCAGGTACCTACACGAAGTGAGCGAAGGCCGGTTCAAGCTTGGACTTGGTGTGTCCCACGCGCCCGTGGTCGACCGTCTTGGTGTATCAACGGGAAAACCGCTTTCGGACATGCGTACCTATGTGGCCGAGATGCAAGCCGCCGCCGAAGGTAGCGGCGATCTTCCGCCGATCACCCTGGCAACGTTGCGCGACAAAATGGTGGCGCTGTCAGTCGAGGTAGCCGACGGCGCGGTGTGGGCTAACGGCTCGCGAAACCACATGCAGCATTCTCTCGGGTTGATACCGAAGGTTAAACGCGACGGTGGCTTCTTTGTTGGCAACATGATCCCCACGGTTATCGACGAAGACATCGAGGCAGCTAGGGCCAAGAACCGTCGCACCCTCTCGGGGTATATACGTCTGCCCAACTACCGGAATTATTGGGCTGAGAGCTACCCTGACGAAATGGCGGCGGTTGCTACCGCCATTGAGGCTGGCGACAAGGCAGCGGTCGAGGTCGCCATGACCGATCGATGGTTAGACGACGTGACGTTGTCGGGGTCCGCTGCTCGGGTCAGAGACGAAGTCGACGCCTGGTTCGATGCGGGCGTGTCGACTCCGATCTTGGTGCCAGGCAGTACCACCGGCGGTCAGGCCAAAGCTATCGCCGAACTTATCGACTGCTTTGCGTAGCGTGGCTAGGGAGCCGGGGAACGCAATGACAGACGGCCTGCGTGGCCGGGGAACGCAATGACAGACG
>CAZMUM010000002.1:76269-161402 GCA_964569385.1 uncultured Acidimicrobiales bacterium
GCGTGGCCGGGGAACGCAATGACAGACGGCCTGCGTGGCCGGGGAACGCAATGACAGACGGCCTGCGTGGCCGGGGAACGCAATGACTGTGCGAGTATTCACACATGGATTTATGTAGCTGGATTGCGTCTGATCTTGAGTCGCTCAAAATGCGGCTGAGTGGGGGTGTGCTTCAGCACATCCCTCTTGAGCGGCGTCACGAGCGGCTAAACGAGCTGACGGTCGCACCTACCTACGCGTTGTGGCACATGTCGAGGCATCACGACATTGCGATCAACCTGATGCTCCGCGATAGCCAAGAGGTGGTCGTCGGGTGGACTGAACGTCTCGGCATCGACGGCGATCTGTGGCGAGGCTTGGCTGAGGGCCAAGACCAAGAACTCGTCGACACTCTCGACCCTGAGGCAGTTGAGGGGTATGCCCTTGACCTCATCTCAAACACGGTCGATTGGCTCGGATCGTCCGACCCCGGCGACCTTGACCGGTTCCCGGACACGACCGCAGTTCTGGACTCACTTGAGACTCCACACGATCGTTTTGGTTGGCTCTACAACATGTGGGATGGCAAGAGCGCGCTGTTCTTTTTGCAGTGGGAGACTGTTGGCCACGGCTACAACCACCTGGGCGAGCTAATGTCGATCCGAAACCAGATGGGCTTGTCGCCGTTTTGATGGCTCCGCGTAATAGCTCTGCTGGTTCAAGTGCGGACGTAATCGTTGTTGGGGCCGGGCACAACGGTCTGATTTGTGCGGCCTACTTAGCTCGCGCCGGTATCGACACGTTACTTCTCGAATCGCGGTCGTCGGTTGGCGGGTGCGCGTCGACGGTCTCTGACCTTGGCGCTCGTTTCAACATCTGCAACTGCGATCACACGATGATCCGAGCCATGCCGATCATCGACGAGCTCGAACTTCCAAGCCACGGTCTCGAATACCTCGAAGCTGAAGCGAGCTTTCTCAATCTGTTCTACGACGACGCCGAGCCGTGGACACAGTTCTCCGACGTTGACCGCACCCTCGACGCACTCGCGGTCAGCTATCCAGGCCAGGTTGCGGGGTACCGCCGCTATCTAAAGGACGCGATGCCGGTGGCCAAGCTCGCGGTCGAGATGGCCCGCACCCCACCAACGTCGGGTCGACTACTTCGTCGGGTGGCGGCACACAGGGGTCAAGGCGCAGCGCGACTACTCAACTGGAGTCGGCGTAGCGCTAGCTCAGTTCTCAGCGGCTACTTCGATGATTGGCAGCTGGCTATGCCGGCGATCAGCACGGGTCCTACGGTTTGGGGGGCTCATCCTGATACTCCAGGCACCGGCCTGGCTGCTGCGGTCTACGCGACGAGACACCTGATCACAACCGGCCGGCCCAGAGGTGGAAGTGGTGCGTTGACCGACGCTATCCGTTCGAGCTTCGAGGCCGCAGGAGGCACCGTAAGGTGCGATTCGCACGTAACTGAGTTACTAGTGAGCAACGGAGCGGTGAGTGGGTTACGGCTTCGTGACGGCACGACGCTGACCTCGTCGGTGATCGTGGCGGCGTGCGATCCGTCGAGAGTGTTCGTCGACTGGATGAAGAACCCCCCGGCCGCTGCAACTCGACTCGTTCGTGAGGCCAATGCGCGGCCAGTTCAGTATGGGTACGAATCCAAGATCGATGCCGTTCTCACCGAACTTCCGACGTTCCGCCTAGCCGACCGGATCGCGCTACAGCAGCCTGGCCTCGATCAGTTGGATCCGACGGTGTTCGTGTCGCCGAGTCCCGACCAACTCGATCAAGCCCATCGACGCCGGCCCGGGGGGCTAGTCGCCGACTTCCCTACGCTGCTTTGCAACGTGCCATCGGTCCGCGATGCCTCGATGAAGCCGAGCCCTGACCGGCACGTACTCAGCCTCGAGGTCTTGTTCACGCCGTACAACCATCCTGGTGGTTGGCCCGATTCAACCGAGCCCGAACGCTGGCTCGACCTATGGGCAAGTCTTGTGCAGCCCGGCGCTCGTGACTCCATCGAGGCTTGGCGGGTAATGACCCCAGATCGCTACGAGTCCGAGTTCCAGATGCACAATGGGCACACACCTTCGTTTTCCGCATCGCCCCTCTCGACTCTTGTGGGTCGTAACCGTTCCCATACGAGGTACCGAACACCCGTGAGTGGGTTGTATCTGTCGGGTGCAGGTACTTTCCCTGGTGCAGGGATCTTTGGCGCGCCGGGCCGGAACGCCGCTGACAGGGTTGAGCGCGACCTGCGAGGCGGGCTTGGAACGACCTTGTTGGGGTGGCGTCAAAGAACAAGGGCTGAAGTTTCCAAACGATCGGGCCTAAGTTGAAGGTATGAACCTTCAATTGATCAACGCTCGCCTTACCGATGGGCGTCTCGTCGATGTCGAGGTTGCGAACGGCGAGATCTCGGCGATCACGGATGTGGGCGCCGGGCCGCGAACTTACGCACAAGACACCGAGCGGCACGATCTCAACAGTTGGTTGTTGTTGCCGGCCACCGCCGAACCTCACGCCCATCTCGACAAGGCGCTGACGGCAGAGTCTGTGCCAAATCCGAAGGGAGATCTACGCGGAGCCATACAGGCATGGATTCAGGCGGCCAAGGCTGGCATGTTCACCCACGACAACACCGTTGAGCGAGCCACAGCAGCGATGGATCTGTTGGTGAGCCGCGGAACTACAGCGGTTCGGACGCACGCCAACGTTTCTGAAGTCATTGGCGCTCGAAGTGTGGTCGCTTTGCGGGAGGCGGCAGCTCGATTCGAAGGTGTCCTCGACGTTCAGATTGTGGCTCTCACTTCGGTGCCGATGACGGGAGCCCAAGGTGCAGGCAACCGCAAAGCACTTGATGATGCCGTCGAGGCCGGGGCGCACCTCATTGGCGGGTGTCCAAGCCTCGACCCCGATGGTGCTGGCCTCATCAGCCACGCCATAGCCGTAGCATCCGACGCTGGCCTTGGTATCGATTTACATGTCGACGAAACTCTCGACCCGTCGATGTTGATGTTGCGCGAGTTGGCGCAGCAAGTGATGTCTACCGGATTCGACGGATTGGTGGCAGCGGGACATTGTGTGACCCTCGGTATGCAAAGCGTCGAGGTGCAGGCCGCAGTGTCGGCTGAGGTCGCCGAAGCAGGTATCGCCGTTTTTGCTTTGCCTCAGACGAACCTGTTTCTTCAGGGCCGAGATGACCCGACAGCCACGCCACGCGGCATCACCGCCGTGTCGGCGCTCCAAGATGCTGGTGTTCTAGTAGCCGCTGGCGCCGACAACGTGCAGGATCCGTTCAACCTTGTGGGTCGCAGCGACGCTCTTGAGACTGCTGGCCTCATGGTCATGGCTGGTCACCAGTCACCAGAGAGCAGCTTCGAGATGGTCTCCAACAATGCTCGGATCGCGATGGGCCTAGCGCCGGTGAATTTCGAGGTTGGGGATCCGGCCGACTTCTTGGCCATCGATGCCCCGTCGGTGCGAGGCGCAATAGCAGATGCCCCGATGTCGAGGGTGGTGTACCGAGCCGGCCGTGTGGTGGCTAGGTCAGAACAGACCAGCACTGTGTATAGAGGAGCCGAGTCATGAGTAGAAGACTTGAGGATCTCAGCGGCCCCGAGATAGGCGAACGAATCACCGAGACGGCGGTGTTCATTCAGCCCATCGGGGCGGTCGAACAACACGGCCCGCACCTCCCGCTTTCGGTAGATCATGTGATCGCCCACGAGACAGCCACCGCGGTGGTCGACGCCTATGGTGAAACTTCTGACCTATGGCTGTTGCCGACGATGTCGGTGTCGAAGTCGAACGAACATGCGTGGTCTCCGGGTACTCTTTGGTACTCGGCTACAACGATGCTTGCGGTTCTCGACGATATTGCCCGCTCCGTGGCCACCACCGCGGCCAAGAGCCTCGTGTTCCTCAACGGCCACGGCGGTAACTCGTCTCTGCTCAACGTTGCGTGTCGCGAGATCAGGCTGAGTCACGGCTTGAAGACGTTCCTCGTGCACCCTTTCGTTCCCGCCGATCAGGGCGGAGTTTCGCCAGAAGCCGAGCTTGGCATGGGCATTCATGGTGGTCACCAGGAGACGTCGGTGTTTATGCATCTCCGTCCCGATCTGGTCCATCTCGAGAAGGCCTCGCGAGCCGTTCCTGAGCGTCTTGCCGACAACAAACATGTGAAGTTCGGTGGTCTCACCTCGTTCGGTTGGTTGTCCAACGATTTCTTCGATCACGGCTACATCGGCGACCCGACAACGGCCACCGCAGCCGAAGGAAAACGCTTGTTTGAGGCGTCGGTCGAGTTACTTGGCGAACAGATGGCCGAGATCGCCCGTTTCGATTTCGGTCGATAGCCACTCGGCTGTGCAGCTGTGCTTTGACACGATAAGGTCTCGGCAGCTCCGTTCCGGGCTTTCGACGCCGCGCTCTCGCGGTGACCAACATGAGGGGACATAGTTAGCATGAAGAGAAACAGATGGGTCCGTTTTGCAGCGGCGCTGATGGCGCTTTCGCTCGTCGCTGCCGCCTGTGGAGATAGCGACTCCGACGACAACGCTGGCTCTGCCGCAGAGACCACCGCAGCACCAGCAACCACCGAAGCCGCCGTCGAAGTATCAATCGCCGATGTGTGCCCTAACCCGCTAGTCGTGCAGACCGACTGGTTCCCTCAGCCCGAGCATGGCTATACGTACAGCCTCATCGGTCCCGATGGCGAACTCGACGCTGAGGCTGGCATCTACACCGGTCCGCTTGGCGACACTGGTATCGATCTTGAGGTCCGTGCTGGTGGCCCATACATCGGCTTCTCGCCGCCATCGGCTCAGTTCTACTCCGACGACGACATCTTCATGGCTTATGTCGATACTGCCACCGCAATGGCAACGTCTGAGACGCTTCCAGTAGTTGCCGTGTTTGCCCCGTTCGAGGTAGGTCCACAGATTCTGATGTGGAACCCCGACGTCTATAGCTTCGAAACCTTCCAGGACATCGGTGATTCCGGGGCCCCAGTTCTGTACTTCGAGGGTGGCGCTTACATGACCTATCTTCTTGGTCAGGGTTTCTTGAACGAAAGCCAGATTGATGCGTCATATGATGGATCACCAGCTCGTTTCCTCACCGAAGATGTCGTGCAGCAGGGCTTTGCCAGCAACGAGCCGTGGCGTTACGAGAACGCGATCGAAGATTGGCTCAAGCCAGTCGACATCATGTTGATTCACGATTCGGGCTTCGAGATCTACGAAGGCACCCTTTCGGTCAAGCCAGAGTCCATCACCGACCCCGACGACTCAGCATGCCTTGAGCTTGTTGTGCCGCTGTTCCAGCAGTCGCAGGTCGACTACATGAATGACCCAACGGCTATGAACGTCCGTCTCCACGAGATTGTCACCGACCTGGCCAGCTTCTGGACATCGTCCGAAGAAGGCCATGCGGCAGGCACCGCGGCCATGAAGGATCTTGGACTTGTTAGCGACGGACCAGACAGCACTGTTGGCAACATGGTCGAGTCGCGAATCCAGGAACTCATCGATACCCAGATTCCATTCCTTGAAGCGCTCGGCATCGATACTTACAAAGAGGGACTTCAGGCCAACGACATCTTCACCAACCAGTTCATCGACGACTCGATTGGTCTTGGGTTCTAATCGGGGAAGTAGTTGAAAGTAACTAGTTATGACTCGGCCGTCGCTCCCTCCTTCACTCAATTCATTGGAGGAGGTAGCGACGGCTTCGTCAGTTGAACCAAAGTCCTGGACGCTGCCGACATGGCTTACCCCGAAGTCGGTATTGCCGCCGATTCTGTTCGCGTCGGCATTGATCGTATTTTGGTACGTCCTGGTCGAGCTTCTTTCGGACCGTAAGAAGCTGCTGTTGCCCCGGCCGCACACGATGTTCGGCGAGACGGTGCTCAATAGTGAGATTCGCAGCGAGCTTTGGTCTGGTCTACTTGTCACCGGCAAGGTGGCGCTAGTCGGGCTGTTCATTTCGATGGTCTTTGGCATCATTGGCGCTGTCGTAATGAACTCGGCGCCTTGGGCTGAGCGGGCATTCTTTCCGTGGGCCGTGGTCATTCAAACCGTTCCGACGTTGGCTTTGGTGCCGTTGATCGCTATCTGGTTTGGCTTCGGATTTAGCAGTCGGCTCATTGTCGTGGTGATGATCTCGATGTTCCCGATCCTCACCAACACCTTGTTTGGTCTTCAGTCGGCCGACGTCGATCTGCACAATCTCTTCACGCTGCAAGGTGCGTCTAGGGCCACGCGTCTGTTCAAGCTGGAGTTTCCCGCCGCTCTACCGGCGATGTTCACCGGCTTCAGAATTGCAGCCGGACTTTCCGTCATCGGTGCCATCGTGGCTGAGTTCTTCTTTGGTCGCGGGGCCAAAGGCCTCGGGAATCTAGTTAGCAAGTACAGGGGCCTAGCCCAGATGTCGGAGCTCTATGCGTCGGTGCTGCTGTCTTCTCTTTTCGGGGTGGCTGTCTTTTGGGCCTTCACCTACCTGACCAAACGTATGGTTGGGGCCTGGCACGAATCACTCGAGAACGAGTAGCAGTGACCTTTGCGGGTAAATCAGCCATCGTCACCGGTGCGGCTCAAGGTATTGGTTTGGCCGTGGCGCGGCGTCTAATCGACGCCGACATGACCGTTACGATGGTCGACCGTAACCCCGATGTGCTTGAGGTCGCTGCTGGCCTCGGAGCATCGGCGTCTGGTTCCGTGGTCGATCTATGCGATGTCGAAGCGTGTCGGGCCGCAATGGCGTCTGCCATTGACCGCATGGGAAGCGTGTGGCTGCTGGTCAACAACGCTGGTATTTTCGCCAAGACCCCCATCCTCGAGATCGATCCCGACCAGTGGGACAAGATGATGGAAACAAATGTCAGATCGATGCTGGTTACGATTCAGGCCGTTGCTGGCTCGATGGCCGCAACCGGAGGTGGTCGCATCGTCAACCAAGCGTCGATGGCGGCCAAGCTCGGCACTCCAGGGGAGGCCAGCTACGCGGCCTCAAAAGCGGCAGTTGTGGCCCTCGGCCGTATTGCGGCGATGGAGCTGGGGCCCGATCAGATCACCGTAAACAGCATCTGCCCTGGATACGTCCTCACCGAGATGGGTGCCGAAACCCGAGACCCTGAACAAGTTTCAGGCTGGACGGCTAAGTCGCCGCTGGCACGATTGGCTTCGCCGGACGACGTTGCGGCGGCTGTCGCCTTCCTAGCTTCGGAGGAGGCTGGGTACATCACTGGCGAGGCTCTGAACGTGAGCGGTGGAATGTGCACGTGGTAGCTCTCGATGGTCCGTCGTAAAACTCTTGTAGCGTTGCTAGCCAGTTTCGCGGCGAGTTGTATGCCACGAGCGAGTCAAACGATCGCTTGCGAAGCCGACAATCAAGAACAGTGCTACACCCAACATCGACGCGATCACAATAGCCGCGATCAACTGTTCGGTTTGAAGCTGTAGCTGGTAGCGGCTGATGAGACGGCCAAGCCCCTTTTCTTCGCCGCCTTTGAAGAAGAACTCGCCAACGATTGCTCCAACAACAGCAAGCCCCGCCGATATGCGAAAGCCGGTGAAGATCGAGGGTATGGCGGCTGGGAGCGAAAGTTTGGTCAGCCGCGTAACTCCCTTTACTGAGTGAAGCTCGAAGAGGTTGATGAAGTTACGGTCTATCGACTTGAGTCCGAACAACGTGTTGGTGATGATCGGGAAGATCGAGATGATGACTACCACTAGAACCCGGGCGTTAAAGCTAAAGCCCATCCAGACTCCAATGAGCGGAACGATGGCGATGATGGGTGTGGCCTGAATCACGATGGCGTAGGGGAAGAACGTCGACTCGAACCAGTCAAACTGATGCATGAGAATCGCGATCGACATGCCCAGGATTATCGAGATAGTTAGACCAACAAGGGTAACGATGAGGGTGGCCCGAAGCCCTTCGAGAAGTTGGGTTAGATTCCTCCCGTCGAGAAGCCCAGATTCGAAAACAGCGTGAGGAGGCGGAAGTAGGAAGCTCTGACCGTCGCTTAGAGCGAACTCTGATACGAAGTACCAAACACCGATGACACCTATAGCCACCGCAAAAGGCGGGCCAGCCAGACCGAGCAATCGGCGAACGTTGCTCGGCTCGAGCGGGGCGCTCAATGCCCGGCCTCTCCGCTGCTGGCTCGAAGTGCTTCTGAGACTTCGCCGGCGAGACGGGCAAAGTCGGGTTCGTAGCGAAGTTCGTCGCGACGCGGATACTCGAACGGCACCTTGAACTCGGCCACGATCTTGCCCGGACGGGCCGACATCACCAAGATTCGGGTCGACATGAACACTGCTTCTTGAATCGAGTGCGTGATGAACAACCCCGCAAAACCCTCGGTGCTGAAGAGGCCGAGCAGCTCTGAGTTCAGGCGTTCTCTGGTGATCTCGTCGAGGGCACCAAAAGGCTCGTCGAACATGAAGACCTGAGGCTTCATGGCCAACGATCGAGCCAACGAAACTCGCATCTTCATGCCACCAGAGAGGCGCTTGGGGTAGTGATTCTCAAAACCGGTCAAACCGACGAGATCGATGTGTTCTTGAGCGATCGTGGCTCTCTCTGCTTTGGACACACCATGGAACTCAAGCAAGAGTTCGACATTTCGTTGGACGGTTCGCCACGGTAACAATGTGGCGTCTTGGAAGGTGTAACCGAGACTGGCACGATCGACTTCGACCTGGCCCGAGGTATGGGCCACAAGATTCGATGCCACCTTGAGCAGCGTCGACTTGCCGCAACCTGAGGGCCCCACAACCGTGACGAACTCGCCCGATGCGACGTCGAAGGTGACACCGCGTAACGCCTCGGTTCCGTCAGGAAAGATGACGCCGAGGTCATTAAACGAAAGAGCTGTGCTCATGCCGAAGTTGCTCCGTCAGTGCGGCTTGGATTCACTTGTGCCCCCATGTGACGACTTCGTTGTGGTGGTCGACCCGAAGAACCTATCGCGGTGCGGCGATGTTGCTCAACGCAGAACTGTCTGGTCTCAACGAAGTAGGTTCTGCTCATGGATCTTGATGGAAAGACAGCACTCGTCACCGGGGCAGCCAAACGAGTGGGCCGGGTGATCGCGCTCACGTTGGCCAAAGCCGGTGCCAATGTAGTGATCAACTACAACAGTTCGGCCGACGATGCCGAGGCCACGGCCGCCGAAGCTGAAGCTCTAGGAGTAGGTGCGATGACCTTCGCAGCCGACGTCGGCGACTACGACGCCGTCGGGTTAATGGTCGAGGCGGCCAAGGCCAAGTTCGGTGGAATCGACGTGTTGGTCAACAACGCATCATCGTTCCATGCCGAGCCGTTTCCGACCACCGACATGACGGTATGGAATCAAGCCATCAGCACTCTTGTTAATGGCCCGTTCTATTGCACCAATTTGGTTGCGCCGTCGATGCTCGAACGGGGCGGCGGCGTAGTAGTGAGCGTCAGCGATCTGTCCGCCTTCGAAGCCTGGCCTGGTTACATGGCCCACGCGGTCGGCAAGTCGGCGATCCTGGCTATGACCAGGCAGTTTGCGTTGGAGTTGGCACCCACAATTCGGGCCAATGCCATTGTTCCCGGGCCCGCGTTGCGGCCCCACGATTATGACGACGGCCGCTACCAGCGAACCGCAGACAAGACTCTTCTCGGCCGGTGGGGCACGCCTGAAGAGATGGCGCACGGCGTGAAGTACCTGGTTGAGGCTGACTATGTGACGGGTGAGTACATCATTATCGATGGCGGCCAGCAGTACGGTCATCGCAAGGCCGAGGCTGGCTGACCTTTATGATCAAGTTCGGCGTCCACATCGTGCCACTGATGCCTGCGGCTGATGTCGTCGAGCTTGGCATCGCCGCCGAAAAGGCAGGGTACGACTACTGCCTAGTGGCCGATGAGGGTTTCCACCCTGATGTGTATGGCTGTCTAGGGGCCATTGCCCGCGAGACCACAAAGATTCGACTCGGCCCTGCCACCAATGGATACACCCGTCACCCTGCGGTAACCGCAGCCGCCGTAGCCACTATCGACGAGCTGTCGGGCGGTCGAGCTTTTGTGACGCTGTTGGCGGGCGGATCGATGGTGCTGGCGCCAATGGGTATCGAACGAGAGAAGCCCTATCGAGTCGTGCGTGACACCTTCGATGTGTTGAAGGCCCTTTGGTCTGGCCAAGCAGTCGACTGGGAAGGCGAGAAGCACTCTCTTCGCGGGGCGAGGCTAGGAAACGGCGCACGCGACATTCCGATCTGGATCACCAGTCGAGGTCCGCTGCTGCTCGGCCTGACCGGCCGTAAGGCCGATGGGGCGTTGTTGACAGTGAAGCCAGATCTCGACGCGGCCTTTGATCTAGTCGACACCGCCGCGAACAAGGCAGGCGGTCGTTCGCCAGAACGAATCTATCTCGGCCGTGTTTCCTATACGCCCGAGATGATCGACGAGCAGCGGCTCACAATTGGCTACGTGTTAATGGACTCGCCCGAGCGTGTTCTCAGGTCCCTCGGATTCGACGATCGTGCGTGTGCCGAGGTGAAAATGGCGGCTGCCGACCACGACCCCGACCGTCTTACACCGCTGATCACCAATGATCTTCTGCGGCAATACCAGATCAATGGAACACCTGCCGAGTGTTCGGCTGGAGTGGCCAGTCTTGTCAAGCGACACAATCTCGATACAGTGTTAGTCGACGTGTTGTCGCCCGATCTCGATGAGAACCTCGAGCTGCTGCACGCCACCTACAAGATCCTCTCGGATAGTCGACCCTGATTCGTGGTCGGAGCGCCGACCACACCCGATGGAGAATCCCAATGTCAACCAAACGTCGCCTCAGTCGAATTTTTGCACCCGACGGTAAGGCGGTCATCGTGGCCCTCGACCACGGCCTTATCGACGGACCATGCGAAGGGTTCGAAGAACCGGCCGCCGTTATTCGCCAAGTAGTCGCTGGCGGCGCCGATGCCATCTTGACTTCTTATGGCATCGCTCGGCGATTCGAAGACGAGCTGAGCGGAGTTGGCCTGATACTTCGAGGCGATGGAGCGGCTACCAACCTCGGCACGCCGAGTGATGGCTCAGCATCGAGCCTGTTCTTCACTGTCGAAGACGCCCTGCGAGTTGGTGCCGATGCTCTAGTCGTCACAGCGCTCCCCGGCAGCGACAAGGAAGAATCGACGCTTACGAACCTGGCTCGGATGACGCGCGAGGCCCACGCATGGGGGATGCCTGTGCTTGGCGAGATGGTGCCTGGCGGTTTCGACAGCGGCCCAGAGATGCGTGGCACCGAAGCAGTTGCTCTAGCGGCCCGACTCGGTGCCGAACTTGGCGCCGATTTCATCAAGGCCCCATACGCCGAGAACTACGAGCAGGTTACGAGCAACACGTGGACCCCAGTGGTCATTCTCGGCGGGTCCAAGGGGACCGAACGCGACACCTTGTCCAACATTGCCGATGCCATCGCGGCCGGCGCCGCTGGTGTGGCCATTGGTCGCAACGTGTTTCAATCCAAAGACCCCAAGGCCATGACGTCGGCCATCGTGGCTGTTGTTCACGGTGGCGCTACTGCCGACGAGGCCGTCGAACTTCTGCCCTCGGCGTAGTTGTGGAGGCCGTAGTCGGACTCGATATCGGCACAACGTCGGTCAAGGCCGTGGCTGTCAGCGGCGCTGGCGCCATCATTGCCAGCGCATCATCTAGACCACTCACATTTCGGGCTCCGAAAATTGGCTGGGCCGTTCAGTCAACTTCGGAAGTCAAGGAGGCCGTCGTTGAGTGCCTGTCTGGCCTCACTAATGACCTTCCCGAGAACGCTCAGGTGTTGGCTATCTGCGCCGCGGTTCAAAGCGGCTCGCTTGTCCTAGTCGACGAATCTGGTACCGCCGCACCGGACATGACCACGTGGATGGACACTCGAACCGTCTCGATCATTAAGAGCTGGGAAGCTGATGACACCGCGGCTTTGGTTCGCGAGAAGTCGGGATGGTCGGTTCAGCCTGGTCTTGGCCTTCCCCAAATTGTGTGGCTGAAAGCCAACGAACCGGCGTTGCACGAACGCAGCCGATTCGGCTCAGCCGATGACTTCATAATGTCGTTGCTGGTCGGGTCGTGGATCACGAACCCTTCCAACGCTGCTGGTATGCAACTACTCGACGGCACCACAGGTCGCTGGAGCGAGGATCTATGTGCTCTCGCCGGGACTACGCCCGACCGATTGTCCGAGCTGAGAAACAGTGGTGTAACGGCCGGCGAGCTCACGAGCGACATGGCCGCGGCGACTGGCCTGCCTGGGTCGTTGCCAGTGGTGGTCGGCGGCCATGACCAGGCTTGCACCGCTCTTGGTTTGGGTGTTGACCGACCGGGCGAGGCACTGTTGGCCGCTGGTACCGCGTGGGTAGTTACGACTGTGATCGACCAGGCCGACATCGCCTCTGGCCCCAACGATATGAACACCAGCTTCCACGTTGTCGAAGGCTTGCGGACGTCGTCGCGATACCTGGGAGGGCTTGGTGCGTCAATGGAGTGGTGGCTCGTCGAGGCCGGCTTCGTGGGCGACGCCGACCGTTACGGCTTGCTCGGCGAAACGTTGCAACGAACGATTCTCACCGCGGACAGTCCGTACTTCTTGGGCCGAGGTGGCGAACACGAAACCGATGGCGGCTCATCACATCCAGGCGCCGGAACGTTCTGGCCCTCCGATGCATCGTCTGATCGAGGACAGTGCGCTCTCGCAATCATGGAGTTTGCCGCTTTCGAGGTCCGCTCTGCGCTTGCGACGATGCCAGCCGAACAACGACCGACAGCATTATCTCTTGTCGGCGGCGCCAGCCAGGCTCCCGGCTGGGCCCAGTTGATTGCGAATGCCTGTGCCATCCCGATCAGGGTTGCGCCAGCCGGTTCTTGGCCAGCTATTGGAGCCGCCCTTCTTGCCGCTCGACGTTCTGGTTTGGTTGCCGAACCGCTCGACGGTGATGTTTGGGTCGAGTCTGCCAGATCACGATTCATACCGGACCAGACCCAAGTTGACCTACTAGATAGCCGTTATCGAGTTCACCTCGAACTACTTCAGGAGACGCAAAGATGAGCCGTCCAACCGTCGCCATCACCATTGGCACCGACAACTACTCGCGGATGTTTTCCGACGCTGCTCTGGAGTCGTTGTCCGAATTCGCTGAGGTTGTTCATGCGGGTAAAGAACCGGCTGGCAAGACCGAACTTCTTGAGTTGTTGGCCGGTGCCGACGCCTGCATTACGTCGTGGGGCACTCACCAGCTCGATGCCGACGTTGTGGGGGGTGCTCCGAACCTCAGGGCTATGGCCCATATGGGCAGCAGCGTGAAGCGGTTTACGTCGCAGGCCTTCTGGGATCGTGGAATTCACCTGACCAGCGCTGGAATTACTCTGGCCCGCGACGTGGCCGAGACCACTCTGGGCTTGATGATCGTCGGGCGCAAACGTGTAATCCCTTTGGGTCGCCACCTCCAGCAAGGCGGATGGCGCGAGAGTTCGGCCTGGGATCGGTGGGATGCACGAGAACTCACCCGTTCGACTGTCGGGCTCATTGGCGCCTCGAATGTTGGCCGCCACGTCATTTCTCTCCTGGCGCCATTCGAGACCACAATCCTCGTGGCCGATCCGTACCTCGACGTAGCCGGAGCGGCCGAGCTTGGCGTTACCAAAGTCGAGCTACCCGAGCTTCTCGAACGGGCCGACATCGTGTCGCTCCATTGTCCATCCACACCGTCTACACATCACATCCTGGATGAAGCCGGCCTCGCCCTGATGGCCGACCATGCGCTGCTGATCAACACCGCTCGTGGCGAACTTATCGACGAGGCCGCGCTGATTGCCGAGCTGAGCCGTGGCCGGTTCTTTGCTTTCCTCGACGTGACCGATCCAGAACCGTGTGCTCTGGACAGCCCACTGCGAACTCTCGACAATGTGGTGTTAACTCCCCACACAGCAGGGTGCATCGAGAACTGCAACCGCATGGGCGAGTTGGCAGTCGAGGAACTACGGCGGTTCTTCGTAGGCGAACCAGCCGTCTACGCCATCACCCACGAAATGCTCGACCGCATCGCCTAGCGTTTGGACCACTGGACCTGGGCCGACGAGCGTTCCGAAGCTGCACCTGAACGACGCTGCTGAACTGGTCTAGGCGAAGCGAATGTGCGATGGCATGACGTCGTCGACTATTAACACGACATCGCCAGGCTCCATCGTGGCTGAGCCAGCTTCAAGGTCGAGCCACGAGGTGAGTACCGGATCGGTCGGGAGCGCGAAGCTGAATCGGCCCTCTGCGTCGGTAAAGGTTTCGACAACGACAACGCTGTCGGCTTCGGTCTGATACTTGAACCACACCAGAATCTGGGCCACCCCTGCCCGGCCGAAGGCACCGACCAGGCGCCCATCGAGCCCTCCCGACGGCACGAATTCCTCGGCTACGACCACGAGCGTCCGCCGGTGCCACTCAACCAGGCTCACGATCGCTATCAACGCCACGAGGATGAACACCGACAATAGGAGGCCCATCCTGAAAGAGTCGATATCGGGGCTACTCGCCACGAACGCCACTAGACCGACAGCCGGAAATACCACAAAGAGGGTGAACAGAAAGAGCCCGTGTAGCCGTGCGATGACGTTCGTATTCATGACTTAGACCACCCTACCGATGACACCGACCTCAGATCGTCAAGCGCTACGCGCCGGTAAATCATGCTAGGACTATTGGGCGAGAATTCGGCGGAGGTCTGCTAGGGGGACAAGTGACAGAATCAGCCACGGAGGTCCGCAGCCTTCCTTTGGGAGCGTTCATTCTTGGGGCTGCGGTTTCGGTTTCGCTCGGGGTTTATGGCAGCGTTAACGAACCATCTGAGGTGGGGCCGTTTCAGCTGTTCTTCAGTGGTTCGACGCAACTGAAGGTCTGGTTCACGACCGTTGCCGTGATCCTCGCCATTGTTCAACTGATGACAGCGCTACGGATGTACGGTCGGATCTCATTTCCTGCTGAGACGCCACCATGGTTCGGTGATCTGCACCGCTTGTCGGGCACAACGGCTTTCATTTTCACGCTGCCAGTTGCCTACCTCTGCCTTTGGACGTTTGGTTTCAACGGAGGAGCCAGCGACACACGAACGCTGATTCACTCGGTGCTCGGCTGTCTGTTCTATGGCGCGCTTGCCGCGAAGATCTTCGTGATCCGAAAGAAGTCTGGGCCGGCGTGGGCGCTGCCGGTTCTTGGCGGCACTGTGTTCACGATCCTCATCGGGCTGTTCCTCACGAGCGCTGTGTGGTTCTGGTCCGACAGCGGTTTTCCATCGTTCTAGGAGGCACTGATGACGCTAAAGACATTCATTGATCGACTTCAAATCGGAGCACTCGGCGTCGCTGCAATCTTCGTGCTGCTCTTGTTCACCGGTTGGCCCGGGGCGGGCGACGGCACCGACCCGTCGATACCGAGCGAGACCACCGAGGTTCCAGGGACCCCGTTCCCCGAGACCACCGAGGCACCGGGAACCAGCGAGGCGCCCGAAACTAGCGAGGGCTAGATGTCCATGAACTCGTCACTTTGGTCGACGGCTTCCAACATGGCTGCGGCTGCTTCGGTGTCGCCGCTCTGGCCATCCACGTAGTCTGGCTCGAATTGGCCGGTCAGTTGATCGGTGTCGACCATTACGTAGTCGGCGACAGCGCCCTGAACCTGGTCGCCGTAGTTGATGTCGGCCCCTAGATTCGCCTCGCTGGTCTGGTCGACGTGTTCGTCGATCATCGCTTGCCAGCCTCCTTCAAGCGGAGCGCCCGGATCCGATTCCGGGGCCATGTCTTCCTGGGGCGGGGGGTCTGCTGGCGGCGGATCGGCTGCATCGTCGTCGGTTGTCGTGGTGGTGTCGCCCCCCTCTATCTCATCGTTCGCGGCCTTCTCAACCTCGTCCTGGCTGGCGGTAGCGGCGGGACCTGCCAGATCGAGACCGTCCTCGTCGCCGGTCAGGCTCTGGCCCCCGATCATGCCGCCGCCAGGCTTGTCGGTTCCCGAGTCTCCCCAGAAGTTCTCAGAGTCATAGCCCGCGGCTTCGACAACTGTGTCGATGATCTTGCTGAGCAAACCGCCGCCTTCGCCTTCCTCGCCGTCCGCGCCGTCCGGCGGCGGTTCGATCCCACCCCCACCCGCGCCGGCCGGTGGGTCGCCTCCGGCTTCGTCGGTGTCGGGCGATCCGGGGTTATCTTTGACGGCCTGCACATCGTTCGAGAGAGCATCCATCTTCGCCTCCCGTTCCGAATCGGAGAGAGACGTGTCGTTCTGGATGTCATGCAGCTTGTCCATGAAGTACTCGCCGAGGGAATCGCCGACAGTGCCGAGAGCGTCGGCGCTGTCGGGTGTGCCTTCGGTGGGGGTAGTTGCGCCGGTGCCGCCATATCCGGCAGCGTCATTACGACCATCGAGCCCGCCCACGCCGACAGCCGTGACTTCTTCGAGCATGAACTCGTCGACTTCTGTCGTCATGTCGTCCATCTGGGCGGCGCGATCTGCCATGGCGTCCGCGGGGCTGTCCAACGAGGTCATATCTCCACCGTCGATTCCGACTGGATCCACGCCGAGGCGGTCTTCGATTCCTTGTGAGGGCTGGACCGCGTCCATGACGTCAGGATCAACGCCCACGCGCTCCGGTATTGCATCAAGATTCGCGGTGTCGTTCACGTTCTCGGGTCCAGACGATTGATCGGCCGGAGATACCGCAGACACCGTGCCGTCCGACTCTTCTTCGATCTTGGTGTCCTTGGGCGGTGCCTTGCCAGTTTGGTCGATGTACTGCTCTCGCAGATCTTCTTGCTTCGTTGGTTCGGTGCGCTTACTCCTGGCCATCTGGTGCCTCCAAGTTTGTTGGTGCCCCACAGCCTGTAAGTCGTCCGTAAAGCGAGCGTAAAGCGCTCACATGTAGTCTCTGGCTTGTGGAGTCACCACGCGTATCGGTCTTGGGGCCGATTGCTTTGTACGATGCTTCCGGTGTGGGCGTCGATCTTGTCGGCCAGCGCAAGCGGGCGCTTCTGGCCATGCTTGCCATGCGCCGCGGTCGCCCCGTTCCAACCGAGGTATTGACAGAGGCAGTCTGGGGTGGCGATCCTCCTGCCACCGCGGCCACGGCGCTCCGAGTCCATGTGGGCGAATTGAGGAAGGCACTTGCCGCGGCTGGTCACGACTTGGCTGGCAGTCTTGTGAACGATGATCGTGGCTACGCGTTGGACTTGCCCGACGCAGCGTTCGACACAGGTCTGTTCGAGTCACTTGCTGCACGAGCGAGACAAACAACCGACCTGGCTGAGGCCTTTGCTCGTTCCGCTGCGGCACTTGGGCTTTGGCGGGCGACGCCGTTCCCTGAGTTAGCCAACACGCATCTGGCGTCAGGCGTGGTCGGGCATCTCGAGCAGCTACGGGCCGAGGTCTTCTCGATCTGGGCCGAAGCTGGCCTCGGTTCGGGGCGGGCCGATGCGATACTCGGTGCGCTTGAGGTCGCGTGGAGACAAGATGTAGTTCGAGAAGATATGGCTCGGCTGCTGATGTTGGCTCTGTATACCACGGGGCGCCAGGCTGATGCCCTGGATGTCTATGCCAGGACTCGGTCAGGTCTCGCCGAAGCGCTCGGGCTCGAACCCGGGCCGGAACTCCGCGACGTCGAGCGCGCCATCTTGGCTCATGATGTCGGCCTAGAGCGGCGAACAACACCTCTGGGACCAGAAGCCCAAGATCCGTTGGACGAGCTGGTTGGGCGCATTGACGACTGCTCCCGTTTGGTCAAGTTGCTCCAGCCCGGTTGTTTGGTGAGTGTCGTGGGTGCACCGGGCGTGGGTAAGACGGCCATTGCGCGTTCCGTCACCGATGACACGACCATTTGGGTCGACCTTGCGGCGGTGGATGATCCCACCACAGCGTTGGCGTCCACCTTCGACGTTGCCGACAGTCCCTTGCGGGCGCTTTCGGATTCGGTTGCCGATCGTTTGGCGAACGAAACGCTGCTCGTGGTTCTTGACAACGCCGAGCACACCAAGGAGCGCACGGTTGAGCTGGTGCAGAGCCTGCGCACAGGCGCGCCATTGCTACGGCTATTGATTACCAGCCGGGAGGCGTTGGGAGTCGCGAACGAGCAGGTTGTCCAGCTAGGACCTCTGGATTTGCCTGCTGCTGATGCGAAGCAGTCTGTGCTGGCGCTAAGCCCCGCGGTGAAGTTGTTGGAGCGACGAATCGTCGCTGCTGGCGCCAAACCAGTGCCCTCGGCCGACTTGTCGTTGTTGGCTCACATCTGTCGCCAGGTGGATGGGCTGCCGCTGGCCATCGAGCTTGCCGCCGTCGTCGTCGTCGATCAGGGCCTACAGCCTGGCTCCGACGGCCTGGTCGATGCCTTGATGAGGTCGAGCGATACCCAGTTGTCGCTCGAGGCCACCGTGGCATGGAGTCTCGACGCACTCAGCAAAGACGAGCGAGGTGTGTTCAAAGGTTGCAGCGTCTTCCCATCTTGGTTCGGCTCCAACGATGCGGGAGTCGTCGTCGGCCCTGCTGCGACAGACCACATTCTGGATCGATTGGCATCGGCGTCCTTGTTCACGAAAGATGCCACCAGGGGCGACCGTGCGTACCGGATGCTGGCGCCGCTGCGCGAGGTAGGCCGAACGCTTGTGGCCAACCCAGACGAGGCAGGTGCCCGACACGCTCGGCACATTGGTTCGGCCGTGGCCGGGCTGGTAGCGCCAACGCGCCAAAAGGAAGGCGCCCGAGCTGAACAGGAGGAAATGTTGGCCGACATCGCAGTCGCGCTTGACTGGTTCGAGGCTCACCCAGACCGTATGCACCACGTGCAACTTACGGCTCATCTATGGCCGTATTGGTACAAGTCTGGACGCGTTTCCGAGGGCCGTGGACGTCTTGGTGCGGCGCTTGCGGGGAGCGGCGGCTCTGATGAGGCGAGATGCGACTCCTTGATTGGAGCGGCGTTGTTTGCGGTCTCTCAGGGTGACTACGCCAGCGTTCGTGAGCACTCTGAGAACGCAATGGCAATCGGCGCGTCAGACACTCGTTTGCCGGTGATGCACGTCGGCAATGCGGCTCTTGCCTGGATCGAACATCGGCTCGAAGACGCGGACCAGCATCTTGGCGACGCCATTGAAGAGTTGGCCGATGCCGATGCAGATAGCGAAGCAGTGGTGGTCGGCACGATTTGGGCAACAGTGGCATGGTTCGCTGGCAGGGAGCCGGCTGCAGCGAAGCGATTCCACGACGTCACAGTTCGCGCTATCCGCGCCGACGACTGGACAGCAGCGCGCATGGCCCGCAGGTACGAAGCGCTGATGCTCGCTTTAGCTGGCGCCCCTGGGGCCCGGGCCGCCATCAAAGTCGTGCTCGACGAGGACGCGCAGTCATCCGACCCGTTGGCACGATGCCATGCGCACGCTTTTATGGGGTTGGCCCTGGCCGAGTTGGGTGATCTCGATGCGGCGCGTCCATTGCTCGAGCGAGGTTTTCGCGATGCCGCCAGAGTGTTGGATGTACTGAGCTTGCTCCTCAGCAGCGGAGGTCTCTTGAGACTGGCCAGAGCCAATGAAAGTTCAACCGCGGTCGCTCTGTGGCTGGGTTGGATCGACACGATGGCCGCGGTTACCGGGTTGCCTCTGCCCCATGCTGAGGCCGTCGCAATAGACGATGCTCGGCTTTGGGCCAAGGCCACGCTGGGTGGCGAGCTGTTCGACGCTCAGCACACGCGCGGCGCGTCGCTCGGCCCGCTCGGGCTCATCGATGAGGTGCTCGGACTCGGCTGAGGACCTGTTCCGCCCGCCGCTTCGAAGTTAATCTCGTGACTGCGCGGTGAAGCTCCAGCTATCTTTGTTCCTCTGTGGGGTTCAACATGGAGGTACGTAAGGCGCTGGATGATCAGTTGGTGATCCAACGTCGTTTCGGCGCTCTATGCAACGCTGTTCAGCGGTTCTCGCCAAACGGCTTCAACGCCACGTTTGCCAACCTCAAGAACGCAGTCGGTGCGACCGATCCCGGTAACTGGACGGCAGATCAGATAGTGCAGGCGGCCGACCTCCTCAGCAAGTCCCGTGTCCGATACATGCATCATCGTGCGCGCTGGGATGAAGGCCGCAGAAATCGCAAGGCCCTTGGAGGTAATGGTCCAAGCAGTGAAGAAATCGATGCTTTCGGTGATAGGTCGTGGTTCGACAACGTCTCGTACAGCCAGAAGCGAGGGCACGGCTGGGGTGGACTTGCTGATTGGGTTCGAGCAAATGAACTCGTTTTGGGCCCTTTTGGGTCCGACATGGAAGTCGACCTTCGGGAATTGCTGAAACAGGTTCCGCCAGCGCAGCTCGAACCGAAGGGCTCAATTCTGGCCCATCACGGTCCCTTTTCTTCGACGCTGCAGCCAGCGAATGTGATCGAGATCCCGTACAGGATCTACAACGGCCCGATCACAGAGCCTGTCCTTCGCTCTTTGTCGAACCGACAACGTCTGCTAGCCGACTGTTGGTTCAGCCGTAGCCATGATGGGTACGTCCGCGAGCGCCACCTGAGACGCATTGTCGCGGCCGAAGAGTATTGGGTTGTCCCTTATGTTCTTGCAGCGCTCGGCGACTATGTCGTCGAAATCGTCCACGAGATCGAATCCGGCTTGAAGAGACATAGCAAACCGGGATCTTGGCATCGTCGCGCATACCGCCAGTTTGTCGAGAACAACCATGGCTTCATCACGTTGGTGCGCCAGCGAGCCACCAGTTATCAGCACTGTTACTACTCGGCGTCGTACTCGAAGACCGGAGGAGGCAGTGTTAGGCCGATGTACCCCGCATTCTCAGTACTCGACTTACTCGGACAGGCCGATGGATACCCGCGTGTATACCGGCTGCCCAGAACTTGAGATCACCGTGGGGTCGCCTGGCCCGTGGCGCGTAACGCCACAACTTGAGCACTTGCGAGGCTCGCTCTTACCAGCATACGAGATCGGCCTGGTTACGATCGAATGATCGCTCTTGTGCAATCATTGCAATCATGCGATGATGGACCGTGTGGCTGAGATCGAGGCGCACTATGAAGTCGTCGAATGGTTCGACGAGCTCAGCCAGGATGAATGGGAACGAACTCAGATTGTTGTTGACCGGTTAGCTTCTCTGGGGTCCAGGGCGAGGATGCCGTTCTCCCGAAGTCTGGGAGACGGTGTGTTCGAGGTTCGATTCTCGCTGGGGTCTACTGTCAGACGGATCACGTACCGGTTCACGAAAGACGGACGGATCATTCTGCTCACCACGTTCCGCAAGCAACGCAACAACGAACGGGCCGAGGTCACTCGGGCCCGCAAGATCGCTCACGACTGCGCCAAGCGCAACCCGTAGAAGGAGACAACGATGGCCAACTACTCCCGATGGGAAGACATCAAGAAGCGCAAAGGCCAGCCCTCCGCCGAATCGCGGGCCAAGGTCGAACAGGACCTCGACCTTGGCCAACTGCTCTACGACATGCGTACTGAAGCCGGGTTGAGTCAGCGTGAGCTTGCTGAGCGGATGGAAACAACCCAGTCGGTCATTTCTCGCCTTGAGGAAGGCGGCGGAGCGAAGAACCGGATCGACACCCTCGCCCGCGTCGCCAAAGCGCTCGACCGGCACCTCATCTTGTCGTTCCCGACCGAGGTTCCAGAGAAGTTGACCGACGCCGTCCAGGTTGCGTGAGCCGCTTGCAGGCGTGGTGGGCGATGGCGCGCAGATGACGCGGGACAGCCGTAGGCAGGTGGGAGCAAGCGGGAACAGCAGTCATGGTCGGGCTCACGTTTTCCCTGGTAGATCAACGAAAACCGCTTGATTCCGGGGTTGCCAAGGGTTAGCTCAACGGTCTCATGACCCGGCGGTCGCAGGTTCAAATCCTGCCCCGCCACCCAAGTAGGAGGCCCGGAAACCAGCGGTTTCCGGGCCCTTATCGTTCTGTCTGACGGGAGTCTGAGGAAGGTGCAGGCAATCGCAGGGCGACATCTAAGTCGCCCGTGCTCGTTGGCGCCTTGTACTGGCCGCTATTACCCGGCGCTGCACTTGGGTAGATATGTCAGGTGGCTGCTACGAAGACTCTGCCGGGATTGCGGGTGGTGAAGCGCCCGCGTGATGTGCGCTGCTTAGCGAGAAACGGTCACTTGAGCACCAGCGCTGATGGTGCCCTGGTGTGCGACGCTTGCGTACGCGCCGATACACGAGAAGACACCGTGCCCTTCAATTTCGATCCTATTGAGCAATGCGACAGCTCGGAGTGTCGAGGTGCTCTGGGTGAGGCCGTCTTGGGCCAGCGATGGAACAACGCATCGAGGTGACGAGATGATGACGTCGAGCACGACGTCTGTTCCGATTTTGAGTTGTCGTCCCGGCCATTCGTTTTCTTGAAACGCCGGCCCATCGATGTCGACTACAAGATTCGGGCGGAAGCGGCGTGGG
Source organism: uncultured Acidimicrobiales bacterium (assembly GCA_964569385.1). Taxonomy (GTDB): domain Bacteria; phylum Actinomycetota; class Acidimicrobiia; order Acidimicrobiales; family Poriferisodalaceae; genus JAADHX01. The sequence goes on from CAZMUM010000002.1 coordinate 98,706, forward strand.
TCACCAGCTGTGGCTTCGCTTGCTTCCAGCGCTTTAAGCGTGGAGGTGGAGATGATGTGAACGGGCGCGAAATCGAAGACTGTCCCGTCTGGGGACACTGTGCCGAGAGGCCCGGTGGCAACGTGGCCAAGCTCTAGACCGCCATCATGGAGTAGGAGATCAATATCAGGGTCGGTGCGTTCGAGCATCGGTTCCTTGATGGTTTGAGCGCGCCGCACAGATACCGATCGGCCGACGAGTGATGAGATCATTTCATCGAGCGATCTGGGATCATCGGATGACGCCGTCTGGCCGGTCGCCAGCTTCACGGTCAGGTCTGATCCGGTTAGCGAGGCCGATGTTGTGAGCAATTCACCCCATCTGCGAGGGCGTTTCGCGCTGGCAACGAAGCCGGTCTGCGAGTCGACGACGGCCCACGCCCGATCTCCTGTAAGCCCGCCGTCCTGAATATCGACCTCGGGCAGGACCTCGCCGCCACAGGACTTCACGGGGTAGCGCCAAATCTCTGCGAGCACAGGAAGAGTGTAGGTGGGGTTCGATTACAGCCACGCCGGTCGCTACGAACTGAGCACCATTCCACCGGACGCCTGCATTGGGCACCAACTCGGTCCCCCTATGGTGCACGAACCCGGGCCATCAGCCAGCGGCAAGGCTCCGAAGTTTCACAGGTATGTCGCCGCGGAATCGGTCGAGGGGTGATCGAGATCGAACCTCGTTACCGTTACATTCATGTCTGAAGTAAAGAAACGACGTCGAGGGTCCTCCAAGATCAGCGCCAAGCATCAGATTACGATTCCTGCTGAAGCTCTGCGTAACGCTGGACTCGGAGTCGGCGACCGCGTCGTCGCGCACTCCGACGGCGCAGGACGGGTCATCTTGGAGCGTGAACCCGACGTCGTGGCCGAACTCGCCGGCGCCCTCACCGGTGTCTACGCACAAGAAGAACTCGACGATTTGCGAGCCGAATGGGACTGATCCATCTCGATGCCTGCGTCATCATCGGATTCCTCGATGCCGACGATGCCCACCACGCCGGAGCGACCTCGTCGCTGACCCAAGCTCTCGACAACGGAGCTCGACTCGCGATGGCGGCGTCCGCGTTTGGCGAATGCCTCGTCGGTCCTGCACGAAGAAGTGAACAGGCGATTGAGGTGGTTAAAGATACCTTCGAGCGACTCCCGATCGAGATCGTCAACCTCAACCCGGAGATTGCGATCGAAGCAGCCTGGCTTCGATCTCGCCACCGATCCCTTCGGCTGCCCGATGCGCTTGTCATCGCAACGGCCGCGGTGGTCGAGGCTGATCAACTCGTCACGACTGACGGCCGATGGCCCACACAGCGCGAGCTTCGAGTCGCGTTCGACATCGTGACGATCTAACCCAGCGCCGCTGAGACGAAGTAACTCAGCTTCTCAAAGCACGGCAGCACTCCTGAACGTCGAGTGCGCGATCCCGGGCCAGCGCACGTGCGTCGGCTGTTCACATTTCTGCCTCGTGATTCGCAGAGTTCGTACCCGACGGCGACGAGGCCTCGGTAGAAGCTTGGTTCTGCAGTCGAGTGTCGACTCGATTCCGGCAACGGCCGACTCGTCGCGGCGACATCGGACAGTCAGCGATTCACGTACTGTGCGATCCAGGACGGGCCTGATGTGGTGGTGGGCCACCAGCATCGAGCACCGTAAGAAACTCTCGCCCGCGAACGAATGACTACAACAACACCCGTGAGAGTTCGAACTGCTCCGGTCGCAGCTCGAGGAAGGGCACTAGACCACCATGTTGTATGGGCGCTGACGCGTTGGCGGTGCGCGACTCACTCGCCGAGCCCGAGCGCTTCGGGGAGATCTTCGAGGGCCACGCCTCTCCTAGTGTCTCCGTTTGGATTACTCTCCTGAGGTGGCTGAGCGAGACCTCAGAGTTGGTTGCATGCTCGACCTCCGTGACAGGGGCGTTCCCGCTCTATTGGCGCATCAGTATCTGGGGCACGCTCGGAGTGGCTGCGACAACGGTCACCGCTGATGCCGTAACCGTGTACCTCGATGGCGAACCGACCCCGAGTGTCATTCCGGCAACGGCCGACCGAAGTGGCGGCTACCTTGATGCCTTCCTCAGCGATATCGGGGGCATCACGACGTCTTCACAGCTGACCACCAGCCAGGTCCTGCGAGCAACCCGTCTAGCCCTCGACATCCAGGCAGCCAGCGTCAACGAACCGTAGCCCCGACGTGAAGCTCACCAGCTCGAAGTCCAGCGCCCGCTACCGCTCAGCAGGACTGGAAACAAGCGGTTCCCGGGCCGTTATCCTTTGTGTTGGACACCCGATCCGCATCTATCGCACGTGCCGCTTTGAGTTTGCCGGCGGGCGAAGAAACGTATTCGAATGCCTGATTCAGAAATGATCTTCCAGCTCGGAACTAATAACTGGCAGCGCGGGGGCGAGTTTGCACCGGGGTCGGGCATTCTCCATGAAGCCCATCATCACGCGTACAACGCGATGTCGGGTGTTGCGAGCTACTCGATGTATCCGTCGAGTGTTCAGCGATCGAGCCCGATGGACGAAGAGCGGGGCATCAAGGTCTTCGAGCTCGACCACGACATCCCGATTTGTGAGTCGGTATCTCCAGTGAGCAGCTACCGGTGGCACTCGATGAGCGATGAGGAGTTCGCGAGCTATCGCGCCCGCCTGACCACTTCGGTTGCTGACTGGATGCAGAACATCGAAGCTCGAACGGGGCGAGCCTTCACTCTTGCTGTTGCTCATCATGCATTCCTTAATCCTGTTGTGATGCGCGATGTGCTCCGCAGTCGAGAGTTGTTGGGCAAATCACCAGTCACGCTGTTGTGCTTCGCCCACGGAACAGCACTCAAGATGTTTGCAAACGAACGGGCTGGCCTCGCGGACTTCCCGACGCGATTCAGCACGTTTGTCGAAGACGAGGGCGTGTTCTCCTTCGGGGACCCCCGCGGCCACGTCGATGTGTGTGCCGCTATCTCGTCGCAACAAGTCGAAGCGGTGCGCGAGGCGTTTCCCGCGTTTCCGTCAGAGCGGATCTTGCTATCGCCCAACGGCTACAACGACGAAGTCTTCATTGAGTCAACCGATGCCGACTATGGCCGAGCTGCGGTTCTCGCCGAACTTACGACTCTGGATGGGCGTCAGCTGCCACCCACCGCGGAGAGGATCGTCGTGTTCTGCGGCAAGTTTGCCGATTGGAAACGGATCGATGCGTTGTTACACGCCGCGGCCAGCTACGAACAGGACGACACCGGAATCGTCACCATCATCGTTGGGTCGGGCCCAGCCAAAGACAAGGCCGAACTCTTGGGGCTCGCATATGACGAACTCGGCCTGCGGCGAACGTTCTTCGTCGGACCCAAGGCACAGACCGACCTCGCACGAATCTTCGCCTCAGCCGACGTTGGTTGCTTCCCCTCGCGCGATGAGCCGTTTGGACTGGTGTTCATCGAGTGCATGGCGAGTGGTACCCCGGTGATCGGAGTCAACTCGGGTGGGCCGCGAGATTTCGTGACAACCGAAGTGGGCGCACTCGTAGCCGAGACCACAGACCGGTCCGCCCTAGCGTCGTCGCTTGCCGCGACGGTGCGCGAAGCCATCGCCGATGACTGGAAGACGACAAAGGGAAGTGTCGGGGCAAGTATGGTCCGCGGCCGCTTCAGCATTGCGAACCAGACGGCGAATCTCCTGGCTGAGGTAGCGCTACTGCCACGAAGAGTCCAGCCGCGTTGAACCCGCTTGAGTCGAAGGAAGTGTGGTGTCCCGGTCATGGCGGTCGGTGTGAGCGACCCAGGTGAGCCGTCGAACCCTTGCGGAGGTGCGTCATACAAGCTACCATTCCTGTATGACGATGCTCAGTTTCAGGGTCGACGGCGCCGAGGCGACGGCTGCCCAGCGGTGGGCCGACGAGCTGGGCATCGACAAGTCCGAGCTACTTCGCGAGGCACTGCACCGCTATCTCACTCGGCTCGCCTCCGAACATGAGGCCGATAGGTGGCTGGAGACGCCACTTAACGCCGACGAGTTAGCGCTCAACCAGATCGCAGCGTGGGGACTCGCCGAAGACTGGTCGGACTGGTCGAATGCGGCACGGTGAAGTCTGGTTCGCAGAGACGCCCGGCGGCGACCGCCCGGTGTTGATACTCACCCGAGATCCGGTGGCTGACCGCATCGGCTCCGTGGTGGTAGCGGCCATTACGCGAACCGTCCGAGGTATGGTCTCTGAGCTCGAGCTGACTCCTGACGACGGAGTCCCAACCCATTGTGTCGTCAACTTCGACAACATCCACACAATTCCACGCGCCGCCTTTCGGCGCCAGATCACCAAACTCGAGTCACCTCGACTTGCCCAGGCATGCCGGACACTGCGAGATGCCAACGGGTGTTGATACCGCCCGATGGCCTTCGTTCGCACCTTCTCGAGGTGACCGAACTGTTGACGCGAATAGCTGCGTCGAAGGATCTACTCGATGGTCTCTCGGTCGAAGAACGCACAGCGTTCCTCAATGCCGCTGGCGATGTGTTCTGTCGCGATCCGGTGGAGCGACGACAGCGGGTGAGAGCCCGCCGTCGCAAGGTTCGGGCCGAGAAGATTCGGCGCGATGAGGATGTGCTCGCCGAAACGGGGATCCGCAGGCTGCGAGACAAGCCGGTGTTCACGACGCCGAATGTGTTCCCTCCGGAGCCCTTTGCGCAGTCCGACATGGACGACCCACTGTTTCGAGAGACCGTCGAGCCTCAGCACTGCTACGTGTGCAAGACGAAGTACTCCGTCGTGCATCATTTCTACGACCAGTTATGCCCCGACTGTGCTGAACTGAACTACACAAAGCGCAGTGAACTGGCTGATCTCTCCGGTACGACCGCTCTGCTCACTGGCGGGCGAGTAAAGATCGGTTACCAGGCTGGTGTCAAACTTCTTCGTTGTGGCGTCGACCTGATCGTGGCCACTCGTTTCGCGCGGGACGCGGCTGCACGCTACGCGGCCGAGCCCGACTTTGCGGAGTGGGGCGGTCGCCTGCAGATCTTCGGGCTCGATCTTCGGCACACGCCGAGTGTCGAAGCGTTTTGTCATCACATTGTGAGCACCCGTGACAGGCTCGACTTCATCATCAACAACGCGTGCCAGACGGTGCGGCGACCGCCCGACTTCTATCGCCACATGATGGAGCGGGAGTCGGCCGCCATCGAAACGCTCACACCCGAGGTCCTGGCACTCGTGGGTGCCTACGAAGGTTTACGCGGCTACGACATGTTGCCAGCCCAGGCTTCGGGAGTAGCGCTCGAGGTCGACGCTAGTGAGTCGCCAGACGATGTGGCCAACAATGTGGCCGGTCTGACTCGGGCCGCCGAGCTCTCGCAGGTGCCGCTGCTCCCGGACGAGCGCGGCGGTCTGGGTAACGAATCCAACCGTGCCCTGTTTCCCGTGGGTCGCCTCGACCAGGACCTCCAACAGGTTGATCTACGCGACCGGAACTCGTGGCGTTTGTTGTTGCACGAGGTCTCATCGGTGGAGCTGCTCGAAACCCAACTCGTCAACGCGGTCGCGCCATTTGTGATCAACGCTCGGCTCCGGCCTTTACTCGAGGCGACGCCCGGTGCACACAAACATGTTGTCAATGTGTCGGCTGTCGAAGGACAATTCTACCGACGGTTCAAAACCACCAGACACCCTCACACCAACATGGCCAAAGCGGCACTGAACATGATGACTCGCACCTCGGCGGCCGATTTCAAGACCGACGGCATTCACATGAACAGCGTCGATACTGGTTGGATCTCAGATGAGGATCCGGTGGGCAAGGCCAACGAAAAGAGGGTCGAACATCGCTTCCATCCACCGCTCGACATTGTTGATGGCGCCGCACGCATCGTCGACCCGATCATCGACGGTGTCAACACAGGTACCCATGTGTGGGGTCAATTCCTGAAGGACTATCAACCGACCGACTGGTAGTGAGGGGTCGCTCAACTTCAAAGGCCCGACGGTGCTCGCACACCCCTTGCAATGCCACGACGCCACCACGACTAGGCACCGAACCGTTCGGTCAGCCAGTTGGCCATTTGCGTGATCTCGGCGCGTTGGGCGTCGCGGATCATTTCGGCGAAGGGTACAACTTCGTCGTTGTCGGCGAGGCCACCGCTAAGGACTTGCTGAGACATCATCACAGCAGCCATATGGTGGGGGATCATGTCCTGAAGAAACGCCCGATCGAGGTCGTCACCGCGGAGTGCCGTAAGGTCTCGCATCATGGGTGTGTAGTCGACTGCCGTGTCACGTTCGGGATACCAGGTTGCGAGCCAGTCCTTCATCTGACTGATTTCGGCGCTCTGGGCTTCGATGATTTGTTCGGCGAACGCTCGCATCTCCGGGTTCTCGGTGCCGTCGCGCAGGATCGTTGCCGAAGTAATGGCCTCCTCGTGATGGGGGATCATCGTTGTCAGATATTCGAACTCGTCTTCGACGTTCATTCCGGCCATGGCACCCATCTGGGCCATGGAGCCGTCCGGGCCACTAGTTCCCATCATGTCGGTCATGGCACCCATGTTGCTCTCGACGCCGCCGGTTGTGACTGGGTTGTCGCTGATGCGAGTCGGTGAGGCACTGTCATCGCGATCGATGTCGTCATCGTCGGCGAAACTGAAGCTTGCACCTGCCATCGCAAGCGCGATGCTGAGCGCTGCTACGCCTGCTGCGATCATTCTGGGTTTGGACATGTCGGAACTCCTTGGGTCCTGTGGTCGGCGCGTTGCCGTCCTGGCCATCAGCAAACAGCGGCGGAGGGTAGAGCCGGTGGAGATCGTGTGGAGGTGGTGTGTGGATCTGGGCCGTTATGTGTCCGGGTCAGCGCAGGGCAGCAGGACGGTGAAGGTGGCACCGTCGCCGAGTTCGCTGGTGGCATGAACCTGGCCATTGTGGGCTCGGACCAGTTCCGCGACGATCGCGAGACCGACACCTGACCCGGCAATGCCGTCGCTGGCGGCGCCGCGCCAGAGCCGGTCGAACACGTAGGGAAGTTCGTCATCGCTGATGCCCGGGCCGGTGTCGGCGATGACGAGTCGAACGAGTTGGCCGTCGGTGTCGACCGTGACACTAACGGTGCCGCCGGGCGGTGTGAATTTCGATGCGTTGGTGAGAAGGTTGGAGATGATCTGGTGAAGGCGAGCGTCGTCGCCGGCGACGACCGCTGGTGCGAGGTGGGTAGAAAGGTTTATTTCAGCAGCATCGAAGCGGCGTCGTAGTAGTTCGCTGGCGTCCGCAGCGACAACGGCAAGATCAACTGGGTGGCAATCAAGGGTTCTGGCGGTGGCCTCGGCCACAGCCAGGGTTTCCAGATCGTCCACGATTCGCCCTAGGCGCAGCAGTTCATCGTGCAGTGACGCCATCCGGGCGGGTGTGGGTTCGACTAATCCGTCGACGAGTTCTTCGCAGGAGCCTCGCAGGATTGTGAGCGGGGTCCGAAGCTCGTGGGCGACATCGGCGACGAGGTTGCGGCGGAGTTCGTCGTTACGTGCCAGCGTGTCGGCCATGCGATCGAAGGCTGCACCGAGCTCCCGCAGTTCGCCGGGAGCGTCGACGAGTCCGGCGCGGGCGGTCTGGTCGCCGCTTTCCAACTGGCGAGCGGCCGCAGTCAGGGCCACCACCGGTCGGGTGATGCGCCGGGAGACGAATATGGCAGCGGCGAACGCAACCAGGGCGGCGAGCGCTGCGCCGACCGCCACCGTGCGGGCCAGCGCGTCGCTGAGCCCCTGTTCAGGCGTGGGGAGCCCACTCGATGGAAACCGAAGCGTGACGGTCCCGATGGTTTCGCCGCCAACCTCGACCGGGAAGAGCTTCGGCGCGCCGAGTGCGCCGGATGGGGCACCGAGTTCAAGCATTCGACTCATGCGGTCACCCATGCCCGGTGGGAACGGATCAACAAGTGCACCAGCAACATCGGACAGGGTCAGTTCGGCGCCAGACGTTGTGGCCAAAACCAACGCCGCCCTGACGTCTGCGGTCTCCCAGCCCCCAGCATCTTGATACGCGGCCCCAGCTGCCGCGGCGATATCTAGGCCGCGCTGCTGCTGCTGAGTACGTACCAGATCGGAGACTTCACGGTTTGCTGTGACGAGCACGAGCGCGGACAGAACTGCTGTCGCCGCCAGCGCTACTGCGACGAACGCCAACGCTAAGCGAACGCCGAGCGAGCCGAGCAGCTTATGCATCTCGGCCCACGCCGAACCGGTAGCCGACGCCAAGCACCGTCTCGATGATCGCAGGGTCACGGGAGTCGATTTCGATCTTACGCCGCAAGTTCTTGACATGAGAGTCGATGGTGCGCTCGTACCCTTCATACTCATATCCGCGCACACGGTTGATCAGCTCGAATCGCGAAAACACCCGTCCTGGGGTCCCGGCAAGCGCTGCGAGTAGCCCCCATTCTGTCGGTGTAAGTTCCACTGCCACCCCACGCACCAACACCTCGCGGCGATCCTCATCGATCACTACATCTCCACCCCCGAAACTCGTGCGCGACACGGCCGGCTCGGCCCCTCCTCGACGTAGGAGCGCCTGTATTCGCAGCACTAGTTCGCGTGGACTGAATGGTTTCGTGACGTAGTCGTCGGCACCCAACTCGAGACCTCGAATGCGGTCCGCCTCAGCAGACTTGGCGGTCAGCATTAGGATCGGCACATTGCTGGTGCGTCGAACTTCACGGGCCACCTCCTCCCCAGTTATGTCAGGCAGGCGAAGGTCAAGCAGGACCAGATCCGGAGCGGTCTGTTCTATCAAGGTCAACGCCTCAGCGCCCGACCCGGTAGTCAACACATCGAGCCCCTCACGCTCCAAATAGGAGCGCAACATCTCCCGAATCTTAACCTCGTCCTCGACTACCAACACGGTTCGCGCCATCTAACGATCTTACGCTCAACACCAACCCAGCAGCCGTGGGCCAACCCGGATGGGGCCCGCCATAGCCTCAGGACCCGTCGAGCACCTTCCGCCTTTCGCGGTAATCCTCGGCGGTGATCGTGCCAGCGGCAAAGCGCTCATCGAGAACTTGACGAGCCGACCCTCCGAGCGGGTCAGACCGAGGCGTGAGACCTCGCACCAGGAACACCAAACCGACGACGACGAACGCCCACCACAACACCATCATCAACGCTCCTGCCCAACCAAAGCTATGACCATAATTCCACATCATTTCTGAATCTCCTTGTTCGACTTACACCCTCACTAAACACCCGCCCGGCGTGATTGGCATGTGAACCGTGTGGAGACCGTGTGGAGATCAAAGACAGGCTCCGCTCAACGGCCTCGCGAATACTTTTGAGAACCGCGTCTTGTCATAATGTACGCCTCTGCCGATATCCAGTACCGCGAATGCGAGACTGGATCCCCAAAAGGAGACTTGACAATGGCCCTACGCCTCGAAGACGAAGCCCCGAATTTCACAGCGGACACGACGGACGGGGAACTAACGTTCCATGACTGGAAGGCTGGCTCGTGGGCCGTGTTTTTCAGCCACCCAGCCGACTTCACTCCGGTGTGCACGACCGAGCTTGGCCGAACCGCAGCACTCCAGGGCGAGTTCGCGAAACGCAACACAAAGGCTATGGCGCTTTCGGTTGATCCAATAGAAGATCACCACGGTTGGGCGCCCGACATCGGCGAGGTCTCCGGGACATCGTTGAACTTCCCAATTGTGGCTGACCCCGACCGAAAGGTCGCCGAACTCTACGACATGATTCACCCCGGAGCAGGCGACACTTCCACGGTCCGGTCGGTGTTTATCATCGATCCCAACAACAAGCTTCGCCTCACACTCACATATCCAAAATCGGTCGGTCGAAACTTCGACGAAATCGTACGCGTGCTCGATGCTCTTCAGGCAACGGATCTCAATCCGATTGCTACTCCCGCCGATTGGCAGCCGGGCGAGCGGGTTGTCGTGTCTCCCGCCATGTCGACCGCCGATGCACAGGACCGTTTCCAGAACGTGGTCGAAGTTAAGCCATACCTTCGATACGCCGACGATCCTACGGCGCAGTCGTAAGTCAGGCGAGTTCAAGTGGTGATTGCGAGCAGAGGAGTCTCGTCCAGGGCCCGTCGATGTGGAGTTCGCCATCGTCGCGGACCTGCAGATGGACGAGCTGGAAAGCCCCCTCGGTGTCCCGAGGTAGTTGGACGAGGGGCAAGTTCAAGTCTTGCCTGCGTCGCCTGCCCCTTTTTGCGATGGCTGCAAGCGGGTCGCGCCGAGCTGAAATTCGCAGTGAGCTCACACGACGAAGGGTTTGGCCGCTGTGCAACTTCGTGCTTGACAAGGCAGATGTGTAGGAGCTCTCGCCAGTAGACAGCAGCAACTAACGAGCAGTACACGACTATGCGTTCCGGTTCCATTCGGCCCCGATCCCACTCGGGTAGCAGATTCCGACTTGACTCGTCTTTCTTAATGTTCTTAACTAAGAAACATGCCCAACAGAGATACTGGTCGATCACTCCTTCGTTCGCTCAATAGCGGAGCAGTACTTCGGACGGTCATCGAGCACGGTCCAATCAGCCGTGCTGGAATTGCCAGACACACCAATCTGACTAACGTGACGGTCGGTGCGATTGCATCTGAGATGCTTGAACAAGACTTGATCTCAGAGACAGGGCAGACCGATTCGACAGCCGGTCGCCCAGGCCGACTACTTGAGTTGAACGCTGGTGCCTACGTTGCCGTAGGAGCAAAGCTCTCTGATCGTCAACTCACATGCGAGTTGACGGACCTGCGGGCCAATGTGCTCGCTGAAGCAACGATGGCGCTGGAACATCCGACGCCGGAGGACTTCATTACAGCGTTGGGTCAGCTCGTCGGCGAGTTACTTGCGACCACTTCCACGGGACGGGATCGTCTTCTTGGAATCGGTGTTGGGCTCCCTGGGGTCATCGACCGAGAGACTGGGACTGCCCGATACTCACCATTCCTGCGTTGGGCTGAGGTACCAGTCGCTGATCTGGCTGAGGCCGCACTCGGGTTACCCATCTTCATTGAGAACGACGTCAACACCTTGGCGCTGACCGAACGTTGGTTTGGACGCGGCCACGGGGTTCAGGATTTCCTGCTAGTGACACTCGGCCAGGGTATTGGTATGGGGATTGTGCTCAGCGGTGAGCTTCACAGCGGGGCCAGCGGTGGGGTAGGAGAGTTCGGCCACATGGTGGTTTCTGACTCGACTCAGGAGTGTGAGTGCGGCAACATCGGGTGTCTTGAAGCGATCGCTTCGGAAGGATCGTTGCTACGCCAATCTGCGATCTTGACTGAAGCCTCTGGGGCAAGCCCGGCGGTCGGGATGGACGACCTCTACCGATTTGCAGCCACCGACCCTGACCACAAGATTCTTCTTATGACAGCGGGTGAGTCCATTGGCCGCGGAATCGCCAACGTCATCAACGTCTTGTCCCCCGAACTAGTCCTGGTGCGCGGCCTTGGCAACTTCGAATCCTCACCCCTGGCGACGGGAATCGATCAAGCCGTCCAGGCCCATACTTTCCCAGGACTAGCAGGCAGTACTGAACTCATCTTTGAAAAGCTCGATGATGGCCCATGGGCCCGAGGCGCAGCGAGCCTCGTCCTTTCCGAACTGTTCATGTCGCCGGTCGCTGTCGCTAACTTCCGTGACCCGCTGAGGAGTCGATCTCGGTGAGCTCTGGGGTCAAGAGCCGATCGTGGATGTTCTTCATCGCGCCCAGCCTGACCTTCCTCATTCTGTTTGCCATTGTACCGATCATGACGGCTGCAGTTCTCAGCTTCTATGAGTGGGACCTCATCACCGACCCAGAATTCATAGGCCTCGACAACTACCGGGAGCTCACGGGTGATGAGGAGTTCCATTCATCGATCTGGCACACCTTCTTGTTCATCGTCGGCTACGTGCCAACGGTCATGATCGCCGGCCTCGGGCTAGCACTCATACTTAACCGTCGACACCGCCTCCTTGGACTTTCGAGGGTTGTCTTCTTCATGCCCGTGGTGTCAGCGTGGGTAGCTGTGGCCCTGATCTGGACCTGGATGCTGAACCCACGGTTTGGGGCTGTGAACTGGGCCCTGGAAGCCATTGGATTGAATCCGCCGGCATGGCTTTTCGAAGAGGGCTGGGCGATGATCGCGATCATTGGCGTGTCAGTCTGGAAGGACGCTGGCTTCGTGATGCTGCTCTTTCTTGCAGGCCTGCAGGCCATCCCGGACTCCTACCGAGAAGCCGCCCTCGTTGACGGTGCTGGCAGAGTCGCCGCGTTTCGCCGTATCACTCTCCCCCTCTTGAGCCCAACGGTATTCCTCGTGAGTGTGATCCTGCTCATCAACTCCTTCCAGGTGTTTGAACAAGTTTGGATCATGACCCAGGGCGGCCCGATTGGATCGACCACAGTCATCGTGCAACAGATAGTTCGCAATGCCTTTGGTTTTGGCCGTCTCGGCTACGCGGCAGCCATGTCCTGGGTGCTCTTCGCCATGATTTTCGCCGTGACCCTGATGCAGACCTGGCTCCAGCGACGTTGGGTGCACTATGAACCCTGACAAGCTGACACTTAGACCCTTCGGGAGCTATGGGCCTCGACTCGGCACGACCGCAGCCAATCTTGGGCTAACACTTGCTGGCCTCGTAATGGTTGTTCCTTTCCTGTGGACACTCTCGACATCGTTCAAGACCGGGCAAGCGGCGACTGAGCTGCCGCCCAGTCTGATCCCGAACCCAATCACCATCGAGAACTATCGAACTCTCGGAGACGTCCTGCCATTCTGGCGCATTCTGGCCAACTCCATCATTGTCACCGTCGTTGCCACCTTTGCTCAGGTCATCACGAGTGCCATGGCTGGCTACGGCCTCGCCCGCTACAGATTCCGTGGGCGCGAAGCCCTCATGCTGCTCTATCTCGGAACGTTGATGGTGCCATTCCAAGTCACCATCGTGCCCCTGTTCCTCATGATGCGCTGGCTGGGGTGGATCAACTCTCTTCAAGCGCTCATCGTTCCTTCCGTGGCCAGTGCCTTCGGAGTGTTCCTCTTCAGGCAGTTCTTTATGCAGATGCCGAGAGAGTACGAGGAAGCCGCCGCAATCGACGGTGCCGGACCGTGGCGCACCTTTCTGTACATCGCCCTCCCCTATGCAAAGCCAGCAGCAGCCACCCACGGAATCTTGGCCTTCATGGGCTCATGGAACGCCTTCCTCTGGCCACTGTTTATCGCCAGAGACGAATCAGCAATGACTCTCCCAGTAGGGCTTTCCGCCTTGAACGGCCGCTACTCAACAGACTTCGCCCTGGTCATGGCAGGAGTCGTCGTCACCATCGTTCCTGTCATCACCGTCTTTGCCACCCTCCAACGTCACATCTCAGGAGGCCTCCTGCTCGGATCAGGCGGCAAGTGACACCTGCAAAGCCCCCCACCCCAACCACCGATCCGGTTCCCGGATCAAACAAAAGGAAGAGACATGAAACCCAAACAGACTGTCAGCAGGCTCATTGCCCTGCTCCTATCGCTCACCCTCATGGCAGCCGCCTGCGGAAGCGATGACGAATCCGGGTCAGCAGCTACGACCTCGGAAACAACCAGTGAGTCATCGAGTAGCGACGAAACGACTCCCGCTGCGGATGACGAAGCGACTCCCGCTGCGGATGACGAAGCAGACGAGAGTGAACCCGCCGACGCTGAGCCAGTGTCAATCCGTTATCTAACTTTCTCGGCTGCACCAGACTACCTTGATGAGCTGGACGCCATGATCGCCGGCTTCGAGGCAGACAACCCCGACGTCACGGTCGAGGTCGAGACTCTCCCATTCGATGACTACTTTTCCGTTCTACGCACCCAGATCGCCGGAGACGACGCACCGGATGCCTTTGAACTGAACTATGAGAACTTCGTCAGTTTCGCCGCTGCCGGAACCCTCGCCGACGTCGGGGCGCTCTCCGATGGAGCAGACGACAGTGTCTACTATCAGGATGCTTTCGATGCATTCGCGCTGGACGGCACCCAGTTCGCTCTTCCGGCGAGCTACTCGACGGTTGTCCTGTTCTACAACAAGGAACTATTCGCTGCCGCCGGAATTGATGAGCCAACGGACGACTGGACCTGGGCCGATGAAAGCCAGGCAGCCGCAGACATTGCTGCCCTGGATGATGACACCTTCGGATTCTTCGCTGGTATCCATTTCTGGGAGTTCTACAAGACAGCGGCCCAGAATGGCTGCAACTTCTTTGAGGGAGACGCCGTCACCATAGATGCTCCCGAGTGTGTCGAAGCTCTGCAGTACATGCTGGACTTCGTCAACGATGGCAGCCAGCCGACTGAAGCCGAAATGTCGGGAGTGTCCGATGGTGACATGTTCCTCAAGGGTGAGCTTGGTCTCTTGACAAGCGGAATCTGGATGTTCGACGCATTCGCTGAGGCCGACTTCGATTGGGACATCGTGGTTGAACCGGGCAACACCAGTGGTGGTAGTCACTTCTTTGCTAACGGAGTCGCTGTGTCCTCAGCATCCGATAAGCAAGAGGCAGCTGCGCGTTGGATTCGTTACTTCACCTCTAGTGACTCAGCCGCCCAAATCCGAGTGGAAGCAGCCTGGGAGCTGCCGACCTTGACCGATGCTGCCCTGTATGACGTGTACCTAAGTCAGGAGCCGCCAGCCAACCGAGAAGCAGTCCTTGCTTCGCTTGAAGACGTTGTCAACCCTCCGGTTATCGAACGTCAGGGGGAGATGCAGGACGCGGTAAACGCTGCATTTGCCTTGGCGGTTGCCGGGAACCTAACCGCGGAAGAAGCCTTGGCCCAAGCCAAGTCCGAGATCGAGGGACTGCTCGGCTAGGTCGAAGACCAGTCTCGGGTTCCCCTGAACCCGAGTGATGTGGCTTGGCAAACGCGATTTGCCAAGCCACATCTGTCCGCTGTTCTAAGGTTCACATGACACTCCCAATCACACAAACCGGTACCGTCCGTCAACGTAGTCTCGACCTCCTTCGGGACAACCAACACTCGTCAGGGGCGTTTCCAGCTGCGCTCGGATACTCCGTCTACAAGTACTGCTGGTTCCGAGATGGCTCCTTTATTGCCGATGCCCTCAGCAGAGTCGGAGAACGCGACCGGTCGACGCGCTTCCACATGTGGTGCGTACGCGTTGTTGGTCAACAAACAGACCGCGTTGAGGATCTCGTCAGGAGGGCCAAGGCTGGTGAGCAGATCCCGGGGACCCAGATGCTCCCAACGCGTTACCAGCTAGATGGGTCCGAAGGAAACGAAGACTGGTGGGACTACCAACTTGACGGATACGGCACCTGGATGTGGGTCCTAGCCCAACACATCAAAAGACATGATCTGGACTCAAGCCCATTCCTGCCAGCAATCGAGACGATTGCCAACTACCTCGGCACGTTCGGAGATCAACCTTGCTTCGATTGGTGGGAAGAGTCTGAGGAAGAGCGCCACCTATCGACCGTGACTGCAGTCATTGCTGGCCTTGAGGCCGCCGCAAGTGTGCTCGATTCG
Organism: uncultured Acidimicrobiales bacterium; assembly: GCA_964569385.1. Classification (GTDB taxonomy): domain Bacteria; phylum Actinomycetota; class Acidimicrobiia; order Acidimicrobiales; family Poriferisodalaceae; genus JAADHX01. Next base: position 114,225 of record CAZMUM010000002.1, read on the forward strand.
CCCACCGCTAACCTCGCTACAGCGGCCTCGGCCCGCCTTCGGGAACTGGTCAACACTGCATCCAATGCAACTAGCTACCTGCCAAAACAAGTCGGGTCGATTGCCGTCGACGGCAGCCTCATTTCCGCAGCAGTTCCATTCGAAGTCATCGACCCGGGAAGCGAACGAGCCGAAGCCACCTACAAACAGATCGTTTCCGATCTTCTCGCCGAGGGCGTCTACCGGTACCGGGGTGACACCTTCTATGGTGGTGGCGAGTGGATCATCCTCACCGCTTGGTTAGGACTCTACGAAGCAGCAACTGGTCGACTGAACGAGGCGGTCTCGCGGCGCGATTGGATAGTCGCTCAGGCCAAGCCGAATGGCGATCTTCCCGAACAGGTCGCTGGCAACGCCCAAGCGCCTGATCGCATAGAGGAGTGGGAACAGCGCTGGGGTCCTGTAGCGACGCCGTTGTTGTGGTCACACGCCATGTTCCTCACGCTCGACGATGCTCTCCAGAAATGCGAGGTGTGGCCATGACAATACGCCACATCCCCCACGGATCAGGCCACCCCTACCGTTATGACCTCGACCAGCGTGTCCCGACAGATCCCCTCCTCGGCGAACCATTTGAGATCCGAGCCGTATCTGATTCGCATACCCACGCGGTCCAGGTCCTGTTTAGCGACGGTCGAACTGTCCAAGCTAGTCCCGTGGAAGTCGAGGATCTGATACAGGATCATGGTCCGCCACCGTCAGCTGCCACGGCGGATGGTCACCTTGCAGCGGCAGCTGAGTCTTCCAGCGTTGGTTCGGATGTTCAGGTTTGGCGGGTCGTCGCCACAGTCGATTCCTCTCAGCAATACCGCATCAGTGCTGTCAGCGACGCGGGTGAGACTGAACTGGGACCCTTCGCTGTCGAACCGAGCCAGTGGTCCCCAGAAGGCGGAACACTCACCGTGACCGGAACCGACTCGCGTTTGGATACCGATTCCGTTCGGTGGCTCATGAACACGAACGGCCCAATACGCGTGCGATTCCGGCTCCGCCTAGACCCCGGCCAACACATCAGCGGACTCGGTGAACGATACGAAGCCATCGACCATCGGGGGGAAGTCCTCGACGCAGTCGTCTTCGAACAGTACAAGCACCAAGGGCACCGGACATATCTTCCTGCTCCCATGGCTGTGGTCGTTGGTGGCGAACACTGGGGCTTCCACATTGATTCGACTCATCGCACCTGGTTCGACTTTGGCGTCGAGGAGGTCGACTGGATCATCGTTGAAGCTGAACTCGCTCCATCAAATCCGGTCCTTGACATTGGTATCTGGGACGGGACGCCGCCCATGATTGTCAGACACTTTCTCGAACGAACTGGTCAACCCCGCCTCGCTCCCGACTGGGTTTTCGAGCCTTGGATGAGTGGAAACGAATGGAACACCCAAGCCCGAGTCGAACAAGAAGTCAGCAGAAGCATCGAAGAAGGCGTTGCTGTTGGAGTGATTGTAATCGAAGCCTGGAGCGACGAATCCACATTCGTCGCCTTCCGCGACGCCACCTACGACGCGCATCAAAATGGCGAGCCGCATAGATTGGAAGACTTCACCTTCCCGGCGGACGGGGCATGGCCGGATCCGGCGGGAATGGTCGAGCGGCTCCACCAACAAGGGGTCAAGGTGCTGCTGTGGCAGATCCCGTTGATTCCAACGGACCGAGGAAACGACGGACAGGTCAAGGCTGATCTCAGATCCATAGAAGCACTCGGGTACTGCGTCCAGGATTCTGATGGAAGCCCACACCGCAACCGAGGTTGGTGGTTTCCTAGTGCGCTTCTACCTGATTTCACTAACCCCAAAGCTCGATCGTGGTGGGCAAACAAGCGACGGTACCTCCTCGAACAGATTGGGATTGATGGCTTCAAGACCGACGGAGGCGAGCATCTTTGGGGTCATGATCTTCTGTTCGCTGACGGCACGAAAGGAGCTGAGAGTAATAATCGATTCGCTCTTCTCTTCTCGCAGACTTTCCACGAACTCATGGACGATGTCGGAGTAGAGGGGGTTACGTTTAGCCGCGCTGGATTTGCTGGGTCTGCGTCATACCCCTGTCATTGGGCTGGAGATGAGGACTCGACTTGGGAAGGGTTCGAGGCGTCTATTCGTGCAGGGCTAAATGCCGGTATCGCCGGAATCAACTACTGGGGTTGGGATCTCGCTGGCTTCTCAGGAGACATTCCGGAGCCTGAGCTGTTTCTCCGCTCAACGGCAATGGCCACCTTTAGCCCAATCATGCAGTACCACTCAGAGTTCAACCATCACCGCAAGCCAAACGTCGACCGCACACCCTGGAACATTGCTGAGCGATGGAACGATCCGACTGTCCTTGAGACCTATCGTGCGTTCAGCCAGCTACGTCGACGTCTTGTCCCCTACCTTTCCCAACAGGTTCGCAAGAGCATCATCTCGGGTCGACCGCTTATGCGACCCATGTTCTTTGACTACCCAGACGATGATGAGACTTGGAGTGTCCCGCTGCAGTATCAGCTAGGCGACGAACTGATTGTGGCGCCCATAACAAAGCCTGATACCAACGAGATCGAGGCCTACTTGCCAGCCGGTGAGTGGATCAATTGTCACAGTGGCGAAAAGCACACGGGACCAGAATGGACGACCTGTAGGGTCGGTCTCGACACCATTGCTGCCTTCCGGAAAGCCCAAGAGACTCCGTCACTCTTGCCATCATTAGACCAACCATGAACCAAGCGTCGCTTTCACGGAGTCATAGCCCGAAAGCCAGAGCATCGTTAAAGAAGATCAACGGACTGTGGTCCGGACCAAACGAATCGAACATGATTGGGGCGGAGTCAAGGGGTCCATCGTCTTGAACGACGACCAGCGGTCGAAGGTTTGCCGACGTAGACGCTTCCCGAAGCGACCGTCCGGGGCTCTCCACGACCATAGAATACTGACTACCCCTAGGGAGGAACCTTGCTCAGCTGAGGATTAGGCCGCCGTCGACTTCGATGGACTGGCCAGTGAGGTACCTGGCGTCGTCCGATGCCAAGAATGCGACGACTCCGGCCATTTCCCAAGGGGCGGCCAGGCGCTTGAGCGCAGTGTCGTTGGCCCGCATTTCGAGCCACTCTTCGCCGGTCATGTCGAGTTCGGCTCCGACCTCTACCGACACCTTGCGGACCATGTCGGTGAGGGTGTTGCCCGGACACAAGGCGTTGACGGTCACGCCGTAGGGCCCGAGATCCATCGCTACTGACCGGGTAATGCCGATGACGCCGCTTTTGGTGGCCGAGTACTCGGTCGAGTTTGGCCAGCTTGTCTTGGCTGCCATCGAAGCGACGTTGATGATCGAACCTGACCGCTGAGCCATCATGTGCGGTGCCGCCAGCTGGTTCGAAACCATGACGCCGGTGAGGTTGGTGGCCTCGATGTCTCGCCACCGCTCCATCGGGATATCGGTTATGGCCCCACCGACAAAGATGCCGGCACAAGCGACCAGAACATCGATGCGGCCCCATCTTTCGATGACGGCATTGAAGGCATCATTCTGGGAATCAGCCAACCGCACGTCGCAGTCGATATCGAGGGCTTCGCCACCATGTTTGGTTACAAGTGCAGCGGTCGAAGCGTTGTCGATGGTGTTGTTGTCTAGGCAGGCAACGTTGGCGCCTTCGAGTGCGAAACGTTCGGCAATGGCTTCGCCCAGACCAGTGGCTGAGCCGGTGACGACTGCTACCTGACCGTCGAAGCGTGACGCGTGTATTGCCGGGTTCATTTGGTGCTCGTTCCTGTGTGGTTGGCTTGGGTCAATCGCTCGAAGATCATTTGTGGGGTAACCGGCATAGTCGTGAATTGTGGACCATCAGGTCCGAGGGCGTTTTCGATTGCTCCAATAACGGCGGCTGGAGGTCCGATCACTCCGGCCTCGCCTGTGCCCTTCATACCACCGGGAATAACTGGCGATGGTGTTGTCATGTGGCCGAGCTTGAAACTGGGAATCTCTACTGCCGAAGGAATCGCATAATCCAAAAAGCTGGTGGTGACGACCTGACCATCTTCGTTGTACAGGATCTCCTCGTGTAGAGCCGCAGCAATCCCTTGGGCCACTCCGCCATGGATCTGACCGTCGACGATCATCGGATTGAGAATTGTGCCGCAATCATGCATGACTGCATAACTCAGTATCGAGACCAGGCCGGTGTCGGTATCCACCTCTACTACGACGTGGTTGAGCCCGTATGGCCACGCTTGGCTGGGCGGGTCGTATACCTCGATGACTTCAAGGCCGGGAAGCACTCCCGGCGGCAAGTCGATGGCCCGCCGATACGCCGCTCGGCCAACGTCGGACATGCTCATCGACTTGTCCGGCGAACCATTGACCCAGATCTTGCCGTCTTCGATCACCAGGTCTTCTGCGGATGCTTCCATCATGTGGGCCGCGACAGTCTCAATCTTGGCTCGCAAGGCGGCCGACGCCTTCAGAACAGCGGCTCCGCCAATGGCTGCCGAGCGGCTCGCTCCTGTGCCGTGGCCCGTATAAGGACAGGCGTCGGTGTCGCCGGTGATGACCTGGATCTGGTCGGGGTGAACACCCACGGCGTCGGCACACAGTTGGGCTAGACCGTTGGTGAAGCCCTGCCCCATCTCGCACAGACCAGTGAAGATCGTGATCTCTCCGCCCGGTTCGAGACGAATGTTGGAGATGTCGTAGCCGCCTTGTTCGAGCCCGCCCTGGTTCATCTTGGATGACGGGCCAAGCGCAGTGTTCTCGACGTAGAACGACAAGCCGATGCCGATGTGTCGGCCGGCCAGCTTGGCGTTGGTTTGGTAGGCCAACCAGTCGTCGTGATTGGCTAGTTCCAGACCACGGTCTAGGCACTCGGCGTATCGACCGCTATCGAAGGTATGAAACAGGCTGGTGTAAGGGAACTGGTCGGGTTTGACGAAGTTGTGGCGCCGAATCTCGGCCCTGTCCATATTGAGTTCGGCTGCGAGAAGATCGACCATTCGTTCAACCGCGAAGTTGGCCTGGGGTTGACCCCACCCGCGGTATGACCCCGAAGGCACCTTGTTGGTCACAACCGCTTTTAGGCGGGCCCGAGCATTGGGTATGGCATAGGCGTTGGTCATCATCACCGATGTGAGCCATGCTGGGCCGTAGCTCACCATGTGCAAATAGGCACCCATATCGGCGTACAGCTCGGCCGATATTGCGGTGATGGTGCCGTCGCGTTTGGCGGCAATAGTTACATCGATGGTCTGTTCGCGAGCGTGGACCGAGGCCACAAAGGACTCCGAACGGCCTTCGAGCCACAGAAGGGGCTGGTCGAACATCGGGGCCAGCAACGCGAGCATCGATTCTTCGCTGTAATAGTGAAACTTGGTTCCGAAACCGCCGCCTACGGTCGGGACCCTGACCTTGACCTTGTGCTGCGGAATGCCGGTTATGTCGGAAACGAAGTCGCGCACAATGTTCGGGCTCTGGGTCGAAGTCCAAAGAACGAGACGTTCGTCGTTGCGGTTCCACTCGACGAACACGCCTCTAGGTTCTATTGATGCGCCTGTCTGGCGACCTATCGAAATTCGTTCGGTCAGAACCACATCGGCCGACGCTAGAGCGCCGTCGGTGTCGCCCATCTCGACATCGAACGTGCCGGCGATGTTGTCTGGCCACTCGTCATAGACGCGAATCGCATCGGGTGCTGTCGCAGAGACAACATCGACGATTACGTCGAGGTCCCGGTACTCGACAATGACAGACTCAGCCGCATCAACTACCGCGGCTTCGCTGGTGCCGATGATTACGGCAACAGGTTCGCCGACGTGGCGAACCCGATCTTTGGCCAGAGCAAAATAGGGCGTTGGTCTGGTCCCAAGGCGATGGGTGCTTGGTTGGGGAACTAGGTCGGGGAAATCGGCCGCAGTCAGAACGGCTTTTATTCCCGGCATCGATGACGCGTCTGCGGTGTCGATCGAAATGATGTCGGCGTGTGCCGAAGTGCAGCGGACGAACCCTACGCGCAAGGTGTTCGGGGTGACGAGGTCGGCCATGAAGCGGGCCGATCCAACTAACAATGCTGGGTCTTCTCGCCGAGGCAGTGGTTGCCCGACCCATCGCGACGGTCTGGCGGTGACTAGGTCAGACACGTGCCAAGACCTCGGCAACGTCGGTCATCACCGTTGAGGCTTCTTCCATGTCGGCGACTACAAGCATGAACTCATCGAACTGATGCTCTCGGTGAAGCGACCGTATCTCGCTGGCACATTCGTCGATCGAGCCCATGATGACGAAGGGCTCCACCCACTCGTCGGGGATGAGTCTGGCCGCCACGTCAAGCCCATGGGTCATCGCCTCACGGATATCGGCGGTGTGTTGGGCGGTGATGCCGAGGAGGTCCTTTACCTGTTGGGGCGAATCGACCAACCGGTAGGTCATGTGTGGCCTGGCCTCCTCGATGCGGTCGGGATTGGTGATGACCATGGTTGAGTAACAGATGCTTGGCTCGTTGGCTGTGGTCACGGCACCGGCACGCACGGTCTCGATGTAGTCGCCAAGCGAAGGTTTGTGCAGAAATTCGAGCAGTACCCCATCCATGATCTCGCCCGCCTGGCGCAGCATCTTCGGACCACGGCCCGCGAACCAGATCTCGATGTCGGGACGGCCATAGTCGATGGCGGCCCTGCTCAGGGTGAGTGTCTGGCCGTCGTAGTCGACGCTTTCACCCGAGAATAATGCTCTCGCCACCTCCGCGGCCTCACGGACATGTCGCAGCGGTCGAGGTCGTTCGATGCCGAGCGGACCGAGAGTCAGGCTCCCTCCAGCGCCAAGGCCAAGGAATGCCCGACCGCCAGACATTTCGTCGATGCTAGCTATGGCGGCAGCAGTCAGAGCCGGGTGTCGGCTGTAAGGATTGACGATGCCGGTGCCGATCTGGATTGTTTCAGTCGCGGCCGCTATCGCAGTCATCGTGACTATTACGTCGCGGGTCGCCAACCCCTCGTCTGGCACCCACACTCGCCGGTAGCCAAGTGCCTCGGCCTTTTGAGCGAGTTCTATCACCATCGGAAGTGGCACCTCAGGTACCAACATGACCGAGCCTGGAACGAGGTTTGCCATAGGGCGATGGTAGCCACCTGGCACCTATGCGGGGTAGGTTCACTCGATGCGTTCAGCCGTGCTTCAATGCCATCCACTCCGCGAGAGTTACAACGAAGCACTACTCGATCACACGCTCGCCGGATTGCGGGCTGGCGGTTCGCACCCCGAAGTGTTCCGGTTGGCCGAGGAGCCCGGTCCGACAGGGTCCGACCTGGATGGCGTCGAACTTGTGGCCTTTGTGCATCCGATCTGGTGGGGTGGTCACCCCGCGCCGTTGCTTGGGTGGGTGCAAACCCAGCTCGGACCATGGATCGATGGCGATGCCGCGACGGCTTCGTCTCCGATGCGCACGGTCAGGCAACTTTTGTCGGTGTGCAGTCACGGGTCTTCGCACCTGATCAATCGGTTACAAGGTGAGCCGGCCCGCAAACTCATGGATCGAACCGTTGTCGGTCTCTGTGCTCCTAATGCCGATCATCAGTGGACAGCGCTCTACAAACTCGACCGGTTGGAACCATCGGATCTGGACGAGTTTCTCGAACTAGCCGAAGCTGACGCGCGGAGCCTGGCCGAGGGTCTTACCAGCGCTGTAGGCGCTTCCTGATCTTGGCTCGATCGACCTCGCCCGACGGCATACCGATGTAGGTGCGGCGACAGAACTTGTTGCAGCTGAGCCGCATGGCTCGCAAGATGGTGGCCCGCCCACCATCGCCGGCCCGCCGTAGCTTGCGGGAGCCGTGAGCGCAGGTACTGACGACGCCGAGGCGCTTTATGTTCGTCATTCCTGGTCGAACGCGACCTGCCGAATCGAACACGAAAGCGACACCGGGCAGAAGCACCCGCTCAAGCCAGGCCTTGAGGATCTGGGGCGTCGTGAACGTGACCGTCGGATAACAAAACAACACGGCGTCGACCTGGCCGATCAGCTCTGCTGATCTACGAACCTCGGCGGTGACCAAGTTCTCGTCTTGGTGGTACGCGCCCCGTTCGGCCACGCTCATCGAGGTTGCGAAATTCTCTGCGACCAGTTCGATCCTGGTTACGTCGTGCCCGCCGTCGATGAGCGTCGCCACGGCCTCATCGGCTGCCACGCAGTCGGGGTCGTCGGGATCGTAGGCATCGATCACTAACACTCGCATCATGACGAGACGCTACGGGGCGAATCGACCAATGAGCACTTCGACACTTCGTGTGGCCGACACAGGTGCTCTATGGTGAGCGCCATGCGAGCTGGAATCTTTCTATTTGGCGGCGTCGAGATGGACGACGCCGGCCCCGGACTACCCGACCCGCCTTCAAGGCGCTACGACAACGCGACCATGTGGGCCGCGACCGAACGAATCATCGACATGGGCGTGCTGTCTGATCAGCTTGGCTATGACTCGTTCTGGTTGACCGAACATCACTTCCAGTACGAGGGCTACGAGGTGATTCCCAACGGAATCCTTATCGGCGCGATTCTGGCTGAGCGCACCAAGAACGTGCGTATCGGAATGGCCTTCAACATCGTGCCGCAGTGGCATCCGCTCAAGTTGGCCGAGGATTTTGCGACGCTGCACAACATCTCCGGTGGCCGGGCCATCCTCGGAGTCGGCCGGGGAACCGTGCCGCGTGAGTCCGAAGTGCTCGGGTCCAAGGTCGGAAGTTTCGACAACCCCGACCAGGCCGCTGCCGACGCGTCGAACCGCAAGCAGTTCGACGAAGCGATGGCGGTCATCCAAATGGCGCTCGGGCAAGAGAGGTTCTCCTTTCACGGCGAGATTTATGACTTCCCTCCGGCTGGCATTCCCGATCGGGGCGGTTTCGTGGAGGAGCTAACGCTGGTTCCTCGGCCCCTGTATCCCTACGAAACGTGGCAAGCAATAACCTCACCGCCGTCCCTCGAATCGGTGCCAAAGGCGGGCTGGGGTGGCGTCTTTTGGAACAGTCACTACTCGTTCGCCATTTCGCGCTGGAAGCGGTTCGCCGAGATCTACGAGGAGACCCACGGTGTCGCGTTGGGTCGAGGCGAGAAGCGGGCACTGGCGATGTGTGTCCGGGTCGAAGACACCCATGAGGCTGCCATCGAGGCAGTTAGACCTGGCCACGATGAGTTCTGGAAGTTCCTTGGCCCGTACGGGTGGAGCAAGGGATACATGGGGGCCGACGGTAAACCGGCCCCTCCCGGCTTGGTCCCCACGCTCGAGGAGTCCATCGAGCAGCGCACCTGGATAGTCGGATCTGCCGATGAGGTTGCCGAACAGATCAACTGGTTCGACGAGCAGATGGGTCTCGAGAACCTGATGCTGTTTCCCGGCATGCCAGGCGACTCATACGACACGATCGCCGAACAGATGCATCGCCTTGCGTCCGACGTTCTACCCCAGCTCGGCTAGGGGAGCGTGGACGTAGCTGTCGCTCTGGCCCTCATCGCCGGAGTGGCATGGGCAGTTAACATTGTCATTGTCAGGTGGGCGCTCGACCGAACCGATGGGCCTCCTCTCGCCGGTGCGTTCGTTGGCGTGGCTGTAGCTGCGGTGGTCACCACAGTCGTCGCTGTGGTCGCTGGAGGTAGCGGTCCGACTGGTGAGAACATCTGGCAGTTCGCTCTCACCGGAGCGATCGCTCCTGGAGCTTCCCAGGGGCTGTTTGTTTCGTCGATCGAATCTATTGGTCCAGCCCGAAGTTCGGTTCTTGTCAGCACGAACCCGGTCTGGTCGGTGGCTTTGGCCATTTTCTTTCTTGACGAAGGGTGGCGGGTTCCGGTGTTGCTTGGTACTGCGCTCGTGGTGGTTGGCGGAGTCTTGATCAGCTGGGAACCAGGCCTCGGGTTCCGGCACATCGGCGTGGTTCTGGCCCTCATCGTGGCCGTCACCTTCGGGGTACGAGACGTCGTTGCCAGCCAATTCACCAACAACACTGATCTATCAGTCTGGTGGGCAGCTTCGATTGTGCTGACGAGCGCCTCGCTGGTGGTGGCGGCCATCGGACTCGTACGACACCGTCAGGCATTCGGTGCCGCCGTGATCGGCGCGACCCCTTCGTTCGTGTGGTCGGGGGTTGCCATCGCCATAGCGCTGACCACGCTGTTTGGTGCCTTCGACCGTTCTCGGGTCGGTGTTGTGGCACCACTTAGCAATGCGGCCCAGAGCGTGGCCGTTGTTGTTCTCGGCGCCGCCGTGTTTGGCGCTAAAGAACGCACGCCACGAATCCTGGCAGCGTTGGTGCTGGTCATCGCCGGCGGAGCCTTGATTACAGCGACATGACTGTTACAGCGCTAGTTGGAGAAAGTCGTCAGTGTGGTTTTACTGCTCGAATGTTGATGTCGGGCCTGGCGTACAACGCCGACATCATCTGTGCATGGCTGGAACGAATGCCTCTAGTTCCACGAGGCAGGGCCCGCCGTAGCTCGATTTCGGCGTGGATGTTCCGATAGCGGGTGCGCAGCGATCTGAGTGTCCGACTAACGCCGCCTGATTTGAGCCACTCCCTGCGGGGCGGCAACAACGCGTCTTGCGTCATGGAAGCCCAGATGTTCTCCGGGCGGGCTGCGCTTACGCCAAGAAATAGATCCGTTACCTCCAGGCCGGCAGCCTTGAGGGCTTGCAGGTACTCGACCGTAGTGGGCCGCCGTTCGGTTATGCCGTGGCGCAGTTCGGGTTGAGCGACTGCCTGGAGTAGTTCGCCTTCGTCTTCGACAGCGCTGCGGGTGGGTTCGTTGGCGATGAGAACCATGCCTCCTGGTGCCAGAAGTCTGGCCATCTCGCGAGCCAACTGTCGCAAGAAGTTGGTGTGGTGCATCGCAGCTGAGATGAACACATAGTCGAACTGCTCTCCGGCCAGAGGCAGGTTCTCGCAGTCGCCAACGAACATGTCGAACTGAACGCCAGCGTGCCCCATCATGGCCCAACCTCGGCCAATGCTGATTATGGGATGGGCGCTGACGTCCATCGCGATGGCCCTGGCCCCGCGCATAGCGAAGTGTTTCGCGGCCCATGGCCGACCGGCTCCGACGTCGAGAACCAGCTTGTCCGTGAAGTCGAGTCCTTCGGTGATCAGGTCGAAGTTCTTACCTATCGAGGCCCAATGTGCATCGTCAATATAGGGAATCTCGAACTCGACAGGCGTAGCGCCGGTGGGTATGAAGTGCAGTTGGCCCAGTTCGGCGTTGTATGACTCCCAACCATCGGACTCTCGCTGCTTGCTTCGCCAGCGGTGGTCATCGACAAACAGCTGCGGAATCCCGTCGAGAATCTCGTAGCGAGTATCGCACTCTCGGCATGTGAGGTGGCCGGTTGCGCCTGCCGGGCCAAAGACGGGGGTAGATCCACCGCACTCAAGGCGGCCTTCGGTATGGCAGCTTGGGCATTGAAGGCGCATCCAGCGACACTGTACTTCTCAGCCAATTCAACAACACACATCTCTCGGTTTGGTGGCGTCGATTGTGCTCACAAGTGCGTCGATTGTGGTGGCAGCAATCGCTTCGTCAGTGTGGTTTGATAGCTCGAATGTTGATGTCGGGCCTGGCGTACAACGCCGACATCATCTGTGCATGGCTTGAGCGGATTCCACCCGTCTTGCGAGACAAGTTTCGACGAAGGTCGATCTCGGCGTGAACGTTGCGGTAGCGGCTACGCAGCGATCCGAGCGTCCGCCTGACTCCGCCGCGTTTCAGCACTTCCGATCGAGGCGGCAGTAGGGCTCCTTCGGTCATCCCTGCCCAAATTTGTTGGGGACGAGCCGAGCTGACGCCAAGGAACAGGTCCGTGACGTTGAGGCCGCTGGCCGCGAGAGCCCTCAGATAGTCGACTGTCGAGGGCCGCCGTTCGGTTATGCCGTGGCGCAGTTCGGGTTGAGCGACTGCCTGGAGTAGTTCGCCTTCGTCTTCGACAGCGCTGCGGGTGGGTTCGTTGGCGATGAGAACCATGCCTCCTGGTGCCAGAAGTCTGGCCATCTCGCGAGCCAACTGTCGCAAGAAGTTGGTGTGGTGCATCGCAGCTGAGATGAACACATAGTCGAACTGCTCTCCGGCCAGAGGCAGGTTCTCGCAGTCGCCAACGAACATGTCGAACTCAACGCCAGCCTGTTCCATCATGGCCCAGCCTCGGCCGAGCCCGACTACGGGGTGTGAGTTGACGTCCATCGCAACGGCCCTGGCCCCGCGCATAGCGAAGTGTTTCGCGGCCCATGGCCGGCCCGCGCCGACATCGAGTACCAGCTTGTCTGTGAAGTCAAGTCCTTCGGTGATCAGGTCGAAGTTGTCGGCGATTGACGCCCAATGAGCGTCGTCGATGTGCGGGATCTCGAAGTCGATTGGTGGGGCACCGATGCCTTCATAATGCAGTTGGCCGAGTTCGGCGTTGTACGACTCCCAACCTTCGGATTCCCTTTGTTTGCTTCGCCAGCGGTGGTCATCGACAAACAGTTGCGGAATCCCGTCGAGGATCTCGTAGCGAGTATCGCATGCTTGACATGTGAGGTGGCTCGTAGTGCCGGGTGGGCCAAACGCAGGCGTGTCTCCACCACACTCGAGGCGGTCTTCACTATGACAGCTTGGGCATCGAAGGCGCATCCTCGGACACTGTACTTCTGGACGAGATGCCGAACCGGCATGAGCGGGCTAGCGAGCTCAATCAGCACTCAAGTTTGGCTCTAGTATCGGGCAGATGTCACAACGCATGGCTCTCTACCTTCAGGACAAACACCCGATCTCGTACGAAATCGAGATGGTTAAGTACGCCGAGGAGCAAGGTTTTTCTGAGATTTGGCAGGCTGACACTCGTCTGGCGCGCGACTGCGTGGTCATGATGAGCGCATTCTTGGCCGAGACCACCACCATGCGTTTCGGTAGCGGAGTGTTGCCGATCTATACGCGCAACCCGGCGGTCATAGCGGCTACCTGGAGCACCATGTGGGAGCTTGGCGGGCTCACACCTGAAGGGGAGAGTCGGGTGATGCTTGGGCTAGGCGCCTGGTGGGAACCAATTGCATCTCGCGTCGGCGCCGATCGACGTAAGCCCCTAACCGCAATGCGCGAGAACATCGAAGCCATCAGGCAACTGTTCACCATGGAAGAGGTCACCTATGAGGGTGAGTTTGTTCACCTCGACCGGGTGCGCCTCGATGTTGCCTTTGGCGAAATCGGTCCACGCGATATTCCGATCTACCTGGGTGCGACTGGGCCCAAGATGCTCGAACTCACCGGCGAGATTTGCGACGGTGTCGTTCTCAACTATGTCGTCTCAACCGACTACATCCGCGACGCGGTTCAGCGGGTCGGAACTGGTGCTGCCAAAGTGGGCAAGACCATCGAAGACATCGACCGTCCCGAGTTATTGGTTTGCTCGCTTTCCGATGACGACCCCGCCGAAGCCATGCTCACGGGCAAGTCTCTCGTCGCCTATTACCTCGGCACCGAGCCACACATCATGAAGGCATCAGGTGCCGACCCCGACCTCGTCGAAAGGGTCAAAGAGATTGTCGGGTGGCCGGCTACCGAAGCTGACTATCGCAAGGCTGCTGGTCTCATTCCCGACGATTTGGTCCGCAAACTCATGGCCGTTGGTACCGCCGAGCAGTGCCGCGACAAGGTGGCCGAGTACATCGATGCTGGCGTCACTTGCCCCATCTTGTTCCCGATGCTTGACGACATCAAGCCAGTCATCGACGCGTTTGCTCATTGGACGCCATGATCTCTGCGAGCAGTATTTTCTCAACTGCGCCTGAGCGGCCCCCAGGCGGAATCTTGATCGAAGGTGCGGCTGTAGTCACAGTCGACGACGAGTTCACCATCTTTGACCCTGGCTGGATTCACGTTGTCGCAGACCGTATTGAAGCGGTAGGCGCGGGCTCGGCACCGGATGCTGTTCGGAAGTCGGTTGGCCGCGTCATCGATGGGCACGGTTCGGCGGTGATGCCAGGCATGACCAACAGCCACACACATCTTTTTCAGACGTTCTTTCGCGGCTTGGCTGATGACAAACCACTGTTGGAGTGGCTTGAGACTTGTATTTGGCCTGGCGCGGTTCACCTAGATCGTGAGTCGGCCCGGTTGGCCGCCACTGTTGGCCTGATCGAGAACCTGCGTAGTGGCGCCACATCTGTGATCGATCACCAGTACGTACACATCGACGAAGAGATCGACGACGGCGTGTGTTCGGCCGCCGACCAGATTGGAATCCGCTTTTTGTTAGCGAGCGGGTGGGCCGATCGGAACTACAACCCAGCGCTCAGCGAATCGGCCGACACCGTGATCGAACGCACCCGCCGCGTTCGCGACCGCTGGCATGGCCACGACAACGAACGTATCCGTATCGAGTTGGCCCCGTTGATTCCTTGGGGCTGTTCCGATGAAGCCATGAGAGCGACGGTCGGTGAAGCTCGGTCTTGGGGCGCAGGGACCCACATTCACTGTGCCGAGACCTCGACCGAGGTCGAAATGAGCCTCGACGAACGCGGCCTCCGTCACATCGAATGGTTGGAAGAACTTGGGCTTCTCGGGCCCGACTTTCAGCTCGCCCACAGCGTATGGCTCGATGACAACGAACTCGATCTCATCGCCAAACACGATGCGGTCGTAGTGCACTGCCCAGTCAGCAACATGTATCTGGCATCTGGAGTGGCTCGCATTCTTGACATGCGCTCACGAGGTATCACCGTTGCTCTGGCAAGTGATGGGCCTGGAAGCAACAACCGCCAAGACATGTTCGAGACCCTCAAGGCCACCGTTTTGTTGCAGAAGATTCACCACCTCGACGCCATGGCTTTGCAACCACAGGACAGCCTTCACATGGCGTGCCGGGGCGGCTCGAGAGCGTTCGGTACTCCCACCATGACCGGGTCGCTCGAAGTAGGGAAGAAGGCCGACTTAGTTGTTGTGGATCTTGAGTCGGTGTTCATTGCACCGGTGCATCGGGTGCCAAGTGCGCTCGTGTTCAACGCCACTCCAGCCGATGTGAGCCATGTTGTGGTCGATGGTCGCATCCTGATCGACGATGGCACGGTCACGATGCTCGATGAGTTGGCCCTCTTGGCCGCGGCCAAGACGTCGGCGACCAGCGTGTTCACCAAAGCCGGGGTCGATTCCCGCCTCACTCGTTAGGCCGCGGCGATAATCGCAATCTCGATAAGCCACTCCGGGCGAGCCAACTCCGGGACCACTACCAAGGTGGAGGCGGCCAAGTTGCCGTCGAGGATGTCGTCTCTGATGGCCATGACGGACCCGAGTTGGTGCCCTGGCGTCACGTAGGTGGTTACCGACACGATGTCGGCTGATGTCATTTCGGCCTCGTGGAGCATCGCCAAGATGTTGGTCCAGATGACCTTCGCCTGATCCGAAAGTAGGCGAGGAACTGTGCCGTTGGCGGCGATTGGCACCACGCCTGACGTGTGAAGCCAACGACTCGGGGTCGTAGTCAGGCGAGCATGGGCGTAGTTGGCCGCTGGACCGGCGATGGTCGTTGGAGCAATCACTCTGTGGGTCGCGGTTGGTGGCACCAGTCCTCCTATGTTTTGCCACTCGGAAATGTGAGCTGGAGTGGTAGTGAGATAACCTAACGAAAAGTAAAACTAGATCACGGACTTGCCCGGCGGCGTATCCCCGGGACGGCCGATCAGAGACGGAGCAGAACTGTGCCACTGGTTGCCGCGTATCACCGACCCAGAAACCTAGAAGACGCACTCTCACTGCTAGCCGAGCCCGACCATGTGGTCCTGGCTGGCGGCACAAGTATCAACGCCGATCGAGATGCGAGTGACATCGAGGTGGTTGACCTACAAGCTCTCGGGCTCGACGCGATTGTCGCCGACGGCAATCGTGTACGACTAGGTGCCATGGCAACGCTTGGTTCGGTAGCCGAATCGGGTCTGATCCCTGAGTGGCTCCAGACTATTTCTCGGGCTGAGTCCCCATCGACGCTGCGCAACTTGGCGACCGTAGGTGGCTCGGTGGCTACCAGGTCAGGCGAAAGCCTGTTCTTGGCTGCACTGCTGGTGTCCGATGCCCATGTCGAGATGGCAGGAGCCGACAGCCAATCGTTGGCGGCGCTAGTCGAACATGGTGTGCCAGACGGAGCGATAATTACGGCGGTGAGCATCGACGCATCAGGAACGGGCGGCGAGGCGATAACGGGCCGAACTCCGGCCGATGTGCCGATTGTTGCCGCGGTGGCCAGGACCGCCGACGGGCGAACCACACTTGCTCTGACCGGCGTCGCCGCGACGCCAGTACTTGCCGATCCAAACAATCCGACCGCTGGTCTTAGGCCACCCGCCGACTTTCGTGGCACCGCCGAGTACCGGCTGATGTTGGCCCAAACGCTGAGCGAACGAGCCGTGGAGGCTGCCCGATGAACGCCAAGATCGAAGTCTCGTTCCAACTCAACGGTAACCAGGTCGATATCGAGGTGTTGCCGTCGTCCAATTTGCGCGATGTACTGCGCGGCGAAGGAATGTTCAGCGTCAAGTTCGGCTCGGCAAGCGGCGAGACCGGCGCCGCGGCGGTGTTGTTTGATGGCAAGCTCGCAAGTTCCGATGTGATCTTGGCGGCCCAAGCCGATGGGCACTCAATCACGACCGTCGAATCGTTGAACACCGAACGCGAGCTACATCCCATTCAGGCTGCGTTTGCTGCCGTAGGAGCCTTCCAGTCTGGGTATTCGGCTGGTGCCATGGTGCTTGGTGCGATGGCACTGCTCGAAGAAACGCCAGACCCTTCCGAATCTGAGATCCGCGACATGCTCGGCGGAATTCTCGATCGTGAGACTGCCTACGTAAAGCCAGTCGAAGCCGTCAAACGTGCCGCTGCGGTGTTGCGAGGCGAAACAGTGACCGGCTTTGAGCCGATGATTCTCGCTCCGCTGACCGACGGCAAGAACGCCGCTATCTATGACGCCGACAACAAACCACCGACCGGCTCGGCCGCTATTCCGAGGATCATCCCTTCACGTGATGTTCCCGAGATGGCCGTGGTTGGCAAACCCGAAGTAAAGGTCGACGCCGTCAGGTTGGCCAAGGGCAACCCGGCCTTTACCGACGACATCGAACCTCGCGGGATGCTGTTCTGCCGGTTGCTAACGAGCCCGCACGCCCACGCGCACATCGTCGACATCGACGACAGCGCCGCGGTCGCTCTAGACGGAGTTCATGCAGTTCTGCACCACAAGAACGTGGCCCGCATCAAGTACGCGTCCGGGGGCCAGAGTTGGCCTAACCCGCACCCTCACGATCAAGTCAGCTTCGACACCAAAGTGCGCCACGTTGGTGACCGCGTTGCCGCGGTTGCCGCCGACACTGTCGAAATCGCCGAGGAAGCTGTTCGCCTCATCAAGGTTACTTACGAGGTTTTACCCGCCGTCTTCGATGAGCGCGAGGCCATGCTGCCGGGCGCGCCCAAGATCCATGACGAAGACGACACCGAAGAAATCTTCGACGCCGACAAGAATATTGTCCATGAGATCAAGGCTCAACGAGGCGACGTCGAGAAGGCTCTGGCCAGTGCAGCGCATGTGTTCGAACAGACCTTCCGCGTTCACCAAGTGCAGCCGTGTCCGATTGAGCCCCACATTTCGATCGCGTGGATCGACGAAGACGAACGCATGGTCATTCGCACTGCTACCCAGGTGCCCTTCCACGCTCGCCGAATGGTGGCGCCGTTACTCGAGATGGACATCAAGGACATCCGCATTATCAAACCCCGAATAGGTGGCGGCTTCGGTGCCAAACAAGAGATGTTGCTCGAAGATATCGTGGGCCATTTGGCCAAAGCCACTCGTCGACCGTGCCGCTTGGAACTCACTCGCGAAGAAGAGTTTGCCTCCAGTCGTACCCGTCACCCCCAGACGATCACCTACCGAACTGGCGTCGACGAAGATGGCGTGCTCGTCGCGCAGGATCTGTACATCATCGGCAACACCGGACCATACGGAACTCACGGCTACACGGTTCAGACTGTTGCCGGCATGCGCGGACTCAGTCAGTACGACTGCCCTAACAAACGGTTCCACTGCGACGTTGTCTATACCAACATTCCGGTGCCAGGTGCCTATCGAGGGTACGGCGCACCGCAGGCGGAGTTTGCCCTCGAAGCTCACCTCGAAGACATCGCTATCGAGCTTGGCTACGACGTCATCGAATTCAAACGAAAGAACTGGGTCACTGCTGGCTCGGTGATCGACATTGCTCCTCATCTTGGCGAACGGGCTGTGGTCGATGGCGAACTCGACGAGTACCCGATTGTCATGACCGAGGGCATCGAAGAGTGCGTCGCCCAAGCTATGCGCGAGATCGGTTGGCATCGTCGCGACGACCAATCATGGCGCGAACCGGTCGACCGGCCTCACATCAGGCGTGGCATCGGTTTTGCGTTCTGCATGCACGGAACAGCTATTCCATTCCTCGACATGGGCGGTTGCTCAATCAAGCTCAACGACGACGGCTCGTTCAACATGCTCGTCGGTGCTACCGACCTTGGTACCGGTGCCGACACCGTTCTTGGTCAGATCGCTGCCGAGGTCTTAGGCGTGCGTCTCGAGGACATCAAGGTCTATTCGTCCGACACCGATATGACGCCGTTTGATACCGGCGCCTATGCCAGTTCGACCACCTACATTTCGGGCACTGCGGCCATGCGAGCAGCAGAAGTTGCCCGCAAGCGCATCAAGGAACGGGCTGCGATGCTGCTTGATGTCGAGCAGCCATGCACTATCGAGCTTCGGGACCGGCGAGCTTTTGCTCCCGACGGAAGATCGGTCAGCATGGAAGACATTGCTCTCGATTCGTTGCACACCCAAGAACAAGAGCAGATCATGGGCACAGCTTCGTATGTGTCACCCGATTGTCCTCCTCCTTTTGCAGCGCAGCTTGTCGAGCTCGAAGTCGATATTGAGACTGGCCAGGCGACGGTTCTGAAGATGGTCATGGCCGTCGACTGCGGTGTCGCCATCAACCCGGTTACTGCTAGCGGCCAAGTAGAGGGCGGCATGTTGCAAGCTCTGGGATACGCGCACTGCGAGGAGTTTGCTTACGACGAAGCTGGCAAAATGCTCAACACCTCGTTCGGTCCGTACAAGATCTATCGCGCCGACGAAATGCCGGAGACGGTCGTCTACCTGGTCCAGACCATGGAAGACAGTGGGCCCTTCGGTGCCAAAGCCGTGGCCGAAATTCCCAAAGATGGAGTTGCGCCGGCCATGCGGAATGCAATTCTGAATGCCACCGGCGCGGCCATCAATGACCTGCCGTTCACCCCAGAACGGGTATGGGCTGCGCTCAACGACAAATGACACTGGTCCTCGCCGACTGGCTGATCTCGTCGGCCGACCAACCAGCCCAACAGGGCTGGGGAGTTCGTGTGGTCGACGGTGTTGTCGACCACATTGGGCCGAACACCGAACTTCTAACGACGTATCCAGATGACGACATAGTCGATGCGGCTGACCACATCGTCATGCCAGGCTTTGTTAACGCACATGTTCACTTGTACGGGACGTTGGCCCATGGCATTCCACCGGTCGAGGGCGCTGCTCCCGATGGGTTTTGGAGCTTCCTCGAGGACTACTGGTGGCCCAAGGTCGAAGATGCTCTCGACATTGCGATGATCGAAGCCGCTACCGATTACGTGTGCGCCGAGATGTTGCGTTCGGGAACCACCACCTTCTACGACATTCTCGAAGCGCCTAATGCCATCCCCGATGCACTGTTGGCCCAGAAGGAAGTCGTTGAGCGTCGAGGCATGCGTGGCCTGCTCAGCTTTGAGGCCACCGAACGGGCTGGCGTCGAGATCGCCAGGCTCGGCCTCGAAGAAAACGCTCGCCTCATCGATTCGTGTGGCCCCGGCGATCTGGTTGGCGGTTTGATGTCTTGGCACACTGTGTTTACGTGCTCGGCCGACTACATCGTCGAGGCCTTTGGTATGGCCGCCGACCGTGGTGTCATGAGTCATGCTCACGTAAACGAAGGCGTTCACGAAGGTGAATGGGCCGAAGCCAACCTTGGCCAACGAACGGTCGAGTTCTACGACAGCATCGGTGTGGCCGGCCCGCACTTCTTGGCAAGCCAGTGTGTGCAGCTTTCGGACCACGAACGAGACTTGCTCGCCGAGCGAGATGTTCGCGTTACGCACATGCCGTTGTCCAACTGCGAAGTTGGCGGCGGAATTGCGCCGATGCCCGAACTTCTCGACGCTGGGGTAACTGTTGGTTTGGGTAGCGACGGCTACGTAAACGACTTCTACGAAGTCATGCGTGGTGCATTTCTGTTGCATAAGGCCAGGCTCCAAGACCCGCGAGCGATGCCGGCCGAAACTGTTCTCGAGATGGCCACGCTTGGTGGCGCAAAGGCACTAGGACTCGATCGTGTCGGGTGTCTGTTGCCAGGGTGGTCCGCCGACCTTCAGGTTGTCGATGCCAGGTTCCCTACGCCCATCACTCAGCACAACATCGCCGACCAGATCGTGCTTTGGCGCAATCACAGCCACGTACGCGACGTGATGGTGGCTGGTCTGTGGCGGGTTCGGCGCGGTGAAGTGCTCGGCGCCGACATCGACCGTCTGCTGGCTCACTCTCGCGAACAGGCTGTGCGACTGTGGGAGGTTGGTCGATGATTCCCGAACTAGCTCAAGCTATCGAGCGGGCCGAACCGGTGGTGCTCGCGACTGTCATCCGCACATTCAGGTCGGTACCGCGCCGACCAGGTTCGAAGATGTTGATCTTTGCCGATGGTCGCACGATCGGCACTATTGGCGGCGGCGAGATGGAGCACCGGGTGGCGGTCGAAGCTGCAAACGTGTTGTCGACCAACGAACCGATTGTGGTTAAGTACGAACTTGTCGACCCCGCCGACGGGCACGCCGGAGTGTGTGGCGGCGAGGCTGAGATCTACCTGGAGCCCTATATGCCTAAGCCCACGATCCTTGTCATCGGTGCCGGACATGTCGGTAGAGCAGTATGTGGGTTGGCATCGTGGCTGAACTTTCGCACGGTGGTGTGGGACGACCGCCCCGACGCGGCCGATGGCGTCGAGGACGCCGACGCCAAGCTCTCCGGCTCGTTGAGCGATGCGCTCTCCCGACACGAGGTAACTGCGGAGACTTCGGTCGTAATGGTCACCAGAAATGTTGCTCTCGACCTTGAGATCCTGCCCGTGTTGTTCGCCACACCCGCTAAGTACATAGGTCTGATGGGAAGCACTCGGCGCTGGGAAACAACGCGAGAAGGTCTCGTCAAGTTGGGTATCGGCGACGACCAGATCGCTCGGGTTCAGGCTCCAATCGGCATCGAGATCAAAGCCGAGACCCCCGAAGAGATAGCCGTCAGCATCATTGCCGAGGTCATCGGTTCAAGAAATGGCGCCTGACCCAAATCGCACCAAACGATGGTCACCAGGCCTCTGCCTGATTCGAGGCGGCGGCGATCTTGCCACCGGCGTTGCCTGGCGACTGTCACGAGCGGGCTGGCCGGTAGTTGTGACCGAGCTGAAGAATCCCTTGACTGTGCGCAGAGCCGTGGCGGTGTCAAGCGCTGTAGACGCCGGGGTTGTTGACATAGAAGGGATGGTCGCGCGGAGGGCCGACACTGCCCCCGACGCCGTCGCTCTAGCCCACGCCGGGGTCATCGCCGTGTTCGTATCGCCCGAGCTCCCAGACGTCGACGCCGACGTGGTCATCGATGCGAGGCTGGCCAAGCGAAACATCGATACTCAGCTGTCCGACGCTTCATTGGTCGTGGGCCTCGGGCCCGGTTTCACCGCCCCAGTCGACTGTCACGCGGTGGTGGAGACGCAGCGGGGCCATCGTCTTGGCCGAGTGATCTGGCATGGGGCGGCCGCGGCCAACACAGGAGTTCCCGGGATTGTCGGCGGCCGCGGCTCGGAGCGAGTGTTGCGGGCGCCTCGGTCTGGTGTCGCGGCGTGGTCAGTCGTGATCGGCGACCGCGTGGATGAGAATCAGACTCTTGGTGCGGTCGGCGGGGTCGAGATCGAGGCCCCGTTTGCCGGTGTCGTGCGGGGTCTGATTGCCGACGGCATCGCAGTTAACGAGGGCCTCAAGGTCGGTGACATCGACCCCCGGTGCGAACCCTCTGCTTGTGCCGAGATCTCCGACAAGGCACTGGCGATCGGTGGCGGCGTTGTCGAGGCCGTGTTGACATGGTCGAACCAGTAGGCATCGGTGGGCTGGCCAAGGCCCTAGCTACTGGCTCCAGTGAACACATCGCCCTGGTCGGTGGCGGTGGAAAAACGACCGCTCTGTTCGCATTAGGTCGGCAACTATCGGGCTCCACTGTGCTGACAACCACTACCAAGATGGGACGAGATCGCACCGGCGGCAACGTAGTCCTGTTCTCCCCGAGCGATCTCGAAGTGGCCAGAGGCCTGGCTCAACATCAGACGGTTCTGGCTTGGGGCCAGGACAAGGGCCACAAGGCAGCCGGCGTTAGCCCCGAAACTTGCGACCGTTGGTTCACGATGGCCGATCATGTCGTCGTCGAAGCCGACGGGTCACATCAGCGGCCTTTCAAGGCACCGCGACCGTTCGAACCGGTCATCCCCGCGACCTCAACCATGGTGGTGGCATGTGTTGGCTCAGATGCTCTTGGCCGGGTCATTGCCGACCAATGTCAACGCCCGTTGCGAGTGGCTGCGGCTGCTGGGTGTTCGCCGTACCTGCGGCTGACTCCAGAGCGGCTGGTTATGGTCCTTCTTAGCGATCGAGGGTCACGCAAGGAATGCCCCCCGACGGCACGATTTGTGGTGCTGATCAACAAGGTCGACGAAACCCACCGCGGCTATGTCGACGAAGTGGTTGACATTATTGGAGACGCGGCTCCCGTGGTTGCCATCGCCGCTTTCGACCCGTCGCAGTCACCCGAAGTTAGGGGGAGTACTTAGTGCCCGGTTCAAGCCCTCCGGCTCGCAGCCTCAGCGATCCGACCTTCACCGTGCCGGTCGCCTCGATGTTCGCCGACAGCCTGTCCGGCATAGAAACCCAGGCCAAGCTGCCGACGTTGACCGAGGCGACAACTTCCGGTATCGATCAGCCATCCAGCGAACCACTGGTGCAAATCCAACACCCGCGAATTCGTACCCTGGGCAACTACTGGCACGGTCGCTGGGACAACGCAATTCCCGAAACGTGGATTCGAGCCGAAGTCGCTAAGCGACTGTTAGCGGTGGCCGATGCGTTGCCTGCTCGCTGGGGCTTGGCCGTGTTCGATGCTTGGCGGCCGCTAGCACTTCAGTCCGAGTTGTACGACGCTGCTTACGCCGACCCGACAACCGAGGCTGGCTTCATGGCGTCAGTTTCGACTGACCCAGCAACGCCGCCGCCCCATCTAACCGGCGGTGCAGTAGATCTGACGCTCACCTTCAACGGCACCCCTCTGGCTCCAGGCTGCGGATTCGATGACACAACTAAACTGGCCTACGCCGATTCGATCGAGCATCAAGATGGCGTCGATCGCGAGGTTCGTCGGTATCTGTACTGGTCGATGCGAGCCCAAGGTTTCGTTGTTTTCAGCTTCGAATGGTGGCACTTCGAGTTCGGCACTCGACGTTGGGCCGCGGTTACTGGGGGAACCTCGATTTATGGCCGAACCACGCCGCCATCGAGCTGATTGGCCTGCTGCATAATGTCGGCGAGGGTCGCTTCGCTAACTGGTTGCTGATCCCACACATCGACGCCGACATTGATCATCTGGTTCTGGTGCGTCCACTGCTCATGAACGTGACCATGTAGTAACCACTGGCCCTCGTCGACCGGTCGGTGGTTGACGAATCGGTCCTCGTCATGGCTGTCACCTCGGTACGGAAAATGGCACGCCAAGATCTCAATGCCACCAACGTTGATGGTTGTGGCGTCCCTGATTACGTCGTCGAACCCAGCATCCAAGTACCGCGTGACCCAATCGGCCCCCTTGTCGCCATAGCCGATCCAACAGCGGTCGTGGTTACCGGCTACCAGCGTCTTGGTGCCGTTGAGTTGGGCTGCTAGAGGCAACGTGTCGGCGAGCGTTCCGAGAGCAAAGTCGCCGAGCACCCAAACGTCGTCGTTCGCTCCGACGACCTCGTTCCATGAGTCGACCAAGGCCGCGTTCATCTCGACTACATCGGTGTAGGGCCGGTCGCAGTACTTGATGATGTTGGTGTGGCCGAAGTGAATGTCGGCGGTGAACCAGGTGGTCATTATGGTGCGCTGAGTTGTTCGTAGGCGGTGTTGAACCAGTGAAGGTAACGGTTTGTGTCGGCTTCGTAGTCGAGGTCTAGCGTTGAGACGCGTTCTTGGGTGAGGTTCCAAAGCAGCTCACGAAGCAGCGAAGCACACTTCATGACCAGCAGCGTTGCCAGATCGTCCCTCGTTGGTTCCCGCCCGAAGTAGGCGCCAATGAGCGTTTCGTCGTCGCTCTGGGAGAACTCGTTGTTTGATGACAAGTTGGCCAGGTCGAACCACGGCGAGTTCCAGCCGGCGTACTCCCAATCCAGCAACCACAGCCTGTTTCCGTCGTCCATGAAGTTTGCGGCCAAAAGGTCGTTGTGGCAAAACGCGGGCTCGATGGGCCCCAGCCGTTTCTCGAGATCGTTGTTCCGCGCTGCCAAGTCCGACAAAGAGCCGCTGAGCCGACACGTTTGTGCCGATGCTTCGGCGAGGTAACCGCGACAGACGTGAAACACCCAGAACATGAGCGTGGGGCCGCGCAAATGCTTCGCAACCTCGCGGTGGCAGGTGCCGAGGACTCTCCCAAGCCTGGCAATCATTGCTGGCTCGGCTAAGTCGCTCGGCTGAAGAGTGCGAGCCTCCACGTACCGCATGACCAGCGCCCCGGGCTGATGATGAACTATTTCTGGTCCGAGCCCGGCCCTATGGGCTGCGTTGCAAGCCGCCAACTCATGTGTACGAACAATTCCATGCGCGGCAATGTCGTGGCCAAGCCGCACCACCATGGCGTCGGTGCCATCTCTGACAACGAAGTTGGTGTTGGTGGTTCCGCCAAGTAGTGGTTCGAGTTCGATTGGACCGGCCCAACAGGGCAACTCGGCCACGAACTCTTCGGCAGAACCTGTCATGCAGAAGTCCTTTCGTTGGCCAGACCCAAATCTGGGCCGTCAGTTCGGTACGGTGCGAGTATGGGTCACCGACGTGGTTATTGTCACATCGTTAACGCCGCAAACCGGCCTCAAGGCAGGGCGAGTTCGAAGCAAAGGGTTCAGTGCGATGTTCGCTAGTGGATTTACCGACACAGACGTCCCCGATCAATCCGGGCGCACGATCGTGGTTACTGGCGCCAATACCGGGCTGGGGTTCGAAACCTCGTTGGTGCTGGCCGGCAAGGGTGCCCGAGTTCTGCTCGCCTGTCGATCCGAGGACAAGGCTCTGAAAGCGATGGGCCTTATCGAGGCGAAGGTGCCAAATGCGGACCTTGGTTTTGTTGCTCTTGATCAGGGCGATCTAAGCAGCGTCCGCGAAGCCGCCGCGGTGATGGCCGAAGAACCGCGAATCGACGTGCTGGTTAACAACGCAGGCATCATGATGCCGCCTCGCGAAATGACTGTCGACGGTTTTGAAAGCCAATTCGGGGTCAACCACCTCGGAACGTTCGCACTAACTGGGCTGTTGCTCCCGAAACTCTCCGAAAACAAGGGCGCCCGGGTCGTGGTGACCAGTAGCTTGGCGCACCGCAGCGGACGTATCATGTTCGACGATCTTGAAGCCACCGGTTCGTATCGGGCCCAGGAGCGTTACGGCCAAAGCAAGTTGGCGAATCTGCTATTCACCTATGAGCTCGATCGGCGTCTTCGTGCTGCGGAGTCCTCCACGATTGCGGTCGTCTGCCACCCCGGTATTGCCGACACTGAGTTATCGAGATCGCTGCCGGCGGCCGTTCGCATCCTTACCCCTCTCATACGACCAATGTTCAACACGCCACTTGAGGGCGCCTGGCCGACCCTGATGGCCGCCACCTCCCCCAACGTCAAGGGTGGCCAATATTTCGGACCGGCCCGTCGCTTCGAGACAGCAGGCCCGGCCCGCAAGGTCGACTCGTCAGCACGCAGCAAAGACGAAGACCTAGCGGCGAGGCTTTGGGACATCTCTGTCGAGTTGACCGGAGTCGACGCCGCAACCTTCGGTTGCTAACCGGGGTTTCACTCTCACTGTCACACTTATCGGGTTCGAGCGAAACCCCGAAGAACGAAACGACAGACCACTACTGTCACCGGGAAACGGCTGCGGGCGGACGTTTCCCGGTGACAGTGGAGGTCTGCGTAGGAGGTTCTGAGCCGGGTCAGACCTGCACGACGGTTAGGCCGTCGAGTACTGGGAAATCTTGGTCCTGGGTGATGACGGGAACGTTGGCGGCCATGGCCGTGGCCGCAATCCAAGAGTCGTTCACTGGCATCCGGAGACCCGCATCTCGAAGTAGGATTCTCAACTTCGCCCATGCCGATGCGACATCGTCATCGATTGGCAACGGCTGAAGAGACAGAACCGCGGTGAGCGTGTCGAGGCGCCTGGCCCGTGTCGAGGTGTCGTTGGCAGCGAGAACTCCGGCGCGTAGCTCTCCAACCGTGATGATCGAAACGGCGACCTCGTCTGGCAATGCGTCGAGGTCAAGGGGCCGTGCAGATTCGCGCGCGATGAAAACTGAGGTGTCGGCTAGGCCTCGCGATGTCATAGTGGCAAATCGTCGGTTGTTTCGTTCGACAGCGATGCCAGGTCGGCTGTCAGCGCGCTGTCGGCTTGGTGCCGAAGGACAAACTGTGAGAATCGAGAACTTGCCATCCACACAGGACGATCGGCGGGTGGCTTTAGTTCGGCCACGGCGCGGCCGTCAACCGTGATGGTGATGTGTTCTCCCGCCGACACTCGATCGAGCAGCGATCGGGTGTTGTTTCGAAGTTCGCGCGAGGCAACGTCGGTCATGCGACGATTGTAGCATATTTGCGACGAGGCTGATAGTGTCCGGCGGTAGACTTCACAACCCTGGGGAACAAGGTCGAGTACAAGAATGTCGAGTACAAGAAGGCGAGGCGACCGAGTGATAGTTTTACACCCGCGAGACAACGTTGAGGTTGTGCTCGATGAGGGCTCTTCGCTAAAGGGCCACAAGCTGGCTCGTGTCGATATCGCCGAGGGCGAATCGATAGTGAAACTCGGCGAGATCGTCGGCATGGCTACCGAGCCCATCGATTCTGGTGCCCACGTTCACTCACACAATGTGGCTCCCGATCGGCGGCTGGTGACTGCCGCCGAGGCTGGGTCCAACCTCGTCGCGTCTCCAGACGCAGGGGCCCGCACCTTCGATGGTTATGTTCGCTCCGACGGGCGGGTGGGCACGCGCAATCACATCGTGGTTCTCACCACGGTCAACTGCTCGGCATCTGTGGCCAAGGTAATGGCGAGGCAGGCTCGCGAATCTGGCTTGGCAGCAGCGGTCGATGGCATCTCGGCACTGACCCACGAAGGCGGGTGTGGCATTGGTGTTGACAGCGCGTCGCTGGCGAATCTCCGGCGCACCATCGCCGGCTACGCCACCCATGCCAACACTGGCGGTGCGTTGATTCTCGGACTGGGTTGCGAGATCAACCAGATTCAGGGCCTTCTCGACGAGTTCGGTCTGGTCGAGGGCGATCGGTTGCGGGTGATGGGCATCCAAGAGCAGGGTGGGAGCTCGGCAACTATCGCGTCCGGGCTCGCGGTCATCGGCGAGATGGTCGACCTTGCCGGCGCCGACACGCGAACTCCGGCCCCACTAGCGGAGCTAGCGCTCGCACTTCAGTGCGGAGGCTCCGACGGCTACTCGGCCATCACCGCGAATCCTGCCCTTGGCTACGCCTCTGACCTTTTAGTCGCCCACGGCGGAACAGCCGTGTTGGGCGAAACTCCCGAGATGCATGGGGCCGAACACCTGCTTGTGCGCCGAGCTCTCAACACCAGCGTTGCCCAGGACTTGCTCGACCGTCTTGCCTGGTGGCGTCAGCACAGCGAACCAGAGGACAACCCGACGCCGGGCAACAAGGCTGGCGGCCTTACCACGATCGCCGAGAAGTCTCTGGGTTCTGTGGCCAAGGGTGGCACCAGTCCACTTGTCGATGTGCTGCGCTACGCCGAACCCATCAGGCGCAAAGGGTTCATGATTATGGACTCACCTGGGTACGACCCGTGTTCGGTTACCGGCGAGATTGCCTCTGGTTGCAATCTCGTCTGCTTCACCACTGGCCGTGGAAGCGTGTCTGGTTTTGTGCCAGCTCCGAGTATCAAGATCGCTACCAACACCGGCGTTTTTGAGCGTATGCGCGAAGACATGGATCTCAATGCCGGAACAATCGCCTCGGGCGAAGAGTCTGTAGCCGAGGTAGGCGAACGGATTTTCGAGCTTCTTCTAGCAACCGCTAGCGGCCAACAAACTGCGAGTGAGGCGCTTGGATTTGGTGAAGAAGAGTTCGTACCCTGGCAATCGGGCGTGGTTACCTGAGCCGGGAGGCCCCGCGGTTGGCCGGCGCGATCGCCTTTGTCTGCGGGCGCCCATTTATCGACAGGTTGGTGGTCTGGCCGACCGATACATCGACCTCTTCGAGGGCGTCGACTAGGGCGTTGAGCAACAATCCGCGGTACCAAGGTTCGAGAGTGCGGTCGTCGATCCAGGCGTAAACGTTGAAGAACATGGCCTCGCCTCCAACGTGATCGAAGGCCACGAAGGGCTCGCGGTCAGGTGAGTTCCACGCCAGACCTTCGATGGTTTGGTTCATGACCGTCAGCGCCACGGCTCGGTCGGCAGCGCAGTCGAGTGGCACCTGCACACAGATTCGCCATCCCCCCATCCGGCTGTGGTTGAGCACCTGGTTCTCCTGAAACAGCGAGTTGGGCACCCACGCCGTCGAGCCGTCTGGCAATGCCAGCTCAGTTCGTAACATCGAGCGATAGAGCACAACCCCATGAAGGTCGCCAATGGTCACGACTTCGCCCACCTGGTAGATGTGGTCGATGCGAATCATCGCTCCGGCTACGAGGTTCTGCCCGACCGGAGTGAATACGACAGCGCCTGTGAATCCAATGGTTGCCATCACCGCGGCCATTCCGGTGATGTCGATGCCGACGGCACCGAGACCAGCGATCGTCATCACGACGCCTACCGCCTTAGGAACAAAGAACAGCAACTGTTCGCGCAGCCGATGTTCTTCGACGCGTCCGATTGCGATCTTCACTAGGCGGACCGCGATCAGTGTGCCCAAGATCGCGACTGCCAGCCGCCCTAGGCTCTCGGCCACTGAGATGGACAAATCGCCCAGATCCAGTGTTATCGATCCGCCGTCATCTGTTGTTGGTACGCCCGGTATTTGTGGCATCCCTTGGCCCCTCAGCAAGGCCCGCAAGTGTGTACTGTAACACAACCGTAATGTCGGGCAAACCCCACTCGGCCTTGAGTGACTTGTTGAGCGGCCCGCGAACGAGCAGTGACCTTCTGCTCTGCATCGATGGGGTCTAACCTGAGACACTGATGAACTAGCAGCAGTTGAAGAGAAGGACGTTGCCATGACGAAGTCAGCGCTTGATCAACCAGCACGATCTATCGCCAGGTCCGAGCTAGTCATCGGCGAGCGCAACGACACCCTTCGCACTTTGGCCTACCGGATGCATGAGGCCAACTGCAGTGCCCTTCTTGTTGCCAACGACGACAGCTACGCGATCGTGACCGAGCGCGACATTGTCGACTCACTGGCGAGTGGTGCAAGCCCCGACGAAGAGTGGGCTGTCGATGTCATGACCCGAGATGTGCAGAGCGTTCAAGGCTCGGCCACCATCGCCGACGTAGCCGAGCTCATGCAAATGGCGGGCATTCGCCACGTGTTGGTCGATCTGGACGACGGGGCGGTTGGTGTGGTGTCGGTGCGAGACCTCCTCGAACCGTTGTTGATGCACGTTTCGTCCGGATAATCGCTCGGGCCGGGCCACACGCATTATCGAACACTACGCGGCGTGTTTGGGTGAGACTCCATCCATACTCTCGCGATGCTGATCAACGTGTTGGCGATCCTGTTCGGGATCGGATGGGCCCTTCTTACCGCTGTCGTGGCCGCGAGGCGCGAACCCAAGCCGGTGTCTCTGAGCACCGTCTTCGCAACCGGAGCGATTGTTGGATTCGGCGCCGGACTGGCGGCCCTTGTTATTGCGATACCGAGGGACGGGATGTTTGCCGCTGTTCACATCGCCTATGTGGCCGCGACTCTTGGCCCGGCTCTTCTCGCCGTCATAGGCCTAGCTGCGATGCGCACCGGCCGCGTGTCGCGGTCCGTTCGAAACGCCGTGTTCATTGGGCTGATGTTCGTTCCAGGCGCTCTCGGGCTTTGGGCGACACACATCGCACCGTTTCGTCTGCAAGTCGAGAGAGTGACCGCCGAGTTGCCGTGTCAGCGGGCTGGTGACGACACCATCACCATCGGCGTTCTCGCCGACATTCAGACTCCGACGATCACCGACTATGAACGCGACGCCTTGCAGCGGGTCATGGATGCGAATCCAGATCTGATTGTCATCGCCGGCGACATCCAACAGAGCAGCGATTTCTTTGCCGAACTCGAAACCTTCCGGGAGTTCTTCGCTTCGGCTCAAGCCCCGTTCGGGGTCTACGTCGTTCAAGGTGATGTCGAATCACTAGGCGATATGCGCGAACTCGTCGCGGGTACGGGTGTGACGTACCTGGAGAACGAAATCGTCGAAATCGCCATCGGCGATCGTGTAATTGGGCTGGGCGGAAATCAGCGTGCGTGGAAGCTCAGCGACCCCCAAGCTATGTTCGCCGAGCTCGGCGAGGCGCCTGCCGAGGTGGTCACCGTAGTACTGACCCATCGCCCTGACGTCGTGTTCGACCTCAGGGGATCAGTCGACCTTGTCATAGCGGGTCACACTCACGGAGGCCAGATATCTCTGCCCTTTATTGGCCCACCCGTGATCAAGAGCGATGTGCCTCGAAGCGTCGGCGCCGGTGGCCTTCATGTCGTCGATGAGCAGACAATCTATCTCAGCAGCGGCGTTGGAATCGAACGAGGCGATGCTCCACAAGTCCGATTCTTGGCACCGCCGTCTGTTGGAATTGTGACGCTTCAATCGGCCCAAAGCTGTGGCTAGGTTGAGCCGGTGAGTGATTCGTACTCGCCGATGAACCTGACCTCGACAATCGGTGCGTGAGCGACTAGTTGGTTGACGGTG
The DNA here is from genome assembly GCA_964569385.1 of uncultured Acidimicrobiales bacterium. Taxonomy (GTDB): domain Bacteria; phylum Actinomycetota; class Acidimicrobiia; order Acidimicrobiales; family Poriferisodalaceae; genus JAADHX01. The sequence goes on from CAZMUM010000002.1 coordinate 145,492, forward strand.
TCGTTCTGCTCTCGGTACCAACCAGTCGCGAGGCATTGGTTCGCCCACTGGTGTTTCGCCGTTGGTGCCGCAGATGATTGTCTGGCCACACAAATTCATGAACCAGATCTCGACCGTGCGTTGTAGCCCCGATTTGGCCCCAGTCGTAACGATGTCGATGGTCTTATCTGTCGTGACAGCAGTTCGTAGGGTGGACATGACTTCAGCGTCGATTGTGGGCTCCATGTGTCCTGACGTTAGTTGCGCCGTATTGTTTGACCCATGACCACGATCGAACATGGCGACACCGTCGAACTTCTTCAGGCCCTCATCCGCAACGAATGCGTCAACAGCGGCACGGTCGAGTCCGGTCAAGAGGTGCGCAACGCTGAAGTGTTACGTGACTATCTCGGTGGGGTCGGTCTTGACATGGAATTCTTCGAGGCCGCCCCTGGGAGGACAACCCTTGTTGCTCGCATCGAGGGCCGCGACCCCGGTGCGCCGAGCCTTTGTCTGAACGGTCACACCGATGTTGTCCCGGTCTCGCCTGAGGGTTGGTCGCGCGACCCATTCGGGGGCGAGCTTGTCGATGGCGAAGTGTGGGGCCGTGGCGCGGTCGACATGTTGAACCTGACCGCTTCGATGGCCGTCGCCATTCGACACCTCGCCAAAACTGGGTTCAGGCCGTCGGGCGATCTGGTCTTTCTGGCTGTCGCCGACGAGGAGTCCGGTAGCGCCTATGGGGCCCGTTGGATGGCTGACAATCACGCTGACCTGATTACTACCGACTACGTGCTAACTGAGAGCGGTGGGCTTCATGGTGGTACGCCCGATGCGCCCGTCATCAGTATCAGCGTGGGCGAAAAGGGTGTGGCCTGGAGACGTCTGACCTTGCGCGGCACGCCTGGCCACGGCTCGATGCCCTTTGCTTCGGACAACGCACTGGTCAAGGCCGCAGGGGTTGTCCAACGGTTGGCCGAGTACCGGCCCGCGCCACGCTTCCATGAGCACTGGCGACGCGAAGTGGACCGCATGACGATCGACGACTCGATGAAGGCCATGCTGCTCGACGAGAGTGCGATCGATGGCTATCTCGAGGCGCTGCCGCCTGGCCAGGGTGCGCCGTACCTTCACTCGTGCACGCACACCACCTTCTCGCCCAACGTTGTTTCCAGCCAAACCAAAACTAATGTCATTCCAGACACAGTGACGGTCGACGTCGACGTTCGCACCATGCCAGGTGAAGGACCAGAAGAGGTCGAGGCTCACCTTCGCGAGGCGCTTGGCGATCTCGCCGACCATGTTGAGGTCGAACCACTGATAAACGACCGATCGAGCATCAGCCCGACCGATACCCCACTGTGGGATTCACTTCAACGAGCGATTAGCAAACCATTCAGCGGCGCGCAGTTACAACCCTCGCTATCGGTGGGCTTTACCGATGCAAGGGTCCATCGCGATCTTGGTGCCATCGCCTACGGGACCGGGTTGATGAGCCCCTCGCTGAGTGCTGCCGATTTCGCGTCGCGTTTCCATGGCAACGATGAGCGCATCGACCTCGAGTCGCTTCGACTCACCACCGATTTGTGGCACGACACCGTCACGGATCTACTGGGTTAGATGCATTGGGTTAGATCGATTGGGCTAGCTAGACCAAACCTGCGGTGCCAGGAATTGTCGACGCTGGCAACGTGCCTGCCAACAGTTTCTTGAGGCTGTCGGCCACGACCAGCGAGGACCGTCGGCCGTCGGTACGACCGGCCACATGCGGGGTGACCGTGACGCGGGGATGGTCCCATAACGGCGAGTCGGGCGGCAGTGGTTCGGTTTCGAACACGTCGAGCACAGCGGCCCGAAGTCGACCGTTGAGCGCGCCCAGAAGAGCGGCGCCATCGATGGTGACACCACGACCGACGTTGATAATGACGCCATCATCGAGAGCAGTAAGTTCAGCTTGGCCGATGATGCCAACGGTGTGAGCGGACTTGGGCACCAGGTTCACCACAACATCGCAGTCGGCCATGAACTGAATGAGCGATCGATCGTGACTACTTCGTGACCAACCGAGTGTGTTGAAGCGATGTGATTGACAGAGTTTGAGTACGACGTTGCCGATAGCGCCGCGGCCGAACACCCCAACGGTCATGTCCTCTGGGAACACCATCGACATTGGTTCGCGCCACCGGCGTTTGGCTTGATCGACCCGGATTCGGTCGAAGTCGCGCTGAAAGTGGATAACCCAACTCAACACATACAGCGCTATGTCCATTGACATCGCCGGGTCGACGAGTCGCACAACGGGAACAGGTGGGTAGGCGTCGAGATCGATGTGGTCGAACCCAGCGCCGGTGAGCAGCACGGCTTTCAGGTTCTCGTACAGGTGTAGTTGATCGATCGGGTGGTTCCAGGCCAGAACGTATTGGATGTCGGCTGGTGTGCCGACATCAGGCCACGCCCGAAACTCCTCGTCGGGAAGTGCATTCTGGAGTTGGCGCATCCAGATGTCGTGTTGGTCGCTTGCGTTGACTAGAACTGCCATTATTCCTCGCGAGGGTGCAGGGGTAGAGACGTAAGGTTAAGTAGGCAATGAAGTGATCGATCCAAAGACGCCGGTGCTTGTCGGAGCCTCATGGCTCAATGTCCGCGATGGCGATGCCGAACCCATCGACATGATGACCGAGGCCAGCCTCGGCGCTGCGGCCGATTCGGGTGGTGACATCTTGGCGTTCGTTCGGTCGGTGAGGGTGGTGAAGGGGTTCTGGCGATACAAAGACCCGGGCCGACTGGTTGCCGAACGATTGGGTCTCGATGCGGTCGAGACGGTGATGACTCCATTTGGGGGCAATGAGGTGTACGACCTGGTCGGTCGGACGGCGCAGGACATTGCTGCGGGTCGACTCGACGCCGCAATTGTCTGTGCGGCCGAGTTTGGCCGCACTCGGCGGGCGGCGAGCAAGGCTGGAGTGAAACCTCGTCGTTACGAAGAGCCCGTCGATGCCGCCCCCGATCTGGTCACTGGCGAAGAAAAGGAGCTCAGCAATGCGGTCGAGAATGCCGCTGGCTTGATGGTGCCAACGTTTTTCTACGCCATGGCCGAAACTTCTCTGAGGCACCGGCGGCGCGAGTCAATTGATGAGCATCGCCTCCGGGTGAGCGAACTCTGGGCCTCGGCCGCAGCGGTGGCGTCCGACAACCCGCACGCCTGGTTGCGTGATGGGGCAACAGCATCCGACATTGGCACGGTTAGCGAGTCGAATCGGATGGTTGCTTCGCCTTATACGAAGCTCATGACCGCGAACGTCAACGTCGATCAAGGAGCCTCGGTAATCATGTGTAGCGCTGCGGTGGCTGATGCCGCTGGTGTGCCGCGCGATAAGTGGGTGTTTCCATACGCAGCGACTGGTGCGGCCGAGCACTGGTATCCGAGCGAGCGGTGGGCGTTGGATGAGTCACCCGCCATGAGGATTGCCGCCGAGAGGTGCCTGGAGCTGGCCGATATCAGTGTCGACGACGTCGACCTGCTCGATCTGTACTCGTGTTTTCCTTCGGCCGTTCAGTTGGCGCAGGCCGGTTTGGCTATCGACCCATCACGACCGTTCACCATCACTGGCGGGTTGACGTTTTCGGGTGGTCCGCTCAACTGCTACTGCATTCAGGCTCTGACGCGAGCAATCGAACTGCTGCGCGAACGCCGGACGACGGCGTTTCTCACTGGCAACGGCGGATTCTTCACCAAGCACTCGTGTTTGGTGCTTGGAAGCTCAGAACCGAAGTCGCCATTCGTCGTAGAGCGGCCCCAAGCAGAGGTCGACGCGTTGCCCCGTCGCCGCGGGTCCGAGCAGCGAAGCGCCGACGGCACTGTCGAGGCGTACACGGTCATCTTCGGACGAGCCGGTGCCGCTGAGTCGGCGATCGTGGCGGTAATCGACGATGCTGGCGACCGATGGTTTGCCAACACAAACGACCCTGACGACCTGGCCGAGATGTTGGCCACCGACATGGTCGGGGCATCGGTGTCTGTCGAGCGGGTGAGTTCGCCTGGCGAAGAGATCGACAAGGCCGTCGTCACCTTCCGAAGATTGCAACAGGACCCGGATCGGGGCTCCGGTGAGCCTCAGGATTAAGCCCCTGCCGGTTGAGTGGTGAGTGTGGGTTGGACCTAGGGTGAGGGCCTCTTGAAGCGTCTTCCCCTATACATCGGCGGATTCCTCGGACCATTGGGCACGCTCGCCATGGTGCCAATGATTCCAGAGCTCCGCGACGAGTTTGGGGCCTCCACCTCAGCCGTCAGCTGGGGCATTACTGGCTACCTGCTGGCCTTGGCGCTGTTTCTTCTCGTCGCAGGGACGATCGGTGAGAGGTTTGGTCGACGTCGCACCGTTCGGACCACCTATCTCGTTTACGCCGCTGCCTCGATCGGGTGTGCGTTGGCGCCGAGCCTTGGGCTGTTCGTTACTGGCCGGGTCATCCAAGGCATAGCCAACGCCTTCATCACTCCGCTGTTGCTGGCAGCACTAGCTGATGCAACCAGTGCTGGTCGAGTAGGCCGGAGCATCGGCGTCTACGGCAGCTTTCAAGCTCTAGGTGGCGCTGGTGCTCCACTTCTTGGCGGTCTTGCCGCCGATGTGGGCTGGCGCTGGGGTTTTGTGCTGGTGGGGCTCATGAGCGTGGCTTTGGCTGGCTTCCCACCTGCCGGGGGCCCTCAGTCGGAGCGGTCTGATTTGCGGCTTCGATCGTTGGCTTCGCGGCAGCCGCTAATGCTCGGAACTGCGGTTTTCATTGCCTCGGCTGGCCCGCTTGGCACCATTGTGATCGTCGGGATTGCGGCCAGAGACGATCTTGGCCTCTCGGGAACTGCAACCGGGCTCGTGCTCCTCGGCGGCAGTGCCATGCCGATTCTTGTCGGGCCACTTTGGGGTCGTGTTATCGATGTCCTTGGATCGCTGCGGTCGGCGATGTTCGCCATTTCTGCGGCTTGTGTGGTCGCCGTGTCCTTGGCGGCCGGAACTACACCCATCCGGCTGGGCTCGATCTGGTTGATTGGGGGAGTCGCAGCAGCCGCCGCGGTTGTGAGCATTCAATCGACCGCGACGATGCTGTCGACTAAGAACCGCGGTGGGTCGATCTCGTTCGTGCTCGCTTTTCGATTCGCCGGTCTTGCGGTTGCGCCCGTCATCTGGATACCTGTATTCGAACGATCGGTGCCTCTGGCCTTCATTGGCGCAGGGCTTCTCGGGCTTCCCGCCCTGGCGCTGTTGCGCCGGGTCGAATAGACACTCTGCCTAACGGCGTCGAGAACGAGGTACGGGTATGGCCAGGGTGCTAATCACAGGTAGCAACAGCGGGTTCGGGCGGCTAACCGCGCTCACGCTTGTGGGTCTTGGCCACGACGTAGTTGCCACCATGCGTACACCTGCCAAAGGAGAGCAGTTGGTGGCCGATGCTGCCGCCGCTGAGGGAAACCTGGTGGTTCGGGCCCTCGACGTAACCGATCAGGCCAGCGTCGACGCCGCGCTACATGATGCCGACTCGATCGATGCTGTGGTCAACAACGCCGGCTACGAAGTTCAGGCCGCCGTCGAACAACTTGATGCCCAGATGATCCTGAGTCAGATGGACACCAATGTGGTCGGGCCGGTGCGTGTCATCAAGGCCGTGCTGCCGGCGTGGCGCGAGCGAGGCAGCGGCGCGATCGTGAACGTATCGAGCATCGCCGGCAAGCTTGGCACTCCGTTCTCTGGTGCCTATGCAGCTTCGAAGTGGGCTCTTGAGGCCCTGAGCGAGTCTTTACACTTCGAGGTTTCGCAGTGGGGCATTCGGGTTCATCTCATCGAGCCTGGGCGGTTTCCAACGAGTCTTCACGACAACATTGTGAGGCCAGACGACTGGGAACAGTCGGTGTACTACGAGCGGTGTCAACGCTTCCGCGAGGCATTGTCGGCCCTCGACGGCGACGGACCTCCTGCCGACCCCCAAGACGTCGCCGACGCGATCGTGCACGCGGTGCTCGACCCTGACGCCCCTTTCCGAACCCTGGTCGGGTCCGATGCTCAGCTAATCGACAGTGTGAAGTCATCAATGCCGTTCGAAGACTTCGACAAAGCCATGCGCTCCACGCTCAACTGGGATGAGTAGAGGTGAAGTACTGGCTGCCATGGGCTTCGACGTCGGAGGCGGCGAACTCATTCGCTATCGACCGAACAACAACGTGTGCCCCGATTTCGCTAGGTTGAACCCATGAAGATCGGCGAACTGGCCAACTTGTGCTCGGTGTCCACTAAGACGGTCCGGTACTACGAGTCGATTGGTCTGCTAGCTGAACCCAATCGCACCGACTCGGGCTATCGCGACTACGACCAAGAGGCCGTCGAGCGTCTCGAGTTCATCCGTGATGCCCAGGCAACGGGTCTAACGCTAAGCGAAATTGCGTCAGTTCTCGAGCTGAAGGTGGCAGGGGAGGGGTCGTGTTCGCACACCCAAGCGCTCCTCGATGAGCACCTGGCCAACCTCGACGTCCAGATCGATCGACTCGTCGCGGCCAAGAAATCGTTGACTTTGCTGGCCGAACGAGCGGCAGTACTCGACCCGCTTGAGTGCACAGACCCCAATCGGTGTCAGGTCATAGAAAACTCAAGAAGCGAAAAACTTCACATTACCTCTTGACCTTCCAGTCGACTAGAAGCTCTATGATTCCATCATGACCGCACCAGTAGAAGTCCGCTCCGACATCGCCGTCGAAGGTATGACCTGTGCCGCATGCGCTAGCCGCATACAGCGCAAGCTGTCCAAACTCGATGGCGTTTCCGAGGCCCAGGTCAACTTCGCGTCAGGCAAGGCGACGGTTCGCCACACCTCCGACAGCGACGTCGACGACCTCCGCCACGTTATTGAAGGCCTGGGCTATGGCGTCCTCGAACCCGATGCCCCCGACACAGGCAGCGCCGACCGCGAACGGGACCTATTGACACGAATCGTCGTTGCTGTGGTTCTGACTATTCCAGCCTTCGTGCTCTCCATGGTTCCGGCCACACGCTTCGATGGTTGGAAATGGGTCGTAGCCGCGTTATGCACTCCAGTGATTCTGTGGGCTGGTTGGCCGTTCCATCGGGCCGCGTACATGAACATTCGGCATGGCTCGACCACCATGGACACGCTGGTGTCGATGGGAACGATGGCAGCGCTCATCTGGTCATCGGTTGTACTCATCGGCGACGTCGATGGTGGGCACATCTACTTCGAGACCGGTGCCGTCATCATCGTCCTCATCTTGATGGGCAAATGGTTCGAACTTCGTGCCACCCGCCGATCTGGCGACGCCATTCGAGCCCTCGCCGACCTTGGCGTGAAGTCGGCACTGCTCGAGGATGGCACCGAGCTTCCCCTCGACCTGCTGATGGTTGGTACCCGGTTCGTGGTGCGGCCTGGCGAGAAGGTGGCGACCGATGGCATCGTTGTCGAAGGTCGGTCATCTGTCGATGCGTCGATGATCACTGGCGAGCCCGTGCCCGTCGACGTGGTCGTCGGCGACGAGGTGATTGGCGCCACCATCAACGTCAACGGTTCACTCGTGGTAGAAGCCACTCGGGTTGGTTCCGACACCGCTCTTTCCCAGATCGTCCGACTGGTCGAAGAAGCCCAAGGCAGCAAGGCCGAGGTTCAGCGATTGGCCGATCGGGTGTCGGCGGTGTTTGTTCCGCTGGCCATCCTCGTCTCGCTGGTGACCCTCGTGGTCTGGTTCGCTGTCGGTGCGAGCGCCAACGATGCGTTCACGGCCAGCGTGGCCGTACTGATCATCGCCTGCCCATGTGCTCTCGGCCTGGCAACGCCGTTAGGAATCATGGTCGGCACTGGCAGAGGCGCCCAGCTTGGCGTGATCATTAAGGGTGGCGAAGTTCTCGAGGACACCCGTGCTGTCGATGTGATCATCCTTGACAAGACGGGAACCGTCACCGAGGGCCGTATGGAGCTCACCGACTTCTCGGTGCCTGGTGTGGCTGCCGGAAGCGCCGAACACTCAGAGCTCCTGGCCATGGCCGGAGCCGTCGAAGCCCGCTCCGAACACCCGATTGCCCGTGCGATCGCAATCGCAGCTAACGACCTCGAAGCCACCGACAAACTTGAGGTTGTCGAGGACTTCGAGAACCGCCCCGGCTACGGAGTGATGGGCACGATCGGCGGCACTGACGTTCTTGTTGGTCGCCGGCTTCTGTTTGCGGAAATCCCAGAGGCAGTTGAAGAGCTGGCCAGCACTGCCGAGGCAGCTGGATCTACCGCGGTGTTCGTCGGTCGGGGCCCAACCGCCGAAGGCGTGCTGGTTGTAGCCGATGCCATCAAACCCACGTCGGCCAGCGCGGTAGCAGCGTTCCACGATCAGGGTCTAACCGTCACCCTTCTAACTGGTGATAACGCTCGCACCGCCGCATCGGTCGGTGCCGAAGTCGGGGTCGATCACGTTATCGCTGAAGTCTTTCCCGAAGACAAAGTCATTGAGGTGAGGCGTCTCCAAGACGCCGGCCACCGTGTGGCTATGGTCGGCGACGGTATCAACGATGCTCCGGCGCTGGCCCAAGCCGACCTCGGAATCGCTGTTGGCACTGGCACCGACGTGGCCATGGAGGCCTCCGACCTGACCATCGTCACCGGCGACCTCAGGGCAGTAGCCGATGCGATCGCACTGGCTCGCCGCACTCTCACGACCATCAAGGGCAACCTGTTCTGGGCCTTTGCCTACAACGCGTCGGCTATCCCGTTGGCCGCATTTGGCGTGCTTAGCCCCAAGATCGCTGCCGGTGCGATGGGTCTGTCATCGCTGTTTGTAGTGACAAACAGTCTCAGGCTTCGCCGCTTCGCCGGCTACCGGTCCGGCTCGCCCGAGGTGAAGTCGACTCAGGCTAACGAGGTGCTGGTTTCGGCGTAGTCGCCTTCGACGCGGCCACGATCGACTCAAGGTGCTCGGCCAATAGGACAATGTCGCCAGGCGACACAACGTCGACCAGGGTCCGGCGAACCGACACGAGGTGATGCGGCGCAGCCGACGAGATCGCCTCGAAGCCGGCATCAGTTAGTACAGCGAAAGTGCCCCGACCATCGTTGGGGCACTTCTCGCGTTCGATCAGGCCTCGTTTGGTCATGCGGTCGACGCGTTGGGTCAGGCGGCTGCGGGAGTGAAGCAGCCGCTCAGACAACTCGGCCATGCGAAGGCGCCGGCCTGGTGTCTCGGATAGGTGGACGAGTACTTCATAGTCGTCAAACGTGAGGTCGGCGTCGGCTTTCATGTCGGCCTCAACTTGTTGAAGTACCCGAGAGCTTGCTTCGAGGAAGGCACGCCAGAGCCGCATCTCATCTTCGCTGAGCCACTGAACCTCGGTCATGGCCCTAACTGTAGGGGTTCATTGCTAGTTCAACGTTGAATCGTTAGGGTGCTAGGAAATGCTTCGAGCATCTTCGGCTCGAGATCGATACGGGAGATCACCCAATGGCTCACGGCGCAGACATTGATCGAACCAACGAATGGGACCGAATGCGCGACCGATATCTGCGTCCGGCTGAGGATCGGCCGGAGTCGGCGGCCCGCGGTGTGCATCACATTGCGCTGCTCGCTACCGACGTGGATGCGACAATTGCGTTCTACCAGGACCTTCTCGAGTTCCCGCTGACTGAGCTGTTCGAGAACCGCGACTACACAGGGTCGACACACTTCTTCTTCGATATTGGCAACGGCAACGCGCTGGCCTTCTTCGACTTTCCTGGTCTAGATCTAGGCCCCTACGGAGAAGTGCTTGGTGGGCTGCATCACCTGGCGATTTCGGTACCGGAAGACAAGTGGGAACACCTGCGAGTCAAACTTGCCGACGCTGGCGTCGAGACTCATGTCATGAGTGGCTCATCGATGTACTTCAACGGCCCCGACGGCGAACGACTGGAACTGATCGCCGATCGACTTGGCGAGATGTACGGCTCGTCGGTCGGCCTGAAGAACTAGACCGCGTGGCCGGCGCTGCGACGAATCGCTGGTCAGCCCACTGGGCTCCGTGGTCGGTGTCTAGTAGAAACAACCCATGAAGTTCGGCCTCTCTTATGGGCACCAACTGCCCCGCCCCTGGTCAGAGAGGGCGGAGTACGACCTGCTCCAGAACTTGCTCGATCAGATCGAACTGGCCGACAAGCTCGGCTACGACTATGCCTGGGAAGTCGAGCATCACTTTCGCCGAGGAATATTCACACTCTTCGGCGCCTGAGGTTTTTCTAGCGGCCGCAAGCCAGCGGACCTCCCAGATCAGGTTGGCTCACGGCATCATCCAGCTGACCACCAACCATCCAGCACGAGTAGCCGAGCGCGTCAGCACTCTCGACTTGTTGAGTCTCGGCCGGGTCGAGTTTGGTATTGGCGAGGGTTCGAGCGTCACCGAGTTACACCCCTTTGGCCGTCGGTTCCGCGACAAACGCGCCGTTTGGGAGGATGCTGTTCGGGCCGTGATCCCAATGTTCACCAGCGAAGCGTGGGAGTACCACGGGGGGTACCTCGACTTCCCGCTTCGCAATGTCTTGCCCAAGCCCTACCAAAAGCCGCACCCTCCGCTGTGGGTCGGGTGCTCTCAGCTCGACACGATCGAGATGGCTGGCCGACTATCAAACCAATCAGAACATCTCGTTGGTTAGTGGTTTCATGTGTGCTGAGACCGACGAAGAGGCGGCCGACAAAGCCCAAGGTTGGACCTTCTTTCAGTTTGCGCTGCGGTTCCACGGAACCCATGGCCCCATCGAGCCAGGTTCGGTGAACCTTTTGGATGAGTACCAACAGTGGAAGGGATCGCCGGCCGGTCTGAAACAAATGCGGGGCGCGTTAGTGGGGTCACCAGAAACGCTGCGCCGCAGGCTTCGTAAGTTTGAAGCATCGAACATCGACCAAGTGATCCTGTTGAGCCAGGCTGGCAAGAACACCCACGAAGACATCTGTTCAAGCCTCGAATTGTTCGCAGCCGAAGTGATGCCGGAGTTCCACGCGCGTGAGCCCGAACATCAGGAATGGAAGAAGGCAGTTCTCGCAGGCGAGATGCGACTGGCGCAGATTGACACCGAACCACATCGCCAGCGATTCATAGCGCGATAGCTCGCCCGGACCGCGTAGCCCAACAGCCACAACCTGAGTATTTCCCTAACTTCGAACACCGGAACCTCCCGGAACGCCATGCGCACCGCCTTTCGGGTCAATTGACACAACAGCGGCAATCACAGCGTCAACGACACCGACCCCCCGGGACCCTCACAAGTGGCCCCTTGCAACTGGCGCAAGCCTGGCCCTATCTAGCTGGCGTAGACCCCCCAAACTGGTCCCTTCCAACTGGCGCACGACACCGCCACAAGGCGACATGGCGGTTTGGATGCCTGAGTCGGTGGTTTGGCGGAACCCGCGTGGTATCCGCTGGTCGAGTTGCGGGTAGCCCTTGTCGGCGATGAGGGGCTGGCCAGGCCGGGTCGAGTCCGACGAACGCGATCATGTCCAGGGTGGATCGGTATTTGGCCAGGTCGCTCTGTGGAACCTCTTGAAACACTGTTCCAGGCGGTAGAAGTGCTTACCAGCCAGCGGCTCAGAACCAGCCCGCCCGATTACTCAAGACGACTGGTTGATCCCCATTAGGCGGCGTGGTGGCCTGGTTTTTGGCGGTGGGGTGGGTTGGTCCATGTTTTGGTGGTTTGTCCGTCGGAGTCGCGGGTTAGTTTCCAGGTTCTGGGTTGGGTACCTGGTCTGAGGTGGTGGCCCATGGCGTGGAGTTTGCGGTGGTGGGCTGGGCAGAGCAGGCACATCTGTTCGAGGTTGGTTTTTCCTTGGTGTTCCCAGAATGTGATGTGGTGGGCTTCGCATGCTGATGCTGGCATGGTGCAGTGTTTCCATACACAACCACCGTCACGAACCAACAGCGCCTGGTGTTGGATTGGTGTGGCGTACCTGGCTGTGCGAGCCAAAGTGAGTTGTTGGGAGTCGGCTTGTTCTATCCAATACGAGATATCGGCATCACACATAAAGGTTCGCACCAACGTCGCCGGTATCGGCACACCATCTGGCGTGTACCCGACGGCCTGACGATCGGCGAGATCGTTCAGATCAGACAGTCCGATCACAACATTGATATTGGCCCGCGAACTCCCACCACTTCTCGAATCAGATTTTCGGTCCGACGCAGGGCCCGAAACGCCCGGTGGCGGGCCTGATGTTCGACAAGACCGACATTTCCGGTCACTGTCAGACCCGTCCAACTCGGCGGCTTCACTCTCGGTGACGTCTGGTGGCGGTTCGATCAGCCGGGGTTCGTGTAGTGGGGCGGGCCTGATCGGTGTGTAGGTGCCAAGATCGGTTCGGGTTTCGTTGCCGTCGGCATCTTTGCCGACCTCTACGAACCTGACACCCAGATTCCCGCCGCGATCACCGTCGTTGGCTCGCCTGGTCGGGTGCCGGTCCGGAGCGGCGGTGGGTGGGTGGCCGTGTCGAGACTTCGATGAGGCCGAGTTGGCCGACGCTGGAACGGTCGGTTCGGGTGAACGTTCCGTCTCTGCGGGTTCGGCCCACGTTTCGGGCACTGTCCCGGGTTCAGATGCGTCGCCAGCGTGCTGGGCGTCGGCTGCGTGGTGGCTGTCGGTTTGGGCTTGGGGGTGGAAGTCGTAGATGGCTGGTAGGCCTAACAACATGTTGGCGATGATGTCTCCGGCCAACTGTTTCGGTACCCGCCTTGTCGTGCGGTCCAACTCTTTCTCTTTAGCCCACGCCGTACGAAACCGCGGGTCGTATGCGCCTTTGATACGGGCCCCAGTGACCGGATCGATCAACAGGCTTAGCCAGTACATACCGTCATCGTTAACCCCGCACCCTCCGCGCCGGTTTCCGCGTTGACGGTTGTACCGGTCGTCGGCAGATTCGGTGTCGGCCTCACGAACCGCGGCTTTGACTGCTTCGGCGGTCTGGTCGGCGTGCTCATGCTTCGCGGCAGCCAACAGTTCGAGCTTTGTTCTGGTTGAGACTTTGGCCCGAGAGATCAGGTCGGCTTGTTCTGTCGATATCTGCCCGGCGCCCAAAGCGTCAGCAATCTCAGGGTAGTCAGCCAGCCTTGCTGCTCGACGTTCGGCGTCACGCAACTCACGCTTCGAACGAGCCGCACCAGGATCACCACCACCAGCACCGGAACCAGAACCGGAGTCGGAACCAGCACCAGCACCAGCGCCAGCACCGGCCTCAGCATCGTCGGCGGGTTCAGAGGGGTTGTTGTCACACCCGTCATCTACGCTGCCATCAGCATCGCGATCGTTGTTGTTGTCGGGTTGAGGGCGCGGTGCAGGATCGGCCGGCCGGTTACGGCCATGAGTGATAACAGCACGAGCCTGCAAAGCAAACACCTCCTGACCATCAAGACGAGAACGATGAAAATGAATCCCGTTCAAAATCTTGTCAAGCGCGGTGATATCTAACTGGCTGAACTCCTCCTGTGTCAGATAGGCAATCCCGCATCGATCCATACCCACACCGTACCACCCACAAAATTCAATTCCACCCATATAACGAACAAATATTCGATATAGATGAAATTGATATACCTGGCCGTCATACGACTCCATGTGGATCAAACGGCGAGCACCAGAACAACGCTTCGATCTCGGCCACGACACCGCACCCTCCCTTGGCTCGCTGAGCTTTTGGAGGTCATCAGAGCACCCCCGGCCCAGACACGACCCCCGAACGACACGCCGAGCTAGCTCTGGCCGCTACCAACCGATCGCTCCCCATCGCGTCTGAACGTATGGGACCCATGTCGCCAACGACTTGCGGACACGGTCCGCGAGACACACCCACCGCAGCACAGGCTGGCAGAAGAACTACGACTCCACCTCAACGGACCTACCAGGACCCGCCCAATCACCCACTGCCTGTGACCACCGACAGGCCCGACCCCTTGGAACCAATCACCTCGGAGTGGCTTTTAGCAGGCTCTTGGCCAGTTCTGGGTCGGGATCGAATCCTGGCGTGTCGCGGCACAGTTCGACCAAGATGCCGTTGGGGTCGAGGTAATAGATCGAGTGGCACCAGCCATGGTCGACGTCCATGATCGGTTCGATGCCTTCGGCTTTCATGCGGACACCGACCTCAACTTGTTTCTCTGTGGTCGCGCCAAAGGCCACGTGGTTGACCCATACCGGAAGACCATTGGCCGTTGAGATCTCCGACTTCCAATCGGGGGCCTCGCCAACTCCGTGAAGATCAAAAAAGGCCATAGCCGTGCCGTCGCCCAGGTCGTAGAAGATGTGGCGAAAGAACCCCTCGCCAAAGTCGGTCATCTCGGTGTGGACCAGCGGAAAACCCATGAGGTCTTCGTAGAAGTGCTGTGTTGCTTGAAGGTCTCTACAAGCAAAGGCCACATGATGAAATCCGGTCGAAGTCATGACTTGGCTCCTGCGTCGGGTGCGCCGCTGAGTCTAAACGCGGCATCCGACGCGCTTCCTATCGATCAACCGTCAGTCGGGGAGCATGGGGACCGAAAGCCCCATGTCGCGGCCGAGGTGTGAACCGCGGCCTAAGGCGCCGTGGCCGAACTTGTCGCGGGTTTCGTCGTAGGCGGTGTCGACACTGGGACGAGCCCGCGGGCCAAGCGGAAGCGCTAGCTGAACAGCATCGGCGTTGCTCAGCCCGGCGATCGAGATTCCCAGCAACGAGACCCCTCCGTGGTGTTCGATGACCGGCCACACGTCTCGCAGCAATACCGAGGCGGCGGCCAGAATGGGGTCGGTTGAGCCGGTCGCTTCTGGCATGGTGTGCGACCGAGTAGCTCGGCTGAAGTCGTCGAAGCGAAGCCGGAGCACCACGGTGCGCCCGACTCGGTTGGCGGCCCGCAGCCGCCTGGTAACCCGGTCGATGATGCCGAGCAGGATCACCATCGACTCGGCGAGGTTGGGGCGTGACCGACCGAGGGCTCGCTGAGAACCAATCGAGCCTCGACGTTTGCCCACCTGCACCCGCCTGGGGTCGCGGTTATGAGCCAGGGCATGAAGATGGCGGCCCTGGCCTTTGCCCAAGATCGACACCAGCACCGATTCGTCGAGTCTGGCCACGTCGGCCACGGTGGCGAGTCCACGTTGGTTCAGTTTCTCGGCGGTGATGCGACCCACACCCCACAGTTGCTCGACTGGTAGTGGATGTAGAAACGCCAGCTCACAGCCGGGGTCAACCTCGAGCAGTCCGTCGGGTTTTCCAACTCCGCTAGCAACCTTGGCCAGGAACTTGGTGTTGGCCACCCCGACTGTTATCGCCAGACCGACCTCGCTGGCAACCCTGCGTCGTAGTTCGCCGGCGATGTCTCTGGGCGAACCGGCAATTCTTCGCAGACCAGAAACGTCTAGGAAGGCCTCATCGATCGAGACACCCTCGACGAAAGGCGAGGTGTCGTTGAAGGTGGCGAAGACGTCCTTGCTCGCTTTGGTGTAGGCCGACATCCGCGGCTGCACGATGATGGCCCCTGGACACAGCAACTTTGCGGCCCGGCCTGTCATCGCGGTGCGCACTCCGCAACGCTTGGCTTCGTAGGACGCTGCCAAAACCACCCCGCCACCCACAAGAATGGGACGGCCTCGAAGCGAGGGGTTGTCGCGTTGCTCTACCGAGGCATAAAACGCATCGAGATCGGCGTGGAGAAACATCGAACATATGTTCCACCACTGTGAGACAAGATGCAAGTCCTATTCTGGTTTCTGAGCCCACCAATCGCCAGATCGTTGTCGCTTGCCGCCCTGGATTCGGTCATGCCACCACGAAGCGATTCGCCGGCCCCGCCCCGATGCCAGCCATTTCCACAATCGACCACGGCGCGACCTCAGGTCCCGGTTGTATGGACACACTCGAAGACAGACGGCACAGTCGGAGTTGATCTTGGTCCAGTAACCGAAACAGGCCT
>CAZMUM010000002.1:161502-165494 GCA_964569385.1 uncultured Acidimicrobiales bacterium
CGAAGACAGACGGCACAGTCGGAGTTGATCTTGGTCCAGTAACCGAAACAGGCCTCACCGTCGACCGACCACTTGGTGACTCCTTTGAGCCCAGAACGGTTGATCGACACCGAGACCGGCCCACCCGATGGAATGGCCTTCGCCGGACAAGCGGCCGAACAGCGGGTGCACTGTTCGCAGAACTCTTTGACGCCGAAGTGGACTGGAGCGTCATGAGCTAGAGGCAGATCGGTGAAGATCTTGCCGATGCGGAAGCTCGGTCCGAGTTCAGGTGAGATCACCAGACCATGACGGCCGTACTCGCCGATACCTGCGGCTAGGGCCAGAGGAACGGCGAGCGCGGTGTCGTTCATCGAAGGAATCGCCTGGTAGCCGAGGTTGCGGATGTATTGGGCGATGGCCAGCAACACGAGTGCGTCGTGGCTGTAGCCGAGGCCGGTAGCCGCGCCAGACAACGCCGAGGGAGCAGTGGCGATGAGGCCTTGGTCCATGGCCTGGGCGATCACGATTACGTGCCCGAGGCCATCTGGCAGATCGTTCGGGATCGCTTCGCCAGTCGTTACTGAGAAGCGGTCGGTGTATACCCAGCGTTCGTCGAAGCTGGTTATTCCAACCTGGGTGGCTCCAAGAGTTGAGGCCGCGCGTTTGAGGTCTTGGCTCGCGGTTTGCGGACTGCCTACGTCGAGACGTTCGGCTGCGCTGTCGCGAAGCATCGACAAGGTGCTGAGGAAGCCATCCCTACGATCTTGGTCCTCGTACATCTCGGCAAAGACATCGGCGACGTGCCAAGCCGCGTTTCGCAGTGCATAGTCGCGTTGGGTGAAGCCCTTGGCTTTGCGCCACTTGTCGAGCGGTCGACGATAAGTCGCGTAGAAGGTGGCGCTGCTTTCAGAACGGATTGATTCGTCCCACCATGAGCGCGAGAACACATCGTCGCGCTGGCTGAACCTTTCGAAGTCGGGGCCGATAGCAAAGCCAGCCACGTCACCTGCGCTAGACGTTGTCGGTTCGGACATCGATTCGATTCGATTCGATTCGGTTCGGGGCTACGGCGTTGTGGCCCTAGCGTACGATCATTATCCACCCCCACGGAGATCTGTATGTCGACACCACTTCGCCCTCGCAAGGAATCCCCAACCGACTTCCTCGCTACCGACGGTCTGTTAGACGACGACGAGCTGCTGCTTCGCGACACGGTGCGTAAGTTCGTTGGCGATCGCATTCTTGATGAGGTGGGCGGGTGGTTCGATGAGGGAACGTTCCCTTACAAGGAGATTGCCCCCGAGTTAGGCAAGCTCGGGCTGCTGGGGATGCACCTCGAAGGCTATGGCTGCGGCGGCGGTTCGGCCATGATGTACGGCCTCGCGTGCATGGAACTCGAAGCTGGCGACAGCGGCCTTCGCTCATTCATGTCGGTGCAGGGTTCGTTGGCGATGTTCCCCATTTGGGCGTTTGGTTCTGAGGAGCAGAAACAAGAGTGGCTGCCCCCCATGGCGGCAGGCGAAGCTGTTGGTTGCTTTGGCTTGACCGAACCAGATTCGGGGTCTGACCCATCGTCGATGCGAACCGTGGCCAAACAAGACGCTGGCGGCGACTGGGTTCTCAACGGCACCAAGATGTGGATCACCAACGGTTCGATCGCCGACGTTGCCGTGGTGTGGGCAGTCACCGAAGACGGCGTGCGTGGATTCGTCGTGCCGACCGACACTCCCGGGTTCTCAGCTCCAGATATTCACCGGAAGGTCTCGCTGAGAGCGTCGGTTACCTCCGAGCTTGTGTTCGACGATGTTCGGCTGCCCCACGACGCGGTCCTGCCTGGTGTGTCGTCTCTGCGCGGTCCGCTCTCGTGCCTGAACGAGGCTCGATTCGGTATCTTGTTTGGCGCGGTCGGAGCGGCACGCGCTTGTTATGAGTCTGCCCTCGATTACTCGAAATCGCGAGTGCAATTCGGCGGCCCCATCGCTCGCTTTCAACTGACCCAAAAGAAGCTGGTCGACTTCATGATCGCGGTGCAGCAAGGCACGTTGACCGCCTATCACCTTGGCCGGCTCAAGGATGCTGGTTCGTTGTCGCCTGCTCAGGTGAGTTTCGGTAAGAAGGCCAATGTGCAGATGGCCATCGACGTGTCGCGTGAGGCCCGCAGCGTGCTCGGTGCCAACGGCATCACCACCGAGTACCCCATCATCCGCCACATGACCAACCTCGAATCGGTTTACACATACGAGGGCACCAACGAGATTCACACCCTTGTTATGGGCCAAGCCATTACCGGCCACAGTGCATTCTCATAGGCGAGACGTTGCGTGACACTGGGATCGAGTAGGTCAGAACTCCGGCCGTGGTCCGTCGATGCGGTCAATCTCGCGCAGCATGCCAACAACCCAATCCATACCGATACAGGCGCAAGGGCCGCTGGTTTTCCGCGAGCTCTCGTGGCCGGCGTGACCACCTATGCGCATAGCAGACCCGACGTCTTACCCCTGGCAGGCTCGCCCCTCGGCGATGGCGAGTTGATGGCGTCGGTGGATGTCGATTTGGGGCCAGACAGCTACTGGTGGCGTTACGGTCAACGGGCTGGTGACGACCTAACCATCTACGACCAAGCGGGCCTCGTGCACCATCGCTCACAGTGCTTCGGCTTTTGCAGGTGCCACAGCCAAGGTCGAGACCAGCATCGTCGAACGAGGCGAATCACGACTTGGCCGTACGGCAGTAGCCGATGTGAAGATCACAATCGATGGCGTTGAGGTGGCTCGAATACGGCACTCGGCACTGGTCGAGCTCTTCGACTAGCTATCGGATGCTCCCTAGAGAACCGGCCAAACCCAGCGAAGATCGCAGTGACTGTGTCGCAGACCCGTCCTATACTTGGTGCTGTGACCGTGATCGAACTTCCCGACAACGTTGCAGCAGCCTTGGCTGCTGCTGCGGCTGATCGTGGTATCACCGAGGCTGAATTGATCGCCGAGTTCGTCGTCGACGCTGCACCTGACGGGATGGACGCGTTCATAGGTGTCGGAGCCTCGGGGCGAAGTGATACCTTCAATATTCACGCCGAGCGTTCGACCGAAGCGGTCAAGCGTCGGTCGTTGAGCTTTGTGGCTGCGGGCCATTCAGGAAGCACTCGGGGCGGCGCCGAAGCCGAGGAGCTACTTGAAGAGGGCGGGTTCGGCATCGACACCGCCGACCGCTGAGGCATCCAGAGCGTGCTGCTGGTTGATACCGGTGTGTTCGTGGCCGCGGCCGATCTTGATGACCGGCGCCACGACGCGTGCGCTGCTCTGATCGAAACCCACCCTGGTCCGCTGGTCACCACTCCGTTGGTGGTCACCGAAGCCGGATGGTTGATCCGTCGACAACTCGACACCACAACAGAAGCCGCTCTCTACCAAGCCATCGCCGATGGCAGCATCGACGTCGTCGATCTCGTTGACACCGACTGGGCTCGGATCGCTGAACTTCTCGGCACCTACGCCGATATCGGTCTCGACGCTGCTGACGCGTCGATCATCGCCACAGCTGAACGCCTCGACCAAACCGCGATCGCCACCCTCGATGAACGTGACTTCCGGATTGTGCGTCCCAACCACACGGACGCCTTCGAACTTCTCCCCGGGCCCGCCTGAACAAAGCAGCGTTGACAGCGACAGACGAGTACTGACGGCTTTGAACTGAGCGCCCACCCTCCCGGCCTAAAGGGGCCGATCCGCTGATAGAAGCGTGGGAGGCTGAACTTGAGGGGACGGTCACACCCGAGTCTGAGCTCTTCGTTCTCGGAATCGAGGCACATTGCGTCGCTGGCAGCGACGCAATGTGCCAAGTGCTTATCCACCCCCCCCCTGGCGGTCGAGTGATTCTGGCCTAGGCCCCGTGTGGATGGGGTCAAAGGTTGGAAGGTGCAATATGTCTAGTTCGATTCGTTTCGGTTCTGTGTTGTTGGCGACGGCGCTTTTGGCGTCGGTGTTGGCTTCTCCGGTTGGGGCTCAGGTGGC
>CAZMUM010000003.1:0-81073 GCA_964569385.1 uncultured Acidimicrobiales bacterium
ATAACTGACATGACTACCTCCTAATCGAGGTAACCGCCCAACAGGGGGATGCTCAGCCCGCCGGGCATATGCAATCGCGGCCACCTCTGTTTCTGCGGTCGATCGTTGGCCCTAACATCGCGGTCATGATTGGTCGCCCACGCCCCGAAGTTACCGCCGCCACCGGATACGTTCCAGGCAAAGCCAAAGAGGCAGTTCAGCTTGCCACCGGCATCGCCGATGTGTTGAAGCTGGCATCCAACGAGCGCACCGCGCCGCCGAGTGAGCGGGTCGCAGGTGCCATGGCCGCAGCGGCTAAGGCCACGAATCGGTACCCCGACAACCGGGCCGTATCGCTACGCAACGCACTGGCAGCCGAGCTGAGCACGACCAGCGGTACCACAATTGACATTGGGTCGATTGCTGTTAGCGCTGGGTCATCGGGTTTGCTGACGCAGCTAACGAACGCCTACGCAGGCCCAGGTCGAGAGGTCGTCTACCCATGGCCGAGCTTTGAGTACTACCCCATCCTCGCCGACCTTTCCGGGGCCAAATCCAACGTGGTGCCGCTGCGACCGGACTGGGGCTTCGACATCGACGGGCTCATCAATGCGGTTACGCCAGCAACGACTCTCATGTTTGTGGCCACACCAAACAACCCAACCGGTACCGCCCTCACCAAGACCGACCTGGACAGGCTGCTTCAAGCCGTTCCAGACGACGTTATCGTGGTCATTGACGAGGCCTACCGCGAGTACGTGGTAGCCGACCTCTGGGATCCCGTCGACCTGGTGACCACCCACCCCAACGTGGTTCATCTCCGCACCTTTTCCAAGGCCCATGCGCTTGCCTCGGCCCGAGTCGGATGGTGCCTCGCCCACCCCGAGGTGATCGAGTGCATCCACGCCACCCAAACCCCGTTCGCCGTCACCACGATGGCGTTGGCCGGCGCCGAGGCCTCACTTGGCGAACCCGAGGCTCTGAAAGGCCACACCGGGCAGACGATAAGCGAACGCCAACGGATTGTGGCTGCGCTTCAAGCCCTGGGCTGGGCACCGCCCGAGAGCCAAGAAGGCAACTTCGTGTTCTTGCCAACCAAGAACGCAATGGACCTAGCCAGTGCGTTAGAAACCAGCGGAATCATCGCCCGTCCGTTCGCCGACACCGGAATCCGGGTAACGGTCGGAGAACCCCACGAAAACGATCGATTCCTCGACGCCCTATCGCCCTTGTCTCCCGTTGCTCCTTAGCCTAACCCGCAGGCGTCGAAGCCATCGGTGAACCCGGTTCGAAGCTCGTCGACCACCTCGAACAAGAAGCCGTCGCTGAGGACGTCTTGATTCGACTCGACGACTCGGCTGAGTGTCAAAACTGCCTCGTCCATGTCGCCTGCCGACAACGACAAGTTGTCGGGGCTAAATCCGTCGATGTTGCTAATTAACGGCCGAAAGGCGGCGCCAGCCAGGCACGTCTGCTGTAAGAACGCTTCGACACCGCTGTCTGGGAGACCTAGTTGGCGTTGCACCTCGGCCCCGAACTCGAGTGCCATGCCCAGACCTGTGGCGTTGTCGCCAATCTGGCTGTGCAACCCTCGCCACTCGTCGAGGTCGGCTGGTGTCAGGGCCAGGCTGGTCCAGTTGTCGACGAGCCGTCCGAATACGTCGTCGAAGTACGGGTTTACGAGCTCGATCAGCTCGACGAAGGCTAGGTTGCCGCCGGTTGCGCGATCGTTGTCGGTGAACGTAATTTCGGTCAGTTGATCGCTGAGAAAAGTGACATCGTAGAAGGCGCAGAACTCAACACCGGACTCGAATCCGTCTTGGAACGCTCGAACACGATCGAATCCGGAGCCGTGAGCGTTTGGATCGGCCGGAGACGACCCTGGCCGGTCCCTAAAGCTGATCGTGGATCCGACAGCGGCGTCGAGCGCAGCGGCGTTATCGAACGGGATGATCTGGCGATCGTCCATCCAGCGGGCGAACGCACCGGCCAAACAGTCAGCCTGCTGCTCGATAACGACCGTGGCCTGATTCAGCACACCAGCCTGGAACTGGCTGACGTGACCAAACTCGTGGGCGATGACGATGGCGGGCCCCGTCGCACCGAACCTCTCAAACAGATCGACAAACAGATCGTCATCGTCCCAGGCGACTAACTGGCCCTCTCGACAAACCGCAGCGAAAGCGTTCTGCTCGATATCGCGAACGCTCAGCCGCGATCGATCACAGGCCGGGAGGTCAGAATCGTTGTCGTCGACGGCCACAATCCGGTCCCGGTCGAGAGGGCGGTAAGTTCCAGAGCCAGCGAACGCAGCAAAGTTCTCACCCCAGAACGCTTCGACCAGAACCACTGTTTCTCCCCAAGCGCCAGCATCGGGGGGTTCTTCGGTAATCAGAATCGGCTCAGGAAAGTCCAATGCCGGCGTTTCCTCCACTGGGGGCATCGATGGGTCGTCCAACGATGGAACGGGTGCGGCGGGAATAGTCGATGGAGCAGGCAAGGGGTTAGCGTCGACTGGCGTCTGAGCTCCAGGGTTGTCTGCCTCAGCTCCAACCACGGGCGTTTCGGGCAGGCCTGCAGTGGCGTCGACCACGCCGCTTTCGGGGTTCACACACCCGGCCGCGAACACCGCCGTGACTACGAGCAACGAAACCAGACGGCCATGGATCAGTCCTTGCGGGGTACTCATGCAGGTGAAACTACGTGGCGAGTCTAGGAGTTCCATCATGATCAAGAAATGACACAGCTGCTGCTCCTCAGAATGACCGAGTGAATCGTTGTCTCACCGAAGTTCGGTAACAATGGTCCAATGGCAGCTGCCGCGGTTCGAATCGATGTCTGGTTATGGTCGGTGCGCGTCTACCGAACTAGGACAGTGGCAAAAGACGCCTGTCGGTCTGGGAAGGTGCGAATCGACGACGTTCAGGCGAAACCGGCCCAGAGGGTTCGGGCCGGCGATGTGGTTGTGGCCCGCCGCGGCCAAGACCGCTTGACCTACCGTGTGCTGCTACCGATCTCGAAACGGGTAGGTGCCGCTGCTGCATCAGAGTGTTTCGAAGACCTCACACCTGCTGAGGATCTTGCCCCAAGCGTGTCCTCGCCCAATGTACCGATCGCCGCGGAGAGGCTGCGGGGCGAGGGTCGACCCACCAAAAGGGACCGTCGTCGCATCTCGAAATTCACCGGCAGATAGCCGAGCCCGGCTAAAGGACACAGGCAGTTACTCCGATAATTGTTAGATGTCGGCGGCATCCAGACAACCTCGCTCCGTGGTTGTCGACCTCAAATCGAGACTTATATCGATAGATCAGTACGAAGCGTCGTTGAGGCGATTCCGTACTCGCCAATCGGTTGGACCCAAATACGTCGAACTCATACACCTCGCCAGGGGCATTGATGCACCGGAGAGACTTCCGCTTCGAGGCGCGGACATGTACGAGATTGCTCTCGCACTCAACGTCCCGACGAGCTTCATCCGCCGTGACGTTCGCAACGCGATGGCCTTCCTTGCCGACGGAAAACCCGCCAGCGGTGGCCTTGTTGGTTATATCGCCCCGGTATCTGGGCTCGCCATCGTCTCGACGTTTGCCGCTGGGGTGTACAGCCAAATAGTTGACGGGCCCGAAGCAGTAGTTACGGCCAGAACCGCAGTGGCCGACCCGCTGACAGCCGCAGAGTTTGCCGCTGCCATCGTGTCGGATTCGACGCTGAGGCTGGCGCCGGCTACCACGATCCCAAGTGCCGAAGCCACTCGGGCCCAGTTCGATTCAGCCCAGTTCGATTCAGCCCAGTTCGATTCAGCCCAGTCGGTGCTTGGCCAAGCTCGCCTCGACGGGCCAAGGCCCGAACAGGTCGGGCAGCTTGCGCTCGAACTTCTTTCCTACGATTGGCGGGCTCATTTGCCAGGATGGTCCATTGAATTCAAACAAGGTCGCGACGGGATTCTTGGCTACGCGTTCTTCGATCAACAACGGATCGAAATTTATGTCAGACCTTCTCACGGGCCGACCGAGGTGGCAGCCACCTTGGCCCACGAGTTGGGACACGCGGTCGACGTTTCATTGTTGACTAACGACGACCGTGCTGTCTGGACAGACCTCAGGTCGATTGATGCGCCCTGGTGGCCCCGATCATCGGGCTCGGACTTCGCATCTGGCGCCGGCGACTTCGCCGAAGCGTTCGCTGCTTGGCAGGTGGGCGAGATGAGCCGTTCCGAGGTAGCGGCTCAACCGACCCCGGGTCAGCTGGCGCTGCTTGCTTCTTTGGCCACCTGATCGAGCCTCGCGGCCGCAACCTCGGATCGACCGAGGTCGGGTTCGCGGCGATCGTCGCCCGCCACATCGGGTCCGGCTGGGGGCGGCTCTATCTCAGCAACGGCGCTATCGGTGGGGTCCTTTGCCGTGGCTGGTTGCTGCGGGCGGCGAGTGATTCCTTTGAGGAGCCTGGACAGGATTGTTTCGACAGTCTGCAAAATGATGATCAGGTCGAAGGCCACAGACCAGTTCTCGACGTAGTGGAGATCGAGGCGTTTGTAGGCGTTGAAGTCGGGATTGTCGCGAGCTTCGACCTGCCATAGGCCGGTGATTCCGGGCCGTACGAGGTTGCGGGCATGAAGCTCTGGGTCGAATAGCGCCGCCTCGCGTGGAAGCGCCGGGCGGGGGCCAACGAGGCTCATGTCGCCGCGCAGTACGTTCCATAGTTGCGGTAGTTCGTTGAGTGAACTGACGTCGATGAGCCGCCCGATGCGCGTGAATCGAGGGTCGTGATCCATCTTGAACAGTGGTCCGCTGCGCTCGTTGGTCTGCTTGCGGAGCTCTTCGAGCCTGGCCTCGGCATCGACGACCATCGTGCGAATCTTGATCATGTCGAATGGCTCGCCGTTACGACCGACCCGGCGTTGGCGAAAGAATGCGGGCCCTCGATCGCTAATCTTTACCGCGATAGCCAAGAACAAGATGAGCGGCGCGGTAACAATGAGCCCAATGAGCGACAGCACGATGTCGAGCAGCCGCTTGATGGCCAGCTGCCACCACGACAATGTCAACTGCTCCAGGTAGATCATTGGCTCGTGGGCAAGCGGCTGGGCCCGCAGGCGACGGCTGGCGATGCCTTGCAGCCCCGACGTGAGCTGTATGTGCACACCAACCGAAAGAAGTTCTCGCACGGTTCGGTTGAGAGAGGTGGTGTCTACGTCGGTTGTGGCGATAAGTACCCCGGACACTTGGTGAGTCGTGACGTAGGCCACACACTCTCCGATTCGGCCTTGGTACAGATGGGCTAGGCCGTTTCGTTCGGCTTGGTCGGCGTCGCCGTAGACCGCCGCCACCTCAAGTCCAATCTCAGTATGGGTGGTTAGAAGGTCGCATAAACGTCTGGCTTCTTCGTTGGTGCCAACAACAACGACTTGGCGCCGATATTCGCCCGCCTCGCGGCGCGACGTAAGCCAAGCTCGATACGACGACCGTCCGATGATCAGGAAGATCACCGACAAAACGGCTCCGACGACGGCCTCTTTGGCCGCTACGTTGGTGTCGAAGATCTCGGCGCCGAGACCAGCACCGAACCCGAGCATCACCGCGGTGCGGAACACTCGGGTCATCTCGACGGCCCTGATGCTCGACACTCTTGCTAGGTAGAGGTCTTGTGTGGCCAACAGGATTAGCCCGCCGAGAGTCAGCAGCATCGTGATGATCGCACCCTCGGTGCTTGATCGACCAGCCGCAGGGACGCGCTGATAGAAAACTAGAGCGATTGCCCAGGCAAGAAAGATGGCTTCGGTGTCGATAAACACCAAAACCCAGCGAAGCCACAAGGATCCTGCTGGGCGCTTGGCGTTTGACAGCGCGCCAGGTCGAAGCGGAGTCATCGGTTGCACGTTAGTTCGATTTGTAGCCTCATTGTTGGACAGCACCGTGATTCCATCGGCACGTCTCGGTTATGTGATGAGGCCCACCACGAATGAGTCTGCCCCTTCACCCGCCGGAGGTGCAGCCGACGTTAGAACAATTGCCACTGACTAGTCTCGAATCAATGACTTCCAGCGAATCTCCTCGCGTTAAACTTCTAATCGTTACTCATACCGAGGGTTCTTGGGGTGCCGAACAACGCCTCTTGGAGTTCTTGCCTGATCTGGTTTCGGCAGGTATCGCGTGCACTCTGGCAGCACCGGGTTTCGGTGAGTTCACCGAGAGCTTCATAGCGGCCGGTGGACGCGTCGAAATCGTCGCAATGAAGGCTCGCACCGGGCTTCGAAACCGAGACGGTAGCCGTCCGGGGCCAATGACCCTACTTAGCGAATCCTGGAAGGTGATTTCGGGGATCTGGAGCCTGCGAAGGCTCGCCAGAAGTCACGATGTGCTTCAGTCGCATAGCCGTACCGCCCACCTCGACGTTGCGGTCCTTGGCCGGCTGGTGAGGCGTCCGGTGGTGCTTGACCTGCACGACGTGATCGCTGCGGGGGTCGGCCGCAAGCTCATGGTGTTCGCGGCTCGGCTCGCAACTGTCACGGTTGCGAACAGCTCATCGACCCGGTCAGTGCTGGCCAGCCTCGACGACACGAAGGTAATCATTGTTCACCCGGCAGTAGATCTGGCCCGGTTCGAGGCAGCCAGATTCGACGCAGCCAGATTCGACGCAGCCTCGGTGCGCGCCGAAATTGGCGGCCGCGTCGGTCGTCCCTTGTTGGCGATACTTGGCCGCGTAGATCCCGAGAAACGAATTGAGGTACTGCTTCAGGCTGTCACCAAGTCAGAACGCGACGATATCGACATCGTGGTGGTTGGCGGAACAGCAGCGACCGACACCACCTATCTCGAAGCGTTGATGGCGGTTGCCGGGTCGATTGATTCGAGCACAGTGTGCTGGGCTGGCTCCCGCAGCGACATCCCTGCGGTCCTGTCGTCAGTAGATGTCGTCGTGTCGACATGTCCCGTCGAGGCTTTCGGACGATCCCTGCTCGAGGGTCAGGCCATGGGAGTGCCGGTGATTGCTCCAGACATCACCGGTGTTCGCGACATTGTTCGCGAGGGCGAGACCGGATGGTTGTTCGAACCAGAGAATCCAACGGACCTCGCTAGGGCCCTCGATTTCGTGCTCGACCCCAGCAACGCCCAGGCTGTAGAGGCCGCCACGGTCGCGGGGTCCGACCAGGCCAAGAGTCTCGACGTGAAGTCGCAGGCTCGCCGGTGGGTTGATGTCTACGGCGTAGCTGCCGACGTAGAACTAGGACCCGTCCGGTAGCTACGACACTGTTGGCTACCCGACGATCACATCTCCGTGCGCTACCGTGGCCCGTTCGCGCAAAGTGGGGTGGAGCAATAAATGAAACTCATCAAGGAACAAAATGGATCTTCGTGACCTAAGGCTGGCGCTCCGTCGCAACTGGGTCGTCGCGATAATAGCGTTCGACATCTGCGTGATTCTTGGTGTTCTCGCGGCGTTTGTTCCCGACTCGAGTTACACAGCTACCGGGACACTCTCGGTACAGCCTGCCACCGCCGACGGATCAGACGCAGGCCGCCAGGTCAGCTTCATCGTGCCTGTCGTGATCGAGCGGGCCGAGTCGCGCGTCCTGAGAACCGAACTTCGCGAATCGTTTCCCGCCGAAATCGCCGATCTCTCGGTGTCGGTGTCGGTGACCGCGCAGGCCTCGGTCCTCAAGATCGGCGTTACCACTACCTCACCTCAGGGGTCTCAGGTCTGGGCCAATGCCATCTCCGAAGCAATGATCGCCGATTCGGGCGTTTCGGGGCTTGTCGACATAGCAATGATCGATCCAGCCATCGTGCCCAAGAGCGCCGTATCGCCGCGGCCGTTACCGATCATGATTGCGGCCACCGTGCTCGGCCTGATAGCTGCGGTGTTCGCGGCCGTCATTATCGGACGGGTTCGCGACGCGTTCGACAGCGCCGAGACAATCCGCCAACGGCTAGGTACCAACGTCATAGGCGAGCTTCCGAGGCTCCGATCGCTCAGACGCAATGATCGCGCTCTTGTCGACATCCTCGAAGAGGGCACCACGGTGCTTTCGGAATCGTTTAAGAGTCTCCGAGCAAACCTTGAGATCCGCATAGCGGCAGAGCAGCCTCGAGCTATTGCCGTGAGTTCGTACCAGATGGGCGAAGGCAAGACGTCAGTCGCTGCGGGCGTTGGGTGGGCGCTGGCATCGGTGGGCCATACCGTCATCGCTATCGACGCCGATCTGCGTCGACCAGCGCTTCACCATCGATTGGGCGGCACCATGGGTCGCGGCCTCGCCGATTTGGCTGGCCACGATATCAACGAACTCTTGCGCCCAACAGTTGCCCGCGGTTTACGGTTTTTGCCCGCAGGCCTGCCCGACCGGTCACCGGCCGACGTTGTTGCTGTCAACCTCCCCAGTGCCATCGACAAGGCTCGCCTTGAGGCCAGCGTCGTGATTGTCGATGCGCCGCCGCTCGAAATGGTCGCCGAGACCCGTCAGGTAATCAGCACCGCAGGCCACGTCATCTTGGTCGTGGACGCCGGGTCGGTGAACTTGCCAGAGTTGGCTAACGCAGTGGCCGAACTTCGCGAACAGGGCGCAGAGCTCTTGGGTGTTGTGATCAACCGGGTTCGCAGACGCTGGTGGACGAGGTCCTATGACTACTACAGCTTTGCGTCGAACACGCAGGGCTTAGGAGATTGACAGGTGGGCGCTTTCGCCCTGCTAACCGTTGCCGCAATATTGCTCATCGGCGTCGGTTTCGCGTTCTTTCTACGGCTCGAACGAAACGGCGACCAACACGTTGCGGTTCTGCTGTTGGTTGTTTTGTTGTTCATCACTCAGCTGCTGCATCCAGACGAAAGCGACACTGTCCTTGGCTTGTTCCGTATTCCGGCTGGTCCGGTCGATCTACGGCCAACAGACCTCATAGTCACCGGAGCAATTGCTGCAAAGCTGCTTGTGGCCAGGCCGCCGGCCCGGGTCAGCAGGTCGGCGCTGTTATGGATCGCATTCACCGTTTGGTACGGAGTTGCCGCCATTCTCGGATTCCTCAACAACGCAGAGACATCGGAGGTGATCTTCCAAGGTCGGCTGGTCATCTCTGGCATTGGTGTACTAGTCGTAGTGTCCAGTTGCGATATCAGAAAGCTCATGGCCAAGGACCGCATCAGCCGCATGGGAAGACTCGTCGGCCTAGTCACTTCCGTCCTAGTCTTGACCCACATTAGCCAGACCGCTTTCACCTTCGACGCCCCGATCGTCGGTTTCTCAGACCTAGGAGCGCTCGGCGGCGATGCCAGAACAATGCTGCCCTTCTTCGGGGTGGCAGCACTACTGCATGAGGTGTCGTCAGGACAGCGACGACTCACGGTCCTATTGCCGTCGGTGGTGATGATCGGATCGCCGTTCGTCTCGTCAACGGCTGGTCCATACCTGGCGCTGTTCGCCGGCGCTGGTGTTGCCTTGGTTGTCGCAACAGGTCGAACGTGGAGTCGGCGTACCAACCTGACGGCATCCGATGTTGTGTTTGCGGTGTTGGGCCTAATTGGGGTAGCGGCGCTGTCGTTGTTCTTGTCTGGAGGGGCCAGCCCAGTGTTTGTCGAACAATTCGAAGACGCGATTCTGAGTGATAGCCAGAACACGACGACTGGCGAGCGGATACAGCTATGGGACGAAGCAACCGAACGCATCGGGGCGTCGCCCATTTGGGGCGAGGGACTGGGGGCCAAGGGCACCATCGTCCGACCGTGGCCCCTAAGGGCAGCGGTCGCCACTTTCCACAATGTTCTGTTCGATCTTGGCGTCAGATCGGGCCTAGTCGGGATCGCTCTGTTTGGGTTAGCGATGGGGAGCACGTTGTTGGACGCCCGCAAAGTGTGGTTTTACCACCCCGACAACGTTGCCGCCACGCTGGCCCTCGCCTCGATGCTTGCGATCGTGGGCCTGATGTCGCGGGCCATGGTGAGCTCAGCCTTCGAGCGAAGTCGATTCACCGTCGCCCTGTTCTTGGCGGTCGGCCTCGTGTTTGCCTTGCGCCGCGAATACGAAGCTGGTCTCGTGTCCGATCAGATGGGTCGGCCCATCGAAAGCCACACCAGGCCGAGAGTTCCCGTCGGCGAACTGCTCTGAACTGTCAGCTTCCGTGGACGGTGCGGTATTCCTGATATTTCACGCCCGCTAACCCGGCGAGCATTCCCCAGCCGTAGGCAACTTGTAGGCGGCCATCGAGGCGAACAAGGGGTCGGCCCATGATTTGGCCTGCAAGGTAGCGGCTAGCTCCGCGGCCGATTGACACGCAACCGGCGACGACACGTTTCGCCAGCCTGGCGGCAGAAGCATCGAGCTGGCGTAGGGTCGTGCTGCGATTAAGCCCGCGTCGGTACTGGCGACGGGTTAGCCATGTGACGTTCACCTTTGATGCCGGAAATAGCTCATGAGCCACGGCTTTGCTGGCATATACAATCTTGTTCCCGCTGGCTGCTAACTCGGCAAAGAGTTGAAGGTCAGAACCGCCGCTGTAACGAAGAGACTCGTCAAAGGGTCGTTCGTTGCCCCGAAGAATCTCGGCTTCAACCATCACGTTTGCGGTGATGGCGAAGTCCAATACGGTTCCGTTGGCGAAGATTCGGCGCTGGAACGCTCCTGATTCTTCGGCCCACGCGGGTGGAGTTTCCTCGAACTCGGTTACGACACATCCCATCGTGATCGGAGCTCCGAACTGTTCGTGAGCCAGGGTTAGCTCAACCAACCAGTCGGAGGCGACCCGTTCGTCGTCGTCGATGAATACGATCCGCTCGGCATTGGCGCCTAGGGCGGCCTGGGTGCCGGCATTTCTGGCGAACGGAATGCCTTGGGTTGGTTCGACGATCGAAACGAGGTCGAGCGACGATTCGAAGCCAGTCAGTGTTGGCGCTGCGGAGTTTGCTTCGTCGTTGTCGACAACGATCACCAACAGGTGCCAGTCGGTGGGTTTGGCGGTCTTGGCGATGCTGTCGAGCAATCGCGCGAGCCCGTCGGGTCGTTGATAAGTGGCAACCACGATTGCCAATACACGGGTCATGGGCGCATCGCGTTAGGTCGATCGGTGGTTCGGGCCGCGGCCGCGACGAGGGCCCCGAGGAGCATCTTTGGTCCGCCGATAGGAGCGTTGATGCGGTGAATCAGGCGGTTGTCAAGATCGGCCGTCTGGGTAACGCGGTCGCCAACGACAACACAGTGACGACCCGACGCCGACGCAAGCATCTGTTCGATCGCCTGAGGAGCACGCTGAGCAGGTCGATCGAAAGGTGATACCCACATCGCGGATTCGGTGCCAAGCTCGGCCAAGAGCCGGT
This sequence comes from uncultured Acidimicrobiales bacterium, assembly GCA_964569385.1. GTDB lineage: Bacteria > Actinomycetota > Acidimicrobiia > Acidimicrobiales > Poriferisodalaceae > JAADHX01. The sequence continues at coordinate 11,278 of CAZMUM010000003.1, forward strand.
CTTCGCATTGGGTGTGTTCGGCGTCGAGTTGGCTGAGTCCAGCCACTTCGAGCAGCGGAAAGTGGTTGGCGCTGTGGTTGGCGACGATCCAGCCCGCATCTCGCAGACCTCGAATCTCGTCCCAAGTGAGGTGCATCTGGTGGCGATCCATGGTGGCCGAGGCCGCATCGGTTTCGGCGTACAACGTGGCAATTTCATCAACAACCGCGGGCCCGTATTGGTCCATTGTGGCGGTCCGCAGGTCCGATACGGGCATCTGTAAACGGTCTGCTAGCTCTGACAGCTTTCCTTTGTGCCGTAGCCAGCAGAGTTGCGAGCGCCAAAACACGGGGCGTGGATCGCCAGGCGGTGCTGTGGCGGCATCGGCGAAAGTACTGTTGACGGCCGCGATGGCGGTAACTCCGACCTGGTCGAGCAGGGGCCTGGCGTGGTTCGCAACGCCCCGGTAGCCGTCGTCGAAGCTCAAGCTGACCATCGGTGTGTCATCGCCATTGGCCAGGCGAGCCATGGCTTCCTGGGGACCCACCAGGTCGGCTACGTCGGCCAAATGCTCCAGGTGGCGCTCAAACTGGTCGGGGGCGTGGGTAATGCCGATGCCCCTTAGGTGAAGCCGTTCCGAACTGGCGATCTCGTGGTAACACAACAAGTACCACCCTGGTGGCAGCGGGTTTGGCTGGGCGAGTCGCTTCATCAGAACCTCGTAATCGACCGAATCAGATCGGTCCAAACAACCGAGTCGAATGTGGTGGAGTCCTGGGCCACGATTCTTTCTGACAGTGGCGAATCATCAGTTGGTTCGCCGGGCAGGAGTGGTGGATCGTCGAGCACAAGATCGGCGCAGACTTCCGCGGCCACCTCGCTGAACCTTGCCGCTACGGCTTTGGCGGTGTCGTCGACGGCCACCGTCAACCATCTCACGAGATGCCCCACCGCCTGGCCGCGCTCGGTGACGAGGGCGGTCACCCGAAGCAGTTGAATGTTGCGATGGGCCAAAGCCGGCTGCCACGGTTCGTCCCACCAGAAGCGTGGCCCGACGGTGAGTTCGATCGTCCGTCTGGTTCCTGAGGACTCCTTAACGTTGTGGGCGGCCAGAAGCTGCGAAGGTGAGACACCTACTAGAATGTGGCATCGCACACTCCCAGGTTGATCCAGTGACTCGAGGGTCGGAGTGTGAACAGCGCGCGCCGAACTACGCCGAACCACGGCGCGTTTGGTCAGACGTTTGGCTTGTTTGGGCCCGTGGGCGGCCAACTGCCTGATGACTTCGGCCATCCCGCCTCTGCTGCGATGATGAGAAACCCAACCTCTTGCCTTGCCGCGCGTCGACGGCCCGGTGCGGCTTGCTCTGCTAGTAACAATGGTTACGCTGGCTTGCAGGCGGTCGGCGATGGCGGCCGCGGCGCGAATGTCTGCATTGCGTCGCGACGTGGTGACGTGCACTTGTGCTGAGTTGGCTTCGTTTGGCACTGGAGCAACCTTAAGATGGCGCGTTCGTAATGGTCCGTGGGTAAATGCCGACTGACTATCCATCGACGTTAATGGTGCCGACTGGAGGGCTAGTGACCGCGGACCCACATCCAGAACCGAACAAACTGACGCTCTGGGCCGTGCGGCTGGCTGCCGTGTTCATCTTCGGCTTTGCTTTCGTGAGTTACGGGCTGGCCCGGCATGGCTACGAACCGTTTCCGACTGGTCGGCTACCCGGTTTCGATCGGGCCCCGATCCAAAACGGCGTCGTCAAGGGCAACATCATGGAGGTCACCGCCACCTTCGCTGATGGATCCTCGGCCGACTTCGCCCTGGCCGAACTATTCCCCGACGCAGAGGTGAGCCTGAATCAGATCGGTAACTCCCGTCTCAGGGCTCCGTTCGATGGGCCCCAATCAGGGCTCTCGTCATACACCTGGGATCTCGTCGGTCCAGGGTCACCGCTACGTCGAAACCAACCTCTCAACTATGCCGACCAGGCCGATACCCGCCAGGTTTTTGCCGATGCCATCGAACAGTTGGTTGGAGCCAGGCCAGTGACGATGATCGTCGAAACCTCAACAACGTTGTACGACGCAGATTCGGGAGTGGTTCTCGGTGCTGAACGGACGTTGGTCGTTGTGCTGTGCGAGGAGTGCCCGTGATGTTCGATCGGATGCTCTTTTCGACCTGGGACATCGAACCTAAACGGTTGGCAGTCTTTCGAATGATCTATGGGCTGTATGCCCTCATATGGATCTTTCCGGTCTCGTCGTGGGTCCAGGATCTTCCTGGATCGTGGTTTGAGCCGGCCTTTGGTCCGCTGCTGGTCTTCGAGTCGACGCCGGACTCTCGGATCATGGTGACGTTGTCGGTGGTGGCCGCGGTTTCGCTAGTGGGTGTGGTGGCCGGGTTCAGGACCCGTTGGACGTCGTTGGCCGCGGCTGTCACCTTGGCAACGCTGTCTGGTATCGAGTACAGCTTCGGAAAGATCGACCACACCACGTTCATGTGGCTTGTTCCCGGCCTGATGTCGTTCTCGGCTTGGGGCGATGAGATCTCTGTCGACGCTATTCGGTCTGAGGGTCGACGTAGCGAGGAGTCTCGTCGGGGGCGTCAAGCCTGGCCGGTGGCGTTGCTAGTCGTGGCGCTCGCTTCGGCCATGGCTACTGCGGCCGTGGCCAAAATCAGGGGCGGCTGGCTTGACCTGTCGTATTCGGCAACGCGGGGCCATCAAGTCAGCCGGGTGTTCACCTTGGGTGGCGACAAGTTGCTCGCTGTACCTGCGGCCGAGAATCACCTGGCGATCTTGGACGAAGCCTTCGATTGGCTCACCGTTGGTTTCGAGGGTGCGTTCTTGCCGGCGTTGTTCAGCCGAAAATGGACCAGACGCATTGTGGCCATAGCGATGATCTTCCATCTAGCGGTTGTAATGATGTTGAATATTGCCTTCTTGGCCAACTTGGCCGTTTATGGGGTCGTTGTTGCGTGGCCAACTCCTGGCGACAAGCAGAATCAACGGCGGCTACTCATTGGCGCGACCACGTTCGCAGTCGTTAGCGCAGTATTCGCGAGCCTCGGGAACCCGCTAGCCAGGGTTGTGTTCTTATGGGCCGAAGATGGCGACCTTTGGATTAGCGCCCTTATCATCGCGGTCGGGGCCGCTGGTGCGGCCCGCTGGCTCCTTGGCGATTTCGTTTGTGCTGTTCAGACTGTTATCTCGCGTCGTGCCCATCGTTGACCCCTCGAGGCGTGTACTAATCACGTTGCGTCAATAATTGGCGGTTGGGTCAACTTGTTCTGTGGTCCAGCCGACTGGAAACTGCTATTTGGTATTCCTAGTGCCACCCAGAGTGGCGATGTGATTCCCGCAAGTATCAGGCCAGACCCTCAATGGCTCCGAACACACAACGGCATGCGACTCGATGACGAACAACCCAGGTGATGTAGGTACGACGATGAAACTAAAGTTTGGACGACGCTCACTCGCAGTTGTGCTGGCCCTCACCGTCGTGGTCGCGCAGCTGGCCCGCAGCGAACCACCAGTAAACGCATCGGTCTTTGAAGCCAGCTCCGAAACGGGTTACGCCGAAATTTGGGTGCCTCATCAACAGTTCACCGGTGGCATCACCAACGAAAATACCTGCACCGACACCAAGCCAAACAACAGTTGGTACATCGAACCGTTCGTCGGTTGCCCGAAGACCGTTTCGGTCACTCTTCCCGGCGACACCACCACTGCCACGAGCGCTGAGATGTACCTCGATATTTGGGCCGGGCGCGAGGCGAACATTGTCCGCTACTCGATAAATGGTGGTCCCATCAAGACCGTTAACGCCGGTTTCGACGCCAGCCGATCGCCGGTGGTGCTTGCGATTCCTGTTGCTGATCTCCAGAACGGCTCGAACGACATCACGTTTTCGGTCAACAACTCGAAATACCACATTCACGACGCGTCAATTCGCCTGTACGGCGTGTCTGGTAGTTATGCCGACACTGGTTCGCTAACAACTGTTGGAGGCATAGCCGCTGGCACTGGTGGCACTCTCGACGTCACTAACACCGAGATCGTAACCATCACTGCGAACGTTCCTGGCGCCGATCGGGTGGAGTTCATCGCTTACTACGACGGCCTCGACGAGGACAACGACGGCGATACCACTGACTGGCACGCCTTCACCCGAATGAACTTCCAGCCAGGCGGAAAGCCAAACAGTGGGTACTCCATTCCGGCCACTGGGGGAACCATTGGCCACATCGGCACCGACCTAAACGACGGGGATGACAACTACTCGATCGACTGGGACACCAGCCTCGTCGCCAGCCAAAGTGGTGTGAAGGTCAAGGCCAGAGCCATCACCGAAGATTCCGGTACGAGGCTCGATGTAGTCGATGCCGTTGGCGGCGAGTCGGCCGACTTCACGATCTCGCGCACGACTTACATCGTGGAGTACTTCCGCGATAGCGACTTCGTCGATGGAGCCCTTCGCGAAGGCGGTGGTGAGCCAGACCAGCTCACCCGCGACATGGAGCTTCCAGCCGACCAGACCGACTGGCAGTCGGCAACGATGCTTGGCCTCTTCTGGGGTGCGCCAGATATAACCTGGAACGGCGGCTCAACCGAACGGTCCTTTACGTTCCTCAACAATGGCAACCCGGCCAACGACGACGTGTGGGACATATCGGTGGTCGAGCTCGATCTCAACGATCTTGTTGGCGGTCAAAACGACATTGTCTATGACTTCGACTCTGCTGCGTTTCCGTTCGGTAACCAGGTCGAAGAGCCCGGACCACTATTGGTTGTGAAACGAGCCGGTGGCTTGCGTATTTATGACCAACCAGGCTCTCGGACGGCTCTCGACGGACAACCGGTAACGCTCGAGGTGGTCGCATCGGCGCTTGGAACCATCAGCTACCAGTGGACACTCGACAACGTCGACATCGTCGGTGCCAACAACTCGACTTACGCGTTCAATGCCGACATCGGCGATGGTGCTTCACAGGACTATCGCGTTGAGGTTACGGCCGGGGGAACCATCACCTCTCAAGTCGCGACCGTGGTGCTGGTCGAGAACGCATTCGTGGCCGATGATTTCAGTAACGCTGCGACCTCCCAGGCGTTGTGGGATGAGGTCGACGCCACTGGCGATGCCACCTTCAGCTACACGGGTGCCCAGGGCATTATTTCGATCCCAGAGGACAACGAGAGCCACCAGCCGTGGATCGGTGGAAACAACGCTGGCGTGCTGCGGCAACCAATGTCAAACACCGACTTCGACCTACACGCCGCGTTCGAGTCCGTTCCAGCGGAGCGTTTCGCGATTCAGGGCGTTGTGGTTGGCGGAAGTGGCGACCCATACCTGCGCTTCGACATCTACTTTGACGGAACCAACCTCCGCCCCTTCGCCGCGGCTATCGATGGCAACAGCCCTATCACGTTCATTAACGGGGCACCTCTTGGGCCAGCCGATGCCAAACACATCAGGGTTCGGCGCATCGGCGATCAGTTCACGATGTTCACTTCTGCCGACGGCAGCGCCTGGACCCAACGGGGCCAGTTCACTTACGACATCGATGTCATCGAGTTCGGCCCCTTTGGCGGTACGGCCGTCGACACCGTTACGGCTCCGGAGTTCCACGCAATAGTCGACTTTGTTGTCGAGGTGCCTGACGGTGCCGCTGGCGACGATGGATCAGACAACGACAACACGCCAGCAGTCATTTCCGATGTCGAGGTGGTAGCAGGGGCAACCACGCTGATCGTTTCATGGACTACCAGCGAACCGACTCTTGGTTCGGTGTCTTACGTGCTCAACGCGATCAACGAAACCCGCGCTTCGGCTGGCCTAAGCCTCGAGCATTCGGTGCAAATCACCGGTCTCGACCCGCTTACCACCTACGACATCGACATCGACGCCGAGGACATCAACGCCAACGCCTCGACCACTTCGCTTCAGGGCACGACCTCGGCTCCAGGAGTCGATCCGACGGTGTTCGACGTCTGGTACGGCGATACCCAAGACTTTGGCCAGATGGGCATCCCCCAGCGCTGGATCAACGTTCTTGGCCGGGTCAGCGATGCACAAGGCATCGATACCCTTACCTACAGCCTCAACGGCGCCGCAGCCGTTCAGATGCAAATTGGACCTGACGGTCGGCGTTTGCATGGTGCTGGCGACTTCAACGTTGATATCTTGACTTCGGACCTCGAGAGCGGAGCCAATACCGTTGTGTTGGTCGCGACCGACTCCACTGCCTCGGTTACTCAACACACCGTTACCGTTAACTGGACTCCTGACGTCGAATGGGAGTTGCCTTACGCCGCAAACTGGTCAGACACCACCGGCGTTACCGATGCCTCACAACCGGTCGACGGTCTCTGGGCGCTGTCGGTCGACGGATTAACCATCAACAACGTCGACGATGGCTACGACCGCCTCACCGCTATCGGCGACCTGGTCTGGGGCCAGTACGAAGTCATTGTGCCGGTGACGGTCCACTCGATTGGCCCCAACGCGGATGAGTCGCCATCGAACGGCCCTGGTGTCGGGTTCATCTTGCGTTGGCAGGGACACAACGACTCTGTCGACCCAGGTTCGCAACCCCAGGTGGGGTTCAAGGCCGATGGTGGCGTCACTCCGACGCCGTTCGGAGCGTTGATCTTCTGGCGTGACCCGGCCGGTCCAACCGACCAACGAATTGAGGTTCTGGACGAGAATGCCAACCTGGTCACGAGTGACGACACCTTCGCGCTCGACGTTGGCGAGCAGTACATTTTCAAAGCCAGAGTCGAAGGCACAACGCCTGCCACCTACCGCTTCAAGGCGTGGAAGGCAGCAGAAGCCGAGCCTGCGGGCTGGAACGTAACCTGGACCGCCTCAGGCGATGCTGATGAGCCAACGGGCGGTTCGCTGACGCTGTTGTCTCATGAAGTTGACGCCACCTTCGGCGATGTTGTGGTTACTCCAGCCGGAGCCACCTCGGCGACGCCGAACGTCGTGTCTCCTAGCGCTGGCATCATCGATGACAACACCCTGATCACGCTGTCGAGCCCGCAAGCTGGTGCGACGATCTTCTACACCACCGACGGCTCAGACCCCACGGCTTCGAGCATCAAGTACACCGGTCCGTTTACTTTGGCCGACGATGCCACCATCAAGTCGGTATCGATGGTCGCCGACCACGACCCTTCGGCTGTGGTCTCGACCGCATACACCGTGAATACTGCCCCCGTTGCCGACGCTGGAAGCGGTTCGACCATTGATCTCGCCGATGCCGCAACACTTGGCGGCTCGTTCACCGACGATGGTAAGTCTGGTGCCGCGGTTACGCTTGCCTGGACCAAGGTAAGTGGGCCAGGTGAAGTCGCGTTTACCGATTCAACCAGTGCTGCCACGACAGCAACGTTCACACAGGGTGGCAACTACCTGCTTGAGCTCGAGGTTGACGACGGTCGCCTGATGTCGACCGACACCGTAACCATCACAGTAAATGCGCCAGACGGTGTCGTATTTGGGTACTGGATAACATCGAATTCTGGCCAGGTGCTGACCTTCGGGGACGTCGGCCACTTTGGCGACCTTTCGGGCTCGCAGCTAGCGGCTCCGGTTAGTGCCATCGACGCGACCCCAGGCCGCGACGGCTATTGGTTGGCCCTCGAAAACGGCGATGTAAAGAACTTCGGCAACGCTCAGGACTTCGGCAACGTGTCCGACCTTACGTTGGCCGCCGCAGTTGTCGGCATGACCAGGACCGGAAGCGGTGGTGGCTACTACCTGCTCGGCGAAGATGGCGGCATATTCTCCTTCGGCGATGCCAACTTCTACGGAAGCACAGGCAATATTGCCCTCGCCAAACCCATCACGGCGATGGCGGCAGCTCCCGGTGGCGAGGGCTACTGGTTCGCGGGCGCCGACGGTGGCATGTTCGCTTTCGGACCAGATGCGCCGTTCTTCGGGTCAGTGCCTGGCGTGTTACCTGCCGGTGTAAGTGTCAACGAACCAGTTGTGGGCATGGCCCCAACTGCTACTGGTAACGGATACTGGCTGGTAGCCGCCGATGGTGGCCTGTTTGCCTTCGGCGACGCTCAATTCTTCGGCTCGATACCGGGCGTGTTGCCTCCGGGTGCGAAGTTGGCCGAGCCAATTGTCGGCATGGTTGCCACCGAAAGCGGCAACGGGTACTGGCTTGTGGCCAGAGACGGCGGCGTCTTCGGGTTTGGCGACGCCGAATTTGTTGGTTCGGGAACCGGTCAAGGCCTCAGCGCAGTGGTGGGCCTTGCTAGTTGATTGGGCTAGTTGATTGGGCTAGTTGATTGGGCTAGTTGATTGGGCCAGCTAATCTGTCAACAACTCGCCAGCCGTTATGGCCGCTGCATCGTGGGGGAGTGACCCTCGTGCCGCCCGAATATAGGCATATGGCGTTTCGAAGCGGAAGTTCGACACCCGTGAGGTGTATACGTCGGCGTAACGCTCGACCTGACGGGCGAAGAGGCTCTTGTCGTTGCCTGCTCTCATGAGCGGGCCCCACAAGGAGTTGCCGAGTTGGGCCGATGCTTGGGCCAGCGGAGCGATCTGTTCGTCGAGCTGACGACCCGTCGCCGAAACGGCATCGAGTTGGCGCGACAACCTGGCCACGGCTGGGCGGTCGCCGCGCGAATGGCGTCGCTCGAGCCGCAGGTGAGCAGCACGGCGTTCGAGTTCGATTTTGGTGTCCATGAGTTCGACCAGTAGGCGCTCGTCGGCCAAGAACTCCGATGCGTCCTCGACTTCGTCTTCAATCTCGCGGGTTATCAACGCGGTTCGCCACCGCGAGGCGTCTTTGCTGACGTGGACATCGCCGAACAGGTGGTCGCCGACATAGAGCAGGTGCGCTGGTGAGTGCCCGAGGCTGTCTTCGACCGCTCTCGCGCTTCCCCCGAAATACACCTCACCCGCGACAAGGGGCCCATAGTGGGGCTGAAGCAGCGACTCGTCTTCGTCGACGACCCGGTAAATCTGGTTGTTGTCTGAGAAGAACGATGGTTTGTTGGCCGAAACAATCACGACATCGAACAGATCGCGCCAGGTTTCGCCGTCTGGCATGAAAGGATCGACGGCGTATCGCATCATCTGACGCGAATATGACCAGTCGGAGTTGGTGATCATTAACAACTGCTTGCCAGCTAGGCGTTGATCCTGAAGGGCAGGTACGAGGTCGCGGTCTAGGGCAACGAAACGTTTGGGGTCGGCAACGATCTCGGCCTTGAGACGCCCGTGCTGATGGGCCGAATCGAGAGCTTCGTCGATCAGTCGGTACAGATCGTGGTAGCTGACGACACCATCAAGGCTGTTGGCGTCGTGAAGGTCGACAAGTTGGCTCCAAAGGCAAGCTCGCGACAGTTCGAACAGTGTGTTCATAAACTCGAAGCGATCGCTTGACAGCTCGACAACAGCTTCGGCATAGATCGACCGCTGCTCTTCGAAGTCGAGCACCCTTGTGCCGTGCATTGCCCTAACCACGAACCCGAAGCGTGTCGCTTTGAGCAGGTTTCCGGTCTCTAGGTCGAAGGTGAGGCCCAAGGTAAACGCGTCGGGGTCGAAGCTCAACTCGGCGACGGGCAAGCCCTGGTCGGTTAGCCACCTTCGCGCGTGCTCGAAAGCACCACGTTCCCATTCCCTGACTCGGTAGTGGACAAGGGTGTAGTCCATGTCGTAACCGATGGCTTTGAGCGATCGGATGTTCAGGGTTCGATTCGCAAAAAGGCGGCGGCTCGATGGCGTAGCGTGTGAGTCGTCTACTTGGCTGGCCATGTCAGATCGCGATGACGTGGGGGTAGATAGGTTCCCACCAATAGGACTCGACCCGCTCGTCGATGTCGAGATCGCCAAATGCTGGCGCCACTCCGTCCTCGACTGCCTGGCGGCCCACCGCGCAAGCGATGGTACGGCTGATTTTCGGAACGTCGATTATTGGTGGCAAGACGGGTGAGCCTGGTTGATCGTCGGCGTAGGTGTGTGCGGCCTCGGCCACAGCGTTGGCCGCGGCCAGGAGCATTGCGTCGGTGATGACCGAAGCACCAACGGCAACTGCGCCAAGACCCAGGCCTGGGAACACATAGACGTTGTTGGCTTGGGCGATGTGGTGGGTGACACCATCGCGGACTACGGGATCGAACGGTGACCCCGTGGCCACTAGGGCCTGGCCATCTGACCACTCGAGAATGTCGGCGGGGGTAGCCTCGGCCCGGTCGGTTGGGTTCGACAAAGGCAACACGATCGGGTGTTTGGTCCAGCTAGCCATATCGCGGATCATGTCTTGGGTGAAGGTTCCAGGCTGGCCAGACACGCCAATGAGCACCGTGGGTTTGACTTCGGCGAAGGCTCGGGCGAGCGGCACCTTTTTGTCGTCGTCGACCCAGGTGGCGATGGCGTCGAACGGTTTGGCGAAGGGCTCTTGATGCGGAGCTATCCGCTCGGATTTGGTGTGTACCAGACCTTTGCTGTTGGTCAGGAACAGCTGATCGGTCGGGTTAGCGACACCTTCGCGTCGAAGCGCGTCGCAGAGCACCGCCGCAATTCCCGTTCCGGCTGACCCGGCCCCGACAATCAGGAACCGCTGGTCGGCGAGGCTGGCATTGGCTGATCGTATGGCACCACGAATGGCAGCATAGGCAACAGCGGCTGTGCCTTGAATGTCGTCGTTAAAGCTCAGGTGTTCGTGGCGGTAGCGGTTTAGGAGTGGGGTGGCGTTGTGTTGGGCGAAGTCTTCCCATTGGAGCAATGCTGTTGGGAAGCGGCGTTTCACGGCCTGGACGAAGGTGTCGACGAAGTCGTCGTAATCGGCCCCAGTTACTCGAGGAGCACGAGAACCGAGATAGAGGGGATCGTTGAGGAGGTCTTCGTTGTTGGTGCCGACATCGAGCAGAATCGCGAGCGTGCGCTCCGGCGGGATTCCGCCAACGCCCGTGTAAAGCGCGAGTTTGCCGATGGGGATGCCCATGCCGCCTACTCCCTGATCGCCGAGGCCAAGGATACGTTCGCCGTCGGTAACGACGATCACGTCGATGTCTCGCTCAATCGAGGCCAACTGTTCGTGAACCCGGTGGCGGTCATGAAAACACAGGTACATGCCGCGGGGTTGTCGGTAGATGCGCGAGAACTGTTGGCACGCGACACCCACAGTCGGGGTGTAGACCATTGGCATCAACTCGTGCAGACGCGACTGCAAGAAGGCGTAGAACAGCACCTCGTTGCGGTCCTGGAGAGCCCGCAAGTACACGTGGCGGGCTAGATCGTCGTCTTCAAGATGGTCGTACTCGTGGTCGATTCGACGCAGGTGGTCATCGAGTGACTCATAGGCTGCTGGCACGTGACCTTGTACCAGCAACGACTCTCGTTCTTCGCGAGTGAACGCGGTTCCTTTGGCTAGCAGTGGTTCTTTGATTAGCCGACGGCCTCTGAGCCTTGTAGTCACGACGCGTGGATGGTTCATTGGCGCCAAATGTTAACTGCCAGTCCGCTGATTCGGGGCGTGGTGGTCTAACGTTTTGGTCAATGACAGGAGATACTCACATCGAAGCCCAAGACTTCCATCAACTCATGGACCTTGAGCCGCATGGTCCCGACGTGTTTGTGGGTATTAGCCCGGTGTATCCGTGGGGTCGTCTTTATGGCGGCCAGGTTGTCGCCCAGGCTCTTCGTGCTGCGGCGTTCACCGTAGAGGACCGATTTCGGCCGCACTCGTTGCACGCCTACTTCATACGAGGTGGAACATCGGCTGAGCCGGTTCGTTACGAAGTCGATCGCATTCGCAACGGCCGGTCATTCGTGACGAGGCGGGTTGTGGCCAGGCAAAGCAACGGGGCAATCCTCAACCTCTCGGCTTCGTTTCACGTCGAAGAAGACCAACCCGAGAGCCAAACGTTCGAACTCCCGCAGGCACCAAAGCCAAGCGAGCTAGTCGACGACGGATGGGGATTCCTGCTCGATCGGAGATCGGTGCCGCTCGACCGCAAACTCGGTAAGTCGATGGGGTGGGTCAGGCTTGTAACCGATATCGGCGATGATCCGCTGCTTCATGCCTGTGGTCTGGCCTTCACCAGCGACACGGTTCAGTTCGGCGCGGCTAGGGCTGCTCACCCCGTTGAGGTCGCCGACGAGCGACAGCACCGCGACTTCATCGGCGCCAGTCTCGATCATGCAATTTGGTTTCACCGGCCAGGTAGAGCCGACAAGTTTCATCTATACGACTTCACCTCACACGGTTTGATTGGGGGCCGCGGTCTCGTCACTGGCCAACTATTCGACGAAGCCGGGGTTCACGTGGCTTCAGTAGCCCAAGAGGTTCTGCTTCGGTTCATCGGCGACAGCGACGGCGTGTGAGGGTCTTTGTGTGCCCGTGGGCTCATGTCGCGATAGCTTCTGCGCTCGTGCCAAGCCACCCTTCGCGCCTATGACAGCAATCGCTCCACAGAAGCCGCGGTGGCGCGGGTTCAGCCATAAGTGGTCCTTCGTGGCCTCGTTGCCTATCGGCGCGCTGTTTGTGGCTGCTCAGGGTGGCCGGGCGCTCGTGGCTGCGTTTGTTTATGCCTCCTGTGTGTCGTTCATGTTCGGCGCCAGTGCCCTGTACCACCGGGTCAACTGGTCGCCCAAGGTCGAGCCATCGATGATGCAGGTCGACAAGACCGGCATCTACCTGATGATCGCCGGAACGTTCACGCCGGTAGTCAGCGTTGGGATATCGGGCCGGTTCTCCAACGCACTGCTGGCGACTGTGTGGGTTCTGACGGCCATCTTGATAGCGAACCTATGGATGCCGTGGACTCCTCCATACGGGTTAGTCACGGCAAGCTACATAGGGGTCGGCTGGCTCGGACTGCTCGCTGTGCCAGGGATGTGGACCCAGGTAGGACCCACATTCACGTTCATGATTCTTGGCGGAGGCTTGCTGTTTACGATCGGCGGCATCTTGCTGGCGCTGCGCAAACCAAGACTGTGGCCAACCACATTTGGCTATCACGAACTTTGGCATGTGCTTGTTATCGCGGGGGCCACTATTCATTTCGTGGCCCTTCTCGTCTACGTGTTTTAGAGGCGTAATGCCCGACGATTCTGAACCATCGCAAACCCGGCGATATCTGGAACGCCAAGTTGATGGTCGGATGATCGAGGTGATCAAAACCCATATTGGGCCTGAGTGTTCATCAGTGATCGATGTTGCGTGCGGGTCTGGTTTGTACGGCGAGGCCTTGGCCGCGGTCGCTGATCGTGTTGTTGGTGTCGACTATGACTCCGCGCTTGTAACGGCGGCCGCGAACACAGGGGCCTACGACCAGGTGCTACAGATGGAGGCTCAGGGTCTCGTCGACCATGACGAACAGTTCGAAGCCGTATTTTGTTCGGAGTTTCTAGAGCACGTATCGAACAATGAGTTCGCCGGTGTCATCGGAGCTATCGAATCGGTGGCAATCGACCGAGTGGTGCTGACCGTGCCAAACCCGCGGTCTCCGCACTTCAAACACGACCCGACCCACATCCTTAAGTACCGAGTTCGGCCGCTATTGCGGTTGCTGAACCGGAGCGATCGGTTTGGCTACCGGCTTATGGCGCTCGGGTTCGCCGACGAATGGCGGGCCAACCCGATTGTCAGGATGCTTCAGCCCGTCGCATCGAGAGCGGCGATCTTTTCCCCCACCGTGTTGTTCGTTGGCAAGAGGGGTACCAGCTGAGCTAGATTCGGCGGCCGCTATGACCAGTCCAACCACCAGCGACCTTTGGGATCTCGACATCACCGTTGTGGTTCCTACGCGTAACGAGGTAGACAACGTTGGCCCGCTACTCGCCAGAATCGAGGCCCTCGGGGTTGGGCGAGTGCTCGTGGTCGATGACTCCGACGATGGCACGGCCTCTGCGGTAGAACGAACTGCGCTTGGCCTCGACACAAAAACTGAGGTTCTGCATCGTGCCCCTGGCGAACGCACCGGCGGACTCGCCGGCGCCGTGGTGGCTGGTTTTGAGAGATCGGCCTCGCCGTGGTGTTGTGTGCTCGATGGCGACCTGCAACATCCACCGGAGATCATCCCCGAGTTGGCCAAGTTCGCCGCCGAAACAGGCGCCGATCTCGTTGTCGCGACCCGGCACAATTGGGACTCCATCAATGAAGGGCTGACATGGTGGAGGCGCTGGTTGTCTTGGGCCGCAGGTCGGGCCGCGTTCAGGCTCCTGCCCACCGAACTGGCCAAGGTGAGCGACCCCCTCAGCGGGTTCTTTCTGATTCGTACCGATGTTTTGGTCTTCGACAGACTTCAAGCCGACGGCTTCAAGATCTTGATGGAGATTGTGGCAACCCATCCAGAACTACGGATCGGCGAAGTGTCATTCCATTTCGCCCATCGCGTGAATGGCCAGAGCAAAGGCTCGATCGGCGAGGGAGTTCGCTATCTGCGACATCTCAGGTCGTTGCGTCGGCGGGTCAGATCCCGCAACTAGGGCACGAACTCACCAGCCATCACAAGAACCACCACGCTCACAGCGCCAACGCAGCTGACGATCGCAACCCGTCGCCTCCAGCCGCGTTGCATGACCAAAGCGGCTGCGACTGCTAGCTGAGGCATGTCGTAGGCGTAACGCTCGATCGAATTCCAGTTCTCGACGGCAGTTATCAACAACAAGACCGCAGTGGCGTGGGCGGCCCATGGAAGCGGCAGCTTTCGCCATGCCACCAAGGTAAGGCCCACCAGGATTGCCACGGTACCGAGATGTAGGCCGTCACCGAAGTCTCGACCAGCAAGATCAACGACACCGGTTGCGATTCGAGAGATCGGGTCGACCCACTGGCCCCGCAGAGGTGCTTGAACGTCTGACCACGCGGCTAACCCGCGACCGTGTCGAAGAGAGATCAGCGACATCGTGATGACTCCACTAAAGGGGGCCACGACCGCTAACCATGGCAATGGTCGTTTGGGCCGCTCGCTGGCTAAAACGATCAGGATCGGGACAACTAGAAGTAGTCCGGTGGGTCTGGCCAGGCTCGCGATGGCCGACCACATTGCAACTTGGGACCAGTTGACTGCGTCGGTGGCCAGACCGCGTGGTCTGTTCGCAGTGGATGTCACAGCTGGTGTCAGGGCTATCAGGGTGGCCGATGTGGCCAGTAGCGTAATGCCCGTCGGGTAGGCCATGATGAGCGAGATCGAAGCTGGCCATAGAACAACCGCCCACTTAGTGAGCCGCACCGCTTCGGTACTACCGGTTGCGGTTTGGGCAAGCACCGCGACCCGGCGTAGACCCAGGTACGCCGACACCCAAGCGATCAGCAGCATCGAGACACCGAGCGACCAAGGCGCCAACAAGTCGACGACCGCGCCGAGGGTAGGGAACAGGGCAAAGAAACGGATGGCTTCGTCGGCGATCGGGCCATAACCAGACTGGGCGATGGTGTGGTACCAAGCGGCGTCCCACTGACCAAGTTCGTCGAAGAATCCATCCACGTTGGACACACTTCGACCAAGGACCCAGCCCGCGAACGTGAGAACGAAGAGCGCAGCCATCTGGCGCTTCGACGGAACCACAGATCTGCTCACAGCTGCGGGAGTACCGAAAGGCGTGCCGGTTCGAAAACGTTCCCGTCTGGCGCGATGATTGTCTGGCCAGGGCCGAGCCGAACCGATAGCTCGGCTTCGAGTTGTTCGCACTGCACGCCAAACGTGCGGTACCCGCCGCTTGAGACCAGCCACACGTGGCCGCCGTTGTCTGACACTCGTTGAGCGAGCTGTTCGGCGATTCGACCGGGATCGGCGGCAGCGTTGCGCTCTTCGTAGTCGGTCCAGTCGACCTGAGCGGCTCCGGCAAGGGTTGGATAGGCGATCACGGAAATGTCGGGGGCGGCCCTGGCCAGCGAGGGGCCCAGTTGGTCTGGGCACACGACGACTACGTCGTTGGGGCCAGCAACCGCCAATGCGATTGCGATCTCGCCGGCTTGGGTGCGGTCGTTGCGCAGCTCTAGGCCCGCTACTGCCAGACCTAGGACCGCGACGCTCGCGGTGAGAGCCAACATCAGGCCACCTGGTCGGAATGAGCCAAGTCCTAGGGCGATCAGGATTACAACGAAGCCAAGAACACCGGCGGCATACCGCGACGCGAAACCACCTCTGGTGACCAACACCACCGCGGCCCCAAGCATGAGACTCGCACCGGTGAGCCAGGCCCATTGCCTGCTGTGTTTGGCGATGCGAAGGTCGAGGCTGAGGCTCCAAAGGTGTGGCCCGCCGACGCTGGTTAAGCCGATGATCGCCAGCGAGAGCAGCAGCGCCGACAGTAGGACTGCAAGGTTCTGATCGCGCCCTCCGCCAAGGTCGGCGATTACTGACAGAGCAATCGAAGGAGGGCTCGGGGTCGTGGCCCATGGAGTTCCGGTGTGCTGGAGTTGGTGAAGCAGAACTGGCACCCATGGCCCCAAGAACAAACCACCCGCGGCCATCGACAATGCCACCGGTCGCATCGCGAGCTGGCCGTGCTGCCAGAGGCGGGCTGCCAGTAAGAACCCGGCGGCCAGCACGAACATTGCCCAGTAGTGAGTCAACAACAACGCTGCGCTGATGGACACCACCGCGGCCACTCTGGCTGGCGTTTTTCGTTGGGCGAGCCGATCGGCGGCTAACCACAGGCCAAGCGCCAACAAGGTGAAGAGCGCGTACATGCGTGTTTCGGTGGCATATCTGATGGCAAAGGGGTTGGTGGCCAGCACCACGACTGCCAGCCCGGCAACCAGACGCGAATGTCTTTTAGCGGCGATGATCCACACCAAACCAAGGGCGCCAACAGAAAAAAGACCCGACATAGAGCGCACGGCCACGTCGCCGGTTCCGAACAGGTTGGTCCAGCCGATCAGGAGCACGTAGTAGAGCGGCGGATGCCCGTCCGTTCTTAACTGGCTGGCGAGCTGACCTACTCCGCTGTCGATGATTGAAAGAGTCTGGGCTTCGTCGAGCCACAGCGGTCCCGGTGCGGTGAATCGCATGACAACACCAGCGGCCACAGCCAGAAGTGCGGCAGCTATCACGAATGGTGGCAGGCGTATTGTCTCATCGGCTGGCTCAGACACGAGAGATGACGTTAGTATCTCCTGCCGGTTCGGCTAAGCCGCGGCTGTATTCGTATTCAGTATCAAACAAACTTCAGGGCGGCAATGACCAGCGATCCGCAACATGTGGTGATTATCGGTGCTGGCCCCGCGGGCCTAACAGCGGCCCTAGAGCTTTGCGAGCGCGGTATTTCGACCACTGTTCTCGAAGCCGACGACGTCGTCGGCGGTATCTCGCGCACGGTGCACCGCGACGATTGGCACTTCGACATTGGTGGCCATCGGTTCTTCACCAAGGTCTCAGAAGTCGAGAAACGTTGGTGGCAGATCCTCGGTGCCGACGACTTCTTACTGCGGCCACGGCTTAGCCGTATCCGTTACAACGGCAAGTTCTTTGACTACCCGCTTAAGGCCATGAATGCGTTGCGCGGCCTTGGCGTTATCGAGGCATCTCGGTGTGTTGGTTCCTATGCGTGGGCTCGGGTGCGTCCGCCCAAGGATCAAACCAATTTCGAGGGGTGGGTGAGCGCCCGATTCGGGCGGCGCCTATACGGGATCTTTTTCCGCACATACACCGAGAAAGTCTGGGGCGTTCCCGGCGACGAACTTGCTGCCGACTGGGCCGCTCAGCGCATCAAGAACCTCTCGTTGGGGCGGGCCATCATCGATGCCTTACGACCGCGCCGTAACCGTAAGGATGTCGCCAGTCTCATCGAAGAGTTTCACTACCCCCGTTTAGGCCCTGGCATGATGTGGGAGCGGGCCCACGCCCAGGTTCAGAATCTTGGCGGCGACGTTGTTCTGGAAGCGCCGGTTGTAAGCCTGCGGCACCACAACGGTTTGGTCACCGGGGTCGTTTACGAACGCGACGGATCCCACACCGTTGGCTGCACGGCTGTTGTTTCATCGATGCCTATCGGCGAACTCGTGCTCGCCATGGATCCACCGGCGCCGACGCCGGTTGTCGACGCCGCGAAGGGTCTGCGCCATCGCGACTTCCTGACCGTTGCCTTGGTTGTGCCAGCCGACGTGGGTTTCCCCGACAACTGGATCTACATCCATGAGGCCGGCGTGCGGGTAGGACGCATCCAGAACTTCGGCCAATGGTCACCCGAGATGGTGGCCCCTGGAACTACGTGTCTTGGGCTCGAGTACTTCGTTTCAATTGGCGACGATCTCTGGGAAATGGCTGACGACGACCTTGTGGTGTTGGCCACCGACGAGCTTGCGTCGCTTGGCCTTGTCGATCGCGAGGTGATCGGTCAGGGTTATGTCGTGCGCATGCCCAAGGCTTACCCGGTTTACGACGCTTTCTACGAGGCCCATGTCGATGTGCTGCGTAAGTGGCTGGATGCTCACGCTTCTAACGTTGCACCGGTTGGACGCAACGGCATGCACAAGTACAACAACCAGGACCACTCAATGCTCACTGCCGTCTACGCCGTCGAGAACCTGATCGATGGCACCGACCACGACGTGTGGGCTGTAAACGTCGACGAGGACTATCACGAAGAGGATCAGAGCCGAAGTGGCGGTGCGAACCGATCCGGCACCGGCCGACTCGCACCATTGCTGCCGGCGTCGAGCACCTAGCAGGCCATGCGCATCCAGGTCGCGACCTGGCGCGATATCGATGACGACGCTGCCGGCGGCTCAGAGTTACATCTCGACCGCGTGACCACCGAATGGGCGCGGCTTGGCCACGAGGTCTCGATCCGTTCTGTTGCTGTGCGCCAGGTGGGTGCTGCTGACCGATCTGAGGCGATTCTGCCTAAGGCGATCGTGACTGAGACGTTCGACGATGGATCCGTGTGTCGGGTAAGGCGTGGCGGTCGGTTCACTGGTATCCCTAGAACTACGCTTGCGGCCGCGACGCGTCGCGACGGTCGTTTTGACTTGGCTGTCGACGTGTGGAACGGAATACCGTTTTTGTCGCCGCTGTGGGCCAGGCGTCGCCTGGTGCTGCTCCACCATCTGCACAGCGAGCTCTGGCCGGCAACATTTGGGCGGGTAGTTGGTTCTGTCGGCAAGTTCGCCGAACGTTCGGTGTTTCCCCAGCTGTATCGCCGAACACCGATAGCGACCCTGTCGGCGATGGGGCGCCAAGAAATCCTGGCTGGCACGGTGTTGTCGGCCGACGGGGTCCACGTCATCGAGCCAGGCATCGACGACCGATTCTCGCCTTGTGCCGAGCGAGACGCAGCTTCGGAGCCAGCTAGGCCGATGCTTGTTGCCGTCTGTCGATTTGCTCCATTGAAGCGAGTGCCGTGGCTCATAGCGCAACTGGCGAAGGTTCGCGACCTCGTTCCCGATGTTCTCCTCGTCGTGGTGGGCCACGGTGAGGATCGGCCCGATGTCGAAGCCGCAATCGCAAAACACGACCTCGCCAACAGCGTGATTTTGCGGCCGTCGGTGTCTGACGACGAACTCGTTTCGCTCTACCGGAGCGCGGAGCTGGTTGTTAGCGGCTCCATCAACGAGGGCTGGGGCATGACGATCACCGAAGCCGCTGCGTGTGGCACACCCGCAGTGGTGAGTCTCTGTGCAGGCCATGTTTCGGCCGTTGGCCCAGGTGCCGGAGTGGTCGCCGGCGACGACGAGTTTGCGGGCGAAGTGGCGGCCCTCCTTATCGATTCGGACAAGCGCGACCTGGCATCCGGAGCAGCATTGCGCTTTGCTGCTGGTCGCACGTGGCCCAACACCGCAGCGCAGCTGTTAGCGCTGGCCGGCGAACAATGAGGCCCAAGGCGATTGGCCCAAGAGCAATTGTGCCAAGAGGAATCATCACGGCCTTGTCGAAGCTTCACCGGCGACGCCTCGCCGTTCTTGGGGCCGCGGTGTATGTACCGTTGCTGCTCACGAGGCCAGGAGAGGTCGTGGCCGACACCAAGACCTACCTGACGGTCGACCCTGGCGGGCTTTGGAACAGTGCCCGCTACTTGTGGGATCCCGCATGGGGCCTTGGGGTTGTGCCTCATCAGAACATTGGCTACCTGTGGCCTATGGGGCCATGGTTCTGGTTCTTCGAAACTATAGGTTTTCCCGACTGGGTTGCTCAACGGTTGTTTCTAGGTACAGCGCTGTTTGCCGCGGGCGCCGGAGTCATGTTTCTGGCCAAGGTCTGGGGGTGGGACCATAGGGCTGGCACTGTGGCTGGTTTTGTTTATGCCCTGTCGCCATACCCCCTGAGTTATGCGACCCGACTATCGGCTCTGATATTGCCGTGGGCCGGATTTGGATGGCTGTTAGCGCTGCTGATCTTGACCGCGCGCCACGGTGGTTGGCGCCGCCCGGCCACGTTTGCGCTGGTGACGATGACCGTTGGCGGCGTCAACGCGTCTTCGCTCATGTACGTCGGTTTTGGCGTGATTCTTTGGCTGCCGTTTGGAGTGATGGTCGAACGCGACATCTCTTGGCGACAGGCGTGGACTGCGGTCTGGCGAATCGGGGCCCTAACCACGATCACTTCGCTCTGGTGGCTGGCCGGTCTTGTTGTTCAGGGCAGCTTTGGGGCGCCGATCCTCCAATACAGCGAAACGACCGAGACTGTTGCATCAGGCTCGAACTCCGCTGAGGCGTTCAGAGGTCTTGGCTATTGGATCTTTTACGGTGGTGACCGGATCGGACCTTGGGTAGGAGCTGGCGTCGATTATGCCGAGAATCTGGCGCTCATCGCAGTGGGGTTCGTGCTACCAGTAGTTGCGTTGTCCTCGCTAGCCATCGTGCGCTGGCGCCAGAAGGCCTACCTGATGATGTTGATGATCATCGGCATCGTGCTTACCACGGGCGTTCACCCGTTTGCCGACCCGTCGCCGCTGGCGGGGTGGTTCAACAACGCCTTTGGCGATGCCTCGTTTGGCCTCGCGGTGCGAAGCTCGCCCCGTTCGTTGCCCTTGTTCCTGCTTGGCTTGGCTGGCACTGTTGGTTTTACGGTTTCGCCGATGGCGGAGCGGTTCCACGAGTGGCGAACTGCTGATCGCACCAGTGATCAGGACGAGCGGGTCGGCACGACCGACTTGGCTCTCGAACGACGCCGATTGTCCGCGGCACTTCT
Source organism: uncultured Acidimicrobiales bacterium (assembly GCA_964569385.1). GTDB lineage: Bacteria > Actinomycetota > Acidimicrobiia > Acidimicrobiales > Poriferisodalaceae > JAADHX01. The sequence goes on from CAZMUM010000003.1 coordinate 32,360, forward strand.
AGTGCTGTTGGTGGCCGCAGCCGGAGTGCCAGCTTTGTGGACAGGTCGATATGTCGGCGGGGAGCTAGCCAGAGACGAGGCGCTTCCGCAGTACTGGATCGATGTGGCTCAGTATCTCGACGACTCCGACGACGGCACCAGAACCATGACGTTTCCCGGTAACGACTTCAGTGCCCATCGGTGGGGTAACACCATCGACCACGTATTGCCTGGTTTGACTGATCGCGAAACCGCTATTCGCGAGCTAATTGCCTACGCGTCCGATCCGGCTTCTGACCTGTTGATAGCGCTCGATCGACGGTTGCAGGAGGGTGTTGCCGACTGGGAAACCATCAGCCGGGTTGCGGCCCGGATGGGAGTCGGCGAGCTTGTTGTGCAACTCGACCTTGAGTACGAGCGGTTCAGAACTCCGCGCCCAGACGATCTGTGGGCCCAAATTGGTGCGCCGAGCGTTTCCGGCGCCGGCTTCGAAGTTTTCGACTCACCAGAACCCAATATTGCGTCGGAGGCCTTCCCCTTGCTCGACGAACGCGAGCTCGTCTTTGCTCGTGCCGATGGCGAGGTTCCCGCGGTCGTGGTTGCCCACGTCGAGGACGCAACCGCGCTCATCCGCTTGGAGTCGCTTAGCAACGTGGTGGTCGTGGCTGGGTCTGGTGAGGGTCTGGTCGATCTGGTGGGGATGGGTATCGTCGGCCCCGATGACCTTGTTCTCTACGAGTCGACAACCCCGGACTGGCTGCTCGACGAGGTCGTGGCTCGCGGCGCGAGGCTGATACTCACCGACTCCGAGCGTCTTCAGGCCCGACGCTGGAAAACGGTTCGAGACAACCTGGGGTTCACCGAACGAGCCGACGGAGCCGACGCTCTTGTCGACGCATCCGACGCTCGTTTGGATCTCCCAGCCCAGGTGGGGGCCGAGATCGCCGACGCCTCCACCGAGTTCAGAACCACCGCTCGCCAGGTTGGGGCCACGGTCTTGGCTACCGACTACGGGAACATCATCTCCTACCACCCCGAGAACCGGCCCATTGCGGCCATCGACGGAAATCCGTTCACGTCGTGGCGGACTGGAGCCTTTGGTGCTCCGGTAACCGACATCTGGAGCGTCTCGTTCGAAGAACCGATCCAGGCTGACCAGATAGTGCTTCTGCAACCGACGACGGGTGAGCGGGAACGGTTCATCACAGCCGTCGACGTTTCGATCAATGGTGCTGGGCCAATGCGGGTGGTTTTGGGTCCAGAGTCGCGGCAGGTTCCCGGCCAGGTAGTGCCGTTCGGAGCTGAGATCAATTCTGACGGTGGAGTTGTGGCTGTATCTACTGTCGATCTGACCGTTGCCGGGTTGTCGGTGGGTTCTAGCCCGGTGGGGTTTGCCGAGGTTGTGGTTGGTGATGGTTCGACCATCGTCGAACAGATTGTTCTGCCAACAAGACTGCTCGACCGCGCCGGTCAGGGCCGCTCAACGACACCGGACGCCGATATTTTGCTAACCCGGCTGCGCACTGACCCGACCAACCTTGTTCGCGAGGACACCGAAGCCCGACTTGTTCGATCTGTCGACGTTACTGCTGGCGCTTTCGAACTGAGCGGAGATGCCAGGTTGTCGCCTCGTGCCGATTCGGGCCAGATCGACGCGCACGTACTCGCTCCTGGGTCGGCGCGGGTGACCGCGACAAGTGTTCTCGACGGGCCTCCGGCTCACTTGCCGTCGCGGGCCGCCGATGGCGATCCGTCGACCTTCTGGCTTTCTGAGTTCGGGCCCCAGGTTGGGCAGGTTCTCACCCTCGTTGGCTCAGCGGGTTCATTCGAAGGGGCGGCCTCGACGATGACCTTCGTGGTCGATGGACGTCACAGCGTGCCGACCTCGATCGGAGTCTCAATCAATGGCGGTGCAATGGTCGAGGTAGCGGTACCTGAGCTCGCGGCTGGTGCTGATTCTGCGCCCGATTCGACCATGCTCGTCGATGTGCCTTGGCTTGGCGCCGATGCAGATGTTTCGGCCATTGAGCGGGTCGACTTCACGATCTTGGCAGTCGACGAACACATTACGGTCGACTGGTTCTCTGCCCAAGATGTGGTCGCCCCGATTGGGATTGCCGAGGTTGGCGTGAAGGCCGTCAGCTATAGAGCTTCGCTCGATGGTGGCTGTCGGTCCGACCTGTTGCTGGTCAACGGTCGCCCTGTATCGGTCCGTTTGCTCGGACCGGCGGCCAGCCGTGGGTGGCTAACTTCGGCCGAGCGGGGTTTGTACGACGGTTCGAGCCTTAAGGCGTTAACGCTCGGTCAACCGCTCACAGTTGAAGGATGCGAAACGATCGAACACGCCGGTGGCCCTCTTGTGATTGAGGCCGCTGATGGCCGGCTGACGGGTATCGATCTCGATCGTCTGTTCCTCAGCGGCTTGCCACAACCGTCAGATGGCGTCGACGATTCCGCCGACCTGCCAGGAGCCCAGCCCGCAGCGGTCCGGCTAGTTTCGGAATCCCAAACGTCTCGCCGCATCGCGGTTTCAGCGCGCGACGAACCGATGCTCTTGGTGCTCAACGACTCGTTCAGCGTCGGCTGGCGTCTTCGAGCCGTCGACGGTGAGCTACCTGCGACGCGGCCGGGGCTCGACGAACCCCTGTTGGTCGACGGCCACGCTAATGCGTGGTGGCTGCCCGCAGGCGAGGCCGTGGTTCTTGAGATGGTGTGGGTGCCTCAACGACTCGTCGACATTGCTTTGTTGCTCAGCGTGTTTGGCGTGGTGTTGTGTTTAGGACTAGTCGTTTTTGTGAGACGCGATCGCGCTACCAGCATTCTGCAGCCCACTGCGGTTACGGCTTCGAGCACAGGCACGGGTCTGTACGCGGCAACGGACTCAAACGCAGGCGACGATGTTCTACGCGGCGCCGATCAATCTATTGGCTGGCGGCCGGGTGTGATCGAGAGTGCTGGGGTTGGTGTTGTGGTTGGCCTGTTGACCCGGCCCTATTTCGGAATCGGAGTTGGCTTGGTCACGTTGGTACTCGGCCGGTTGGGTAAGCGGCGCTGGTTAGCTATAGGCGCGGCGGCGTTCGTTGCCTTGGCTGGTTGCTACGAGCTGTACCTGGTGGGCCGCTATGGGGTAGCGCACTCTGGATCATGGCCACTAGACATGGCTCGGGCCCATGAATTGGCTTGGGTCGGCCTTGGCCTGCTGATGGCGACTGCGATGCACGAGCTGCGGCGTGGCTGAGGCATCCGGTGGGCGCGAGTCTCGGCTTCGTCAGGCAGCCGAGGCGTTGCCAGCCGGGACTTGGCCCGTAGCCGCAGGTGTGCTCACAAACGGGCTTGCCTCCTATGTGTTCTTGGCGATTCCGGCTAGAACGGGACGTCTCGACACCGATGCTTACGCGTTGTTCTCGGCCATTTGGTTTGTGGTGTTCATATTTGGGCCGGGCCTGTTCGTGCCTCTCGAGCAAGCCGTTACCAGGGGCATAGCGGCCCGTCGAAGTCGGGGCCAAGGGGCGATGGCTCTCGAGCGACGAGCAACTTGGGCTTTGATCGTGGCCGCGGTGGGTTTGTTTGTGGTCGGGGCGCTGCTATCGGTACCGCTAGCTTCGACGTTATTCGACGACAGGCGCATCGCAGTCATTGTGGTTGCTGGCTCGGTTGCTTCGTTTGGCTTGTTTCAGTTAGCCAAGGGTGTGGCCGCTGGTCACCGCGTAATGCGGGCCTACGGGGAGATACTGGCCACAGAAGGCATTGTCCGGGTGGTGCTGGCGGTCGCCCTTGTGGCTGTCGGTGTTGGCGATCCGCTTGCGTACGCGGCAATACTGATTGTGTCGCCGTTAGTAGCGGTTGGCTTTGTTCGTACTCGCCATGTTCGCGACACCGAAGCTGGCCCTGCGGTCGAACGGGTCGAGCTAGGCACATCGTTACCATCGTTGTTGGTGGCCCAACTTGGGGCTCAGGCCTTGGCCAACTCGGTGCCGCTGGCCCTCGTGGCGATGGCCGCAACCGACTCAGCGCGCGAGTTGGCCGGACAGCTAACGGCTGGTTTCGTTCTTTCGCGGGTGCCCTTGTTCTTGTTTCAAGCAGTGCAGGCGGCGCTGTTGCCCCGCCTCACAGCTGAGATTGTCGAAGGTAGGTCAGACACAGCCCTTGGCACATTGCGTCGCCTTGAAGCGTTGCTGGTGGCCCTGATATTGGTCGCTATAGCGGGGTTGACGGTGCTTGGCCCGTGGGCTACCACGCTGCTATTCGGACCCGACTTTGCGATCACCTGGGCCGACATGTTGTGGTTTTCGGGAGGTGGAGCCCTGTTCGTGGTGGCGTTCTTGCACCATCAGGCCCTTGTCGCCGCGGGCCGGGTTTACATCACCGCGATGGCGTGGACGTGCGGGCTGGGAATCAATCTTGCCGTGCTGGTGGTGGCGAGCTCGGCGGGGTGGGGGAGCGACGTAGGGCGCGTCGAGGTGGCGTACGTGGTTGGGATCCTCGTCGTAGTGATTATTGCCAGGTTCTTCTCACATCGAGAACTTCGGGCCGCTCCGGTCAACCGGTAGCGGTGTCGAACGTTACCTCGAGGCTCGTTGGTCCCCAGATCGCAACCTGAGCAGACTTCCACTCGACCGGTTTGGCGAGGGCCAGGTTAGGCATCCGACGGGCCAGAATTGGCAACGCGACCTGAAGTTCGGCCTTGGCCAAGAACGACCCAAGACAGAAGTGAATTCCACTGCCGAAGCTCAGATGTTGGGAGTCGGTCGTGTGTTGTTCGATGTCGAATACGCTCGGCTCGGCGAATGCCTCTGAGTCGTAGTTGCCGGCAACGAAGCTAACCATGATGATCGTGCCTTGCGGGAACGCAACGTCGTCGATGACGACGTCCTCTGAGGCGTAGCGGCCCGTGCCTCTTATCGCTCCGATGTAACGCATGACCTCATCGACGACTGTCGGAGCGATGGCAGGATCGTCGGCCAACTGTTTCCAGACTTCTGGGCGCTCGGCTAGTAGCGCCACTGCGCATCCGAGCTGGTTCCTCGTGGTATCGACCCCGGCCACCAGGATGGCCTCGACCATGGTGACAAGTTCGACTTCGGAGAGTCGATCGCCTTGTTCTTCGGCCTGGATCAGGACGGTTAGAAGGTCGTCTCTTGGTTCGCTACGTCGACGAGCGATGAGTTCGATTACGTATTCTTCCAGAGCCTCGCGGCAGGCGAGGATGTTGTCGATCTTGTCGTTGGCGTCTCTGTCTAGGCCTGAGATTACGCCGGTAGCCCAGGTGCTGAACTTGTCGAGGTCTTCTACTGGTGCACCCAGCAGTTCGCAGATGATCGGAATGGGGTATGGCTCACAGATCTCGGCCATAACTTCGCATTGGCGTCGGCCGTTGGCGTCGCTGCCGGCAGCTACGGAGTCGATCAGCGAGTTGATGGTCGAAGCCATGAAGGGCCGGAGCTTGTCTGCTTGTTTTGGGGTGAAAGCTGGCGAAACCAGGCGCCTCAGTCTTTGATGTTCGGCTCCTTCGGCGGTGAGGATTGATTGTCTAGCCTGATCCGTGAGGCGTTCGTCGAGGTCGCGGGTGGCACCCATGAGCTTCAAGATGTGATGGAACTTTCGTTCTCTGAGAATCTTCGTGGCCCACGAGTGGCTCAGGACCGCGTACCCAAAGTCGGTCTTGGCGATCGGCGAAACAGCGCGAGCCGCGACCGAGAGTTCCCTGGCCTCTTCACGGCTTTTGAACTCGGTAGGGAGGTGGGGCAAAACAAGTTCGCTGATGAGTGTGGCCACGGTGGATCCTTCGGCGGGGAGGTACAGGAGCCAGACTAGAGAAGTGAGCGATGCCGATACCAGTCCAGAGGCCCGGTCGTTGCCATTGTCGTTGTTCGATGTGGTGAATGTCTCCATTGCGGTAGGGGCAACGAGCAAACGCACCGAGAAGCGGACAATCTTGGCTGAGCTGTTGGGGCGTTCGTCTCCAGAGGAGATTCCGATAGTTGTCGGGTTCCTTACTGGAGAGGTTCGCCAGGGGCGTATTGGTGTTGGGTGGGCGACTCTGCGCGATGTCGATGTTGAGCATGCTGGCGCTCCCTGGGTGTCGGTGCTGGCCGTCGACGAAGCGATCGCTGAAGTAGCGATGACGACCGGACCAGGGTCGATGGCGGAGCGCGACCGGTTACTTGGCAAGCTCTTCGGCTCCATCACCAGTCCCGAGTCAGAGTTTCTGACAGCGACACCGCTGTTCTGGCCTTGGTTCAAGGCCAGAGTGCGCTGGTTGAAGTGCGGTTGGAAGTTCTGCGGCCGATTCAACCAATGCTGGCATCGCCCGCAGCCGATGTGGCCGAGGCGATGCAAGCGGGGTCTGGCGTGGTTGACACGGCCAGCCAGTTCGCCGAGGATGGTGGCGCGGGCGGTTTGGTGCCGTGGTTCTTCGACATCATGCCTCTAAGTGGGTGTCCGGAAAGTCACTATCCGCGCGATCGGATCGCGCGGATAGTGAACTGGTGGCATGGATGATGGATATCCGAGCGACTTAACCGACGAGCAGTGGGCCTGCATCGAGGACTTGTTTGGCCCCGGGTCGCCCATGGGAAGACCGCTCGGCCACGACCGGCGACATGTCATCAACGCGATCTTGTACCAGTCACGCACCGGCTGTCAGTGGCGCATGCTCCCCAACGAGTTCCCGCCGCGTTCAACCGTGCACGAATGGTTCGTGACCTGGCGTCAAGACCGCACCTGGGACCGCGTACATGTCCGCCTCGCGAACCTCGCCCGAGCCCAATCCGGGCACGACCCCGGCCCAGGCGCAGCGGTCCTTGACGCCCAAAGTGTGCCCAACGCTGGCCCAGCAGAACAAATCGGCTACGACGCCGGCAAGAAGATCAGGGGCCGCAAACGTCATATAGTAGTTGACTCTTTGGGCCTTCTGATCGGGGTGATCGTCACCTCAGCCTACGTCTCTGACATCGCCGGGGGCCACGAACTGCTGCGCCGGGTCCGGCTCACCAACTCGATGCTGGGCATCGTCAGATGCGACGCCGGCTACCGCGGACTCGACAAACGCGCCAAACGGCTCCGCCTCAAGATCGAGATTGTCAAGAACCCCTCACGGCACACCTTCATCCCCGTACGAGACCGCTGGATCGTTGAACGCACACTCGCCTGGCTGTCAGCGCATCGACGCCTCGGCAAACGCGACCTCGAACACAGCGTCGCCTCCGCCGAGACATGGGTCAAGATCGCCTCGATCGCCATCATGCTCGACCGGCTCCACCCCAAACCAGGAACACCCCAATCCCGCACCTGGAACCCATGAACCACTTTCCGGACACCCACTAAGCGGTGTTGATCTGCTTGAAGAGCCCTGGGTCGATCGTCGTGCCGCAATGGTCGGCCTGGTGGTCGAGATTGCGATTGATGGCGTCCAGACGTCGGTGCGCTACGACGGCGGTGCCGCCCTTCGTTTCGCTCGTGTTCGCGGTTACAGGCCTGATAAGACGACCGCCGAAGCCGACACCATCGACACAGTTCGGGGTCTGCGAAAGTAGCGGTGGTCGTTGAAGCCGTCGAAAACTCCCTGCTCGTGATCGATCGCGGCGGTATCGTCAAGATCAAATGAGACTGAGGTGTCAGTTACTTCTACCGCCAGCGACGATGGTGGCGGTCCAGGCCTGCAGCAGCTCTTCTGAGGTGCCACCGTCGGCCAGCACTGCAGTCCAGGTTTCTTGACCGGGACAAGTCTTGATGAACTAACTGGCCCAGACCTCGGCGAAACTGCTGCATCTGATCGGAACCTCCCTAGAGAACAACGGCGCGGATATGCCATGTATGAAGTAGTGCTGCCCGACGGCGACATACTGCTCCAAGTATCGGCGTACGAAGGTCGATTCATGGTCGACTAGACCGCGATCGAACGGTTGCGTGGAGATCTATCTGGCGTCTGTGTTTGCGCGCCCTTAGCGAGCTTGGCTGTGAGGCCGTGGGTGCGTCTCTGCACTGGTGCCGCTGTCTCCTTCTGCGATTTCGGCGTCCGATGGCTCAGCTGGGCAAGGGAGGTTGTGGTGTCGTGAACGAGAACCCGCGTGTTCTTGACTCGTCGTTCGATCTGGCTGGTGTTGTATGCCGGCCGGCATAGCAGTCTCACAAATATAGAATGAACGTTCGTAATCATCTTGAAACCGCGCACTATGGGTGGTACAATGTTTGTATGGATCGAAGCGGGATTGTTTATCTAACTCAGGAGGAGTTCAGCCAGTTAGATATCACCGCGCTTGACAAGATTTTGATTGGCATCCACTCTCATCGTTCGCGTCTTGATGGCCAGGAGGTGTTTGCTTTGCAGGCTCGTGCTGCTATCACACATGGCGTTAACACGCCGCCTGATCCTGCACCGCGCCCTCAACCCGACAACGGCGAAGGCAACGACAATTTAGACGACGGGTGCGACAACAACCCATCTGGGTCTAACGGTGCTGGTGCTGACGATCCTGATGGCCACGGCGGATCTGGCAACGGGCCCGGCGACAGCGGGTCTGGTGATCCTGGCGCGGCTCGATCGACACGTGAACTTCGTGATGCCGAACGCCGGGCCGCAAGGCTGGCCGACTACCCAGACATCGCAGAAGCACTCGCTAACGGACAGATTTCAACAGAGCAAGCCGACATGATCTCCAGAGCGAAAGTGTCAACCCGCACAAAGCTCGAACTGTTGGCTGATGCCAAACATGAGCACGCCGACCAAACCGCCGAAGCAGTCAAGGCTGCCGTTGTTGAGGCCGACACCGACTCTGCCGACGACCGATACAACCGGCAACGTGACAACCGGCGCGGTGGGTGTGGTGTAAACGACGACGGAATGTACTGGCTGAGCCTGCTAGCCGACCCCATCACCGGGGCGCGTATCAAGCATGCCTATGACCCAAGGTTCCGTACCGCCTGGGCCAAAGAAAGAGAACTAGACCGCACCGGCAGGCGCACACCCAAACAGCTAGCCGGCGACATTATCGCCAACATGCTCCTAGGACTCTCAGCCATCCACGACCTACACCCCCAGGCCCAAGCAGACACCCATAGTGGTGCCGACTCCTACCGCGACGCAGACGTCCGCCACGACGTCGACAATGTCGAATCGGCACCCGCATCGGCGGCGAACGGTTCGCAACCTGACGGCTCCGATTCTGGATCGACTACATCGACTTCCGAGATCTCGGCTGAACCTGCAGCGCACGGCCCAGCGTCCACATCGCCTACATCCGCTTCAGACTCCGTGTCATGGCCGACTAGCTCGGCCCCATCAGGCTCTCCGCACGACCGGACGCCAGCCAACGATTCGCACCGACGCCAGACCAACGCGGCCACAGATCACCGGTGCGCAAGTCCTGGTGTCAGGTTCATAGAGATGGGCACAGACGCCGACGGTAACGAAACCCGCACCGATCTCGGTTCTTACACCCCCATCAGACCGGCCCCACTGTCCGAACACCCACCCGACACCACCCGACGTGATCCTGTCGGGTCAGATACGTCTGACGGTGACCAGCAATGTTCGTCTTGTCGAACTTCAGGCCCACCACCCGTCAACAATGAACCAAAAACCCGGACCAGACCGCGTGCCGCTGTGAATGTTGTGATCGGACTATCGGATCTGAACGAGCTTGAGGATCGTCAAGCCGTTGGCTACACCTCAGACGGGGTCCCAATACCGGCAACGTTGGTGCGAACCATGATGTGTGACGCCGACATCTCCTACTGGATCGAACAAGCCGACAGCCAACAACTGAATCTGGCTCGCAATGTGAGATATGCGACACCAACACAACATCAAGCACTAATGGTCCGCGACGGATGTTGTGTATGGAAACACTGCACCATGCCAGCATCAGCGAGCGAAGCACACCACATCACCTTCTGGGAACACGGCGGACCCAGCGACCTCGAACAACTATGCCTGCTCTGCCCAGCGCACCACCGCAAACTTCACGCCATGGGAGCCCACATCAGACCACGTCGAGACACCCCAAGGGCCTGGTATCTGACCCGCGACAGCGACGGACAAACCATCAAGGAATGGACCAATCCGCCGCACCGCCAAAAACCAGGCACCAAACCCAAATCCGGCGCCGCCTAACCCACCCCGCCGCCAAAGAGCCAGGCACCAACCCGAACCGACCAGAACCCCAGCTGCGATGTCCACACAAAGGCGGGAATTGCCGAGCTTGTCGAAAGAGACATCAAGAAGCGAGCTCCACGAAACGTCGATTCTGTGCGCCGACCTTTCGCTCAACGCCCGTCCTTGGCAGAGCCATCCCACTCCGAGAGAGGCGCACAATGCCAGGACCAGCCACTCAAACGATCCGAGTCGTCGAGGCCGATCCGACCATTCGCCCAAAGAAGCTGCTGCCACGAACCTGAGCGGGGCGTTGCAGCAGAGTCGCTCGGCTCGACTTCGACCCATGGAAACAGCCGCCCCAGAACCGCCTCAACAATGCCGATATCGGGAACAAACGGCACTCCGAGCCCAAGCGATGCGTCGTAGGTATGAATCAACATCTCATCGCAAGCCATCGCCGCGAGACCAGACCGGTCAGCCGTACCCATCGGATGAAACCCCCGAGCCGAATCCGGCGAGGTTTCCACAACCGCGGCCACCACCTCGGCGTGGGCTACGAACGTATCGAGAACATCAACGGCTGGCCCGTCGGTCCTAACCCGAAACTCCACGGGCTCAAGGTCCTTGCCGCCGGCGGCAAGATCGATCGAATACCACAAACATCCCGTCGCCGCGTGAGCTACAACCTCAACCACCGACATCTCGAGATCCGGTATTGGTGTCGACCAATCGCGGTCGAGACACGAACGAAGGAACGCCCCGCATTCGGCAGCCGTCTGGCGGATCTCGTCTGCGCCGATCACACCAGCTGCCCCTAACGAGTTCGAAGATCGACGGGTAAATGGCCAAGATCGGAGAGGGTCAGCAGGCTAAAAGCATGATTCGGACCAACCTTGATAGTGGTCGCCACCGAAATCGAAGCATGAAAGGTCACGAACCTCTCCCACTCCCACGGCACCGGAGCTACGCCAAGTAAATGTGATAGCACCATCGAGTTCGTGCCAGCGTGAGCGAATACCAGCACCGAGATCTCGTCGGCAGGCCTTTCGTCAGAAGGCTCAGCTTGGGCGATATCCCAAGTTGGCAAATCGTGGTCGGACCTGACCACCCCAAGCTCGGCCAATGCGTCATCGAGGCCCGAGGTCACTCGGTCATGAAAGTCTGAGACCGCCTCGCCGCCCTCTAGACCGCTCCACTGAGCCGTAGGATCGCGCCTTCGGTGGGCGGCAAAGACCTCAAGAGCATCGTGATGGGTGCCTTCCCAGTCGGGAGTTTGGATCTCCTCAAGAAACGGCTTGATCTCAGATGTACGACGAGTGAGGTCAAGGAACGGCTCCGACGTCTGCCGAGCCCGAAGTTTCGGCGAAACCCAAATGTGATCAAAGTGTTGATCGGCCAGCGTAGCCCCAGTTATGTATGCCTGCCGACGCCCTGTCGGTGTGAGCCGGGGGTCATCTCGGTTAATGCCATCTTCGACCCAAGCGGGCTCACCATGTCGAACAAGAACAAAGCGCATGCTGCGACAGGGTAGCCTTCGTCGCTATGAGCGCCGCGACGATGCAGTTCAAAAAGGGCACCAAGGTCATAGCGACCGAAGGCCTACGTGGAGTACCAGAAGGCACCCGAGGAAAAACCAGCCGTGGGGTCGGACTCACCTGGTTTAGATACCGCGTCTATTTCGACAACGGCGTAGAACTCGGCTCCATCGGTCAAGACAAACTGGTTCGGGCCGAGAACTGGCCCCAATTCCAGGTCGACCGGGAAAAGGCCGCCGTGGTGGCCGCCAAGGCGGCCGAGGACGCAAAGAACGCTCCGGTCTCGGCACCCGTAGCAGCGCCCCCCGCTGACGCTGCTGGTGGCAACGACCGGTTAGCTGCCCTAATGGCCAAGTCCAAAGCAGCAAGAAACAAAGGCGGCGGCACCCAAGACTCGCCAGCGCCAGAACCCGCAGCCGAGGCCGCTCCGGCCGCTGCTGGCGGCAACGACCGATTAGCTGCCCTCATGGCCAAATCGAAAGCAGCGCGAGAGGCTCAGGATTAGATGACAGATCTCGAAACCGACCCCATCTTGGCCAGCAGGGCCAAACGCGCCGAAATGCGAAGCGAACGCGGTGTTGACTTCGCTCCGCCGACGTTCGAAACGGTTGCCGAAGAACGCCAGTACCTCAAAGAGAAGTTGGCGGGCTGTTTCCGCCTGTTCGGACGCCTCGGATTCGGCGAAGGCGTCGCCGGGCACATAACCGTCCGCGACCCAGGAAACACCGATCACTTCTGGGTCAACCCGTTCGGAATGAGCTTCCGACGGATTCGGGCCTCGGACCTCCTGCTCGTCAGCCACGAGGGCGACATCGTCGAAGGTTCGATGCCGCTCAACTCCGCGGCGTTCGCCATCCACAGTCAGATTCACGCGGCGCGCCCCGATGTCGTCGCTGCCGCCCACTCCCATTCCATCTACGGCAAAACCTTCTCGTCGCTCGGGCAGCCCCTCCTACCGATTACCCAGGATTCTTGCGCATTCTTCGATGATCATGCGGTGCATCACGACTTCGGGGGAGTGGTGGCCGATGTCGCGTATGGCAAGGCGCTTGCAGCCACGCTGGGCGACCGTAAGGCGCTGATCCACCAAAACCATGGGCTCATCACGGTTGGCGAAACGCTCGACGCGGCCGTTTGGTTCTTTGTGACCATGGAGCGGAGCTGCCAAGCACAACTGTTGGCCCAAGCAGCCGGAACCCCAATCGTTATCAACGACCAGACAGCTGCCCACACGCGCGACCAAGTCGGTTCGATGCTGGCCGGCTGGTTTAGTTTCCAGCCCCTATGGCAGGACATCTGCGACACCGAGGTTGGCTTTCGCGAGTAGTGCGAACAGAAGGCACTGAGCGAGTAGCGAAATAGATTGGTGCGGTCGCCGTTGTCTGTGTATGACATTCAATCGCGCTACAGACACTCCCGCCGCGCCCGCAGTTGCCGATCCGGAGTTGACAACATCTCGCGTCGTGTTGGTCGATGTCGACCGGACGTTGTTGCGTGGGTCAAGCCTTGTAGCTCTCGTGCGTGTTCTCGTGGCAGCCGGACTTGTTTCGCGCCGGACTTTGCTTCGAGCTGTCGTGCGAGGTGTTGTGTTCTCCCGGTTCGGGTCTTCTGACCGCCAGGCCAGTCGCGTCATGCAGCAGGTGTTGCGTTCGGCCAAGGGCTGTTCGGTCGCCGAGTTGGCGGCATTTACTGAGGCCGTCGCTGCGGACCTTCGGGCCAATCTCAGAACCTCGATGGAGATACGCCTCCGCACCCACATTGAGGATGGCGACTTTGTTGTACTGTTGTCGGCCGCGCCTCAGCAACTGGTGGAATCGCTGGCCGAGGTTGTGGGCGCCCATCGGGCCGTCGGCACTCGCGGTCACGTAGTCGATGGCCGCTTCACCGGCGAGCTTGACGGTGCGTTTTGTTACGGATCGGGCAAGTTGGAAAGGCTGCGTAGCGCTATTGGCCCAGTCGATCTAAGCAAGGCCGTTGCGTACGCAGACTCGGTATCTGATTTACCGATTCTGGCGTCGGTTGGTTCGCCGATCGCGGTCCAGCCAGATCGCCATCTCCGAAGTGTGGCTCGGCATCGAGGCTGGCCCGTCCTTCTGGACTAGACGTCGACGTCCTCAGAAGTCGAAAGATCGAACGGCACGTCTAGGGATCGTTTCACCCAAAGTTCGGTGTCGTTACAAGATGCGCCGACAACGCGCAACACGGCCGACACGGTCTCGCTTAGCATGTGCTGCGGATTCTCGAAATTGGCACTGAAACCCGGGTTCATCATCATGGCGCTCGACCAGCCGATCAGCGTCGTGATGAAGTCGACCGAGACCGCCCCACCGGACTCGGCTAAGGCGATAGTGGCCGCGACTCGAACTGCTTCAAGTTGGTCTTCGTTTGGCCACAAGCAGTGTAGAGCCGCGCTGTAAACAAGCCCGGCGAACTCGGGGTCTAACGTGGCTCGATGAACTGACGCCACGACGATTGAACACATAGGTCCGTAACTCTCGGTGCCAAGTTGATCGAGAACCCCGATCACGAAGTCACTTTGGCTCTTTCGCGCTTGATCCATGACGGTGGTGATCATGTTGTCGCGGTCTTCGAAGTGGTTGTAGAACGACCCGAGAGCCACATCAGCTCGGTCGGTTATGTCGGAGATAGTGACGTTGGTGAACCCGCGCTCTGAAAGTAGTTGGCGGCTCGCAGCGACTAGTGAAGCCCGCGTCTGGGCCGCTCTACGTTGGGCTCGATTGGTTCGTACGGTCTCCACCACCACAGCCCCCGGTCTGCGTTTCTCACGCGTTCCACCACTACGCAAACAATGTAGCGCATCACGTATGGTGGTGCCGGTGGCGTTGCCAGATCATCAGGTTTCGAAGTTGTGCCAGTTTGAACTGGTCGCCTCTGAGGGCCCCCAGCTACCTGGCTGATAGGTCATCACCGGCGGAACGTTCGTCAGCGCGTTCTGCACAATGCGCCACTGTTCTTCGACTCCATCTTGACGACCAAAACGAGCCGGGTCACCATCGAGCGCGTCGTCGAGTAGCTGTTCGTATGCATCGGCACCTTCGCCTAGCTCCTCTTGGGATGACACAGTGAGCTCGACGGGCTGGGTAACGAGCGCACCGCCGGGGGCTTTGGCCTGCATGGCCAAGGTGATTACATCGGTGGGTTTCATTTCGAACCGCAGGTGGTTGGGATGTGGGGTCGCGCCATCGGCCGCGAACAACAGCCTCGGCGGACACCGGAACTCGACGACAGCGTCGGTGACCGTCGCTTTGAGCGCCTTGCCAGCCCTGACCCGAAATGGAACTCCAGCCCAGCGCCAGTTGTCGATTTCGAACGTCATCTCGACATAGGTTTCGGTGTCTGAACTCGGATCGACGCCATCTTCGTCGCGATAGCCCTCGAATTGGCCGCGAATGATCGTCGACGGGTCGACGGTGCGAATCGCCTTCAGAACTCGAAACTTCTCGTCCCGTAGTGCGTCGGCATCGGCGGACAGTGGTGCATCCATTGCCAGGAACACAACCATCTCAAGCAGATGATTCTGGACGACGTCTCGCAGCGTGCCGATCTTGTCATAGAAGCTGCCCCGCCCCTCGATTCCGAACGACTCAGCCATCGTGATCTGAACCGAATTGACATGGTTTCGATTCCAGACTGGCTCAAGAAGCGAGTTGGCGAAACGGAACACAAGCAGGTTCTGAATCGGTTCCTTACCAAGAAAATGGTCGATTCTGAACGTCCGGTCTTCGCTCACGTGTCTGGCGAGCACGGCGTTCAGTTGTTTTGCCGAGGCCAGATCGCGGCCGAATGGTTTCTCGACAACAACTCTGGCCGCTTCGGTAAGACCAGCGCTGGCCAACCCAGTGATGACGTCGTCGAAAAGACTGGGTGGAATGGCGAGGTACATCAGCGGGCGGTCAGCCCCGGCCAACGCTTCAGCGAGCCGCGGATACAGCGCTGGATCGGTGTAACCGCCAGACACGAACTGCATACCTTCGACGAGTTGATCGAAGGCCTCCTCGTCGAAGGGCACACCGACTCTCGCCACGTGGGCCTCAACCGAAGCTCGCGCATAGCGCGCCAACTCGTCGCCATCCCACGCACTTCGCCCGACGCCAATGATGGGCATGCCCAACCGGCCTCGAACCGTCAGATCGTACAGCGCCGGAAACAGCTTCTTCTTGGCGAGGTCGCCAGATGCACCGAACAGAACTACCGCATCGCCTCGCTGGCTGCTCACTGTTCGGCGGCGGCGGCGGCGTTGTCGGCGGCGATGACGGCATGGCCGCCAAACTGGTTGCGCAGAGCCGCTATCACCTTCATTGAGGGCGAATCTGGCTGTCTGCTTGTGAACCTGGCGTACAGTGCCGCACTCATCACCGGTACCGGAACAGCGCGAGCGATAGCTTCTTGGACTGCCCACCGCCCATGTCCGGAGTCGTTTGCGTAGCCAGCTATCGACTCGAAGCCTGGGTCCTCGTCCATGGCGTTGACGAGGAGTTCGAGAAGCCAGCTACGAACCACTGAGCCATGCCTCCAGACCTCGATGCCATCGTGGGTGTTTAACCCTTCTGGCCCAGCCTCAAGTAGCTCGTACCCCTCGGCGTATGACTGCATCATCCCGTATTCGACTGCGTTGTGCACCATCTTCGTGTAGTGCCCGCACCCCGCTGGCCCCACATGAGCAACCCCGTCGGCGGGGCCAAGCGAGTTGAGGATTGGCTGTACCCGTCCGACGTCTTCTTCGGAGCCTCCGACCATTAGGCAGAACCCGTTTTCGAGTCCCCATACGCCTCCCGATACGCCGGCATCAACGAACCCGATCGACCTTTGGGCCAACATTTCTGCTCGTCGCTGGGCATCGGCCCAGTTCCCGTTCGCACCATCAACGATGAGGTCACCGGCTTCGATCAATGATGCCAACTCGTCGATCGTCGATTCGGTCGGCGCGCCAGCGGGCACCATCACCCAAATGGTCCGCGGCGGTTCGAGCGCAACGACCAAGGCCGCCAAGTCCGCCACATTGGTCACCTCTGGATCGCGGTCGAAGCCGACGACCTCATGGCCGTCGCCGCGGAGCCTGGTAGCCATAGCGCCGCCCATCTTGCCGAGGCCGATCATTCCGATTTTCATCCTGAGCTCTCCATACTGGATTCTCCATATTTCGGTGGCGTCTGAACCGAACAGGTCACTTGAATTTCTACCCGACTGGCTCCCGTCAGCCAACGATGGTCAAGTCTGCAATCGCGTGACGATACGGTTGTTAGCAGAATCTTGCTCGTTTGGCTCTTAGTGCTACAACTCTGGCAGCATCACAGGTGAGCACATCGACTTTGACCCCTTGGAAGGACTGATCGTGAGCGTTGAACGTTTCCCAGTGGAGGCCGGGCACATCATGATGTTCGCCAGATCGATCGGCGACCCAAATCAGTGCTACTACGACGACGGCAACGCCGAGTCTGGTGGGGTGATTGCCCCGCCAACGTTTGTGCAAGCTAGCGCTCAATTCGACCCCGTTTACCCACTACGCCCCCAGATCGGGCAAGTCTGGTTCGGTAGCGGCTCGACCCCATCAGGGCTAACGAAATCGGCTCCAGACACCGATCCGGCCGGAGATGACGAACTGTCCGATACCGGCAAAGGTGGCGAGAAGAAGTCGAACGGTGCCGCCGCGGGCGGGCTTCACGCCGAACAGCACTACACGTACCACCGTCACCCGAAACCAGGCGATGTGCTCACCGCAACAAGTTTCCCAGGTAAGACCTGGCAGAAACACTCAAAACGCGCCGGCAAGTTGATGTTCTCTGAGTCCATAACCGAGTACCGCGACCAAGGCGGCGAGCTAGTCGTAACCGCACGCGGCGTTGGTGTTCGCACCGAGAAAGTGATTGAGAGCTGATGAGTCTTTCGGCAGCAAAGGTTGAGGTTGGCCAAACGTTCACCCAAGTCGTGGCCGACGATCTCACCCGCACCCAAATCGTTCAGTACGCAGGCGCCTCTGGTGACTACAACCCAATCCACACCGACAATCTGTTCGCCACCGAAGTGGCTGGGTACCCGGGTGTGTTCGCTCATGGAATGCTCACCATGGGGCTCACCGGAAAACTGGTTACCGACACAGTCGGCGACGGAACACTCACCGACTTCGGTGTGCGGTTTGTGAACCAGGTGTGGCCAGGCGACACGCTCACCGCCACAGCAACGGTTTCCGCGATTCGCGAGCAAGACGGTCAACACTTTGTCGACCTCGACCTCGTCACCGTGAACCAACACGGCGCCAACGTCATTACCGGAACGGCGAGCGCTCGCTGCCAAGACTGAGCCACTCGGCCTCTTGGATTCCCATCGGGGTTGAAGGAGCGGCGTCGACCCATGGCCACAACTCTTCGCTGATGCGTCGCCAGTTGGCTGTGGCTTCCAACTTGGCCAAGATCGAAAAAAGTCCGAGGTTGATTCGCTGAATAAGGGCGAAGGTGGGCGGAACGTTGGCGTGTTTGAGAATTTCGTTGGTTTTGGCGTCGAAAGTCTGCCGGATGAGACCGCTGCTGTAGTCGGCGGTGATGGTGACCTCACGGTCGTGCAGGACCAGCTCGTAGTAGGTGGCGAACCACTCGTAGATTTCGTCGTCGGAGAACGGTGCGTCGGTGCTGAGCAGGTTGACACTTTCCGCCGCGGCCCTGAACTTGGCCCTATCGCCGCTGAGCATGGCCTGAATCAGCGTCGTGAACTCGAGGACTTCGGTTGGCGCGAAGTGTTTGACTAACCCGAAGTCGAGAAAGGCCATCCGCCCGTCATCGGCGAGGAGGTAGTTGCCAGGGTGAGGGTCGGCGTTGAAAGCAAGCTGTCGGTTCAGACTCCGAAACACAAAGCGGTAGAGCACTTCGGCGAGTTCGTCGCGGCGGGGTTTGGCGAGGCCGTAAGCGGCCTCGAACGGCTGGCCTTGAACAAAGTCAGAGGTTAAGACTGTCCTGGTCGACAACTCCGGAACCACATCTGGAACCCAGATATGGGGGTGGCCTCGATAGAAGTCGGCGAATTGGGTTTGGTTCTTGGCTTCGTGGACGTAGTCGAGTTCTTCGCCGATCCGGGCTTGGAGTTCCACGACGAGAGTGTCGGCGTCGAGCCCAGGGAAAACCATCGTCAGCAAGTTTGCGAGGGTCTTGGTGTTCATAAGATCGGCTTCGATGGCATCTGCTATGCCTGGATACTGCACCTTGACCACAACGTCGCGGCCGTCGCTCGTGACCGCACGATGAACCTGACCGATCGAGGCCGAGGCCAGAGGTGAAGGGTCGATGTCACGGAACAGCGTTGCCAGCGGTCGGCCCAAAGACATCTCGATTTGGGTCAGAGCTAGGTCCGAGGCCATCGGTGGGGCATCGGACCGAAGCTCGGCTAGCGCGATCTGCATGGGTTCTGGCATGGCGTCGTCGAGGTAGCTGGCCATCTGGCCGAGCTTCATCAAGGCACCCTTCATGTTGCCCAGTGAGTCGACGACATCGCGTGCTTCGCGGCTCTCGAGCCCGGCCTGGAGCCGTCGGCGGTGCTGGTCGCTAGCAAGCCGGCTGCGGACTGCTGTGGTGGCCCGAGCGGCACCTCGACGGGCAACCAGACTAGCCATCGCCGCGTTTCGGTTGGCCCGCCTGGTCGAAGCTATCGCCGATGTCTGTGCCGAGCGCTGCCGCCGCCTCCAGAAAATCGCAGACCCGACAGCGACAACAACAATTCCCTTGAACACAGCCATCAATTCTACGGCGCCCGCCTTATCCCGGCGACAGGAGTGGTGTTTCTAGCCCTTGGCGCGGGAGGTGAAACCAAACAGGAAGCCGGCGACGCGGCGGATCTGGATCTCTTCTGAACCTTCGGTAATGCGATAGCGCCGATGGTGTCGGTAGATGTGCTCGAAGGGCAGGTGACGGCTATAGCCCATGGCGCCGTGGGTCTGCATTGCCTGGTCGGCTGCGTTGCAGACCAGGCGGTTAGCGCGGTAGTTACACATCGCCACTCGGTCAGAGATCGAGTAGACGTCGATGTCTGGCTGGTCCATTTCCCATGCTGTCTTTCTGACAAGCTGACGAATCATCTCGTTTTCGGTATGTAGTTCGGCCAGAGGCCACTGGATTGCCTGATTTACAGCTAGCGGCTTGCCGAACACAATGCGCTCTCTGGCGTATTTCACCGACTCATCGATGCAATACTGGGCCGCGCCTACTCCAGAAGCGGCTTGGCGGATCCGGTTTTCGTGAACGAACAGCTGGGCCACCATCAAGCCGAGGCCCTCTTCGCCCAGAACGTCGGCGTCGGACACTCGAACGTCGCGCAACGAGACCAGCGCGTGGTCGGTCGGCATGTTGAAGGTCCACATGAACTCGCCGATTTCAAAACCGACCGCATCGGTGGGAACGATGAAACATGTGATGCCACGACCCTCGCCCGCTTGACCAGAGGTACGAGCAAAAATGAAATCGTGAGTGGCGTGGTGAAGTCCGGTATTCCACATCTTCTCGCCGTTGATGACCCACTCGTCGCCGTCTTGTACAGCGGTGGTTTCCATCCAGGTTGCGTCCGAGCCGTGGTCAGGCTCGGTCAGCCCGAATCCAATACGAGCTCTCCCGGCCAGCATTTCAGGTACCCAATGAGCCTTCTGGGCTGCTGACCCGTAGTGGTCCATCATCAAGACGGTAGGGAAGTTGCCGACCATCGAACTCTCATTTTGCAGGTCGTTGAATAGCCCGAGGCCTTTGGCGGCCAGGTGCTCTCGAATCACAGCCATGTCTAGGTTCGACCCATCTTGGCCTCCGAACCTTTCGGGAAGATGGAACCGCAGAAATCCAGCCGCGTCCGCTCGTCTGCGCATCTCTCCCAATAACTCCTCCCACTGTCGATTCGGTAGCCCCTGTCGGTCCCAATCGGTTCGGGCATCTTCTCGTCGGTGATCAAAGAATCGCTCGTTGTCATCGGCTCGTTGCAGAGGTTCGATTTCTTCTTCGATGAACGCGTCGATGCGTCCTAAGAAGTTGGAGAGGTCGGTAGGCAGCCTGAAGTCCATGACCGACGAAACTACGATGATGCGGCGAGGAGACCAAATTCGGCATCCGTGACGCCACCTTCGGGTCGATCGAATCGGGTTGGAGTTAGGAACTTGGTCACTAATTGTCTACGTTCTTGGACATGGAGCCGACCTACACCGCCGAAGCCGAAACGTATCGAACCAAGGTTCAGTCGTTTCTTGAAGAACACTTGCCCGCTGACTGGTCGGGTATCGGTGCCATAGAAACTGGGGATCGAAGCGAGTTCATGCGCTCCTGGCGGGCCACCCTTTCTGAGAACGGCTACCTGGCTCCCTCGTGGTCAACCGAGTACGGCGGCCCCGGTCTCACTGCACTCGAGAACGTGATCATCAACGAAGAGTTCTTCAAGCGGGGCGTTCCGACCGCGGGCTCCAACGATGCTTTCGGAATCACGATGGTCGGCAACACGATCATTCACCGCGGTACCGACGAGCAAAAGGCATACTTCCTGCCCCGAATCCTCGACGGCACCGACCTCTGGTGTCAGGGATACTCAGAACCCGATGCCGGTTCTGACCTCGCCAACCTTGGTTGTAAGGCCGAACTCGACGGCGACGAGTGGATTATCAACGGACAAAAGATCTGGACATCAGCGGGGTCGACCGCCAACTGGATCTTTGTCTTGGCTCGCACGGCACCCGAAAACATCAAGCACCAAGGCATCACATTCTTGCTTGTGCCCATGGATCAGCCAGGCGTCGAGGTGCGCCCGATCGTCAACATTGCCGGGCACACCCACTTCAACGAGGTGTTCCTTACCGACGCCAGGTGCGCCAAAGAAAACGTTGTTGGCGAGGTCAACGGTGGCTGGTCGGTCGCTAACACCTTGCTTGGGTTTGAACGTGGGGCCGGAACAACTGTTGTTGGTTTGCGTCACCGCGAGGAACTTGATCGCCTCATCGAATTGGCCCGAGCGCGGGGCAAACTCAGCGACCCCGAAGTTCGTCAGCGTCTCGCTTGGTGTCACAGCAAGGTCGAGATAATGAAGTACACCGGTATGAGGGTGCTCAGCTCGTTTCTTGCTGGCGAGGTTCCAGGTGCTGAGAGTTCGCTTGGCAAGCTCAATTGGTCTGAGTATCACCAGAAAGTAACCGGATTGGCCCTCGATATTCTGGGCCCAGATGCCATGGTGTTCGACGCCGACGCCGCAGAGGGTTCTGGTCTTGGACCTGCCGCCGCTGGCACTCCCAATAGCGCCACCGTCTGGATCAACACCGCGCTCGTAGCTCGGGCGGGCACCATCTACGCCGGTACCAGCCAGGTCCAGCGAAACATCATCGGCGAACGAATTCTCGGACTCCCCAAGGAACCGAGAGCCGATACGGGCCCCTGGCGCGACACCCCAAAGTAGCGTCAGTCAGCCCATATTGAGCTCATTCAGGTTGGGAGTCGGGCAAGTCGAATGTAACAGCGCTCGCGGTCGAGGGCGCCGACGCGTTTAAGACCGTCGCTCCGGCCTAGGAGTTTCCAAGAGTTCAAGCCGGGATCGGGTCAGAGGTGCTTGACCAGCGCAGGGTTCCGGTCGACAAGCAACTACGTGAGAGTTGGGTACCGCTACTCGCGGAACACATCAAGCAGCGTTGCCGAACGCGGGCGGCCCAATAGGTCGCGCCCGTTCCGATCACGCGCCGACGATGGCTTTAGCCTGGTCGAGACGGTGATGGCGATCTCGCTTCTTGCTATTGCCCTAACTCTCACCATTGGCCCGACCCTGTCATCGTTCGCGGTTCTACGCGATGCCAAGGTGATCGACGTGGGCGAGAGTATGGCCCAAGGCCGGCTCGATGAGATTCGTCAGCTCAGCTTCGACGACATCGGAGTTGTCGGTGGCTCTCCCAACGGGGTTCTCCCGGCCACCCAGGTTCGAACGGTTCAAGGCATTGCGTACAACGTCAACGTCGTGATCGACTGGGTCGGTTCTGGTGCAACCGATTCCGGGTACAACATCAGCGGGACCGGTGCCGACGGCGTCGATGGTCAACCCGACTTCGGACGCAACTACAAATGGGTGCAGGTGAGTGTCCAGCCTGTTGATCTCAGCATTGATCCGCTGCTGTTCTCTACCGCGATTACGCCTGACTACATATCGTCGGGTTCGGACACCTTGGGTACCGTGGTCGTCGAGTTACGCAAGCACGAACCGGTGGGGAGCCCCTCAGCGGCCAACGATTGGCCGAGCCTGTACCTGGTACCGGTTGCCGGAGGCGCGATCACGCCGACCACCGGAACGGGCGAAGATACCCAGACATTTGTGGGCCTCACCCCGAGCCTTGGCGGCGGCGCCTACCGAATCAGGCTTGGTTCGACCCTTGCCGACGTCGCCGGAAGCGGTTGGCGAGTTCATCCGTCTGACCTTGTGTCGTTCACCGACCAGGTCGAGGCCACCGCAGGGCGAACGGTCACCGTCAGCCTCACGATCTACAAAGAGGTCAGCCTCCGAGTCGAGCTAGATGGTGCCGTTGTCCCCGGGGGCATCCCCGAACCGATCGAACGGGCATCGCTCATCATTGGCTACCTCGGCCGGTACGCCGTAGTCGATGACGACGATCAGGTTGCGCCGGGTGTTTGGAACATCAACCAATTCGATGGTAACCCGCTGATCCCTGGCGAGTACACGTTGCAAGTCGACGCCCCCGGTTATGTGCCATACGGCGCGACGACCGTGGAGGTCACGGAGGACTACCCGTTGGTCACGCTAAGAGTCGAGCAGATCGAACTCGACATCGCCACCAATAACACCGCTGAGATGACCTTTGAAGTCAGAGGTCCAGATGGTCAACCGGTCCGTGGCGCGTTGGTGAACGTGTTGTCCGACGGGTACGGGCCGTTGGTCCAAACAACAGACTCCAACGGAATTGTCCGCTTCAACCTGCCCGTTGGGTCGAAATCCGCTCCGACGATCCTGGTCCAGAGTCCATATGGCCATGATGAGCTCACCTATACCACTGGCCCGATAGTGGTGTGGGGGTCCGAGACCCTCCAGATAACGACGCCAGCGCAGCATGGTCTGCTCGTATTTGTGCAAGGTCAGTACGGCTATTTTCAGTTCCTACCCTTCGGGTCGGGTGCAAACTGGAGTGCCCCAGTGCTTCCTAATGCCAACGGAACCGTCTCGGCGGCTCTGCCCGCGAACGGTCTCGGAAACGACTGGTTGGTACGCAAAGTCTGTTGGTCTGACAACGAGGTTGTGGCCGAGGCCCCCATCAACGTGGCCCCGAATGGCACCACCTCAACTTGGGGAGCAGCAGCACCGCCATGTCTGCCTTGAAGGTTTTTAGTTCCCGGTTTCGGCGTGATCGCCGCGAGAGCGGGTTCTCAACTCTTGAATTGACGTTAACCATCATGATCATGACGATGGTTATGGGTGCCTTCTATGGCGCTTACAACGGCTTTCTTCGCGACATTGCGTTCGCCGAACAACTCGCCGAGGTCGAACGACGCAGCCGTCCAGCCCTGAACGAGCTGACGATCGAGCTGCGTCAGGCCACACCCCCCAATACCGCTGCCAATGGCCAGCCGATCGAAGTTCTGACCGAGAACCTCATCGTGTTCTACTCGGATCGGGCCAGTGCTCCTGGCCCCGAGAGGATTCGCTACGAGTTCGTCAACTGCGCTGACCAACTCTGCGAACTGCAGAAGACAATGATCTTCGCCGACACTGGCTCGCGGTATCCGGACTTCAGCTACGACGTCGCGGGCGGACCCGACGTTCTCACGACGGTGATTCCGCGAATACCGCAGAATCTGGTCATGTTTGTTGGCCGCAGACTCACCTCCGCAGGTGTGGTCGATCAGCCGTCGTGTGATCGTTTCGACCTGCTCGGTCTCGGCGCGGTGTCGTGTGCCTTTTCACAAGTAGTTGTGACCCTAGAGGTGGTCCCCAGGGCCGCCGATACATCGATCGTGCCGCGAAACTTCGTGGTCATCGAGGAAGTGCAGCTTCGCAATGCCAACTTCTAATCAAGATGCGAGCATGCCTCCCGAGCGCGGTGGCGGCTGGCGGCGGCGCACCAACGGAGCAGTGGCCGTCGAGTCGGGCGTGGGCGGAATTGGTAGGCGTGCGCCGCAGTGGCGGCGGCGCACCAACGAAAACGGCATCGCCTTGGTCACGGTTGTTCTCGGGATTATGGTGATTTTCGCTGCGGTGTTGGTGTTGGCTCGTGAAGCCACGGCTCAGTATGCCGACGCTCGCTACAACGAGCGTGACGATGTTCTGCTTGCTCAGATGGAGGGTGTGGTCGATCGGTATGTGTCGAAGCTGTCGGTCGATCCGACGTATCACCTCACGTGGGTCGATGAGTTCGAGCGCACCCGCACCTGCACTGACGCCAACTCGGCTCAGTTTGGTACCAAGCAGGCGGCTGGACAGGCATGGCTAGTCGATTGCGGCAGCTGGGACTACGTCGACGATCCAAGTCCTTCGCAGTGGAACCGTCTTCCGTTGACCGTCAACGCCGACGATGGCGAGGTGCTCATTGAGGTTCGCCCACGAAGCGACCGTGGCGCTGTCGAACTGCTTGTTTCTGGCCAGATTCGCCAGCGCCAACAGTTTCGGACAATCAGCGTCGATATTAGCCCTCCAGCAGTTTCGGCGTTCCAGTGGTTGTCAGAAGTCGACTTGCGATTCTCCCCCGGCGCCGAAGTGCAGGGGCCGGTGTACTCGGGCAACGATGTCGTGTTCAACGGCACACCCATCGGCGAAGCGTTTGGCGACGTCTATGCCGACAATTTGATTGTTGCCCCGCCACAGTTCCGCAATGACTCGATCGGATTCGACACGAGCGGAGTTCATGGTGGTCAGGTTCGCGATGTGTTCCCAGAACCCCTTGTTTTCGATGATCTTTGGGACGATATTGCCCTTATCGAAGACACTGCTTGTCGTCGTGGTGGCATCTGCCTAGACGAGGTCGGGGCTACCGCGTATCTGGTCCAACCGCACGTGATCGGTAGCGTGGCCAGGGTTGCTGTCTGGTACTCCACCCAGTCGACCGCTATCGGTTGCCTGGAACCCGACGAGTGGTGGTGGATCAATGCCGAAGAAGATGGCGATGGCGACGGCGTGGCCGACACCAACCAGTGGACCACACTTGGAACTTTCGACCTGCCCCAGAACGGTGTTCTGTGGGCCAACGCACACGTGGTTCTCGGCAATCGCAGCGTCGGTGCGCCAAGCGGCAAGGTTGTTGTTGGGGCCCCGTTGACGATTGCGGCAGGCAGCGCTCGCGACACGGCCCACGTGATCATCAACGCCGACATCGAGTACCGCGATCCGTCAGTTGGCGACGTTCTCGGCGTGGTGGCCTCTGGCGACATAGTCATTAACCCGAACGCTGTCGGTCAACAGGTGCCAGGTCAGATGTCGTTAACCGGCGCCTACTTGGCGCAGCTGGGACAGCTTCGTGTGGCCCGTTCGTGTGGTCAGTGGGGTTCGGTGCCAAACCTGTTCGTAACGCCTCAGTTCAACTTCACTGGTTCGATTGCGACCCGCGACACCGGCGACTTCGTGCTCTTCTTCCCAACCCAGAACTTCAATTGGGATGGCCGCTTCCGCGACATTTCCCCACCGCTTTTCCCGCGTGTCTCAGCGGCCTACGCGTTCGTCGATTGGCGCGAGACGCCAGTTCCGGCCTGGGCCAGGCTCTGATGCGCAGGTTTGGGCTGGCTGCTCTTGCCCTAGCTCTGTTCTGGTCCGTTTTGACTGCCCCGCCTGCGGCGGCCGTGGCCGTCGGGTCGGTAACGGTCAGTGGACCCTCGACGGCGGACGTGAACACCAATATTCAGCTCACGATCGCCTTCAGCTGTTCTGGCGACGAGACCTGCACCAACGTCACAATCTCGATGTCGTACACCACCCTGGTTGGTGTAGGCGTTCAGAGTTTCACCATTGGTGATATTCAACCAGGTTCGACCGGTCAGATCTTTGCGACAGCCAAGTTCCCCAGTTCTGCTCCCCATGGCGCGGTCGGTGTCGCCACCGCAGTGATGGACGTGGGCAGCGGCCAGAACGCAACCTCCGATAAGTCCATTGCGGCGAACAACCCGCCCCCGCCAACGACTACAACGACCACGACAACTTCAACGTCAACTACTTCTACCTCGTCGACATCGACCACCTCGACGCCGCCAACAACAACAACAACAACAACGCCAGCAAGCACGACGTCGTCGACGTTGGGCGGACCAGGCACGACATCCACGACGACTTCCACAACAACGACCAGCACCACGACCACAACAACTGCGCCGCCGGCTGCCAACTATGGCGTCGACAAAAATCGGTCGAATAGTGAAGTGGCACTCGGTGAGGCGGTCGATTGGATGCTACGAACCTGGTCATGGGGGAACCTCGACGTGTCTGGTCTCGGCTGGAGCGATGAGCTTCCGCCACAGACGGTGGCCGACAGCTTCTACACCGGTCTGTGGACACCATCGACGGTGACGGCGACGTTCGAGTATCGGGTTGGCGGAACGTGGTCGGTCATCGGAACCGTCGATGGCGATGACGGGGTGTGGTACGTGCTTCCTTCGGAAACGAGCCAGGTAAGGGCCACCTTCAACGGTGGAGGAGCGGTACCCCAAACCTTCAACGTTTACGACCCTCACCGTGTGCGGACGACGGGGTCGAGGCCAGATCGCAACGGCAACTGGTACACACTTCCGGCAATACCAAACAACTGCGCGTCCTGGGTAAGCAACAACGCCGGGACCCGTGATGACTGCGCCTCAACCCGTCTGATCGAACCTGCTGCGAGGCCCGCTCCCGACATTTGGGTCGAAACCGGAAACCTGAAGCCAACTTCGGAAGTCAGCTTCCTGGTTCGTGTTGCCAACTCGTGGAACGCCCAGGTCGACTTCGTCGATCCGTTCCTGGCGTTTCACATGCCGGACGAGCTTGACTATGTCGGGTGGGAGTACGTTTCTGGCGGACCTGATCCAGCGATCACCGTGCTGCCTGATCACGGTGCCGCTGGTCGAACGCTGCTTAGGTTCGACTGGTCCGAGACGTTGGTTCCTGGCGGCTCCCGCGACGTAAGGGTATTCGCCACTGTCGGAATGGGCGTACCGATTGGCCACTACCCCATTGGCGTGCTGTCGCAAACGAACACGCCCACGAGCAACATCGAGTGCGCAGGTAGCCAAGCCGCCGACGGAGCCGATGTGGACCAGGACGGCGATACAGCCGAACAGCTGTGCTCGCTCAGCCGGTCTGTCTATGTCGGCGAAGCGGTCTTAACCGAAGCTGTCATGCTCGTACGAGGCGAACCAGCGCTTGATCCGCTCGACTGGTCGACACTTCAGCCGCCAGCCCAGCCTTGCCCAGACATAGGCGTCTACACGTTTTACCCGTGTGTGGCCCAGACGAAGTCGTTGGGTCAGAGCGACTACCGCCTCGAAGTGTTCAACGCCGGAAACGTCGCCCTCACCGACTTCACGCTCTACAACACTCTGCCGTTCGTCGGCGACAGTGGCGTAACTCCGGTGCTGTCAGGTTTTGCTCGTGGCAGCGAGTGGCGACCGTCTCTTCAGTCGCCACTGGTGATCGTCGAGGCTCCACCCGGAGTCACTATCGAGTACTCGTCAGAAACCAACCCGTGTCGCAATGAACTTGGTGCCGGGGGTACTTGGCCATCAGGTTGCATCGACGATTGGGGACCCCCGCCGCCCGACCTGCGACTAGTGCAAGCCATTCGGATCCGTGGTGAGTTCCCCGCTGGGAACCGTTGGGAAGGTGGCGTCGGCATCGTTGTCGAGTACGACATGGATGCATCGCAGGGTTCGCCGTTCGGGGGCGAAATTGGCTGGACGTCGTTTGGGTATCAGGTCGAACGAGCCGACAATGGGCTCGAACTTCCGGCATCGGAACCACGCAAGACTGGCATGGTCATCAAGGCGCCAGACAACGGCGTTGGATCGATTGTTTGGCTCGACGAGGACCGTAACGGCATTCGAGATCCAGGCGAACTTGGTATCAACGGAGTTGAGGTAACCCTGTTCCGCCAGGACGGTTCGGTCGAAGCAGTTACCTTCACTGACAACCTCCAGGGCGATCCTGCTCAGCCTGGATTCTATTTCTTTGGTGATCGTTCGCCTGGCACCTACTACGTGCAGTTCGAAGCTCCACGGCCAGGTTGGAACGTCATGCTGCCCAATCAGGGCAACGACGACACGGTCGATTCAGATGCTTCGATGAGTACCTTGCGTACTCCGCTGATAGTGCTCGGGCTCGATGACTTCCAGCTCTCATGGGATCTCGCTTACTTCGCACCACTCGGGCCGCTCGATTGTGATGCCTCCGGAGCAGTGTTCGACCCAACGAACACCGCCGCAGACCGGCGCGAAGTGAACGATCGGTTGCAATGTCCGAACTAACGACACCTCCTCGATTGGTCTGGTCTGGACGATCGGTCTGGTCCGCCGGTGTGCTGACCCTTGTGCTTGTAGTTGCAGCATGCACGTCGGCGACCGAAGCGGGGTCCGACGGAGCGCTCCTGTCTGGCCAGACAGGAACTACAACAGGCGAACCGGCCCAGCCGTCGGCAGGCGCTAACGGCATCGACCCTGAAGCTGGAGGTCTCGCGGTTGGCGATGTGGCATCCAACGGGGCGCGGCGAAGCGACGGCGTGTTGGCCGACTCGGTTCCCAACCAGATAGTTGTCGCTGGTGGTCCTGGGGCAATGTTGATCGACCGAGCTACCGGCGACCAGATCGTGCTGGTCAGCCCCGAACCCATTGCGCCTGGCACGAGCCCAGACTCAGCCGAACAGATCATTGGTGCATTCGATGTGGGTAGTGGGCGAATCGTGTTCGAGACCGAGGCACAAGATTCGACGACGATCTCGATTCTCCGAGCCGGGGGAAACGTAGAGCAACTCGGCATCGGTTCTCATGTAGGTGTAAACGCCGCGAGGCAACTGATGGCCTATGTCGTCAGCAGTGGAACGGTCGTGGTAGCGGATCTCGACACCGGCGAAATTCGTTCAGAAGTCTCGGTCGACGGCGATGTTGGGGCCCTGGCCTGGACGCCATCGGGATCACGGCTCGCTATCGGCTGGCTTGATGGGCGCGCATCGTCGCAATCGTCGAGCAACGTCGTGTCGATCGCTGATGTCGACGCCAACGGTGTCAGCTCTGCGCCCGTCCTGGCGGCAAAATCTCGTTCGATTCAGTGGCACTTCCCGACCTGGATCGACGATGAGACCCTTGTCGTGATCGAACAAGACCTTGTCACCGCTGACACCTTCTCGGGTCGGGAGGCCGTTGGTGTGGCCAGGCTTGCTGTTATCGATCTGACGAGTAACCGGGTAATCAGTTCGACCGAATTGCCAACCGGTGTCATAGCGGCCGACGCGAGCCCCGATGGCGAAGCGGTCGCGATTGTGGGAACTGACGGAATTGTGCGCTGGTGGTCAGCCGGCGGAACGGGTTTGCTTGCCGTCGGCGTGTGGACTTCGGCCACCTGGTAGAGCAGCATCCACTTTGGGTGGTGTGTGTCGACCGTGACGGTGCGGGTTCGGCACCGAAAGCCTCGGGCGAGTGGTAGACCGAAGTCATGACTTTGATTCTGGTTCTTCACCCCGGAGCAATGGGTTCGTCGGTGGCGGCGGCGTTGGCAACAGACCATGAGGTCGCATACTGCAGCGCTGGGCGAAGCGAAGCGACAGTGGAGCGAGCTGCGAAGCTTGGCTTACGCGAATTCGACACCCTCGCCCGTGCCATCGGGGTGGCCGATGTGTTGATTTCGATTTGTCCACCGGTAGCGGCCATCGACGTTGCCTTACAAGCAGGCGCTCTTGGTTTCGACGGCGTATACGTCGATGCCAACGCCATTGCGGCCGTTACTGCACTCGACGTTCAGGCTGCGGTCCCGGCTGCATCTTTCGTCGACGGAGGGATTGTTGGCCCGCCGGGCTGGGCCGCGGGAACCACACGGCTCTACCTATCCGGAGAGTCGACCCAGGTGGTTGTTTCACTGTTCGGAGGTTCGCCCATCGAAGCAATCACCGTTGGTGAAGAGGTGGGTCAGGCATCGGCGCTCAAGATGGCATACGCCGGCTGGACAAAGGGCAGTAGTGCACTATTGCTGGCGATAGCGGCGTACGCCCAACAGGCGGGGGTTGCCGACGCGTTGATGGCTGAATGGGGTCGGTCGTTACCCGGTCTTGAGGCGCGTCTGTATCGGACCGCCGTCGGAACCTCACCAAAGGCGTGGAGATTCGTTGGCGAGATGGACGAGATTGCCAAGAGTCTGGCCGCAGCCGGGTTACCGTCGAGTTTTCACGAGGCCGCCGCCGCGGTGTACGCCAAAATGGCTGAAAGGCCTCTGGTCCTCCATGACGTTGCTGACGAGACCGATGAAATCGATGATGATGTGGTTTGTCGGTCTGTTATCGAACAGCTTCTCAGCTAGTTGCAGGGCCGAGCAGAACGGCTCGTGAGGTCAGATCGGCGACAGTTGCCTCGTCCCAGCCGAGCCAGTCGCAGAACACATCCTCGTGATGCTCGCCAAGATGGGGAGCTCGCGACCTGACGCCGCTGCTGGCATCTGAGAACCGATATGGCGAGTCGACCAAACGCCGAGTTTGTCCGGTGCCATCGTCGACCTCGGCAAACACTTTTCGTTCCACAACCGTTGGCGACGTGAGGACTCGGGGCCCATCGTGTACGTCGCCCCAGGCGATCGCCATTCGGTCGAGCTCGGCGCATAGGTCGGCCCGCACCTCAAAACTTGAAACCCATTCCCGGATCGCGGCGCCCCTGCATTCGATTTTCATGGCGAGGTCGGCACCATCGGGGGTCGGATCGTGTACACCTGCGTGACGACTCAGCTGGCTCCACACATACCTCGCTTCACCCGCCAAGAGGATCGGCGGGCTCGACTCGTCGCCGGTCGAGGTCTGGTAGACGGTGCCGCCGAGCCTGACGACGGGTTGTTCGTCGGCGGTGTGATGCACGTAGTCGTCGGAGCTAATCATGGCGTGAAGCATCGACATGTCGATGTGCTGCCCTTGGATCACGCCTAACAACCGTTGCTGGTCGCGCAAGCGCAACGCAGCCAAGACCGCTACCAGGCCGTGCAGGCTCGCGTAACTGTCGGCCATCGAATACATCGGATCTGTTGGCGGCGCAGCATCGAACAGCGATTGGCGGTGAATCAGACCAGCCTCAGCATGGATCACCGGGGCGTAAGCCCGGCGTTCGGAGTCTGGGCCTGTCTGCCCAAAGCCGCTGATGGACAACATGACGAGGTCCGACTTCGCCTGCGATAGCTGATCCCAGCCGATTCCGAGGCGGTCGGCTACACCCGGTCGGAAGTTCTCAATAACCACATCGGCCACTGCGGCCAGCTCAAGAACAATGCTGGGACCGTCAGTATGTTTCAGGTCGATACACACTCCGCGTTTGCCTGCGTTCTGTTGGTTGTAGAACCCCGGCAAACCCGCTATGAGCTGTCCCCAGATGCGAGTGACATCACCCTCGGGTGGTTCGACCTTTACGACATCGGCTCCCAAGTCGCTGAGCATGCGCCCGGCGAACGGGCCGGCCACAACTCTTGATAGATCCAGGACGCGAAGGTCTGTTAATGGGTACACCTCGGTCAAAATACCAGCTACGTTCGACGCTAATGACGGCTCCATCGGTAACGAGGGCAACAGTGGCCATGCGCGTCTTGGTTGCCAAGTTTCTGTCGGTGCCGGTGTATTTGGTCTACGAGGGGTTTGTGCGCCTGATCAACTCTCGGGGCAGACCCTTGCGTGCCGACTTATTGGCGGTGCTCGGCGGCGCAGTCGAGGACCTCGACATGGGCAGAGTCGAGATTGTCGAGCGGGCCCGCATCCCGTCTGGCCACGCAGGGTTGACTCTTGGATGGACAGTGTTCGTCGATAGGTCCCTGTCGGCAACATCGAGAGCCGATGTAGCGTTGTTAGCCCACGAACTAATGCACGTAAGGCAGTGCCAGCGCTGGGGGCACTGGGGTATGGCCAAACGATACGGGACCGAGTGGATGAGGCTGTTGAGTTACCGGGACCATCCACTCGAAGTCGAGGCTCGCCGATTCGAAGCAATTGTGATTTCACGGTTTCGCTAGTAGGTCGCCGCCAGATGCAGCGCGCTAGAGCGCCGGACGATGACGTAGATTCAGACCAGCGAGACAGCGTCCACACACCGCCTAGCACCGAGGTAAGTCCAAATGTCAGTGAGTCTTCACATCGAACGCGATGGACCTGTTGGGCTCTTGGTTATGCAACGGCCCCCGCACAACCTGCTGAGCCACGACCAGATCGGTGAGATTGCCGATGCTGCGCTCGATCTAGGCGCCGACACGTCGATCCGCTGTCTGGTGCTCGCCGCCGATGGACGATCGTTTTGTGCCGGTGCCGATATCGGCGGTAGGGGAGTTGGCAACGGAGACGAGGCCATTGGCGGTTCGGCCACCCTCGAGCTGTATCGCCAAGGGGCAAGGCTGTTCGACGTCGAGATTCCGATCGTGGCGGCCGTCCAAGGTCCCGCTATTGGCGGCGGCCTTGGCCTAGCGGTAGCTGCCGACTTTCGCGTCACTTGCCCAGAAGCCAGGTTCTGCGCCAACTTTGCGGCTCTCGGAATACACCAGGGCTTTGCGCTCAGCGTGACCCTTCCCCGTCTAATCGGCCCGCAGCGTGCAGCCGAGATGTTGCTAACCGCAAAGCGCTACAAGGGCGAAGAAGCGGTGGCCATGGGTCTTGCTGATCGCCTCGTCGACGCTGACGACCTGCGCGAAGAAGCTATGCAGTTCGCACGCGAGATTGCCGCGAACGCACCGTTGTCGATCCGCGCGATCAAATCTACGCTCCGAGGCGATCTGGCCAAACAGGTTAGAGCCATCACCGATCATGAGGCCGAAGTCCAGGCGGTGCTTTCCGCGACCGCAGACGCCAGAGAAGGGGCTAGCGCGGTCGCGGCCCGTCGCGCCGGTGAGTTTGTCGGAAGATAGGCGGGTTTCGCTGGCTTGCCATCACTCTGGGTAGTAATTTGGTGCGGTGCTGTCTAATCGAAAGCTGTGTAAACGAACGAAGGGCCGCGTCTCGCTGGTGGTCGCAGTCGTGGTGGCCGCGGTGGGTTTTGTCGTAACGGCTGTAGTTGTGGTGTCGCCTGTCGGCGCGGCTGGAGATTGGCACGACAACACCAGGAGCCATCGGATCGAGGTCTTGGTCGACCCCGACTCGGTGAATCGGTCCGACACCGATGTCACCTTCGACATCAGCCTGGCTGCGGCCTTCGCTGGTGCCGGCGACGGCGGGGCGATGTTCGACCCGGCTTCGCTAAGCGTGATCGAGGTCGACTCTGGCGACAACGTGATCGATGCCGATGTGCCATTTCA
Organism: uncultured Acidimicrobiales bacterium; assembly: GCA_964569385.1. Taxonomy (GTDB): domain Bacteria; phylum Actinomycetota; class Acidimicrobiia; order Acidimicrobiales; family Poriferisodalaceae; genus JAADHX01. The sequence goes on from CAZMUM010000003.1 coordinate 66,395, forward strand.
GTTCGTCGAGGGGCCGGGATACTCGACCGTCAACGCCGTCGGCGAACTCACACTGCTGTTAGCCGGCTCTACTAGTGCCGAGCGCATATTTCAGGTGTACTTCAGCAATGTTGGCGCCAGCGGCACCTACACACCGGCCGATCACTCGGGCCTCGGACGAGTCTCGATCGCTCAGAGCGTCACCATCAGCGGTCGTAACGTGCATCGTGTGACTGCTGGCGCAGTGGTGTGGGACTACGTCACCGCGGGCGGAGGGTTCATGTCGATCGAGGCTAATGGCGTCGATTGGATTAACTGGAGCACTGCGGCTGGGTCTGCGGGTGCCTTTCGGGGTCTGCCGAACCTTGGTCACCCCACGAGCCTGTTTCATCCAGGCTTCGACCTTGTCTCGACCTTGGTGATCGCCGAAGGGCCGTTACGGGTGGTGCTCGAGTCGGTCAGTAACGATGGCGACTGGACCACACGTTGGAGTTTCCATCGCGATCGAGCCCTCATGGAGGTCTTGGACACCCCGTTTGGCGGCGACTATTGGTTCCAGTATGAAGGAACACCGGGAGGGGCAATCGATGCGAACGACGAGATCATCCGCAACGATGGTACGACTCACGACGCGCTAACCGGCTCGTTTGCGACCGACCTCGCCGACCCCGAATGGATGGCAGCGGCAGACACCAACTCCGGTTGGTCGTTGTGGATGGCCCAACTAAGCGCTGACTCGGCGGTCGACAGCTACAAAGATCTCGACGACGCCATGACAGTCATGGCCTTTGGGCGTTTGGGAAGTGGTACAGCCCAAGGCCTTACCGGGCAAAGGACGTTCGCGGTAGGGTTCGCGAACGCTGACACCCACTCGACGCTCGAACCGATAGTCGATCGAGCGATTCAACCGTTCGTTGTGACGGTGGGGTCGGGCGAGTCGAACCCAAATGTCGCCGCGACCACAACCACAGTGACTGCGACACCGACAACCACAACACCTTCGGCCACCGGTGGTTATTGGATTCTGACATCTAGTGGCCGAATGTTGGCGTTCGGCGATGTGTCCACGCATGGCGATGCCGCCACTGGCGGCGCGGTGGCAGCCGCGGCCACGTCATCGGGAAATGGTTATTGGATTGCTCACGCCAATGGAGCTGTCGATGTGTTTGGCGATGCGCAACACTACGGCGACCCTTCCGGTCTCGCCCTCAAGGCCGCCATTGTCGGGATGGCGGTTACCCCTAGTGGTGGCGGCTACTGGCTGCTAGGCGCCGACGGCGGCATCTTTAGTTATGGCGATGCCGATTTCCATGGCTCGACCGGCAACCTGGTGCTAAACAAGCCGGTGGTCGACATGGCGACGACGCCCAGCGGCAACGGATACTGGTTGGTCGCAACTGACGGTGGCATCTTTGCGTTCGGTGATGCCGCGTTTATGGGCTCGACAGGTGCTCTAACCCTAAACAAGCCGATGATCTCCATGGCTCCTGGCGCGGATGGCTATTGGCTGGTCGCGACCGACGGCGGGATCTTTGCGTTCGGTAACGCGCCGTTCCATGGTTCGCTTCCTGGAGTCATCGCTCCATCATTGCTACCGGTCGGACGACGAATCCGCGCTGTTGACAGCGGTGCTGGATACCTCATCATGTCTACTGATGGCGGACTCTTCGCCTTCGGTTCGGCCAACGAGATCTTCGCCGGATCGGCTGCGGGTATGCTTCAGCCCGGCGAAGTAGCAGTCGACCTCATCGTTGTCGAGTAGCACGTGAGTGGGCAATGGTCGTGAGCCGGCAGTGAAGGTGAGTGGGCAATGAAGGTAGCGATATCGGGCATAACCGGGCTTATCGGTAAGGCACTGGGCGACCGGCTGGTCGCACGTGGCGACGAGGTCGTTGGTATTTCGCGCCAGAACGGACAGAACCTAGTTTGGTGGGATGTCGATGCTGGCGAAATCGATATCGACCAACTGGCCGGCGTCGAGGCCGTGGTCCACCTTGCCGGCGAACCGATCGACGGGCGCTGGACCAAGGCCAAGAAGGCCAGGATTCTCGGCAGCCGAACCAAATCGACGGCTCTGCTGGCCACCGCACTGTGCAGACTCGACGTCAGGCCGAACGTTTTCGTGTCTGGATCGGCGATTGGTTACTACGGAAACACTGGCTCGGCGCTTGTCGACGAATCTTATCCAGCTGGCTCGACCTTCATGTCCGAGGTCGCCCAAGCTTGGGAACGCGCCGCCCAACCGGCGGCCGAATCCGGCGTGCGTGTGGTCCACCCCCGTACTGGCATTGTGCTCGACCGAAGCGGCGGAGCCCTAAAACCACTGCTACTAGCAACAAGGCTGATGATTGGCGGCCCGCTTGGCGATGGAAGCCAAATCTGGAGCTGGATCAGCCTTCACGATGAGGTCGCGGCCTTGGTTCATTTGCTCGACACCGACATCGAAGGGCCGGTAAACCTGACGGCACCGCACCCAGTCACCCAGCGGGTCCTGGCGAAGGAACTCGGCGCACTCTTAGGCCGTCCGACTCTGATGCGTACGCCGAAGCTGGCACTCAAGCTGGCGCTGGGAGAGTTGGCCGAAGCTCTAATTTTCACCTCAGCCGACGTGCGCCCTGAACGACTTGTCGAGTCTGGCTTCAGCTTCGAGCATCCCACCATCGGCCTAGGTCTTCGAGCCGCGCTTTCAGACTGATATTCAGGTCCTGCTCTAGCTCACATCTTCTGGCGATGTGGCCGATGGGTCTCTCGAACGTGTTCACAACGAACCGACCGAGGTCTTCCCATGTCGAGAGCCAGGCTCACCAGATGGTGTGTTCCTATCGTGCTGGTCGCGCTCATAGCGACCGGCTGCACCAATTCGACCACCAACGCCAACGATTCGCAGTTCGATGGCGAGGGGCTACCACGAGTCGAAGACACCACCGCGCCATCAGCCGAGCCCGACATTCCACTAGATCTGGGCGCAACCCCAGCAACCGAAGACTCATCTCGGATCGTCTTCGTTCTTCCTGAGCGTCGCATCATCAGCGACGGCGGGAGCGTTCGCGAAGTCGACAACTCTGGCAATGAGCTGGTACTGGCTGTTGTTAGCCCTCTCGAGATGGGGACAGACCCAGCCGAGGCAGAGCGCTTCGGCCGCATCGACGTTGGGCCCGGTCGTTTGGTGCTGGCAGAAGTCGTTACACCAGATCAGACAACCTCGGTCGTGCTGTTCAGCCGCGGCGTTCCTACCACAATCGGCGTTGGGGCCCATCCCGGTGTCGACGCCGACGGCCGGTTCGTGGTGTTTGCCCAAACGGCTGCGGATGGCACCCTGAGTTCCATAACCCAAAGAGCCCTCGATGGGTCGGTTCTCGGCGAGTTGGCCATAGCCGGCCCGATCGTCGACCTAGCGATCGACCCCGCTGGTGGCCGGGTGGGAGTGCTGCATGACGTCGGACGTTCGTTAGGCCTGACCATCATAGACATCACCACATCTGCTCTAGTTGAGCGCTCGTCGGTGGCAGTTTCTGGTGACACCGCGCACATTGCCTTCGTTGGCGAGAACACCGTCGCTCTCGCCCGTTCGTCGAATGGCAGCGCCGTGGTGTCGCTCATCGACATCGTTGGAGGCTCGATAATTTCCCAAGTTGGGTTAGACAGCGAGATAGCTGACCTCGATTGGAGTGCCTCAGGCGATGTTGGCCTGGTTGTGACCGTCGAAGGAGCGCTTCTTTGGTTGGCCGCGAATGCCACGGGTCAATTAACCGAATCGGGCGTTGTGGGAGCTCGATGGTGATCGCGCCGATCAACGAGCCAACGAAGTTCCTAAAGGGAGCAGTTGTGACGTTCCGACAAGACATGCAGATCCCTCTGTCCAGGACCAGAAAATGACTCGTTTCGTACGCGGTTACCGAAACCGACGAACTCATCGGCGTACCGTCAGCGTTGTTGCTACGGCCATGCTGGCCAGCCTCCTCGCAGTCGCGCCCGTAAACAACACTGTTGCCGAGGCTCAAAGTGGGGGCACGGAGTTCATTCGGGCTGGTCAGGGCGATGTCAACATCGTCCAGGTTGTCATGAACCACGGTGGCCAATACGTCGTGCAGAACGCGCCAGCAACGAGTGTGGTCGACAGTTCGTCGACGCCGCTGCTAATCGAGAGCATCACCGTTAACGACGATGGCGTCACCAAGGTGCTCGACGACTTCAACTTCACTGGTATTTCAGTTCAGAACACCAACTGGGGCAGCGACCAGGCTGGGGTGCGTACCTCACAGAACGGCGTTCACTCCACACCAGCCGATGTTGGTTTTTGGGACAACGTCGAGCAGGTTCTTGGCAGCCCCGACCTTCGCGACTACCTCGATGTCAGCAGCAATTCGAACCCGGCCTTGGCGAGTTTTGAACCGGACTTCGATTTCTTCTTCGAACGTCCGCTCGACAACGACGACTATCTGCTCGTCACCGAACGTCTTGGCAATACGTTCTTTGACCTTGTACCCCTAGACGCCAACGGCGACCTAATCCCTGGATCAAGACGTCTCGGCTTCGACAACCCCTACGGCTGGAACACCGGTTACGCGCCCAGTGATTTCAGCGCGCAGACGCAGTGGTTCACGATGGCCGACGTCGACTCGTTCGGTGTTGACACCGACGTAACGCCGATTGCGGGCTTCAGGATCAACAACGATGGCGGAGCCGATGTCAAGTTTTTCGCCATGGCGGCTGAGCCCTTTGCCCCAGGTTGTCCTCCAGGAAGCCCGGTCGAAGATACACCGGCCGCAACCAGCGGAAGCTGGACGTTTAGCAACGGCGTGTGGACCGCCTCGCTTGGCAGTGGAACTGTGTCCTTTACCTCTGCTGATGGACTCGTTGTTAGCGCCGGAAGCATGGATGCGTTAGACCTTGGCGACTTCAGTCAGCCCTCGGTCGCCGGCAACGCATCGCTCGATGTTCTGCACTGGTTCCCTGACGCCAAGAATGTCTCGTTCGACTTTGACCCGCCAGTGGCCAACCCTGAGATGCACCTGTCGAGGATTGGCGGTTACTCAGGTTGGGACGAGGTTGTCTGGTCGCATTCGACGACCATCGAACTCATGGATGGTCTTACCTGGGCCGAAACTGCTGGCAACGGCCCGCACTTCGAATCGACAGACACCACGGTTCGGCGCACGTTGGGCACACTGCTCAACTGGCCAGCAACTGCTGACAACGACGACTTCATAACTGGAATGGCGGGCGGTTCGCTTGGTGTATCAGGGCTCATCGACACGATGAACCTTCAGCTCTCAGCAACTGGCCAACAGTTCAACGAAGCCACCGGCGACGGCTTTGAGGTCGTGTTCACCAAACCAGCTGTCGAAGGTTGTGGCGGAGACACAGAGCTGAACGTGGCCAAGACTGCGAACGCTTCAACGGTAGTGGTCGGCGCTGACGTCGAATGGTCGCTGACCGCCGACAGCATTGGTACTGGAGCTGCTGACAACGCCACGATTGTCGATGACATTCCGACCGGCGTTATCGCCAAGCAGATTCGGACTGGGTCGTGGACACCAGTTGGGATCGATGCCCGGTTTGAGGCCAGGGTCAGCGGATCTTGGACAACAATTGCCACTGTGGATGGCAACGACGATGCCACATATAATCTGCCAAGCGGAGTCGAGCAGATCAGGGTTACCTACCTAGAAGATCTTGCCGTCGCGTTCGACACGACTTCGCCGATCCGGCTTACGACAACCGTTGATGATCCGCCCCTCGACAACGATGGGGCGCCCCTTGCCATCACGAACTGTGGTGTCTGGGATGCCGACGATATGGCCGAAGTGCAGTCATGCGCTTCAGTCGACGTCGAGCTTCTCAACGCCAAACCCGACTTAACGCTCAGCACCTTGACTGGCGTAGCCACGCCAGGCGAAACACTCTCGCACCAGATACGAATCGAGAATCTAGCGTCGGCGGCCAAACCGTACCTGACGCCATTTGTAGCTGTCCTGTTGCCCGACAATCTCGACTACGAGGGCTGGCAGCCATTAAGCGCAGAAGAACCGCCGACCATAACCGTCACCGAGAACTACAACGGGACCGGCCGCACTCTTGTGCGCTGGAACTACGTCGGTGCCGCATCCAACCTCACCCCTGGCGAGGTCTTCGATGTCAGGTTGACGACAAGGATTAGAGCCGCAACACCAGCAGGACCAAGCACTCTTCAGGTCGTAACCGGCACCAACGACGACACATGGCAAGTCGAGTGTGTCGACCCAGAGATAGCCGACGTATTCGACCACGACTCCGATGGTTTGTTGGCCGAATCATTGTGCGCCTCGTCGGTGCAATACGAGGTGGATGCCAACTTCGATGTGTTGGCTACAGCATCAGCCCAAGGTGACACCGATCTACCGTTCGTCGTGTATGACGATGTCGACGGCGCCGGCGGTGTTGCTGTCGATCTTGGTTCGCTTGCTACCGGAACCCGCAATGAGCTGCGGGCCCTTCCTTCGGTCAGTACCGACGGTTCGTGGACTGTTTCGACTACCAGGACCGGTGCTAAGTCACCCGCAACCGAAACGAACTGCGGCCCACCTCTTGACGTGGCGACGCCGAAACTTGTCGATGTCAACTGCTCGTCTGATGGAAGTCGATGGTTCCAGCGCTCATTCGAACTGAGCGGCTCTGATTTGACCGGCGGGCTTGTTCTCCAAGGCGTTGCCGACTCTCTGACCGGTGCAGTGTTCTACGTGAACGGGACAGAGCAGCGTTCCGTTGCCAATCCTGGCGGCTACATCGACCTGTTCTTGACCGGGTGGCAGGCGGGTAACAACGTCATTGAAGTATCGGTCAGCAATGCGAACCCGGCTGCGATATTTGCCGCTGACCTTCGCTGGATGCGCCCGACAGTGTTGCAGAACGCCAACGATGCGGTGAGCGTCGAACAGTTCTCTGCCACCGATCAGGCGACAATCGGAGCCTGGGGTTGGCCTGGCGTAGCGGCACTGGCCGCCGACGGCAACACCGATGGCCAGTACTGGAACGGTTCGGTCAGCATCGGCTCAGGAACAGGTAACGAGTGGGCCGAGTTCGACATCGGCGTGGTAGCGCCAATAAGTGAGATCCGGATCTTTAACCGGACTGACTGCTGCAATTGGAGACTTAGCGGCGCTGCACTGTTTGTCTCGCCGGAGCCGTTCGCATCGAACACCATTGGCGGCATGCGCGGCCAAGCTGGCGTGATCGAAGTTGGCCTGCCCGCCGACATGAGCGCGGCTTCCCACATCGTCGATGCGCAGGGCGCTGTTGGCCGATATGTGCGAGTCGCTCTACTTGGCGACTACCTTCAACTCGCTGAAGTTCAGATCGATATCGGGCTGACACCGGCCGATGGCTGGACCACACTCGACTCTGACTGGACTGTTTCGGACACACTTGGCGGGCCTCAAGTGCCGGCCGTTAGCGTGGCCAGGTCGTGTGTGGGGCCTTGGGGCGCAGCTCCTGGGCAAGGAAGCTATATCTGGACCGACAACTGCACCAGAGCCGACTATGGCCGGGGCACCCAGGCCGTCCCCTTTACCGATCTCAATGGCGCCCAGGACGTGCCCTCTGGGGTGTACTGGTTCGATCTGGCCGGAACTCCACCGTTCCAGGCTGAGGTCGACGACTCGAACGGAGGTGGCTGGGTTCTTGTCCTTAACTATGTTCGCAACGACCAAACCAACCCCGCACTCGACGTTCGTACCGACAGTCTTCCTCTTCCGGGGTCGGGCGCTATTGGCGACGACGAGTCTGGCTCCAACGCCTGGGGCCACGCCGGAAACTCACTCTTCGCAGCATTGGACGCCGATGAAGTTCGGTTCTTTGGTCAGACCAGCGGCGGCGAGCAAGTAATTCACTTCAGAACCACTGCTGGAGTCGGCTACTTCGAAACCGGCGTCGGTAGCGTCGATCTAGACGCATTGCTGGCCAGCTATGTCGGGCTCGATGATCACACAGCCACACTTCCCGCAGCAGTAACTGCGTCTGGCTCCGACGCTGGCGATTGGGCGTTAACTGATCTGCTGTTTGGGTCGGCGACTGCTAATTGGAACGTCGGATCAAGCCAATGGGAAGTCGATGACACCGCTGTTGGCCAGTCCAACGAAACGATTCACCGGGTTTGGGTCAGGTCAAACGATGCGTCGGCAAGCGCCAATGAGGTAGGCACCTTTTACTTCCAACGCACGTTCGATCTCACCGCGGACGACGAGCCCGCATCTCTAGTGGGTGAACTCCGATTCCTAGTCGACGACTCCGTGCAGGAGATCTATCTGAATGGTGTTCTGCAAGGTGTTGGCGGCAGTGGCTCGACCACAGTGGCCACTGTAGAACTTGCTGGGCCGTTCCAGGTTGGCCAAAATACGATCACCGTCGTTGCCAACAATGCTGCTGGCCCAGGTGCCCTAGCCGCCGATCTGGATTTCAGTCGTGAAGGATTTAGTTGCGGTGACTTCGACGGGCACACCAGCCGCCCTTGTATTGCCCAGACCGCATCTCACGGCGCCGGTAGTTTGCGGTTCGATGTCGAGAATGTTGGCAACATATCGACCGGTGGAGTGGTTGCCTACAGCGTGTTGCCTTATGTCGGCGACACCTATGCCCTAACTGGCGACCCGCGGGGTTCCGACTACCGTCCGACCGTAACTGGCGAGGCCATATTGTTAGCCCGCCCGGTTCAGGCGGCGGTAACCATCGCCTATTCGACTGCGGACAATCCGTGTACTCCAGAGCTCAGCGGGGGCCCCGTAGGCGCCGCCGTGCCAGCTGGCTGCGATAACGGGTGGTCGGCTGCACCTGCTGACGTAACCACCGTCACGGCCATTCGAATTGTTGCCGACATCCCAAGTGGACAGGTGTGGGCGGCCGGCGAAACGTTGTCGGTGTCGTTGCCAATCGCCGCAGCTCAAGGCTCGTTCGAACGCGACGAGTTCGCCTGGATGTCATTTGCTTACGTACTCGACAGCGCGGCCGGAACACCATTCGCTCCAGCCGAGACAATGGCTGCCGGGCTGCGGATCAACCAGTCACAGAACGGGCTGGGCGACTGGATCTGGCTCGATGCGAACCGCGACGGTGTCCAGGACCCTGGCGAAGCGGGCCAAAATGGGGTCAAGATCGAGCTCTACGATGTCAACCGCGACCTCATCGCCGCGACGGTCTCTCAGAACCTCAACAACGACAGCGCCAGGCCCGGGTACTACTGGTTCGGCGACCTCGACCCTGGGCAGTACTTCGTCAGGCTGGTCGAGGTTCCGATCTCGTGGAACACCATGACACCAGACATTGGCTCAGACGACACCGACAGCGACATCGATCCGCTGACCCTCGAAGGGCCGCTGGTATCGATTGTGGTCGGCGAGTTTGATCGATCCGTCGACGTTGGCTTCTTCATCCCGCAAGGTCCAGCAGAGTGCGAAGACAACCGAGCTGTGTTCGACCCGACCGACACCGATGTCGGACGCCGAGGTGTCAACGACGTCACGCCTTGTCCATCCTAAGACAAGCAAAACATCGCGCCTGAGCGGGTGTCCGGAAAGCCACCGTTCACGCGACTGGTTCGCGCGGGTACTGAACTGTCGGGATGGCTGACGGGTAGTCGACCGATGTGACCGACGGGCAATAGGGTCGTATCAAGGACCGAACCTGGTGTGCCCAACACGGGGCCCTATGTGTCTGATATCGCTGGAGGTCACCGTCTGCTGCGTCGAGTCCAGCTACGTGACTCGATGTTTGGCGTCGTGGGATGTGATGCTGGCTTCCGTGGGTAGGACGAGCGACGCGAAGGAGCGATTGATCCGCTCAGGTGGTGAGCTCGTGCATCAACGCGGCTACTCGGCCGTCAGTGTCAGCGATGCCTGCTCAGAGGCCGGGGTTCAGAAGGGAAGCTTCTACCACTTCTTCGAATCGAAAGTCGACTTCGTGGCATCGGTCATCGACGAGTACTCGTCGCGAACCGCCACTGCTTTCGTTGACCTTGCCTCCGGAGATGCACCTCCGCTCGACCGACTGCAGGCTTACCTCGATGGCGCCTGTCGCTTCCATGCCCAACTTCAAGTGACCTATGGCAAGGTTCTCGGCTGCCCGATCGGAAACCTCGCGATCGAGATGAACACGCTCGAAGCCGAGTTGCAAGCAAAAGTCGAGAACGATCCGTCGGTTCTCGACAACGTACCCCAAGCGGTCTTCAAGATGATCGGGGCTACAGCGTAGGAACCTCACCCTGCCCGTCGGCCCTGCCGATGCCTGACACAACCGACTTTCACTCGATTAGACGCTCAGTCAACTATCGCTGTTCGAAGTCCAGAAAACGAACAATAGAGACCAAACCAACAAGGAATCGACATGTCAACAAACACCATCGAGTCCAACGTTGCGTTCGTCACCGGCGTCAACCGCGGAATCGGCCGGGCCCTAACCGAAGCACTGCTCGAACGTGGCGCCCAGGTGGTCTACGCGGCGATCCGTGACACCGACAAGGTCGCCGACTTGGTCGAACGTTATGGAGACAGGCTCGTGCCGGTCACGTTAGACGTGACCGACGCAACCCAAATCGCGGCCGCAGCTGAGACGGCCGGCGACACGACCTTGCTCATCAACAATTCCGGTGTCGCGCTCGCAAACAAGCTCATCGGTGACGCGACGGTGGCGGGACGGTCGTCAACGTCTCTTCAGTAGCGGGTTTGAGCAACATGGCAATGCTCGCGACCTACAGCGCATCCAAGGCTGCGATGCACTCGCTCACCCAAGCGTCCCGCGCTGTGCTCGCTGCTCAGGGCACGTCGGTCCTCGGGGTGTACCCCGGACCGGTCGACACCGACATGGCCAAGGACCTCGACATGGACAAGACATCACCACAAGATGTCGCCACCGCCATTCTCGACGGCATCGAGTCGGAAACCAAGAACATCTTCCCCGATCCATTCGCCGTAGGGTTCGGTGCCCAGTTCGAGGATTCACCGCGGGCACTCGAGGCCGAACTCGCCAAGATGGTGTGAGGCCAATCAGCCAAACATCGGGCCTTAAGACCACCCGCGTAGTATCTAGCAGCCGGCCAGATCTACCTCGGGTAGCTGGCCGGTGCGATACCGCACTACAACGCCATCACTGTTCGTCTCGAAAACGATTCGAAGGTTTTGGTCCTTCTCATCGACAGGTACGAACGTGAGCAGTTCGCTTCCGTCGCCCGCCGCTGAGGCCGAGACCTGAATCTTGGCGCCAAACAGCCCGATGATTTCGTCCTTGGTCGACCCAATTCGGGCGCCCGAACGGGTGGTTATCGCGCTCGGGCTATCTATATCGATGCGAGCAACACGGTCGAATGCTGCCATCACGCTTACCCCTGGCGGGCCGCCAGGAAGCAACAAGTAGCGGCACGCATCACGAACGGGCCTGGTCTCGTCGACCAGCAATGTAACGCCAAGCTTCTCCTCAACTGTGGTGAGCAGATCACCCACAAAGATCGGCCCAAGTCCAATCGTTGAGACCTTGGCCGTGTCGGTCAACTCGACACCTTGACCCGCACGTGGCCCAGTAGTTGTGGTTGTTTCGACCACGGTGGTCGTGGTTGAAGTTGTCTCTACAACCACACTTGATTCAACCGGAATCGTGGCCTCGTTGGTCTCGACCGCCGAGGCGGTCCCGGCTGTTGTCGACGGCGTGTTCAACACAGTTCCGCCATCAGAGTCGCCGCCGCAGGCCCCAAGCAACATGACCAGTGCTGCTGTGGTGGCGGCGAGTGAAACCAATCTCGTTAAAGGTTGCATGGCCACGAGGGTAGAAAACGAATCGCCCGAAGTGGTGTCAGCACGTCGCGGCACTCGCGGCGCGTCAACCGATTCAACGGCTTCATGGCACACTAAACGCCATGACATCCCCTCCACAGTTCAACATTGACACCGATCTTGTCTACCAAGTCACGATTTCGACATCCAAAGGCACCATCGTGATGGCCCTCGACCCCAAATTGGCCCCAGCGACGGTCAACAACTTCGTAAACCTCGCCCGCGACGGCTTCTACGACGGTCTTACATTTCACCGGGTCGTACCAGACTTCGTCGTCCAGGGTGGCTGCCCAGAAGGTAGTGGCACGGGTAATCCGGGCTACAAGTTCGCCGACGAACCGGTAATCGGCGAATACACACTAGGTGCGATCGCGATGGCCAACAGCGGACCAAACAGCAACGGCTCGCAGTTCTTCATTTGCATCGACGACTGCACCTCGAAGCTCACAAAGGCCTACAACCTGTTCGGCTACGTCACCAGCGGGATGGATGTCGCCTTGCTTATGGCTGTTGGCGACGTCATGGACTCCGTTGTTGTCGAGGAAGTTCCTCGTTGACTGATGGGTTAGCAGCCTTCGCGCTGCTGGCTTGGTTGGCATATCTGGCTAGTCGGGTTCTGGCGCGTCGGAATGTGCCCGAGCTGGTTGGGTTCCTGCTCGTCGGCGCTGTTCTTGGCCCCGAAGGCCTAGGGCTGATCGATAGCGCCGACCTCGTGAGCCTAGAACCAGCAACCGAAATTGCTCTGGCTGTGCTGATGTTTGTAATCGGCGAACGGGTCTCAGCTCGAGCGCTCAAGGCAGCGCGATGGTCAGTAACTACTGGTGTTATCCAGTACGTGATCTCGGCCTTCACTGTCTATTTTGCAACCCAATGGGTCGGCGCCGAACAATCGGTGTCGTTGTTACTGGCTGCTCTGGCTGGCGCGGGCGCACCGCTCACGATTGCCCATGTCGTGTCAACAACCAAGTCGTCGAGCCCCTATAGCCGCGGCTTGGTTTCGACACACGCCGTCTCCGACGCGTTGGCTACCGTCACTTTTGCGGCGGTCTTGCCGGTGGCTGTACTTTTGGCCAACGACGACGCCAAAATCTCGTCTGCGGTCTTCGATTTTATCCAGTTGGGCATCGGCGGCGCCGTGCTCGGCTTTCTTGGCGGCTTGTTCATCGCAAAAGTGGGCAGCCAGATCGAAACTTCTGGCGAGTTGCTGCTCTTTGTCGGTGTGCATCTTCTTCTGGGCTGGGCAATTTCGCGCCAGATCGAAATCTCGTTGCCTTTAGCGGCCGTTGTGGCCGGGGCCACTGCATCGTCAGTAGCGCCCCAGGCGGTCGCTCAGCGAATGTTCCGGACCATCAAGTCGATCGAACAGCCTCTCTATTTGCTGTTCTTTGCGCTTGCCGGCGCATCGATTCACCTTTCTGAAGTTCCCGGTGTTGGTCTTATTGGTCTCGTCTACATCGTGTTCAGGGTTGTGGCCAAGATCGTTGGCGCAGCTATCGGTGGTCCACTTGGCGGACTCACCTTCAGACGCTCCTTACAACTCGGCGTCGACCAAAGTCCACAGGCAGGAGTCGCCGTGGGGCTTGCTGTTCTCGCATCGGAATCCATCCAACCCCAGGGGGTCGAGGCCGCAACGGTAGTTCTTGGCGCGGTGGTGTTATTCGAACTTGTTGGGCCACTTTTGGTCGCTCGAAACCTAAGGAATGAAAAGGAGTCGATTTCAAGTGAGAGCGACGCTGTTGCCAGTGTTGAGTCATCGTTCGACGAGGTGCCTGCCAAGGTCCTTATTGCTGCGACCCGAAACACTGACGTCCCCGAGTGGTTGTTAGAGGCGACCACCAAATGGCATGCCCACGTGACGTTGTTGATCCCCGGCGAGCTCGACGATGAACACGTGGCTTCTGTTGCTCACCTTGTCGAATCGGCGGGCTGTGAGTTCACCTTCATTGCCCTGAACGTCGAGTCATTCACCGGTGCGGTTGTCAGAACTCAAGCATCGACTGGCGCGGATCTCGTAGTGCTCTTCGGAAATCGGCCCGCCGGGCCCTCGAGCCGATTGGCCCTAATGCCAGCTGAACGGATCGCCCGCCAACTGGGCGTACCGGTACTGACCTTCCCGATCTCAGAACCAGTCCAAGATTCATCGGCCACGCCCCAAGCACGCTTCTGGCCGTTCAGCGGCTAACCAAAGTCCAAAAGCGTTTGAGTGGGGTTTGTGCACCGTGGCGGTGGGCCTGTCGGTCCGAAACTATTCGGCTAGTCCGGTTTTGAGACCGGCTACGAGTTGTTCGCCTTGGGAGGTCAACTCCCAAGCGTCGAAATCGTCGAGGATCACCAGGCCAACGTCGGTGAGTTCCTGAAGACGTTTGGCAAGGACACTGGTCGACATTGCGTCGCACCTTGCTCGCAGTTCGTTGAACCCGAGGGCACCGCCGTCGAGCTCCCACAACACTCTCGGCGCCCAACGTTGTCCCAGCGCAGTCAATGCGTTCCTCAGCATGGGGGCAAGTTAGCAAAGCGGTACGGTTTGACGGATGCGACGTGAAACGATCGAGTTCGTGGGCACCAGTGGAGCGATGCTGCGCGGCGATATACATCTCCCCGACGATCGGGCCAAAGGCGCGGTACTGATGGCTCACTGTTTCACCTGTTCGAAGGACCTCCACACCCAAACCCGCATATCGGGGGCCCTGGTAGAGGCCGGCTACGCCACCATGCGATTCGACTTCACTGGCCTCGGCAGCAGCGATGGCGACTTTGCGGCCACCACAGTTTCGTCGAACATCGGCGACCTAACCCGCGCCGCGATGGAGTTAGTACAACGCGGTTACGGGCCATGCGGCCTATTTGGCCACAGCCTTGGCGGTGCAGCAGCCATTCTGGCGGCTCACCGCCTCAAGACCGTTCGTTC
>CAZMUM010000003.1:81173-153566 GCA_964569385.1 uncultured Acidimicrobiales bacterium
GCCTTGGCGGTGCAGCAGCCATTCTGGCGGCTCACCGCCTCAAGACCGTTCGTTCCGTCGTGACCCTAGGGGCACCAAGCTCACCAGACCACGTGCGCCATCTGCTCGGCGAATCCGAGCCCGAGATTCGTAGGTTGGGCCGGGCTCCAGTAGTTATCGGTGGACGCCAGTTCGATATCGGCAATGAGTTTCTTCTGGATCTCGACGAGCACCACCAAGGTTCGTTAGCCAGCGAACTTGGCCGGCCGCTGCTGATTCTGCACGCTGTTGACGACACGATTGTGCCCGTGAGCGAAGGCGAGGAGAACTTCGCCGCGGCCCGTCAACCCAAGGCGTTCATTCCGCTGTTGGACACCGACCACCTCGTCAGCTCAAGGCCTGCCGCAGAGATAGCGGCTCGTCACATAGTGCGTTGGTTCGACATAACCCTCGGCTAGGACTAGCCGCTGACGTCGGCGTCGCTTGGCCGAACGTCTATGCCAAGTTTGCCGTACCGTTGCGTGTTGACCTGCACCGCCCGCACATAGGCCATCGACGAGTTATAGCGCAGGATCGCGCCGACCTCTCCTGCCGGTGTCGATACCGAACCGCGCGAACAGAGGTAGTCCGCAGCGCTAAGAGCCGAGTCGTAGATGTTCTGAGGATCGACGCGGCCATCGTCGTTGCCATCGCGGCCGTAGCCCCGCCACGTAGACGGGATGAACTGCATCGGCCCGACAGCGCGATCGTTAACGGTGTCGCCATCGAGCCGGCCACCGTCGGAGTCGGTTATCACAGCTGTGTCGCGTTGGCCGTTGAGGGCGATTCCAATAATCGACGGCGACACCAGCCCATCGAGGCCAACCGATGACCCGCCGTAAGTCCCGTGTCGACTCTCGACGTAACCGATGCCAGCGAGCAGCGTCCAGGTGACCCCACATGCTGGCGTCTCGGCTTGCATAGTCTCGGCTGCTCTCAAATAGGCATCGACCACCACCACGGTTAGGTCAGAGCCAGTGATTCGGGAGACCTTACGCTCAGCGTCGACGTCGTCATTGAGCCCAGGAAGTAATGCCGTCTGCGTTTCGATCACCGATCTGGTGCGGCTGATCTCGCCCAATAGGGCATCGATCCGAACCGCGACCTCCACCACACCCGACCGTGCGGTTGTGATGGCGCCGGTGGCATCGGCGCGGGTTTGTTCGGTCGACCCGAGGAGGTACGTGTGGGCCGCCGATGCGGTGCGGATCACCAGGTCGCGTTCGAGGTTTCTGGCCTGTTCTTCGACACCCGAACTGAGTACATCGACAACCGACCTGCTATCGGCGTACACGTAACGAAGCACCGCTAGCTCGGCAAGGTTGTCGCGAGCGTTACCGACGGCAAAATCGGCTGCCTCAGCGGTTGCAACAAGTCGGGGCAGGCCATCGGCTAACTGCTCGTTCGCCGATCGGAGGTCGACAAGGGCTCGTTCGAGCACCGGGATCCGTCGCTCGGCTGTGGCGATGGCTTCGACGGTACGATCCCGAGTCGCGAGTGCATCTCGAAACGCGGCGCTCTCGAGACTCAGCGAATCCAATGTCGATGGTGCGACCGAAGAACCAGCTGGTGCCTCCACAACCGTGCCTGGGCCGATGGCATCTTCGTGGAGCTGCGAATCGCTCTCGGTCAGCTGTTGTTGTTCGCCGGGCCCACTCGCTGCCGCGTTGGAACCGGGGCGCGCGAGACCAAGCGACGCGACAACTAGACCGGCGACGACCATCAGGTAGATCGCTCGCAAGACCCGTGGGTTGTCATCGGTCGCTGACCGCGAATGATGGGTATGCACTAGCAGTTACGTCGTCATAGAACGCGGCCAGTTGCGCAGTGACACGGCCGGTGGGTCAGACTGCATGCAATTCCAATCGAAGGGCCAGATCGTGAGTGCATTCACTTCCAGCAACGACGAGCCGGATCGAGTTCTCGTCTCGGTTACCGATGGCATCGCCGACGTTCGCCTCAATCGACCCGACAAGCTCAATGCCCTCGATCACGCCATGTTTCGCGCCCTCGCCGAAACCGCAGCCAAACTGAGCACGGATCGTTCTGTGCGTGTTGTGGTGCTGTCTGGCGAGGGCCGCTCGTTCTGCGCTGGTCTCGACTTCAGTAACTTTGAGTCCATGGCTAAACAGCCTCCTAACGCGACAAACGCGGGCGCCGCCCCAGACAGTGCCGCTGTGCCCGTCGACCTCTCGGCGGGCGGGCGTATCACCCACCTAGGTCAGCAGGCTGTGTGGGGATGGCAAGAGATGCCGCAGCCGGTCATTTGTGCCGTTACTGGCCACGCTCTTGGGGGCGGGCTTCAGCTGGCGCTCGGCGGCGACATTCGTATTGTTCATCCAGACGCGAAGCTTTCTGTTCTCGAAATGAGATGGGGTTTGATCCCCGACATGTGTGCTTCTGAGCTTCTGCCGCGGCTCGTCGGCGTCGATGTGGCCAAGGAGCTGTACTTCACCGGGCGAATGTTCGACGGGGCCGAGGCCAACGTTCTGGGTATAGCTACTTCGGTTTCGGCTGACACCCACGCCGACGCGATGGCATTGGCGGCCGAGATTGCAAGACAGAGCCCCGATGCAATGAGGCGGGCCAAGAGTCTGGTTAACCAGTTTGGCCGGGTCGATACTGCTACTGCGTTCGCCAATGAGCGACGGCTAATGGCCGAGTTGATCGGATCGCCTAATCAAGTCGAGGCGGTTACGGCGTTCTTCGAAAAGCGCCAACCAGACTTCGCCGACGAGGGTTACTGACGATCTCTATGAACAGCCAGTTGCCGTAGTTGCCGCTATTAGATCGGCGAATAAGGTCTGACCGGCCTGCGAGAGGTGATATCCGTCCGTGGTGTGTAGATCATCAGGCCCGGCGAGCGCGCTCCAGTTGGCTATGACCCAACCGTGGCGATTGGCCGCGGCGTCGATCTCGGCATTGACCGATGCCAGACCAGGCCGAAACTGCTGGACGTTCACCCATACGACACAACTTGGGCCAGCTATGTACTCAGCGGCTTGGTCGAGCTGTTCGGCGTAGTCGGCAGGTCCGTCCCAATCGTTGGTTCCGAGCGCGACCACAATGACGTCTGGTCGAGTTGCCGCTGCGGCCCGCAGTGCAACGCCAGCTATTCGCAGGGGTCTGCCGGTCTCGGCGTCGACCGAAACGGTGGCCGGGTCGAACGCCAGCCGCAGCTCATCGGCCGCCGATGCCGCTAGCGAGTCGCCGACGACCTCGACACTTTGGGCCACAAACATCGCGAGCGCCGGCGAGTCGACAATGTTCGAGTCGGCATTGGTCACGGTCGCTAGGGCTGCGGTCGAAGTGGGCGCCGCGGGGGCCGTGCTGGTCGAGGTGGACGCAAGCGAAGACGAGTTTGCCGATACAACTTGAGATGACGCAGCTTCACTTGATGCCGATGTCGAAACCAGAACGGACCAAACGGCGACGACCACCACAACAGCAGGCAGACACGAGGCAATCCAAAGCCGATGGGTATCGGGGGTCGACACTCGCCGGGGTCGCCGATCGCGGCGGGCATCGCCCGTGATGTCTGTTGATTCCAATACGGTCCCTAAGTTAGCGGCCCGTCGATGGCGATGGTGTCGCATATATCGTGTTACGAGTGGCAACATAGGGTCCGTGGATCTGACTGTTGTGCTCGAGGACGCCGTTTCGATCGCGTGTCAAGCGGGGCAGCTAACTCTTAGACAGTGGCGTAAGGACCTAACGGTCGACCTCAAAGCCGACGGAACTGAGGTAACCGATGCCGATCGCGCCGCTGAGCAGCTCGTCCGGACGTTGCTGATCGAGCGGTACCCCAACGATGGAATCTTGGGCGAGGAGTTCGGAACAATAGGTGGCGACTCCGGAAGAACATGGATTGTTGACCCGATCGACGGAACGTATGGGTTTGTTAGGGGTGTTCCGCTCTTCTCGACCCTTTTAGCCCTTATCGACGCCGATGGATCCCAGGTTGGGGTCATGAACTTCCCGGCGCTTGATCTAACGGTGTGCGCAGCGCGCGGCAAAGGTTGCTTCGCGAACGGATCCACAGTCGAGGTGTCGACAACGAACGCGCTGAAGGGTTCGCTGCTGTGCGCCACCGATTGGGCCGAAGCCTCGGCCGAGCAGCTGATGGCCGTTCATGGCGCAGGCTTGAACATGCGTACGTGGGGCGACGCCTATGGTTATGCCATGGTTGCGACTGGCAAAGCAGATGCCATGGTCGATCCGATCTGCTCGGAATGGGACCTCGCACCAATGCCGGTCATCATCGACGAGGCTGGCGGCAAGTTCACAGACCTCGAGGGTCGGCGCAGGCACGACGGAGGTCACGGTCTGGCATCGAACGGCCTTCTTCACGACGAACTACTTGGCCTGGTCGGCGTCATGAACGCCAGTCACGAGACATCATGACATCGGACCGCCACTGGTTGGGAGATCGCTCCGACCCGATGCCAGGGTGGGTGCCGCGAGCAATCGCGTTAACGATGCTCGGTGCGGCCGGCCTGGTGGTCGGTCAGTGGTTGGTTAAGCAGCTGAGTGGTCTGCTGATCATGATGCTTGTATCGCTGTTCTTGTCGTTTGCGCTCGAACCAGCTGTCAACTGGCTCAACCGCCGCGGTATGAGGCGCGGCATGGCCACCCTGTTGTCGTTTTCGGTGGTTGCTTTTGCTGTGGCCGGGTTCTTGCTGGCGATGGGTTCTGTGCTCGCCGAGCAGATCCAACGACTGGTCGACGACGCGCCCGGCTACATCCAAAGCGCCCAAGGTTGGCTGTCCGATCGTGGCGTCGACGTGAACGTCGATGAACTGTTGGCCGAATTCCAGGCCGGTGGCGCTGCGGCCTCGTTTGCTCAGGATGTAGCCGGCAACCTCATCGACGTTGGCACCACAATCCTTGGGCTGCTGTTTCAGCTACTGACCATTAGCTTGTTCACCTTTTACTTGACTGCCGACGGGCCCCGCTTCCGGCGCACCATTTGTTCGGTCATTAGCCCGAGACGCCAGGTCGAAGTGCTTCATATTTGGGATGTGGCGATCTCTAAGACCGGTGGCTACATCTACAGCAGGGCCCTTCTGGCGCTGCTCTCGTTCCTGTTTCACTGGCTCGTCTTCACTCTTGTCGGGTTGCCGTCACCGCTGCCGTTGGCTATGTGGGTCGCGGTGGTCAGCCAGTTTGTCCCGGTCGTGGGTACCTACATCGCGGGGGTGGTTCCCTTGCTGATTGCGGCCTTAGACGACCCCGTTTCTGCCGTGTGGATCTTTGCGGCCATCGTCATTTACCAGCAAGTAGAAAACTATTTGTTCGCGCCTCGGGTTACCGCCCAGACTATGGAAATGCACCCGGCAGTAGCGTTTGGTGCCGTAATTGCCGGTACTGGGGTTTTGGGCGCGGTCGGTGCTCTGTTGGCGTTACCTGCGGCTGCCACTATTCAGGCCTTCGTGGCCGGGTACATTCAGCGGCACGAGCTCGTTGAGTCCGGGCTCCTGCAAGATGACGGAGCGAGCCCTTCTCGGCTAACCCCTGACCGTACCGGCGAGATACCGATCGTTCGCATCCAAGAGTGACAGTCCCATCACCCTGAGTTGTCGGAGCGGAGTCCTGAACCGTCAGTCGGTATTGCCCGCTGAGCAGTGCCGACGATTATCCCCATCCCGGTAGTGATTTCGGGCACCCGTGTCACACCCTGTGCCTATGCAAAGACAGAGTGTCTCACCATGGACGATTAATGGCTGAAAGCTGGGAGCACACGCGCCTCGACCACCGAAGCCGCAAAGTTGCATCGATTGCAGGCAGTGCACTGTCGCTCCTGGCCCAACACGGCGGCTCGGACCTCACCATGGCGGCGATCGCCGAGAACACCGCCATCTCCCGCCAGACGCTGTACCGCTCGCGCCCCCAGCGAAAAAGTGGAAGACAAGGTCTCTGGCTGATGGCCCGCCAGGTCGGCGTCGACCGAGAACGCAACACCGTGGTGGTCTGGGTGACCTTCGCCAACCGAAGCGATCTCTACGACTACCTCGACACCGACCAAAGCAAGGACGATCACGGCGAAGCCGACGACATGGCCGACATCATCGAAACCTTCGAGATGTACGATCTCACGACCGTCTCGGGCCGGCTCCTACCCGCCCGATAGCGCCCGAGTTGGCTGCAGATTAGCCAACCGGCCCCGGTCACGACTAACGGTGTTGCGACCAATGGCCCTTGGCGGGCTTCGAGCAATGCCGGTAGTCCGCTGGCTGACTCAACTGGAAACCTACTCCTCATCATGACCACCCCGCTGAATTCTGAAGAGCCCGTTGGTCCCATGAGCCCGATATTCGACGCTTAGCGGTTACGCTGTTACATCGCGCGGTCGACAGTGTTGGAACAGACTGCGGTCATCCACCGTGCGTGATTCGCGAACAATCAAGAGGTTCTAATGAGACGTCTACTTTCAGTTCTGATGGCCGCGATGCTGTTTCTGAGCGCTTGTGGCGACAGCGATGCTGCCGTCGATGCCGTTAGCAACGGAGGTGATGAGGCCCCTACAACAACCTCAACCGACGATGGCAGCGGCTCGACCGGCACCACCGCGGTCGCCGCCGAACCAGTGAGCTCAGCTAACAGCGACTGGTGTCAAACGGCCCGTGAGATTTCGGACCAAACCGACGAGATCGAGGCCTCGGGTGTTGGCTTCGGCGAGCAGTTCGAGATCTTGTTCCGAGATGTGCTGCCACAGATGCGGGCTTCGGCCAGAAATGCGCCGGCTGATCTCGACGTCGACTGGGACTACTTCTTCGCTCGTTTCGACGAGATGACTGAGCTCTTCGCCAGTGTCGACTACCAGGTGCTCGCCTTGACAGATGAGCAGCTTGAGATCCTCGACGATGAACGTATGGACGAGTACAACGACACCATCGACACCTACAACGAAACCGTCTGTGGAATCACCGACGATGTCGCTGACGGGACTGACACCGTCGATTCGACCACCTTTAGCGATGCCGACATCGATGCGCTGCTCAATGGTCCACGCCGCGATGACATTCTGGGTGGGCTAACAACTTTGGGCATCGACGAGGAGATCGCTGAGTGTGTGATGCGCGACGCTTTGTCCCAAGGAGGCCTCGTCGGCGCCGATGCATTCGGCCCGGATTTCCTCGACACACTTACCGAATGCGGCATGACCGCCGGCGACTTGGCGTCGCTTGGATCGTCCGGATCCGTCGGTGGCGACAGTAGCGAAGGTTTCGAGGGCACGTTCGAGGCTTTGTCTCCGCTGGCCGGAAACCCAGCTCTCGCGCAGGCGATCCTGCCTGTGTTGCTAGGTATTGGCATCGATGAAGAGGCTGCTCAGTGTCTGGTCGATGCCATCGGGTCGGCCGAGTCAGCCGTTGAATTCTCCGACGGCGAGTCGTTTGCCAACCTGCTTGAGGGATGCGGAATGAGCTTGTCAGACCTCCTCTCTTTGGCTGGCTAGAACCCGTCGTTTCACCGACGCAGCTCTGCTTACCAGTCGTTCGCCGTCTATGAACGGTAGGAAGGCAAAGAACAAAAGCTGATACGGGAACAGAATCGCCATCAGGGCCAAAATGCCCGCGTGGAACCCCCAGATGGCCCCCACCCATCGATACCGCATCCGACGGCTTCCCAGTACGGCCAATGGTGCAGCTAACTCGACGACTATCGAGCCAAATGCCATGGGCCCAAAGAGCCACCGATGCCGAAGCAGTAGCGGGGCGATCGGGCTCGATACGTCGCCGAGTAGGTGTTTGCGAAGGTTGTCGTGGGCTATGTGATTGCGTAGAACCTCGCCACTGATCCAGTCGAGACCACCGTTGCGAATCTTGGCCCAAGCGGCCACGACGTAACTAAGCCCAACCACGGCTGCCATCAGTTGTAGCGCCCACCCGTAGGTCGACGGAGACTCTGCTCGGCGGCGACATCTTCGGTGGTCGAGCGACCATCTGTCGGCGGCTGGTACTACGGACAGAATAGCGGTGTGCATGACGATGAGATTCTCGGTGTGAAGCACCTGACCCCAACTGAGCCGGTGCGACAAGATGACGAGTACCCCGAGTGTCGCCGCCGGCGCACTCAACCGATAGTTCCAGCCAAGCGCGCCCATGGCGCAGGTAACAACAGTTCCGACCAAAAGACCTCCCAAGACCATTGGGCTAAGCGGCGAGTCGAGCCAGAAGACGCCGCCGACCCCGTCAAAGCGGCTCGCGGGGAGGTCGCCAATGTCGATGATGGTGACCGAACGGATCGTGAGATACACAGCGGCGTAGCTGAACACAGCGATTCGGACCACCGCCAACCGTTCCGGAGGGGCCTGCCACAGCCCCCGACGGTGAGTTTGGTGCGCTGTTGGATGGTCGGCAATGTCGTGAACGGCGCTCATCTATTGAGTCCGACCGATGTCGCACGACGCGTGCACTGTGCGGTCAATCGCCTCTTTGTCGCCCCGATACCAGGCAACGGCATCGAGGGTGTCTGACCGTATTTCAACCACTGCGATGGCGTTCAGATTGCCCTTTGCGGCTATGCGGTCAGCTATCTCAATACACATCGTGTCCGTCGCTCCGTTTAGCACGGCCTGGCGAAGTGTGGAGCCGGCCACAATGACCTCGTCGGTGCCAGCAATGAGCTCAGGGCTAAGAGTGATGTCGTTGCGGTCCGAATCGAGACCGACCGCGAGTTGCACTGTCGCAACGGGCTGGATGAGCGAAGAGAACATCGGGTAGGTCGATAGCGGGAACGAATCGCGCGGTGTAGGCCGAAGTGCAGGCCCGACCATGGCGGCCAATGCGAGCACGCTCACAAGGGCCATCCACACTCGTTGTCTTGGCTGCGTTCGTGGCCACACGTCGATAGTCTCTCAGACGCGACCAAAGCCGTTAGATTTCTCGCATGGGCCGATCGCGACGAACACGCTTCGGGCTGCACCTGGTTGCTTGGGCTGTTGGCTTGTCGGTGTTTCGCATCGGGCTGATCGCGCCCCAAGAGTGCGGGTCAGTCGACGAAACCCAAGTGAGCGTGGCTATCGACCGAGCGGCCAATTGGGCTACCGCGAACCTCGACAATTCCGGTCGCTTTCTTTACCGCTACGACCGTTCGACCGGCACCTCGCTTGGTGGGTACAACCTCGTAAGGCACGCTGGTATGACCAATTCGTTATACCAGTTGGTGGCCGACGGGGATCAGCGCTGGTTGGCCGATGCCGACCTGTCGCTCGAGTTCCTGTTTGAGAGGCTGGTCGATGCTGGTAGCGAGAGTCTGGCGGTTGCCGATCCTGGCCGGGAGGCCAAACTTGGCACCGCTGCGCTTACTGTGGCGGCGCTGATGCACCGCCGCCAGGCAACGGGCGACACCACAAACGACGACACGGCTCGTGCCCTTGGCCGGTTTCTGGTCGGCCAGATCGAACCCAGCGGAGCGCCCCTTGGTTTTTTTGATGTTCGGCGGTCGGCGCCTGTGCCTGGCCGGTATGGCCTGTTCGCCACCGGCGAGGCCGCTTGGGCTCTAGCCCTTCTGGGAACCGAGTTCCCCGCTGAGCGATGGTCAGACGAAGCGATCCGGATTGTCAGCTACGTGGCCAACGAGCGTCGTGCCAATGAGTCATACCTTCTGCGTCAGCCCGATCACTGGACTGCCTACGCCATGGCCGAACTCGGGCCCGAGGTAACCCAAAACGTTGACGGGGTACCGCAGTATGCGGCGCGCTTGGCTAGTGACTTTGCCTTGATGAGCCGGGTCGAACCTCAACGCACAGGCCGTGGTCTCCAAAACGTGCTGCGTTTCGGCCAGGCTCTTGGGGCCGGGGTTGGGGCTATGGGGGAGGGTTTGGCGAATCTAGCTCTGGTAGCCGATGGAGCCACAGTGGTCGGTGCCGGACCGTTGGAAGGTCGGTCAGACGAGCTAGCGGCCCGGTTGGAGTGCACCGCGTCGCTTCTTGTAGCCCGTCAGGTGGGACCCGACGATGTTGTGGCCGATGCTTCGCGCGAAATCGGCGCTTGGTTCACCGATGACATTACCCAGGTCGATGATCAGCAGCACACGTTGTCGGCGCTGATCGACACGAGGCGGATTCTGTTCGCCGACGAAGAGGTGCCAGGCCCATGACTGCGAGAGCGATCCTTCTGGTGATGATGTCGGTGGGGTGGTGGCGGTTGGCGGCGGCTGGTAACAACCAACGGTTGTCAGCGGGAACGATGGTTCGAGCGGGTGCTGTTGTTGCTGGGCTCGTCGGAGTTTTGGCCATGGCGTCGGGTCCGCTGCTTGATGCTCTCGAAGTCGATACCGAAACGTTTCGGATTGCGACGGGGTTAGCGGTCCTGGCGCTGGGGTTGGCCCGTGTCCTTGGCTGGGGTTTGGCCGCCGAAGGGCCCGCAGAGATGGCAAGTGGCTGGTTGTGGCCGGTTGCATATCCTGTGTTGATCGGCCCCGAACTGGTGTTGGTCGCGATATCGGTGGGAAGCGACCATGGCGTACTCGTGACACTGCTCGCCGCGATGTTTGCAGCGGTGCTGGCGATATTGGTCAGTCAGCTCATCGGCGTGTCGGATCGGCCGAAGCGGGTTTGGCCCACGGCGGTTAGCGCTATTGGGGTGCGGGGAGCCGGAGTCGTATTGGTTGTTTTGGCTGTTGCCCTCGTGTTCGACGGACTGCGCGACGTGTAATTCTGGGCGAGTTGATCCTGCGAGAGCTTGTTGTGCCTGGCGGTGTGGCAGGGGCCACAGCGGAGTTCTAGTTCGTCGGTCTGGGTGTGGCGGCTAACGACGTAGGTGGGAGTGTGGTCGTATCCGAGATGAATGCGGCCGGGGTTGTTTGGGCGATGAGCAACAACTCGGCCTCGTTCTCGGCCGTCGCGATGCGGGTGATAGCCCGCACCTTGGCGAACGTCAACCGGCCCTGTTCAAACGCATCGGCGGTTGCGCCAAGACCACTGAGAGCACGGCCAACCCGAATCCACTCACGCGCCGTGGCCGCACAAACATCGAGCCGCTCAGCGATCTAACGCGCAGCCGTCAGCGATCCAGATCGGGCCATCAGCAAACAACACCGACTCGGTAACAAGACGACAATGCAGGTTCGTCAGCCGTCCACCAAGATCAATCAACGACGATGCACGATTCCTCTCAGCATCGAGTTCGGCTGAATCGAACTGCGACTTCTGATCGGCCCGACTAGGCAACTCACAAATTGACATGACTACTCCCGAAGGCAAGTTCTCTCTTGATCAACAGGGGGAAGTCGATTGCACCGGTCGTGCTGTAGGCACGACTATACCCAGGGGGTGGGACAGCCAACCAGAAGCCAATACCGCCACTCTCAGTCACAGAATTAGCCAACCTTAGCCAGATTGTCACTTAGACGGTGCAACCGCGGACGCGTCTCATTCACGACTGATGGGACTGTTCGACCAACAGATCTAACCACCACGGCCGTACTTAGGTCCGGTGGGTTTCGTTAGGCCAGGTGTCGCAGCTCGCGGTTGAGGGCGTCGGCCACTGCGTTCCAGCCGCCCATGCCGTGAGCCCCGGCCCCTGGTGGGGTAGAGGCCGAACATAAGTAGACCCCTGGGGCTCCGGTGCGATATGGGTGGGGCCCAAAGGTGGGTCTGGCGACAGACTGAAGCCCGCCGTAGCTTCCACCGCCGATATCGCCCCCGGCAAAGTTGGCGTTGCCTGCTTCGAGGACCGCTGGTGTGGTCACGTGGCGATGAACCACCAGATCTCTCCAGCCAGGCGCAAATCGGTCGAGTTGGCCCTCGATGTGGGGTAGGGCATCACCGGCGAAGCCTGAAGGAACGTGAGCATACGTCCAGAGGGTGTGGTGACCAGACGGTGCTCGCTGAGGGTCGGCCACACAAGCTTGGACCGCAAGAACGAAGGGCCGAACCGGCATTCGTCCGGAGCCGACGGTGCTTTCGGCCGCGACTAGTTCGTCGAACCCGCCCACAAGGTGAACCGTGCCCGCTTGAGAAACTTGGGGATCGGCCCACGGCATTGGACCCGACAGTTCGAAATCGACCTTGAATGCGGCGGCACCGTGACCGAAGTTGCGGTAGGCCCGCTTTCGTCGCCAAGGTAGGTCAAGACCCGAGATCGACAGAGCGACCGCGGGCGTGGTGTCTAGAAAAAGGGTGCGGTGGCTCGGAAGTTTGGCCATGTTGGTAACCCGGCTCAAGGTTTCAATGGTGCCACCGTTGCTCGTGATCACCGAGGCCAAACCGCTGGCGATTGTGGAGCTTCCGCCCGTGGCCACAGGCCAACCACCAACATGGCCACCGATCTGCAACATGAGACCAAAGGCCATGGTGAGCGGCTTGTTTAGCGCTACATAGCCGTGGGCCGCGTTGCCGCCCAAGAGAGCACGCGCCCGCTCAGTGGTAAAGAGCCGGCGCAGCGCTGTGGTCGCAGGCAGCAATGCGGGTAGGCCGAAGCGGGCCAGTGAAACGGGATGTCGGGGGATCGACACCATCGGCGTCAGCACGTCGTGGGCTAGGTGATCCCACCGGTCGACAAGATCACCAATGAGGCTCTGATAGCGCCGCGCATCCTGGCCTAGGCCTTCGGCGGTCTGGCCAACATCGCGATGCAGAAAGGCCGTCTCGCCGTCGGGCAGTGGGTGGGCCAGCTCGATCGGAAAGTGGGCCCAACGAATTGGTGCCGAGGCGCGCTGCTGACCTTGTACCGGCGAGTCTGAGCCATCGACGAGCCCGAGTAGTTTCAGTGGCGGGGCAACGGCAGGCAGGGCATGAATGGTCGAGCATGAGTCGTGGCGATAACCGTTGTGGTCGAAAGACCGAACTCCTCCGCCGATCTCGGCATTCGCTTCCAAGACGAGCACCTTGCCACCTGCTTTGGCGATGCGAGCTGCTGCGGCTAACCCATTGGGGCCGGCTCCGACCACAACGGCATCGAACTCGGCGGCATCGGGCTTGGCAACAGAGCCGACACCGCTGGTGTTCTGGAACAGTTGTGAGCGGGCCATTAGAGATGACTCGATGCGGTGGTTCGGGTCTCGATCCAACCTACTGGTGGCGATGGTTCCTGGTTCTCTATGACCTCGACCACGATTTCGCCGTAGCCCGAGACAAAGACAGTCACCCCATCGGGCGAAGCGTTGCGGGCCAACACGTCGGAGACTTCGAGCCGAAGCGCTGAGCTTGGTCCCGAGACCGAGAGGATGAGAGCAGCCTCGACTGGCCTGCTGACCAGTGTGGCTTCGACGCCGCCGATGCGCACTAGATCGGTCGAAAGAGCGTTTACAAACCGGTGGGTGGTTGAGCCGAAGACGTCGGAAACCAGAGCGGTCTTGAGGCTCGCGTCGTCGACGACGGTCATTCGTTTGGTGATCACATGCCAACTTGGCGGCTTCTGACCGGGAATGATCCGTAGGCCCGATGCTCGTAGCCGTCGCACAATTTGGCGGGAGTCGGTGTCGACCGCTCCTTGTTCGACGGCAATCGCTCTCGTCTCGGACTCGATGTCGTAGTGGTCGCCCTGGAAGCCGACCCTTCTAACCCCGATCGACACTGCAAACTCGTGCAGTTCGTCGTACGAAACATCGGAGATCAGGTGAGCCCAACGCCGACCGCGCCACGGCCAAATTGCGGCATCGACGAGAATCGTCACGGGTTCAAGACCGAGCCGATACCCAAGGGCTCCGGCACCACTAGCTGGTCGTAACAACACGACGGCGCATCGAGGTCAGGGCGCCAGCGAACCATTCGGGTTGTGCCCCGGAACCGGCCATTGAGTGTGCCTTCGTACTTGACCTCGACCACAAGACTGCAGCCAAGCGGTGCCCATGCTTGGGTGCCCTTGGCCCCGCTCCAGCGGTGTGGCGCGCCAGGCATAAGTGTGCCTTTGGCATGAGTCTCGGCTTGCATCCATGACGACCACGGATGGGTAGACGGATCGTCGAGAACCTGGGGGCCGAGTAAGCCCAGAAGTTCGGCGCGTTTGGCGGCGCCAAAACTGGCCGCAACACCCATGTGATGCAGCGCTCCATGTTCGTCGTGTAGTCCTATCAGCAGCGAACCGACGCCTTTGCCGTCTTTGTGGATGCGGAACCCGGCTACAACTACGTCGGCGGTCCTGGTGTATTTGATCTTCAGTTGTTTTCGTTTGTTCTGCTCATAGATGCCGTCGAGGGGTTTGGCGATGAGGCCGTCGAGTCCGGCCCCCTCGAAGCTACGGTGCCAAGCCTTGGCAACAGCGATATCGAGTGTCGATGCTGCGATGTGAATTGGTGGCTCGAAGCCATCGCCGATACGTTCCAACTCTGATCGTCTGGCGTCGAACCGGGTGTTCATCAGCGACTTCGAGCCGAGTGCCAGAACGTCGAAGGCCACAAACTCAGCTGGCGTCTCGGCTGCGAGACGTCGCACCCGCGACTCGGCTGGGTGGATTCGTTGCTGAAGGGCGTCGAAAGCGAGGTGGTCGTCGATGGTGACGATGATCTCGCCATCGACAACGGCTTTGTCTGGCAGGCTGTGTTTTAACGGCTCAATTAGTTCAGGGAAGTAGCGAGTGAGAGGACGTTCGTTGCGAGAACCAAGGAATACCTCGTCGCCATCTCGAAACACGATGCATCGGAAGCCATCCCACTTGGGTTCGAATGCCATGCCGCCTGTCTCTGGGATGGCCGGTATGGCCTTGGCCAACATTGGTTTGATTGGGGGAACGACGGGCAACTCCACAGACCACCGATGCTAGGGCCTGGCAAGATTTGATGCCGTATACGTCCTACTTTGGGCGAACTTTGCGAGATTGCCGTTGATTGCCACCACTTGGGGAGTTTGAGCTGCTTGAATCGCCCCCAACATGTGTCAACCTCGCCTAAGTTCCATCGGTTTTCGGACTGTCACGTCCATTGGTTTACGGGCCGTCGCGATTGGGTCGGTGCTGCTGGCGCTTTGGATCGGGTTCGCCGGGTTGGCCGCTGCGGCCGAAGGACCAGACGTTGTACCCCTAGACGGCGCAACAGATGCTGGCGACTTGGCCGGGCTCGAGTTACAAGATGACGTAATCGCTATGGCCGCAACGAGCAGCGGCGATGGTTACTGGTTGGTGGCGTCTGACGGTGGGGTGTTTGCCTTCGGCGACGCGGTGTTTCGCGGATCGATGGGTGGCGTCGCTCTTAGCGAACCGGTGGTTGGCATTGCATCGACCGCGACGGGCGACGGCTACTGGCTTGTCGCCTCTGATGGTGGCATCTTCTCGTTCGGTGATGCTGTGTTCCACGGTTCCACTGGCGCGATTTCGCTGAACGAACCCATCACGGCGATGGCTATTTCCGACCAAGGAGCTGGTTATTGGTTGCTTGCTCGCGATGGCGGCATCTTCACCTTCGGCACGGCATCGTTTGGCGGTTCAGGCCTCGACCCTCAACGATCTCAGGATGCCCTGGCCATCGGTACCGAAAATGGTGGCTATTGGGTGCTGTACGGCGATGGGCAGGTTGAGGGGTTCGGTCCGGTTGAACGCGACCCCGCGCCCCAGGCGACTTGTCAGAGTGTTGCCGTCAGAGGCGGCGTGGTGTCCAAGCAGGGTGCCTGGTGGTTCACGACCTCGGTCGAGGTGCCACGCCCAGGGTTTGTTGCGGCGGCATCGACAATCGACAGCACCTCGATCGCAGAACAACTTTCGTACGTTCAGGCTTGCCAATCGGTCGGAGTTCCTTTGAGCGAGGACTTTGTTTCCCCTGTTCCTGGCCGCGTATCGTCGGTGTTTGGCTTTCGGGTACATCCGATATGGGGCGTCAGCATTCTCCATGGGGGCACTGACATCGCTGCCCCTAGCGGAACTCCGCTTGGGGCCAGCGCCGCGGGTGTGGTGGTCGCCGTCGATCAGAGGTCGGCTTACGGGCTGACCGTCGTGATCGATCACGGAAACAGGGTGGCGACGGTGTACGCCCATATGACGTCGACATTTGTTGCTGTTGGCGACTCGGTCGCTCAGGGTGAAACGATTGGCACGGTCGGAAATAGCGGCTTCGTTACCGGTGCTCACCTGCACATCGAGGTTCGCGTCAATGGAACCCCGGTCAACGCCCAACCGCTATTGGGTATCTAAGGCTGTCGCCTTAACCAGCCTTGAGCGCTTCGGCCGAAGTTTGGGGCTTCTCGCCACTGTCGGGCTTACCGGCGTAGTGATGAACGTATTCTTGGCCGCAGAGCTCGCGAATCTCGAACATTATCTCGTCGGTGAGTTCGCGGAACACTCGTCCGTCGTCGACACGTCTTTGGTAACGCGCTGGCGAGATTGGTCGGCCGAAGTTGAATTCGCATTTCAGAAACAACTTGGGCGCTCTAGCCCCGGGGGGTTGGATCTTGTCGGTGCCGACGATGCCCACCGGAACAACTACGGCCCCGGTGCGTAGCGCGAGCCGAGCGACGCCAGTGCGCCCCTTGTAGAGCCTTCCGTCGCGGGATCGTGTTCCTTCTGGGTAGATGCCAAAAATGCCGCCATTGTCGAGCACTTCTGCGGCGGCATCGAGGGCCTTGTGGCTGGCTGAGCCACCGCTTCGATCTATGGGAATCATGCCCATGGCAGGAAACAGGTGTTTGGTCTTCCAATCGTCCATGTATTCGGCCTTGCCCACAAACCGGACTTGGCGGGGCAAGAGACCCATTAACAGCGTTGAGTCGAGGAACGAAATGTGGTTTGCGGCCACAATCACCGGACCTGATTCTGGCACACCATCGAGGCCTGTAATCTTGGTCTTCCAGAGACGGCGCGACGCAGGGCCAAGGAGGGCCTTTGTCACGGGATAGAACCGTGCTGCTTTGTCGTCGGTTGCCACGAATCGACATGGTAGTTCAGCCTTGGGCTCGACTCATCACGCGTTGGCCGAATTCGACGCCACCGAGTTCGACGCCACAGGAGCCGACTTTGGCTAAAAGGTCGCGGTTGATCGTGGCGAAGAAGCCGACAAGGCGAGCATTGCCTTGACGCGACGGCTGTCGAGTTGCCAACGGATCGGGGGCAACGTCGCCTCTACCACGAGACCAGTTTCGTCGAATGTCGCCGAGGTGAGTGTGGCCGACGCTCCGAGCGGCTCGAACTCGTGGCGTTGATGAAGTCGCGACGGAAGGCGTAGTCGCCGACGCCCAATAGCGAGGCAACCGACCTCCACGATGGCAGCAGAGCCATCGACGGTAACGGTTAGCGGCGTACGGATAGCGGCCGGGAGCCACCTTCCGGTAACTGCTATGGGTGAACTCCCCTGTACTGGCGCCTGTTCTCGGATTGGGCGCAGGCAACACCGAAGTTGCCCGGCTACTGCTTGGAGTAACTTCTCGTATCCAACATGACCTGAGAGCGAGACACCGTCGAATTCGAGGTCGATCATGCCTGGGGTGGGTCGCATCATCGGTGTTTGCCCTAACTGGGCCACGTGCAGCCAGAGCCGGGGGCATCTAGCAACTAGGTGGTCCAACTCGACTTGCGGAGTAGCTACCCGGCTGCTTTGGCCGAAAAGGTCGCTACCGATCGAGATTCGGCCTGCGGCTGCCTCTCGAAGTTGTTGTTGCGCTAGTTGAGCGGCAACGCGCGCCGAATCAAGGCTGTCGTTCATGGCATTGAGGCTGGTCTTTAGCAACCGCAGCGGATCGAATGGACCCGCTGTCGCCGCGTTGGCGGCGTGTCTAACCATTCGCTCGAGGTGGGGGAGAGCCTCGGTGGTTACGTTCGAAAAGCGCAGCTGGTCTATTTGAACCACTACGTCGCCGACACGTAACTCTCTGTCTACTAGGCCAGCGACCGAATCGCCGAGCAGCGACCGAGCGAAATCGATAAGGCGAACTTCGGAGCCGCCGCTGTCTGGATTGGTCATGGATTGCCTCTTGATCGAGGTTCTGGTCAGCCGTGCGAAGAATAGTACGCAAACGATTGACAGCACCTTGCATCCTGCTATGCTAAGGATAGTTCGCAAGAGCTAAGTAGCTCCCAGGAACCCAATCTAAGAATACTCAGAGTAACCAAACCCCGAACAACCGGAGCACAATATGTCAACCGAAACCACCATCTTGCTGGACCGCATCCAAGAAGCGCAGGACAAGATCCTCCAAGGCTCACAAGACCTCCAAGATCGAATTGTCGAGATCAACACCAAGGCCGCGGCAGAGCTGAACGAACGCTCGCCGCGCCTGGCCGATGTCGCTGGCCGCGCCAGCGATGCCAGCGCCGAGTTGCAAACCAAGTTCATCGAACTCTCCGACAAGGGCCGAACCGAAGCCAAAGAACGCTTCGACGCCATTGCTGATCAGATCGAAGAGGTCTTCACCAAGGTACGCGATCGCCTTCCAGAGGGACGCGACCTCAACCTGGGTTCGATCTCTTCGGTCGAGTTCCCTACCGCTCGCGAACTGCTCAACAACAGCCGCACTATGGCCGACCGAGGCATCGAAATGAACCGTTCGTTTGCCAAGAGTGTTGTAGCCGCATGGGCCCCAGCTGCCCCAGCAACCAAAAAGACTCCTTCCGCGAAGGCTGCCAAGAGCACAACCAACTCTTCCAAGGCTGCCAAGAGCACAACCAACACTGCGTCGACGCCAAAGTCCACGGCCAAGAAGTCTTCATCCAAGATGTCGGCCTGATGCCGCTGCTCGGGCTTCGCCCCCGATCCGATCGTCGCTGACGCTCCCAACTAGACGCACCCATCGCAGACACGCTAGAAACTGACATACCGGAGCCTCCCATGACCGACAGCACCACCGACGACCGTTTAGGTTCGTTCATCAAGAGCCAACGCCGTCTGAAGGCTCTGAGCCAGCGCGAGTTGGCCAAACTCACAGATCTTTCCGACCCGTACGTCAGCCAGATCGAGAGAGGCCTTCACCAACCCTCGATTCGGGTGCTGAAATCGCTGGCCAAGGCCCTAAACGTTCAAGTCGAAACAATGCTGTCATATGCCGGCCTGCTTGAGGCCAGAATTGGCGAAGCAGCTGTGGCCCCAGACTCCGAGGTTGCTATTCGCACCGATACCCGGCTCACCGACGGCCAAAAGGATGCTCTGCTTAGTGTGTACCGCAGTTACATAACCGCCAACGAACCAACAACTAGCGGAGCAACCTCATGACCGGGGCGGCTTTTTTTGACTTAGATCGCACCCTTCTTGGGGGGTCGTCCGGCGCAGTTTTCCAGCGGACCCTTCGCGATCAGGGGTTAGGCCCCGACGTCGACATTCCAGGGTTGTCGGCCCTCAACAGTCTGTTTGGTCTTGCCGGCGAGACCCGAATGACCATGCGTTTAGCCAAGGCGTCGTCGCGCGCCGCCAAGGGTTGGTCGACCGATGCCGTCAGGACCGCAGCCGAGGCCGCGGTTCCAGAGTTGATCGAGCTTGTCGAGTCATTTGTCGCGATCGAGTTCGCCCGTCACCGCGATGCCGGCCGCCCGATAGTTATGGCCACGTCGAGCCCGATGCAGCTAGTCGAACCTTTGGCGCGCGCTCTCGAAGTCGACGATGTGTTGGCGACCAAATGGGAAACAACCACTGGCGCCGATGGTGAGGTCTTCTCCGGTGGTATCGATGGCCGTTTCGTGTGGGCTAGAGACAAGTGGCTGGAGGTCAGAGACTGGTGCGCCGCCCATGGCGTCGATACTCGAGACAGTTGGGCTTACTCAGACAGTTACTACGACGCGGCGATGCTGGCAGGAGTCGGGCACCCGTGCGCGGTGAACCCCGACCCCAGGTTGGCGGCGGTGGCGACCCTGCAAGGTTGGCCCATACGGAGCCTCGGGAAACCGCCAGGTGTGGTCACGATTGCGGGGCGAGAACTCCAAGAGTTCATTAGGCCACTTAGTCGCCCTGAACTCGTACCCAATGCCAAGATCCAGATCGAGAACATCGAGAAGATCCCTTCCGATGGGTCGGCAATCGTGGTGGCCAATCACCGCAGCTACTACGACTCGACAGTTATGGGAATGCTCATCGCCAAAGCCGGACGGTCGGCCCGCTTCCTCGGCAAGAAGGAGGTGTTCGATACTCCCGTACTTGGCCAGATAGCGGCCGCGATGGGCGGTATCCGAGTCGACAGGGGCACTGGTTCGGACGAACCCTTGGCTCACGCGATCGAGGCTCTTAAGGCTGGCGAACTGGTTATGTTGATGCCTCAAGGAACAATCCCGAGAGGTCCTGCTTTTTTTGAACCAGAGCTCAAGGGCCGGTGGGGAACTGCCAAGTTGGCGGCCGCCAGTGGCGCCACGGTGATTCCCGTAGGCCTGTGGGGAACCGAGAAGGTGTGGCCTCGCAGCCAGAAACTTCCATCGTTCGACGTGACTAATCCACCTACCATTACGGTGACCGTTGGCGATCCAGTCGAGTTAACCGGCGAAGACATCGACGCCGATACCAGCGCCATCATGGCCGCCATCTCCGAGCTGTTGCCGCCTGAGGCCAAAGTCGAACACGACCCAACCAACGAAGAACTAATGGCAACATTTCCTCCTGGCTACAGTGGCGATCCCAACGCCGAACAGGATCGTCGACCGGGGACCGACACATGACCGACCCAAACATCACGTTCGAAGCAGCAATGAGCGATGCCGAAGCGCTCATGTGGAACATCGAAAAGGACCCTTGGCTAAACCCGAGCGGCTCGATGCTGATCATGCTCGACCGCCCGGTCCATTTCGAGAAGTTCCGCCGCCGCATGGCCAAGGCCACCCTCAGCATTCCCAGGCTGGTTCAGAAGGTCGAGCCCGGATTCGGTCGGTTCACTAACCCAAGCTGGGTGATCGACACTGCGTTCGAGCTCGAACATCATGTTCGACACGTTGCCATGCCGGCCAAAGCCAATTCGAATGCCGACCTACGCGAAATGGCCACTCGAATTGGCCAGATTCCGTTCGATCGCACTAGGCCTCTATGGGAAATGCACATCATCGACGGGTGTCACGACGATCGTGGTGCGCTCATTGTGAAAGTTCACCACTCCATCACCGATGGCAACGGTGCCATGCGAATGTCGCTTGCATACCTCGATTTCGAGCGCAAGGTCCGCATGGACAAAAAGATCGACCTCGCGGCGAAGCTCGATGAAATGGCAACGGCTAGCGGAGCCGGCGGCAGCGCACCCCAAGATGGCGCCATCGACATGGCCAAGGGTCTTGGCAAGCTGGTTCACCGAAACCTTAAGGTTGCCAGAGGTGCAGCCGCCGAGATGTCGATGTGGGGCGCTGACCCTGAACGAATCGGCGAGATGTTCGGCGGTGCCAGTCGGCAGTTCGAATCGATGAAGGAGCAACTGGGCTTCGACGGGCAATCGTCGGGTGGGTCGCCCCTATGGCGAGAACGGAGTCGACATCGCCATCTCGAGGTGCTCGGTCTTGATCTCGACGACGTCAAGTCTGCTGCGAAAACAATGGACGGAACCATCAACGATCTATTCGTGGCTGGCGCGGTTCACGGTGCGGCTCGTTACCACGAGAAGCGACAAGCCCAACTCGAGTCGCTTCACGTCAGCTTTGTCGTCAGCACCAAGGCCAAAGGCGATCGATCGGCTTCCAATAGTTTCACACCAGCACTCATCACCGCGCCCGCGGGAGCAATGTCTGCGGCGCAGAGGTTTGAGTCCCTCAGCAAACTTATGGGAGCGCGCCGTCGCACCATTCGTGGTGGTGGCCTACTTTCGGGAATTGCGAGCATGGTCAACCTGATGCCGACCTCGGTTGTCACCAAGGCCGCGAGAGCCCAGGGAGCCCGAGTCGATATCGCGACCTCCAATCTCCGCGGCGCACCGACCACCGTCTATGTGGGCGGAGCCAAGGTCAAGGCGATGTACACGTTGGGGCCTGTGGCCGGTACTGCGTTCAACCTCACCACGCTGTCATACGATGGAATGCTTCAGATGGGCATGCATATCGACCCGATTGCCGTCGATGACCCCGCCGACCTGCGAGACTGCATCCGAGACGCATATGAGGAGCTGATGGCGTGAACGTCGCCGACATTATTTCTGGTCATGACGCAGACCGCACCGCCATCGACAGCGATGCTGGCCCCCTTACCTATGGGGCTCTGCGCTCGCTTGTCGGCGAGACGGCCGCAGGCCTCGTCGCTCGCGGGGTTAACCCCCGAGATCGTGTCTGTCTGATAGCCGGCACAGAACAGGCATTCGTGGTCGGACTCATGGGCACGCTGGCCGCTGGCGCAATTGCTGTACCGCTTAACCCTGCGAGCCCAGCTCCAGAAGCGATTCGCCAACTCAGCTCGGTCGACCCAGTAGCTATTCTTGTTGGCGAGTCGAACCTTACCCACGCCACAGCCGTCGCTGCTGGCGTGGCTTCTGTGAAGTTCGTCGGAACGCCCGCTGGGCTCGAGCTCGATGGCGCCGACCACGTTGCCGTGAGCGGAGCACCCTATTCACCTCGCGAAGCAGGGCCCGACGACGAAGCCGCCCTATTGTTCACCAGTGGGACCTCGGGCGATCCCAGAGCAGCCTCGCTGAGTCACGGAAATCTGCTCGCAAGCCAGAAGCAGATACGAGACACATATGGCTCGATGCTCGACGCTGACGCCAAGGCGCTGCTTGCCCTTCCGTTGTTCCACATTTATGGCCTCAATCTTGTCGTTAACTCGCTGCTGGCAGTGGGAGCGTCGATCGTGCTCATCGAGAGATTCCACCCAACCGAGTTCATCGCGTCGATAGTCGAACATCGTCCAACGCACGTCCCTGGGGTACCGCCTCTTTGGGCGGCGGTGGCCAAACACCCAGCGGCTTCGGCCGACGCGTTCTCGTCGGTGGTATCGGCCACAACGGGCGCCGCGGCACTCCCCATGTCGACGTTTCATGCAGCTAAGGAACGACTTGGCATCGAACTAAGCGAGGGTTACGGTCTCACCGAGACCGGCGGCATTGTGTCGTCGAGCTCGGGAATTCCCATTCGACCAGGTTCGGTAGGCAAACCGTTGACTGGCGTCGAGATGCGCATCGTCGATGACGATGTCGATGTACCGGTTGGCGATCGCGGCGAGATTTGGGTCAGAGGCGACAACGTAACTGGCGGTTACTGGGACGACCTCGAAGCCACGGGTCGTTCAGTAACCTCTGATGGCTGGTTCCGAACCGGCGACATTGGTGTGGTCGACGACGACGGCTATCTGTACTTGGTCGATCGCTCTAAGGACATGATCATCGTGTCGGGCTTCAACGTCTTTCCAGCTGAGGTCGAAGAGGTCCTAATGCAACATTCAGACGTTGCTGGGGTAATTGTGGTCGGTCGTCCAGACCAACGCACTGGTGAACGCGTTGTAGCCCACGTCAAGCTCGTCGACGGATCGTCAACGACTCCAGACCAGCTCACCGAACACTGCCTCGACAACTTGGCTAGGTACAAGTCGCCAACCGCGATCGTACTCGACGACGATCTGCCGATCAGCCTCACCGGCAAACGAGTGCGTCGCCTGCTGAAATAGCGCCAAGATCTCAACTTTGGTCTTCAGCCGCCCAGATGGGACAGAACCGCGTCGATAAAGCCGAAGTCCTTTGGCGTGGCGAAGTGATCGACATTGCGAAGGCTGTGGAGTGTGGCGTTCGGTATTGCGCCCACCAAAGGATCGGCTGGTCCGGCAAAGTCGTTTGTGCCTAGCACTACCGCTGTTGGTGCGGTGATGTTGGCCAAATCGCCGGGGCTCAACCTGGCGTGGCGGCGCCGCATGAAGGCAGCCATGGCGTCAGCGTCCTGACCAGGTTCGGACGCATAACGACCAAAGGCTTGGGCCATTGGGTCGTCTTGGGCCGCGTTGCCAGCGACGCCTCTGGCAATTCTCTCGCCTCGGTCTGGATCGTTTACGAACAAGTTCTGACCAACGCCAGCCACGACTAGTTTGGCCCACCGCGATGGTTCCAGTGAAGCCATCACCAGCAGAATTCGCGCTCCTGCCGAGAAGCCGACACCGTCGAGAGGACCAGCAGGCAAACTGGCTAGGAGCTCTTGTTCGAGGTTGGCGTAGTCGTCGGGATCGTGACTCTTCTGTTCGCTGGCGCCGTGCCCGGGAAGGTCAATGGCCACACATTCGCGCCCAAAGTCCGCCAGCAGATCGATTAGGCCAGTCGGCTCCCATGTCGACCGAACTGAACCGGTGAATCCATGGAGCAGAACAACAGGATTTGCCATTAATGGGCCTCAACTTCTCGAACGACTGTGGCTGTCGGCGCACCGTAGTGCCGCGAACCGTGTCAGACCAAGCATCGCCACTAGGGTGTTGGCGAATATGACGGTCAGAGTCGGTTTCCTCGGCGCGGGCAATATCGCCACGTACCACTCCAAGAGCCTGCGGGCCTCTGGAGCGGACATGACTTGGTCTGCGGTGTTCGACACCGACCCAGATCGGGCCGCTCGATTCGCAGCTGGCACCGGCGCTCGGGTCTCTGGTAGTGCCGCCGATGTAGTGGCTCACAGTGATGCAATCTACGTTTGCACCTGGACCAGTGAGCACGAACATCTCGTCGAGTTAGCTGCTGGGGCAGGCAAGGCAGTCTTCTGTGAGAAACCGCTCGGTGTCGATTACGCCTCGGCCAAGCGGGTGGTAGACGCGGTCGAATCTACCGGTGTGGTGAATCAGGTCGGTTTGGTGCTTCGGCGATCGCCTGTGTTTCACCTTCTCAAGCATGTATCGCTCCATCCAGACGCTGGCCAACTCCAGACCGTGATTTTCCGCGACGACCAGTTCTTGCCAATTCAGGGGCGTTACGCCTCCACATGGCGGTCCGAGGTCGATAAGGCTGGCGCTGGCGTTCTAATCGAACACTCGATTCACGACATAGACCTTCTTGAGTGGATGTACGGCCCGATCATCTCAGTATCGGCGACGGCCCGTTACGTTCATGAGATTGAGGGCATCGAAGACTCTGTGATTGTCTCGGCCGTGTTCGAGTCAGGGCTGCATGCGACGTTAACTTCGGTATGGCACGACATGCTCGAGCGGGTCTCGAATCGCCACGTCGAGGTTTTCGGCACCACGTTATGGGCCAGGCTCACCGGCGAGTGGTTCGGCGAGGTGGCATGGAACAACGGCGACAAAACGACCACGATCAGCGGCGCTGACCTGCTGGAACTCGCCAGCGAAGTGTCGCCAGGGGCCGGCGAGAATCCCGATGGGGCCTTCATCGAGGCCGTCAGCAACGACCGTCCCGCTTCACCGCCGTTGCGCGCCGCATTGCGCGCTCACCTAGTGGTCGACGCGTGTTACCGGTCCATCGCCGCCGGCGGTTCTCTCGTGGCGATCGAGCAATGACTTCGCTCTGGTCACGTCTGGCGGGTCTCCCGATCACGACCAGAGTCGCGATCCGCAGAGTCGCGACCGTAGCGGTGCTTGTTCTGCTCCTGGGAGCTGTCATGATTGGCAGCCGTTGGAATGGTGAACTGGATCACCAGGTCGAGAGCAGCCCTTCGAGCATTTCGGTTGGCGTTGACTCGATTAGCGTGCTCGAAGTGATCTTCGGCGGCGCGATTGCTGTGTTGGCGTTGGTTCTGGCTATTGGGCTCGCCGTAACCAACAAACGTGCTGTCCTTGGTGCGCTTGGCATCGTGGCCATGTTGGTCGTGATCGTCACCATCATTTCTGGCGATGTAGACGGCCCGCTGATCGAATCGAGCGACAGCGGGCTTGGCGAGGCGGCCCAGGACAAGATCATAACGGTCGGCAACATTCCGGGGCCGGTCGGTGCTGTGGCGTTTCTTGTGGTGCTCGTGGCCGGATGCCTTGTGTGGCGTTATGCCAGGAGGCCAAGCGAGGAGACGCCAGCCGAGTTCGCGCTGTCGGATTCGATCGCCTCGATCGCTGTTGAGCTCGGCGCAAACGAAGCCGACGACCGCTCGGCCATCATTGCCACCTACTCACGGCTAGAAGATCTGCTTGCCGACGCAGGTCACGCGCGCCTCGGCCACGAAACTGCAGCCGAACATCTGGGCCGCGTTCTCGAGCAACTGGGTGCCGCCAGCGCCGATGTGGTCGTGCTTCTGGACATCTACCAAAGGGCTGCATACGGTTCCGAGACGCCCGGAGTTGCACGACGGCTCGGGACTCTCCGCGGCCATGCCGCAGACACACTTCAGCGCATCGCGGCCCAGTTGTCTGGCCGCAGCTTTGCAGTCGAATCGACCGTTGGAGCTGACCAACGTGGATAACGAACCAGCGCGAAGCGCTGCTAACCAGACTATCGACACCGGCGAAGCCGCACCGACGGCGCCGCTCGCCCTCAAGGCCGAAGACTTCAGTCGCTTCGTTCCGTTCGCGCTCGTGTTTGTGGTGATCGCGGTCGCGAACCTTCTGACCGACAAGGCGTCGGTCCCTGGAGCGGTGTTGTTCCTGACGCTGACGTCGATCATGTTGGTCGTAGTTGCCGCGGGCCCGGCGTTGGTCGAACGGCTCGGTGTGAGGCCCGACCGAGGCTGGGTTCGTGAAGAGCCCTTGGATGCACCAAGGCTGGCTTGCAGCTCAAACCGGGTGTTGCTGGCGAGGCTGCGCCGTGACACCTCCGAAATCGACTCCGACCTTCGACCCCGCATTCGTAGGGCTTTGGGACCAATACTGGCTCGTAAGTTCGATCTCGACATCGACGACGCCAGGTCGACTCCTGCGATCGAAGCAGCGGTTGGGCCCAGCGCAGCGAAGTTGCTGATGGGTTCGCTTCGATCAGATAAACATCTCGACGTTCAGCAGGCGCTCGACGAATGTGTCGAGTTTCTCCAAAGGGAGCACCGATGAACACACTCAACAGGGCCGCGAGCCCGATGTCTGCTGACC
Organism: uncultured Acidimicrobiales bacterium; assembly: GCA_964569385.1. Taxonomy (GTDB): domain Bacteria; phylum Actinomycetota; class Acidimicrobiia; order Acidimicrobiales; family Poriferisodalaceae; genus JAADHX01. Next base: position 107,934 of record CAZMUM010000003.1, read on the forward strand.
ACTCGGCGGTGATTGACCAAATCGAACAATCGATAGTGGGCAAGCGGGCCATCATCGAACTGTTGCTCGATGCCGTAGCGGCAAGGGGCCATGTCCTTCTCGACGACGTACCTGGTGTGGCCAAGACTCTGCTCGCAAAGTCGTTCGCCGACGCCAGCGGCCTGATTTTCTCGCGGATTCAATTCACCCCAGACCTAATGCCGGCTGACGTAACCGGCGCGAGTATCTGGAATCCGGCCGAGCACACGATCGACTTTCACCCAGGGCCGGTGTTTGCCAATGTGGTCTTAGCCGACGAGATCAACCGAGCCCCAGCCAAGACCCAATCTGCGTTATTGGAGGCGATGGCCGAAGGCCAAGTCACCGTCGATGGAACCACCCATCGGCTGCCCGATCCATTCGTTGTTATAGCGACCCAGAATCCGATCGATCAGGACGGCACCTACTCGTTGCCAGAAGCCCAACTCGATCGGTTCCTCATTAGTACTTCGATGGGGTATCCCGAAGCCGACGACGAAGCCGAAGTCGTGCGCCGCCACCTGTTTCGTAACCGCACCGAAGTAACATCTACCCAGTCTGACCGGACGGGGTCGGCGGTCGATCGTGAGGGGTTCGTGGTTAGGATGCGAGCCGCTGCGTCAGCCGTAACGGTGCACAATGCCGTGATCGACTACGCTGTGCGGATTGTGGCCGAGTCACGCCAGGATCCTGGCGTGCGGTTGGGTGCAAGCCCGAGAGCGTCGATTGGTTTGGTGGCAATGGCTCAGGCCAAGGCGGCGCGCGAGGGCCGCGACCACGTCCTTCCAGACGACTTGAAGGCCGCGGCCGGGGCTGTGCTTGGCCACCGGCTGATCCTGACCTCCGAGTTATGGATCGATGGCGTAGACCCAGAGCGTGTGGTGGAGTCGATTCTCACGAGGGTCCCAGCGCCTACCCCTAACGATTTGCTCGGGTGACTCGGCCTAGAGGTAACCAGACCCAAACAAGTCGGGCCAACACCGGTTGGGAACGCCAGGCGTCGGTTGCGGTCGCTCCGCTTGTGGCCGTGGGCTTGACGACCATTGTGATGGCCGCCATGACACAGCAATCATGGCTCGTGTTAGTCGGCGCTCCTGCGCTGGTTGTACTTGCGCTCGATGTAATCATGGCCCCGCCGCCAGCCATTTCGCTGTCATCGTCGATCGCTAGTACACGGGTTAACGAAGGCGGCTTCGTCGATGTCGAGATTCGGCTTCGTTCGCCTCGATCGGGTTCGCTGAGACTTACGATACGTGCCATCGGCGGAGCTCGGATTGCCGCTGGATTCGGCGATGGTGCCGCCACCGCAGAAATCGAACTGAAATCGGGAGCTGAGCGAGTCGAGTTGGTAACCATCGAGTGCGAGCGATGGGGGCGTTGCGGGTTGGAGATCGAGTCGATCGCCTGGCCGTCACCGATTGGACTAATCCACTGGTCCTCTATGATCCATCAGACCTCGCGGGTGTGGGTGCACCCAGCGCTGGTGCCGGCCCAATCACGGTTCGGCGTGAAGAAAACCTCGCCAAGACCCGGACAATATCGGGCGACTCGCCGTGGCGATGGCGTCGAATATCACTCCAGCAGACCATATGAGAACGGCGACAGGTGGCGCGACCTTGACCACCGCTCAAGTGCCCGCCGTGACGCGTTGTGGACCAAAACCAGGCATGTCGAACGAGCCAGAGACCTGGTCTTGGTGGTTGACCTCATAGCCGATGGCGGCACCGCAGGCGAAGCCTTAGCCAACCAGGCAGTGCGACTAGCCGACGGAATCGCTAGAGATCATTTGGCCGACCGCGATCGGGTCGGCATGGTGGTTCTTGCCCAGCAGATCGGGGTGTTAGGTCTCGGCGACGGCACCCGCCAGCGTGATCGGATCGTCGATCTACTGCTGCGCTCGGACCCCAGGGCGGGAATATCCCCGTTGCGTATTGGTCTGGTGCGTCATATCCCGCGGTCGGCGACCGTGGTGGTTCTGTCTCCGTTGATCGATAGTTCGCTGCCGCCATCGCTGCTCGAGCTGCGACGCCAGCAACGCGATGTTGTCGTGATGCGGCTCGGAGCTGATCTGATAGCTCGATACCGAGACCAAAACGAAGGATTCGAACGGGGCGCAGCGTCTCTGCGCCTGGTCGATGATGCTCACATCGATGGAGTGCTCCGAGGACGAGGAATCACCGTCAATCACGTCGACCTCGATGTCGACCTGGCTGTTGCTCTTGACAAAGCGCAGCGCCGACACCAGGCGACCACAACGATGCGTTGGCGATGATGTCGACCACCCGCGTCGTGCGAGAGCTCCGAGCTTTGGCCGACATCCGCGTTCTGTTGGCCGTGTCTATTCCGGTGTTGGCGGTTGTCGCGATCGCGACTACTGGCCAGTCTGCGTTGGCGGTGATTGCGGCGACTAGCAGTGTGGTGATTGGTCTGGGGGTGCGTCTCTCCAGTGGGTCGTTGCTTGCCGGCGGGCTGGTTGGACTGGTTGTGGCGTGGGCGCTGGCAGCTCCGGGTAAGGTCGCCTTTGGAGCTGGGGCGGTGGGGGTAGGGGTGGTTCTTGTTGCGTTGCTGGCAGCAGCGTCAGAGCGCCGCCATATCTGGGTCGAACCCGAAGTCAGGCTGGCCAGGGCCATCTGGACTCTTTTCGACATCGCGCTTGGGGCCCTTTCGGTGGTCGTGCTGGCCTCGGTTGTTGGCGAATCCGACAGGTCCTTGGTCGCGGCCATGATTGGTGTTGGGGCTCTGGCTGGGGTGGTGGTGGTTGTGTATGCGCTCGGCAACACGGCCTCAGGGGCCACGAAACCCAATAACGACTAGCGGTTGGCTAGGTCGGGAAGATCCAGTTTCGGGCCTCGTCGTTCTCGCCGCGGTCCGCCGAACTTCAGCAACCCCTGCACTCTGGCTCGTTGGCCTCGATAGGGCTCCAGAAGTTCGAGCATTCTGGCGTCGTCGCCAGTGCGTTCTCCGGCAAGCACCCAGGCCACCGTATTCGGGAGGTTGTAGTCGCCGATGATTACCGCATCGGGGTCGCCTAGAGCCAACTGCGAAACAATCGAAGACGTCCACGGCCCAATTCCAGGAAGAGCCTCCAGACGTCTTCTGGCTTGGACCGGGTTCATGTCGACGGCTTCCTCGAGGCGATAGGCGCGTTTCGCGGCCTCGATGATCACCGTGGCCCGCTTGCGCTCAACGTCGAAACGGTGGAAGTCGTGGTAAGCCAACCCCGCCAGCTCCGATGCCGCAGGACCAAGCACGAGCTGATCTGGCCCTGGCCCAGGAGCCGTTGCCCCCCACAGTTTCAGGATTCCCTGCCAGGCCTTGCGGGCCGAGGCGACCGGTACCTTCTGGCCTAGTATCACCGGCACCAGATGTTCCCACACCGAGTTTGTCCTGGTCATGCGTTCGAAACGTCGAGCCTTGACGATCTGGCGCACAACATCATGATGGGCCACGAGCTTGGCCGGATCGTCGCGAACACCGAGCAGGTCCGGTACCAAACCAACAGCTATGGCGGCCCCTGGGCCCCAACCGTCCACGTTGGCGCCATCGGCGGTTGGGCGTATCCGAACCGTACCAGGGCCATCTGGGGTGTGAACAGCTCGCCAGGTGTATATACCATCGTGAACCACCGGCCCTGCGTAGCCCTTGCCGCCGACTCTTTGGAGCATGTTTGCAGCTACTGGATCATAGCCGAGGTGATGTTGTGCCGATATGTCGGGGGTCGAGTTCATGGCGTGCTCACGAGATGACTGTGCCAGGGTTTGGATCGGCGATGACAGGGTTCGAAATCTCGCCAATGCCTTCGATGCTCACCGCGACCGTTTGGCCAGGTCGGAGCATAGTTCTGGGTGAGCGATAGAAGCCAACACCCTCGGGGGTTCCGGTGGCAATGACCGTGCCGGCAAGGAGGGTGAACGCGGTGGACAGATGCGCGATCAGGGCACTGATATCGAAGATCATTTCCGACGTATTGACATCCTGGCGAACATCGCCATCCACGGTAGTGGTGAGTTCAAGATTGTTCGGGTCGGCAATCTCGTCGGCGCTAACCAACCAAGGGCCAATGGGGCCATGAGTGTCCCACGACTTGCCTATCGTCATAGTGGGTGACGCCTTCTGCCAATCGCGGACCGACACGTCGTTGACCACCAGATAGCCGGCGATCACCTCATGGGCCCTCTCGGCAGGCACCCGGCGGCAAGTTTTGCCTATGACTACGCCGAGTTCGCCCTCATAGTCGACGAGGTCTGGAGCTTCAGGCGGAATGTGTATTGCGCTGTTCGGGCCAGTGACACAGGAGATTTGTTTGTTGAATACAACCGGGCGTTCAGGGTCGGTTCGGCCACCCTCGGCAACATGGGCTCGATAGTTCAACCCGATGGCCAGAAAGTTTGGCGGCACCACCGGTGCGCACAGTTCGACAGCGCCGAGGTCGACTCGGGGAGCGTCGACGATTGCCCTTTCGAGGCCTAGTTCTGCGTTCTGAGCAAGATCGTGAGTGGCGACGGTGGCAAACTCCGAGGTCGACAGATCGGCGATTTCGGAGCCTAGGACGACGCCAATGTGGACTTGTGGCTCGGCGCCGTGGGTGAACCGACAGATGCGCATAGACCAGAACCTAGTGGCTTGGCTACATCATCGATGCCAAAATGCCGATGGGAGTCCTTGAGAAATCACACTCGCCGTGGCACTCTGGCCACTCGTTGCGCGAGTGCTTTAAAGACCATGAGGGTCACCTCGAGCCATGGACGAACACCAGGAGCAGGCAATGACGCCGAGTGGATCACAGCCAATGAGTGCCGAGTCACTTAGCGACCCGGTTTCGGGGCTGCCCGATGGTCGATTCTTTCAGCTCTCGGTCGATCGCAAGGTCGCACTGGCTCGTCGGACGCTCAAACCGCTCGCCATCGCAGTGGTCGAAATCGACGACTTTGCCGGATTCGCGCCGTATCTCCGTGATCATGCAGTGCGGGTTCTCACTCGGGTCATGCAAAATACCCTGCGCGACTCCGACACAATCTGTCAGCTACGCAACGGTGTGTTGGCTGCGGTGCTGGACGACACTTCAGAAACTGGGGCCGTGTGGGCCGCCGACCGCATCAGGCGAGCGCTTCTCGAGACTCCGGCCCGTGAGGTCGTGACCGTATCCGCGGGGTTGGCCTGTTACCCAAGCCACGCCATGGCCGCCGACGATCTCCTAAGCGAAGCCGAACTTGCACTCTCGACGGCGCGGAGCCTCGGCCCTGGACGGATTGAGGTCGCGGCGATCGATCCGCTCTAGCGCGCGGCGGCTGATTCGGCCACTAGTTCGGCCAGTGGCAGGCCACGTAGTGGTCGGTGTCGATCTCGACCATTGCGGGTTCTTCAGTAGCGCACACTTCGGTGGCCTTGGTACACCGCGTTCTAAATCGACAGCCACTCGGCGGATCGATCGGCGAAGGTACATCACCGACAAGCTGCACCGGTTCTGGGCGAATCGTCGGGTCAGGGACGGGAATCGACTTTAGCAGTGCCGCGGTATAGGGATGTTTCGGTGCTGCGTAGAGGCCATCGGATGGCGCGATCTCGCAGAGTTTGCCTAAGTACATGACCGCAATGCGATCACTGACGTTCTTGACCACTGCTAGGTCATGTGAGATGAACACCATGGTGAGGCCGTATCGTTCTTTCATGTCCTGCACCAGGTTCAGCAACTGAGCCTGGACCGAAACATCGAGCGCCGACACCGGTTCGTCGCAGATTAGGATCTTGGGCTCAAGTATCAGCGCTCTCGCTACCGACAGCCGTTGACACTGGCCACCGGAGAACTCGTGAGGCCTTTTCGTAAGCGAAGCCGCCGGATCGAGCCCAACCACCTCGAGAAGTTCGGCAACTTTGGTTTCTCGTTCTGCCTTTGTGCCACGATCCCATATCGACAGTGGCTCACCCAGTAGGTCGGCCACCCTGAGGCGGGGGTTCAGCGACGAGATCGGGTCTTGGAAGATCAACTGCATTGTTGGCCTCGTGTGGCGCAACTGCCGACGGGACAAGCTGGTCAGTTCGACGCCATCGACTGTCACCCGGCCAGATGTTGGTTTGACGATTCGCATGACCGCCTTGCCAAACGTCGACTTTCCGCAACCAGACTCGCCCACGAGGCCAAGAGTTTCGCCGTCGGCGACATCGATCGACACATCGGCAACGGCGCTAACTGTCCCGCCTGGAACCGAGAACTCTTGCACCAGGTTCTCGACTCGAAGCATTGAGGTTTCGCGAAGGGGTGTGCGGCCAGATCCTGCCATCAGCTGTCCTCACTGCTCGGAGCCGCGACACTTACCGGTGTGTCGAGGGGGAACCAGCACGCGTAGTAGTGGTCCGGATTGTCGGCCGCAGCAACTAGGGCCGGAGCCTCGGTGTGGCATTTTGGTTGGGCGTAAGGGCAACGGGGAGCGAAGCTACATCCGACGGCGGCTGCGCCATCGGCAGGTGGTCGGCCGGTAATGGCGGTTAGCCGGGTGTGGCTAGGGTCGTCGAGTCGTGGAATCGAACGCAACAACGCTTCGGTGTATGGCATTCGAGTGTGGGAAAATAGCTGATCGGTGGGAGCCGTTTCGACGATTCGACCGGCGTACATGACTGCGATCCTGTCGGTTCGACCAGCAACTAGACCGAGATCGTGGGTGATGAGGATCATCGCCATATCGCGGTCGAGTTGTTGGGCCGCAAGTAGCTCCATGATCTGGGATTGGACCGTGACGTCGAGCGCAGTTGTTGGTTCGTCGGCCAACAGCAGGTTCGGGCCACACGCGAGGGCGATAGCAATTACGACTCTCTGCCGCATTCCACCAGATAACTGGTGTGGATACTGGCGAAGACGCTTCTTGGGCTCTGGGATGCCGACGCTTGTGACAAGTTCAAGAGCCACGTCGGCGGCTTCGGACCGCGTTAGCCCAAGGTGGGTCCTAACCCCCTCAGTCAGCTGGGTGCCGATTCGCATGACCGGATTGAGCGACGTCATCGGGTCCTGGAAAACCATGGCTATGGCTGGGCCCCACAGCGTACGTAGGTGCTCTTCGGGGGATTGGGTGATATCGACGCCGCGAAATTCGACTGAGCCGGCCGTTTCGACTCCGCTGCTTGGTAATAAACGCATGATGGATCGGGCCAACACCGACTTACCCGAGCCAGATTCGCCCACAATTCCGAGGGTCTCGCCGCGGGCAAGCCCAAACGTCACCCCATCGACGGCCCGAACTGTGGTCGTTGGCATCAGGAAGTGGGTTGAAAGGTTGGTGACCCGCAGCAATGGCGCCCCGCTGGTCACGTCAGTCATCGCCGTCGATGTTAGTCAACCAAATCGGGTGCGGTTAGTTTGAGCGATCTTTTGAGCCGCTAGTGCCGTGGTTTCGCTCTTGATTCGCTGTGCTCATCGGGCCGCTAGTGCCCGGCAGCCGACCCGGTGAGCGCTCGCGGGTCGGCCGAGCCGGCTAGGCCGTCGGCGGTGACATCGATGAGGTGCGCGTGCCCGAACCCGGAGTCGTGGGCCGGCTGGCTTTCGGTGACGTGGCCACGGTCGGCCAATCCGGAGTGCCAGTCGGGTGCGTGGCCCTCAACCTCCACGACAAGTTCATCGGGAGTACTCCATGTGTGGAAGCCGCTCGGGTTCTTGCTGCGAAGTCGCCAACGACCCGATGCGATGGCTCGTCCTGGCGACTCATTGGAGTGCAACAGGCGGGCGAGCAACTGGAGTACCACCTGAGGCTGGCTATCGCCGCCCATGGTGCCTAGAACAGTGCGTAATGAGCCGTCGGGGTTTGCGACCAATGCCGGGGCCAGTGTATGGGGCGGTCGTCTGAGCGGCCCATACTCGGCGCCATGGCCCTCGCGAAGGTTGAAACCGAGCCCGCGATTGTGCACGAAGATGCGCGTTGAGGGCTCAGCCAGTCCTGAACCCCAACCGCCTGCGTTCGATTGGATCAACGAAACGCCCATGCGGTTGCGGTCGACGGCGCACATGTACATCGTGTCGCCGGATTGCCCTGGGCTAGCCAGCCCCGAGGTGTGGTCCGGCGAAATGGCGGCCAACCGGGGCGCGAGCCGTTCGGGTGCCACCAGATCCATGCCGTTGGCTCGGTCGTCAAGCACATCGGGCCGGTCGAACCCAGCCTGGCGCGATGCCTCGACCAACAGATGGGCCCACAGTGGGTCGCTAGTGTCTGTCGGTAGATCGAGCCTGTCGGCAATCCAGGCCGAAGCCAACGAAAGGTAGCCCTGGGAGTTGGGCGGGGTGGTCCACAACGTATGGCCGAACGCATCGAGGGTGACTGGTTCGACCCAATCGGCTTGCGAAGCTTTGAGATCTTCCTCGGTGAACTCGCCTTGACCCAAAGTTATGAGGCCACGACCAAACTCGCCTCGATAGAAGCCCTCTCGCCCATCGGACACAATGGCTTTCAGAGTTCTGGCCACTCCAGGCCGACGGATACGGGTCCCAGGCCGAAGCGGGCCGGGCTCGGTGTAGTCGGCGGCCCATGGGTAGTGGCGGACTCGTTCGACCGAGTTCACCAGGATAGGCGAAGCTGGAAAACCATCCTCGGCCAATTCGATTGCGGGGGCCAGTACCGCCCCAAACGGCAACTTGCCGTGGCGTTGGTGCAGCGCGAACCATCCGTCGACACATCCAGGGACTGGCGTGGCCCTGATGTCGTCTTGCATCGGGAGTTCGTCTAGACCCTCGGCCCGCGCTCGGTCGGCGTCGGCACCAGAACCGGCGTGACCAGACGCGTTGAGGGTGTCTGGAGCTGAGTTGGCCCCATGGTGCACGAGAGCCCACAGGTCGCCGCCCATGCCACACAAATGCTGCGATGTGACAGCTAGGACGGCGCTGGTGGCGATGGCGGCATCGACTGCGCTGCCGTTGGCCCTGAGCATGTCGACACCCGCTGAGCTAGCCAGGTGGTCGATCGAACAGACCATGCCCGACGGTGCATGGGTTGTGAGATGTGGAACTTGCAGCGGCTGGCTCATGAACCATGAGCCTACGAGGAGCCGCCTCAGGTATCGCAGATGACGTCGTGGCCATAGACGGCGTCGGCACACAGCGAATTGTTGCCGGGGGACTGGTGTCGTCGACAGCAACCGAGCTAGGAGTCCCTGGTGATGGCAGCGAGCCCGAGTCGTTCGAGCGGAAGGCCCTAAACGCGACTAGCAGGGTGCTGAAAAAGTCGGTTGGTGCTCGCGTTTGGTGTCGGGATCGAAGACACTGGGGGTATGCGCGGAACTCCTGATCATCAGTTGTCTATGTTGTCGTCGTTGTCGACGGAGGATTTGATCCCGGCTGATCATCCGATCCGGCGGATTCGGGTGGTGGTTGATGAGGTTTTGGCCGGTCTCGATGCCGAGTTCGACGCAATGTATGCGGGCTCGGGCCGCCGGTCGGTGCCACCGGAGCAGTTGTTGAAAGCAACAGTGTTAATGGCGATGTACTCGATGCGTTCAGAACGAGCGTTTTGTGAACGGCTCAATTACGACATGTTGTTCAAGTGGTTCCTTGGTCTGGCAATCGATGACAGAGCCTTCGATGCGACAACGTTCAGCAAGAACCGGGAACGGCTCCTTCAACATGAGATCGCTGATCGGTTCTTCGCTGCGGTCGTTGTGCAGGCGAAGCTGCGCCGTTACATGTCATCAGATCATTTCTCTGTTGATGGGACGCTGTTGCAGGCGTGGGCGTCGCACAAGAGTTTCAAACCCGACAACGCCACCGACGATGATCGTGGTGACAGTAATGGGTTCAAGGGCCGTAACGCCGAAGTGGATTTTCATGGCCAGAAACGGGGCAACGCGACTCACACCTCAACCACCGATCCTGAGGCGTTGCTGTTCCGTAAGTCCAGCAACACCGCAGCGGAGCTGTCCTATATGGGGCATCTGCTGATCGAGAACCGGACCGGGCTGATCGTCGATGCCGAGTTGACCCAAGCAACCGGTTACGCCGAGCGGGACTGCGCCACCGACATGCTGAAACGGTTACCGACCAGGCAACGGCGGCGCACAGTCGGAGCCGACAAAAACTATGACACCAAACAGTTTGTGGCTGATGTCCGGCGGTTGGGGTTCACACCCCATGTCGCACAAAACAACAAGGGGCGCCGCTCAGCGATCGATGGTCGCACTACCCGCCACGATGGTCATGGCGTGTCTCAGCGGATCCGTAAACGGGTCGAGGAACCGTTCGGTTGGATCAAAACCGTCGGCGCTGGCCGCAAAGTCCGCTACATCGGCCAAGAACGCAACCGGGCCTGGTTCAAAACCGAAGCCGCTGTGTACAACATCATCAGAATCTGCGCCCTCGACGCCGCCAACACCCCATAAACCCGGCCGGCCCAACAACAGGCCTTCACCGGCCAAACCGGCTGACAAGTAGCCGCCAACAACCCCGCGCACCCCGCCAATCGTCACCCGCCGATACGAACCGCCGCTCAAACCCCGAATTTCATCACCCTGCTAGCAGCGCTGTCACCGCCACTGCCTCGAATTTGATGGGCCGAGCCACACTTCGTGTAGCTCACGTCCTCAAGTTGACGTCGCGCCCTGCTCGGCTACGACCACCAACCCTTGGAACTAGTCGTCTACGCCAGAAACTGGCTTGATGAGGGCGTGTTTTGGGACCTGTAGCACCTCAACAGGACAGGCTTGCGTTGGCTGCCGCGGCTGCTATAGCGGAATCGAGCTGCGGGTCGCCTGGCAGCGCAAGCCGAACAGTCTCTATCGGGCCAGATATTGGTGCTGCCGCGTCTGCCAGCAGCAGGCTAAGGGTGATGATTCCCGCCAAACGTGATTGCCCATCAACAGCCAGGAGCGGTCCAGCGGTGCAGATCGCGGCAGCCCGGTCCGATTCCGACATCGAATCGGATTGGGCGAGTCTTGCGCCGAGGTTGCCACAGGCCGCCTGTTCACCAGCAGCGCACTCCAAGATGACCGCAGATACTGCGGTGTTGTCGAAGACGCCGTCGGTATCGACAAGGACCGCGCCGTCGTCGAACCCATCGGGCTCGATATCAGTACGGGTACCGTCATCGCTCGTGCCTACGACGTCGGCAGCCTCGTCATCGCCAGTCTCGTCGCTGCTCGCGGCCGCGGTGTTGTCGGTGTTCGAGGCGCTATCGCCATCGTTGGCGGTGTCATCGGTTGCTGAAGGATCGGCAGAGCCAGCGGCGACAATCGACGAGGCCGCGTCACTCTGAGAGGCTGCGCCCGTTTGAGAGGCCGCGGTCGTGGTTGCTCCAGACTCGGCCGCGTCGCCGCTGCTGGTACACGCGCCGACCAGCAGCAACATGACGCCCACGATGGCAAGCAGTTTCGAGCGAACAACAAAAGAACCCATGTAATGGTTGTCGGCCACATACCGCAGAACCTGAACGCATCCGGTACGCGAAGAAGCCCGGGCGCAACGCCCGGGCCCCGCAAAGAACGCAGGTGGCGCTATCGCTTCTTTCTTGCTGTCAGCAACCATACTTTCATCGGAGCCGAAGTCGAGAGCTTGATCGAGCGACTCTTCTTGATCTTGATTGTTTCGCCCGTCTGCGGGTTGCGGCCCTTACGAGGTGCGCGCTCCGACATCGAGAGGGTCCCGAAACCAGGCCAAGCGACCTTCTCGCCCGACTTGACCTGCTCAGCGGCATGGTCGAAGAACGCTGCCAAAACAGCATCGGTGGTCGACTTGTCGGTCCCGGCGCGATCCGCGACGGACTGGATCAGTTCTGCCTTAGTGGCCATGTATCTCTCCTGGGCTCAGCCGAATAGGCGTATTGCCAAATGGGGGAACACAGATCGAACCACCAGAATCCGCACTAGTGGTGGATTTCAGGCCCAAAACTTGAGAAATTGATGCCGCCAGCCCCTGGTGCCACGAAACTACCCTCCTAGTACCACAGACCGCGGTCGACGAACACCGAACGCAGCGTTTGAGGTCGGTCGGTCATGATGGCGTCTACACCGAGATCAAGAAGTCGACCCATTTCAGCTGCATCGTCGATCGTCCAAACGTGTACCGCTAGGCCCCGTTTCTTGGCCGTGGCCAGGAATCGTTTGTCCACAATGCGAACGCCGCGCACAGACGGCGGCACCTGAGCTACCTCACCTGGCGATGAGCCGAACGGAAAGCGCCATGAGGCCAGCCGTAGTTTGAGGATCGAAGCGGTGCCAAGGCCGAGACACACATCGGCACCAAACCGCTCCCTGAACCAGCGCAGACGTTTGTCCGAAAACGAGCCGATGCACACGCGATCGAGGCAGTCGAGGTCGGCGAGCGCAGCAGCAAGTGGTTCTACTGAGCTGTCTTGTTTGGGGTCAACCGTGACCGACATCTCCGGGAACGTCTTCATCAGCTCTTCGAAGCGAGGAATGGGCGCCAGCGTCCCGTCGAGACCACGAACTCGCGCTTTTGCGACATCGACCCAGGACATTTCGCTAATCCGCCCGGAATACTCGGTTACCCGATCGAGCGTGGCGTCGTGAAACGCAACCAAGACACCGTCAGCTGTGACATGCACATCGGTCTCGAGATAGCGATAACCAAGGTCGGCCGCATTCTGGAATGCCGCCATGGTGTTCTCGGGTTGGTCGATCGCGCCGCCGCGATGCGCAATGGGGATCGGGCCGTCGTGGTCGAGAAACGAGTGTGTGGCGGTGGCTGGTGTCACCGATGGCACGGTAGAGCAAGTTCTACGACACCGCGATGATGGGCAACCGCGCCAGGGTTGCTACTTTCTCGGTCTATGAGTGACAACGCCGCGCTTTTTCACCCAGGCATACATGCCGCGACGACACCCGATAAGGCGGCCTATGTAATCGAGCCCTCAGGCGACGTCGTCACATACCGAGAGCTCGAAGAGCTGTCGAATCAGTTCGCCCATTTGTTGCGCGACGTGGGGCTCAAGCGGGGCGACCACATCAGTTTGGTGCTCGAGAACCATCGTCTCTATTTCGTGCTCTGCTGGGGCGCACAGCGCGCTGGGCTCTACTACACCGCCATATCCAGTCGTCTTGGTGTCGAAGAAACTGTCTACATCGTCAACAACAGCGATTCGCGGGTGTTCATCGCTTCAAACAAAAAGAGGGATGTGGCCGCGGCCATCGTGGCCGATACCCCAGTGGTCAAGTTGCGTTTGATGATCGATGGGGTCATCGAAGGTCACGAATCGTTCGAAGACAAGCTTGCCGGCTACCCCACCACGCCGATCGCCGACGAAAGCGAAGGCACCGACATGTTGTACTCCTCGGGTACAACGGGCCTCCCCAAGGGCGTTCTAGTGCCACTACCCGAGGGCGAATTCGGCACTTCAGACACAATCGTGCCACTCGTTTCGTTGCTGTACGGGGGATCGAACGAATCGGTCTATCTTTCGCCTGCGCCGCTCTATCACGCGGCGCCGCTTCGATTCTGTCTGGCGATGCAACGCATGGGTGCCACCGTGGTGGTGATGGAGAATTTCGACGCCGAAGCAGCTTTGGCGCTCATTGAGCGATACAACGTCACGATTTCGCAGTGGGTACCGACGATGTTTGTACGCATGTTCAAACTCGAAGAGTCGGTGCGGGCAAAATACGACCTCTCAAGCCACAAGACGGCAATTCACGCTGCCGCGCCATGCCCCAAAGAGGTCAAGCAGGCGCTAATCGAGTGGTGGGGGCCGATCGTAAACGAGTACTACGCAGGGTCAGAAGGCAACGGCTTCGTTCAGTGCAACAGCCACGACTGGCTTGAGCATCCTGGCACTGTTGGCAAACCGCTCAACGCAATCGTGCACATCTGTGCCGATGACGGCACAGAATTGGCCCCCGCCGAACCTGGCACGATCTACTTTGAGAGCGAGTCACGATTCGAATATCACGGCGACGCAGAAAAAACGAAGAGCTCGCGTCACCCCGATCATGAGAGTTGGTCGACGCTTGGCGACGTTGGTTACCTCGACGCCGACGGATTCCTGTTTCTGACCGATCGCAAAGCGTTCATGATCATCACCGGTGGGGTCAACGTTTACCCCCAAGAGGCCGAGAATCGCCTCATCATTCATCCCAAGGTGATGGACGCTGCGGTGCTTGGCGTGCCTAACGACGACTTCGGCGAAGAAGTAAAGGCAGTTGTTCAGCCCATCGATATGGCTGACGCAACTCCGGAGTTCGAGCGGGAACTCATCGCTTGGTGTCGCGAGGCCTTGGCCGATGTGAAGTGCCCGCGATCAGTCGATTTTAGACCAGAGCTGCCCCGCCACCCAACCGGAAAACTTTACAAACGGCTTCTCAAAGACGAGTACTGGCAAGCCGCCGGGCGGGCCATCTGAGCCTTCAATCAGCAGTGCGTGGGTCGCAATACGACGCCTTGGGCCGTGGTTAGGCCAACCATCGCGAAGTTGTGGCGGTCAACGTCTGCACACCTATCGATGTCGGCGAAGAACGCGCCCACCTCGTCATCGTCGCGAGGCCGTCGCCAGGCCAATGCATGTTCGGCCTTGGCCTCGCGGACGCGTCTAGCCAGCTCTGACCGATCGGGCGACGCTCCCAGCACGAGTCCGGCGAGATGTTCGGCGCAGTGACGATCCTCGGAGGTTCGAGGGCCCGTGCAAACAATCTGAACCGATCTGATGCCGTGGTCGGTCACAAGAACTGCGATGTAGCGGGCAATAGCCCCAACCGTGGTGGCTGCACCCGCGATGAGGTGGTCGGCGTTTGCTGCCATCAGGCCTTGGGTGCCGTTGCTGGTCCGTTGCCCAATACGAACCCCAGCCAGATCGAGGCGCCGCAGGCTCAGCGCCGAGTTATCGGCGTCGAACCCATCGATGTGGCGACCCCTTTCCTCGCCCATTAGTAGATCGACCTCACCAACCGTACGAAGCTGGTTGGCCTGATCGATCGAGCCCACACACGTGATGCTCGAAGCGCCATATTCGAAAGCGAACGCGGCGGTCGTGAACGCTCTAATCACGTCTATGGCCACCACACAATCGGCCCGCGGCAACGGATCACTGCTCAGATTGACGATCTCGACGGTAGGGCCTGTCGCCGCTTCGCCGTTCGCCACGACTAACCGTCTAGCGATGTTCTGGGTCGGGGAGTGGTCGCAGATGTGCTGTCTCGTTGATCGACTTGAGGCTGCGATGACCCCGTGACGATGCCATCACTCTGCTGACCGAGGTGTAGTCGACGTTGCAGAACATGAAGTCCTCGCTGGTCCGCCCGAGTACGTGGGCCAAGTACGCGTTGATCACCCCGCCATGGCAAACAACAGCCACGTTCTGGCCAGAGTGATCGTCGACTATGGCGTCGACTGTGCGAACAACGAGTCCAAGAAAGTCGGCTGGGTCTTCGAGCGTGTAGCCGCCCGCCATCATCTGCTGCCAGCGGGGGTAATCGGTCTTCTTTAACTCGTCCATTGGTATGTACGCCGCTTGGTCGGCGTCGAACTCAGCTATTCCTTCCCGCACCGCAGCGGTGTGACCGGTGATTGCCTCGAGCGGAGCGGCCGTCTCGCGGGCCCTGGCCATCGGCGACACATACACGGCGTGGATGCCCTCGTCGGCTAGCCAACGGGCCACTGCTTCGGCTTGGTCGTGCCCCAGGCCCTGGAGAGATGGATTTGCGGCAGTTCCGTCGGCGTTCTCGACGCGTTCGGGTAGGCCGTGTCTGATGAAGATGAGTTCCACGGCGGTGAGGATAGAGGCCATTGGCCCATCGGCACCCAATCAGGGCGTCTTTGGGCCTAATCGTCGCGCTCGGGCAACCGGGACCTGTACCTTGACCGCCATGGCTAGACGGACGAAGATAATTGCCACAATTGGCCCAGCTTCGAGCACACCACAGGTAATGCGAGAGTTGATCGATGTCGGCATGGACGTCGCTCGCATCAATATGTCGCACGGCCCGCTTGAAGAACACCTCGAGACCTATGCGGCCTTGAGGGAGGCCGCAGCCGATCGAGGCCGCCATCTGGGAATCCTGGCCGACCTGCCTGGCCCAAAGGTCCGCTGTGCGGCCTTTCCAGAAGG
Source organism: uncultured Acidimicrobiales bacterium (assembly GCA_964569385.1). GTDB lineage: Bacteria > Actinomycetota > Acidimicrobiia > Acidimicrobiales > Poriferisodalaceae > JAADHX01. The sequence goes on from CAZMUM010000003.1 coordinate 123,974, forward strand.
CGGAATCGTCCTCGAAGAGGGCGACGCGATCAAGCTGACCGCTGGCTCGGGTTCTTCGAACTCCGAGATGATCGAAGTCAACTATGAAACCCTCGCGGCCGACATCCAGACAGGTGACCGGCTCGCGTTCGGCGACGGCCAGGTAGTGGCCATAGTCGAAGATAAGGACAGCGACGTACTCAAAGCTCGGGTCGTGTTCGGCGGGTTGTTAGAAGGCCGCAAAGGCCTGCACATTCCGAGCGACCGGCTCCGTATCACGGCACCAACGCCAGAGGATTTGCGACTGCTCGATGCCATGGTCGAGGTTGGTGTCGACATGGTGGCGCTTAGTTTTGTGCGTTCGGCTCACGACATCCGCCGCCTCGGGGTCGAGCCTGCTCCTCGCGGCCCGATGGTGGTGGCAAAGATCGAGACGAGGGCCGCAGTCGAGAACCTCGATTCGATCATCGAAGCGTCTGGTGCTGTGATGGTGGCCAGAGGCGACCTCGGCAACGAGTGTCCGATCGAGGAGATCCCCCATCTCCAGAAGGAGATCATCCAAGCTTGCATCGCGCACGGCAGACCGGCCATAACCGCGACACAAATGCTCGAATCCATGATGACAGCCCCGATTCCAACGCGTGCCGAAGCCAGCGACGTTGCCAATGCGGTGTTCGACGGATCTTCGTCGGTGATGCTGTCTGGCGAGACTGCGGTGGGGCGCGACCCAGTCAACACGGTGCGGACAATGGCCCGAATCTGCGAACGCGCCGACGCCGAGTTCGATTATGACAAATGGGCCGAACGTATTGCCGACATTCGCGACGAACAGAAGTCTCATGTTTCGCAAAGCGATCGCTGGACCGACTCGATCACTCACGCGGCCTGGCAAGTTGCGGTCCAGGTCGAGGCTGTGGCGATCTTGTGTTTGAGTCGTAGTGGTTTCACTGTCAGATCAATGGCCAGGTTCCGTCCAAAGACACCGATCCTTGGTTTTAGCCCCGACGCCCACACTGTGCATCAGCTTTCGCTTAGCTGGGGGTCGACGCCCATCAAGTCAGTCGATCGTTCAACTCCGTTAGAAATGGTCGATGACGCGCTCCGGCTTGCACGTGAAGTTGGGGGATTGCGCTCGGGTGACACCGTGGTTGTGATTTCGGGGCACTCCACCAAGACCAGGGCCACCGACACCTTGCGTCTCATGCGGGTGCCATAGCGGCTCTGTCTGACTTGTTGGTATCGAAGAAACAACCAGGGTTCTTGTGTTCGTAGAACACCTTCCGAGCGGTATTGCCGTGTATCAGCCCGCTACTCGGCAGGCCTCATTGAAGGTCGTGCTTGTGCATGGCACGATGGATCGCGGCGCCGGAATGTTGCGGGTGGCCCGTGAGGTGAAACATCCAGACGTAGTGCGGTATGACCGCCGTGGTTACGGACGATCGTTTGCCTGTGCTCCGGCTCGGTCGTTCGATGATCATCTCGATGACTTGGCCGACGTCGTCGGCGATGAGCCCACAGTGGTGTTTGGCCATTCCTACGGCGGTGTGCTGGCCCTGGCGTTAGCTACCAGGGGACACGCTGCCCTCAAGGGTGTTGCGGTGTACGAAGCGCCGATGGCGTGGCAACCATGGTGGCCTGCGCCGGCGCGCCGCGATGTAGATCTGGTAACGGCGGTTACTCAGTTCGTCGCTGGGGTCCTTGGCCAAGAGGTGTGGGATCGTCTACCGCAGTCGAGCCGCGATGCCCGAATCGCTGAGGGGCAGACGATGCTCGACGAGCTGGCCTGGCAGAGAACCCAGCACTTCGATCTTGGCGTCATTGCGGTGCCGGTGCTTGCTGGCGTTGGAGCCGAGTCAGGGCTGACGGCCCAGCGCGCCGCCGCTGTTGCTCGCGACGAACTAGGCCCAGACCTGGTTCGGGTTATCGACGGCGCTACGCATCCAGCCACCCTTACCCACCCGGCGGCTATAGCGGCCATGATCGACGAACTGGTGCTACTTGTCGGCGATGAGTTCTTGTAACAGCTCTAGGTTGAGAAGCTCAGAGATGTCGATTGCGTCTTCGCCGCACGCCGGGTTGTCTGGAACCTCGACGTCTTGGCCAAAGAGGGTGCAAGAACAGGTGGCCTGACACTCTTTGAATTCGTCGCGTTGGGAATACACCGCGAAGGCTGCGATGGCGATGACGCTGAGGAAGATCGCTTTGGTGACGATGGTCTTGACTACCTTGGCCACCACGACCGCCACCACGACGAGTGCGAGCAGCACCACGATGCTGATTTGTGCGAGCCGGTCGGCATCTAGAAAGTCGGGCATTAAAACCAGGGTACGGCATATATGTCGACGCTACGTGTCGCTTCGTCTACGGCTACAACTCTTCGAGTTGGTCGATCCGCCGCTGATGACGACCCCCCTCGAATTCTGTGCTGAGCCAGACGTCGACGATTTGTTGGGCCATCGCCGGGGCAACGACGCGCGCTCCGACCGACAACACGTTGGCGTTGTTGTGCCGTCGCGACATCGCCGCCATCCAGACGTCGTTGCACAGGGCAGCGCGAGCTCCGTGAATTTTGTTGGCGGCCATCTGCTCACCCTGGCCTGACCCTCCCATTACAATCCCACGGTCGGCATCGCCGGCAACCACGAACCGGGCAACCTTGGCACAAATTGGTGCGTAGTCGACTGGCTCGGTCGAGTCGGTGCCGAAATCTGTCACTTGGTGACCTTGATCACTTAACAGCCCAACGAGGTGCTGTTTGAGTTCGTAGCCTGCATGGTCTGAGCCGATTGCGATGTGCACGACTCCCGATGTTACGGCAACCGCCAGCCGACCCCCTCCGAAATGAGCCAGATGAGCAATGTAAATCTCACCCCATCAGGACCACCCGAGACCGTAATCCAGCCCGTGCCTGAGGTGCAGTCCAAAGCGTTAGCGGCTGCTTTGGCCCAACCAGTTGGACAACGCCGCGCTGCCATTGCCGCAGTTGTAGCCGCCTTCCCCCGTTACCTCGACGGCTGGGCCGAACTCGGCCGCCATGGCAGAGACACAGTCGAGAGTTACGCCGCGTTCCGAGTTGGCTATCACCGGGGGCTCGACACCCTTCGGGCCAATGGGTGGCGAGGTAGTGGGTTCGTACGCTGGCAGCACGAGTCGAACCTGGGCTTCCTGCGATCGGTTCATGGGTTGCAGCGCTGCGCTGGTGCCATCGGCGAGGTCGACGAGGATGAGCGCTGCCGCGAGTTCTTGGCTCAACTCGACCCGGCGGGGGTCCCTCCCAGCGAGTCCTTGCTGAACGAGTCTGGCTAGCTCGTGTCTGGCCCCGTTCGTGTGCTCGGCCTGATTCTTGGCGGCGGCCACTCTTCACGAATGGGTACCGACAAGGTTCTCGTCGATTTCGGGGGCAAGGCTATGGCCGCCCATGTGGCCGCGACAATGCGCGAGTTGGGTGCGGTCGAGGTCGTGCTCGGCGGGGCGGCCCCAGGCGTTGGCGCCACACTCGGGCTGGCTGTCGCGGCCGAACCCAACCCTGGGTTCGGCCCAATGTCGGGTTTGGCCGCTGGGATGATTGCCGCTGGCAGTGCCATACCTCGGTTCGACATTGTCGTTGTGTGTCCATGTGACACGCCTGCGGTGGCGGCGCACGACCTTCAGAAGCTCGTGGACTGCCTCGACGACCCACACGTCGACGTTGCCTGCTTCGAGACATCGAGGGGTCTCGAGCCGTTAATCTCGGCCTGGCGGGCCGAGGCGTGCGCTGACCCAATCGCCGAGGCGATTGCTGCTGGCCGTGGGGCCGTCCGCGATGTGATCGGCCAGCTCAGGCACGTAATCTGCGCAGCCGATGACGAGGCGAGACTGGAAAACATCAACACCACCGCCGACCTCAGATCAGCACTAACCACGACTCTGCACCATGGCAAAGGTACTGTGGCTCATCCACCCGTTGAGGAGCCCAGTTGAGCGTCCCAGAGCTAGCGATCATCGCCAAGCGACCCGCATGAGCCAGTTCGACGAGGGGCAACCAGAAATCGCCTACCGGTGGATCGACGACGACGACGCTTTTGGCGAGATCGTCGAGAAACTCTGCGCCGTCGATCGTTTTGCCCTCGACACCGAGTTTCATCGCGAACGAACTTTCTACCCGAGGCTCGCGCTAATGCAGTTGGCCTGGAACAACGGCGCCGACATTGTGCTCGTCGATCCGGTGGCCGTAGATATGTCTGCGTTGGCGCCTGCCCTGCGCAGCGCTGGCACCGTGCTGATGCATGCGGGCCAACAAGACCTTGAGGTCTTGGTGAGAGCTTGTGACACGGTCCCCACTCACCTGTTCGACACTCAGATAGCAGCTGGGTTCGTTGGCTTGAGTTCGCCATCGTTGTCGACTTTGTCCGACCGATTCCTGAAGCTCCGCCTACCCAAGGGCGACCGCCTAACCGATTGGTTTCAGCGACCACTGAACGATGCTCAGCGTCGTTATGCGGCAGCCGACGTGGCCTATCTCGAAGAGATCCACGATCTGCTAGTCGAGGACCTCGATCAACGGGGCCGTCACGAGTGGGCGCTTGCCGAGTGTGAGGTGCTTAGGGCCAAAGACGTCACAGGCGGCGACCCAAAGCAGGCCTGGACCAAAATCAAAGAGACAAAGCACCTGAGGGGCCAGGCTCGGGGTGTTGCTTTGGAAGTTGCGGCATGGCGAGATGCCACGGCGCGCTCTACAGATCAACCGGTTCGTTTCGTTCTGCCCGATCTTGCCCTAGTCGGAATTTCGCAGAAGGCACCCAGTTCCATCGACGCCTTGCGATCGGTGAGGGGCCTCGATGGTCGGCATCTCCGCGGCGGCGCAGGCCAGCAGATTCTCGATGCGGTCGACAGAGGTCGGTCGGTCCCAGCAGCAGACGTTGAATCGGCAACCAAGGTCCAATCATCGGGCATCGAGCGCAGGCTGCGACCAGCAGTAACTCTCGTTTCGGCCTGGATTAGTCAGCTTGCTCGCGACGAAGATCTCGACCCAGCCTTGCTGGCCACCCGTGCCGATCTTGTCGACTATCTGCGGGGCGACAGCGATGCCAGGCTCCGCCAGGGTTGGCGCCAGGAATTGGTCGGCAGCCGCATCACGGCACTAGTCGACGGTGAGGCTGCGTTGGCCTTCGATGACGGCCGGTTGGTGCTGGTAGATCGATAATTGGCACCGTTAGGCCCGATCCTGAGGCCGAAAGTGCGCTGACCTGCGGTTTTCTGTCCTAGGTGCGTGTCCGAGGCCTGGCTCATATGTACAATGCGTCGCAGTCTCGGGAGGAGGTTCGACGTGGCTAAGAAGGGCCGACATCGGCGCTATATCGAAGCGCGCGAGTTTCAACGTTCATCGACCTTCAGTGTCGAAAATTTCGACCTTGACGCTCCAGACCCGTTCGCGCTTCCCGCGACCAGGTCAGACGACGATCTCGACGAAGGTGTCGATGAAGATGTCGAATCCGACTCCGCCGACGACGACAAGTACGCCGCGTTGGCTGCCAAGTACGCCGACTTAGACGATTCAGGCTCCGGTTCGAGTTCTAAGGCCGACGATGCTGGTTCTCCGGGGAACTAACCGTTTGGGCTAGTACTGGTCCGGAGTGCGGGGTGGGGAAGGAACACGACGCCTACCGCCGCTGCGTCGATTCTTGCCTGCATCTCGGCGACCAAGAGGTCGTAGACCTCTTCTCCACACATCCGAATCAGTTCATCGGCAAGCGTGATGTAGGCCGGTTCGGAGGCCACGTGGGCTCGAGCATCATCGGTGCACCACCAGTCGAACTCATCGCCACCGTTGCCCCAGTCGCGTCTTGCCCACTCGCGCACCATCGTAAACAGGTGTCCAGTTTCGGTTTCGTGGTCTTCGCGCCTTATCGGTATCTGCCAGCACACCTCGGGCTTAGCGCCAGCCGGGACTTCGCCCAGTTCGGCTGCGGCACTATGCAACGCGCATCCGGCGCCGGTGGGGAAGTCGGGCCGATTTTGGAAGACGCAAGCACCGTCAACGGTCTTGGTTTTCCACGATTTGTTGACCTTTTCGAACGGCTTGGCCGCAAACTTGGCATGAAACTGCCAGTTCTCAGCGGTCAACAACCGTTTGGCAGAGTCCGACACGAGTTTCCTATCGTCTTCGTCGGAGAAGTAGGCGCCGTGCGAACAGCAGCCAGTGCCGCTGTCGGCGTCGGCTTCAACCCCGATTCCAAGGCAACCCTGCCCGTAAATGCACATGTAGTTTGAGGCCAGGAAGGTGGCGTCGAACATCCAGGTGCGCAGTTCGTGGGGGTCGTCGAAAGATAGCCATTCGCGGCGATCGTCTGGAGTCATCGGGTGTAGCGTAAACCGAGTTTGGTGCCGTACCCTGCCGATCATGCAAGATGATCTTGATCGAGTGGCCGATCAACTCGAGGCGCTGTCCGAACAACTTGTCGATCTTTCGATGTCGGCACTGCGGGAGGCGCTCAGCGAGCAAGACGGTGATGGTGCGCGGCCAGCCGTCGAGAAACGAATTTCGCGTGCTCGACGTGGCATTGACAAGGCGGCCTACATCCTTCGGGGTGAGTCCATGGCCGGAATGATCTGAGTGGTTGGAAGGTCACAAACAACATGACACAAACCCCGCCAACCTCATCGAAGCGCCGGACCGGCGACGCCGCTCTCGACGCCGCGATTGCTGGTCTAGTCGACTCCGCGGCTGGTGAACACACCCGGCTTGGAACCGAACTGTTGGTGGCCGCAGTCGGGCTTCTCACCGATGGTCCGCATCGGCTCGATCTCAAGATCGCCACCGCTGCTTTGCAGGAGATGCGCGACGCCTATTCGACATTCGCTCCATATCGGGGCGCCAAGAAGGTCACGGTTTTCGGTTCGGCCAGGACCCAACCCCACGACAAGGCCTACGAGCAGGCCTACGACGTGGCCAAGGCGCTGGCCGAGATGGGCTGGATGGTCGTAACTGGGGCCGGCCCAGGAATCATGATCGCGGCCAACGAAGGAGCCGGGCTCGAGATGAGCTTCGGCGTGAACATCAGGCTCCCCTTCGAGACCGAGGTCAATGCGCTTCTACACGGCGACGAGAAACTCGTCGAGATGAAGTATTTCTTCACCCGCAAGCTGATGCTCATCAAAGAATCGCAAGGCTTTATTGCGCTCCCAGGTGGGTTTGGCACCCTCGACGAGACTTTCGAGTTGCTCACTCTTCAGCAAACAGGCAAAGCCGACCCCTCACCAATCGTGATGCTCGACGTGCCAGGCGGCACCTATTGGTCGCGCTGGCACGACTACGTGCTCGAAGAACTCGAAGCCAACGGCATGGTCAATCCTGCCGACCGCGAGCTGTACATGATCACCGACAATGTCGACGTTGCGTGCGCTGCCATCAGCGAATTCTGGACCAACTACCACTCGATCCGTTACGTCGGCGACCGCCTGGTCGTGCGTATGCAGAACGAGATCACCGATGAGGCATTGGCCGACATCAACAGCGAGTTCGGCCATCTTGTCGACCATGGCTCGATCACAAGATCACCTCCGCTGGGCCCCGAAGTCGACGACGATGACGTGCTCGCCCTACCCCGTATCTCATTTGCCTACGGCAACCGCCACTACGGCAAGCTCCACCCACTAATCCGCGCCATCAACCAGGGTTCAACCGTCAACTAGCGGCCACCCTAAAAAATCGCAACCTGTGTCGAGGATTGGGGTCATGACCGCGATTCTCGACACTGGTTCGAAAAAAGGAATATATGCCGGCTGGTCTTGATGGGAACCCGAACCCAATTGTGACGCCGCAGCGCACCGATGTGATCTCGGCTGTCGCTCAAGTTATTGGCGACCGGCGGGAGGTTGGGCGACCGATGTTGGTGGCCGTCGATGGCATGAGCGGAGCCGGTAAGAGCACCTTCGCCGACGAGTTAGCGAAGGCCTGCGCGGCTGCCGGGCACAGCGTGGTGCGTTCGACCACCGATTTGTTCCACAATCCAAGGGTGGTTCGGTGGAGCCGCGGCAAGGACTCGCCGGTGGGATTCTATTTCGATTCGCACGACCTTGATTCGCTTCGAATGCGACTGCTCGAGCCATTCAGAAGCGGCGAAGGTGCGACCTATGTGGCTGCGATCTTCGACGAACCCTCGGATACACCCGTCGAACCCCAACCGTCGTTTGTGGATCCCGATGATGTGCTGATCTTTGACGGTCTGTTTCTGCAACGCCCGGAATTGCACGATTACTGGGACCTCGTGATCTACATCGATGGGAACGAACGAGAGAACCTTCGCCGGCTCGGCTTGGTCATGGACGACCTGCCCGACACACCCGAGGACGCGGTCGCTCACGTGTTGGAGTGGGCTCGCCGGCTCAATCGATACGCGTCGGGTACGACCTATTACGTTGACTTGGTGGACCCCATCCGGAGCGCCGACATCGTGATCGACAACAACAACTTCGCAGCGCCTAAAATCATCAAACAACCCAACCTGTGTCGAGGATCGGGGCCATAACCCCAATCCTCGACACAGGTTCGGAAAAAAGGGGAACTTCGCACCGCCAGAAATCCTCGTCCCTGGCTCGAGGGGGGCGGCGGGCGGGAGGTGTCGTGGGCTGAATGGTTAGCTAGCGGGGCTTGGGACCCTGATGTCGACGGGGATCAGGCGTTGGCGGCCTTGCTTGAGACCGTCGTCGCCGGAGCGGGTGACGTCACCGAGGGAGAGTTTGCCGTCGGCCCGGCCGTAGTTTGTGTCGCGCTGGTGCAGCGTTCGACCCAGAGGAGCTGCCAGCGCCGCGAAGTCGGCCTCGACCAGTCCCTGCCCATGGCTTGCGCCCGCGGCGCGACTGATGTTTTCGTCCATCAGAGTTCCACCGAGGTCGTCAGCGCCAGCTCTCAAGATCTGGGTAGCGCCAGCCAAGCCGATCTTGACCCAACTGACCTGCACGTGGTCGATATGGCCGCGGTAGGCGATGCGCCCAACGGCATGCATCAGCAGTGTTTCTCGAAAGGTCATTCCTCGTCTAGCTCGGCGCTGAAGATATATCGGCGCCGCCATATGGACAAAGGGCAGCGGGATGAACTCAGTGAACCCGCCGGTTCGTTTCTGCAGCGAACGAGTGCGAATCATGTGTCTGGCCCAATGGATGGGCTCCTCAACAGCACCGGCCATGATAGTCACGTTCGAGTGCAGACCGACACTATGGGCAGCTTCGTGGACGTCGAGCCACTGTTCAGTGTTGACCTTGTCTGGACACAGAATTAGGCGCATCTCGTCGTCGAGAATCTCGGCTGCGGTTCCTGGCAACGACGCCAACCCGGCATCTTTGAGCATGGTGAGGTACTCGACCAGGTCGACGCCAAGCCGTCTAGCACCTTCGTGGACCTCAAGGGCGGTAAAGCCGTGCACGTGCATCTCGGGCACAGCTTCTTTGACCGCCCTGGCAACCTCGATGTAGTAGTCGCCGTCGAAGCTCGGGTGAATTCCGCCCTGAAGTGTGACCTCGGTGGCGCCTAGCTCGGCGGCTTCGATGACCCTCTCCTGGATCTCGCCGAGGCTAAGCAAGTAGGGCGTGCCCCGAAGATTGTGGCTCAGTTTGCCCTTGGCGAATCCGCAAAACGTGCACTTGAAGGTGCAGACGTTGGTGTAGTTGATATTGCGATTGTGGACCCAGGTGGCAACGTCGCCCACCGCTTCTTTGCGAAGCTCATCGGCCAATTCTGCGACCGCGACCACCTCGGGCCCGCGGGCCGCGAACAGCGTGACGATCTCGTCGAGGCCCACCTCTTGGCCGCCACGAACGCCATCGAGCACGTCTCCGACTGGTCCTGCGGCTCCTGAGGGGCCTGGGATCAGCGCCGGCGGCAGGTTCGTCGCTCCTGAGTACCAGGCGGTGTTGTCGTCGCCAACAATGGTGTATTCGGCGCCATCGCCGACGACTATGGCCTCGTCGATGACCTCAGGGAAGTGCCCGCCTGGATCATCGCGGCCAAGGCTCGCGGCGTCGGAGCGGTCGAGCACGGCAAACCGATTCGACTCATCGAGCCACATGGTGGGGTTGGATGCAAATTCGGGATAGATGGTGAGCCGAGGGGCCAGAACGTGTCCATTGGCAACCGTGACATCGCGAAGGCGGTCGAGGGCTGGCCAGGGGCGCTCGGGGTTCACGAAGTCGGCTGTTACCGGTGAAACGCCTCCCCAATCGTCGATCCCGCACGCCAGCAAGCCGCCGAAATCGTCGAAAAGGTTCGGTGGGGCCTGGAGGTGGATGTCGGCGGGAAGAATCAGCCTCGCCAGGGCAATCGCCTGGGCAAACTCATCAGGCGGACATGGTGGCGACTTGTGCATCGCAGTGCCGACTTTGGGCAGGAAGTTCTGAACAATCACCTCTTGCACATGGCCGTGCCGACGGTGGCTTTCGGCAATGGCAACGAGCGTCGCAACCCGATCGGCCCGCGACTCGCCGATGCCAACCAGAACACCAGTTGTGAACGGAATCTTCAGTTGGCCGGCCCACTCGAGTGTGTCGAGGCGACGCCGAGGGTCTTTGTCTGGAGCGCCGCGGTGGGCTGCAAGTTGCCCGTTGGTTGACTCGATCATCATCCCTTGGCTAGGCGCGACCTCCCTCAGCCTTGCCAACTCGTGCTCATAAAGTGCGCCCGCGTTGGCATGAGGCAATAATCCGGTCTCGTTACGGACCAACAGGCACATCTCGTACAGGTAGTCGATAGTGGACTCGTAACCGTTGTCTTGAAGCCACTGTTGGGCCGCCGGGTACCTCAGCTCCGGCCGCTCGCCAAGGGTAAACAAAGCCTCATGGGTACCGGCGGCGGCACCGGCTCTGGCAATCTCCAGAACCTCGTCGGGCGTTAGGTATGGTGCATCAAGGCGTGCTGGTGGCTGGGCAAACGTGCAGTATCCGCATTTGTCGCGACAAAGCATCGTTAGCGGAATGAACACCTTGGGCGAGTACGTGATGCGCGTTCCGAACTGCGCATCGCGGACAGCAGCAGCACGAACCACGAGTTCGCTCAACTCGAGCCCGAGCAGTTCATCGATGTCAAGAGTTGTCGACACGCTGATCAACCGAGGGCGCCAAGGACCGATTGTGTCGCTGGTGTGGCAACGATCTCGGTGGCATCGAGGGCTCGGTCGCAGCTAGGGCAACGAACATCGAGAGCCACCGGTGTGGTGCATTCGTGGTGGGTCAGAACCGTCGGCGGTTCGCCTTCGGTGCACCATCGATCACCCCATTGCATCAGAGCGACAAGAGCAGGCGAAAGTTCGCGGCCCTTGTCGGTCAGGCGGTATTCGAACCTGACCGGACGACCTTGATATTGAACCTTTACCAAGATTCCGGCCTCGACAAGACCTGCCAGTCGATGCGACAGCAGGTTCTTGGCAATCCCGAGGTCGTCGTGAAGCTCAGAGAATCGATGGAGGCCGCGAAAGGCGCCTCGCAAGATGAGGAGGGTCCAGCGGTCGCCTATGAGGTCGAGAGTGTTGGTGATCGAATCGCTCATAAGCATGACACTCTACTGTCAGTCTTGATTCGAAACCAACTGGGTACTCATTCGAGACCAACACTTACGGGCTCAGCCAGTAGACGTACTGGATGGTTGTCCGGGACTACCCTCCGCTCTTGACTCGCTTCGCTCGTTGGGCCGCTCAGGCCACGGCCTCGCCTACGGGCTCGGCCTCTTGGCCGCGAGGGTGGCCAGCAGGTCGTCGAAGGCCAACTTGAAACTGGCCACGCCCTGGTCCTCGAGTAGCTGGGCGACCTCTTCGATGTCGATGCCAAGGGCCGCCAACGCGTCGAGACGGCGCAGGGCTTCGGTGAGTCCGGTGTCGAGTTGGCGGCTGGCGACGCCATGATCGGTCCAGGCGTCGATGGTGCCATCTGGCATGGTATTGACGGTTTCTGGGCCAATCATGGTGTCGACATACAACGTGTCGGGGAAGCTCGGGTCCTTGGTCGACGTAGATGCCCAGAGGGGGCGTTGTACCTGGGCTCCGCGGGCCGCCAGGGCCTGCCACCGACTACCAGAAAATGTGTCGAGAAAGGCAATGTAGGCAGCCTTGGCGTTGTCGATGGCGGTGTGACCGCGCAAGGCTGCGGCTTGTTCGGTACCGATGGCATCGAGGCGGCCATCGACCTCATTGTCGACCCGAGAAATGAAGAACGAGGCCACGCTAGCGATCTTGGACAGATCTCCCGATGCTGCCTCGAGTCCGCTGAGATAGACCTCCATTACGTCGCGGTAACGCTCTACTGAGAAGATGAGCGTGACGTTGATGGAGCGTTTCTCCGAAATCATGGTCTGGATGGCAGCGAGGCCCTCGACCGTTCCTGGGATTTTCACCATCAGGTTGGGTTCGTCGATCGAGGCATGCAGTTCGCGGGCGGCGGTGGTGGTGCCTTCGGTGTCGCGTGCAAGCGACGGGTCGACCTCGACCGAGACAAAGCCGTCGGTTCCATTGGTGGCGTCGTAGACCGGGCGCAAAAGGGCCAATGCACCCTCGATGTCTGAGGTGACAAGTTGCCAGTAGGCGTCATTGACTGACGTCCCAGCCGCCATCAGGGCACCAAACTGTTCGTCGTATTGATCGGAGCCGGCAATAGCTTTTTGGAAGATTGAGGGATTAGAGGTCAGACCTCGAATGCCGGAATCGATCCAGCGCTCAAGAGTGCCGTCGGCCAACCAGTCCCGGCGAAGGTTATCGAGCCATGGACTCTGGCCCAGTGCGTCAAGTTCTGAGAGTTCTGGCATTGGTTCTCCTAGGGTCGAGTTCGCAGGAGCCTGGGTTAGGCAAGTCTGTTGTTAAGCAAGCGTCTCGTTAAGCAAGTAGAGCGCGGGTGGTAGCCAACACGTTGTCGGTGCTGATACCAACAGCCTCGAGGGCTTGGGTGCCGGGTGCCGACAGCCCGAAACGGTCGACGGCAACGTGGGCGTCGGCGTATTGAGCCCAACCAAAGCTGACTCCGGCCTCGACCGAAACCGTCGGAATGTCGGGTGGGAGCACCGAAGCACGGTACGCGCCATCTTGGGATTCGAAGCGTTCCCAACATGGCAGCGAGACAACGCGGGCCCAGATGCCATCGGCGGCCAACGTTTCGGCGGCATCGACGCACAAGTGGACCTCGCTGCCAGTGCCCACGAGCACAACGTCGGGGTCTTCAACGTCGTTTAGCGCGTATCCGCCCATGGCAACACCTTCGATCGAGGTGCCTTCCAGAACGGGAACGTCTTGGCGCGTAAGGATGACCGCGGCGGGTCCGTCGGCTTCGATCGCCGCCGCATAGGTACCGGAAACCTCGGTGGCATCGGCAGGCCGGAAGACGTCGAGTCCAGGAATCGTGCGTAACGCCGCCACTTGTTCGACTGGTTGGTGGGTGGGCCCGTCTTCGCCGACACCAATCGAGTCGTGCGACCAGACATATAGCACCTTGGCGTTCGACAGCGCCGAAAGACGCACCGCGGGCCGCATGTAGTCGGAGAACACGAGGAACGTTCCGACCATCGGCAGCATGCCGCCGTGCAGTGCCATTCCGTTGGCGATCGCGCCCATGGCATGTTCGCGGACGCCATATGCAACCAGGCGCCCGTCGGGGTTTTTGGCCGACATAACGTCGCTGTCGAGAGCTGTTCCGGTGTTGCCAGTTAGATCCGCAGATCCCGACACGAGCCCTGGCACGACGCCGGCGATGGCATTGATGACCTTGGCGTTGGCTTTACGCGTAGCCACGGACTCGCCAACCTCGAAGGTCGGCAACTCGGCCTGCCAACCTGGCAGCCCATTGGCGCCAGCGCATGCTTCGAAGCGTTCGACGTTGCCACCCCAGTCGGAGCGGCGCTTTTGCCAAGCTTCCCTGGCTCCCCGCCCAGCGGATCCGGCCATTTGGTAGGCCTCAAGAACGTCGTCGCCAACCGCGAAGGTTTCGTCTGGCGACAACCCCATGAGGGTCTTGACGGCTGCGATCTCGGCGGCATCGGTGATGGCGCCGTGGGCCTTGGAGGTGTCGACCGAATCTGGCAGTGGGTAGCCAATGTGGGAGCGGACGATCACTAGCGATGGAGCATCCTCGACGTGCATGGCCCGACGAATACCGGCTTCGAGGGCATCTAGGTCGTTGGCAACCTCGCCAAGTTCTTCGACATGCCATCCATAGGCGCGGAACCTGGCCGCGGCATCGTCAGACAAGGCGAGTTCGGTGGGTCCATCGATAGTTATGTGGTTGTCGTCGTAGATAGCGGTTAGCCGACCTAGTTGCTGATGACCCGCTAGCGACGCTGCCTCGTGACTGAGCCCTTCCATCAGGTCGCCGTCGCCCACAATGGCAAAGGTGCTGTGATCCACGAGGCCAGCACCAAAACGAGCCCTCATGTGTCGTTCGGCCATCGCCATTCCGACGGCGTTGGCCAAGCCTTGGCCGAGGGGGCCGGTGGTTACCTCGACGCCGGCGGTGTGACCGACTTCTGGGTGGCCCGGTGTGGCCGACCCGAGCTGGCGGAACTTCTTGAGGTCGTCGAGGGTTAGACCGTGGCCGGTCAAGTACAGCATCGAATACAGCAGCATCGATGCGTGCCCTGCCGACAGAACGAATCGGTCGCGATCGGGCCATACAGGGTCGGCGGCGTCGTATTTCATGATCCGCGACCACAGAACGTGGGCCAACGGCGCGAGTGCCATGGCCGTACCTGTATGGCCCGATTTCGCGGCGTTGACGGCATCGAGGGTGAGGCCCCTGATGGTGTCTATCTGGCGTTGCTCAAGTGTCATTTGACCCTCCCGGCGCCGCCACCCTAGTTGTCGTACTCGCGAAAGAGGGCGATTGCTGCTGCGTGCCCGTGCACAGTCGTTTTACTTCCGGCTCGACCAATCTCGCCGAGGGTCGCCATACCCGCCAAGATGGGTCCGCCAGCCCAATCGGTGATGACATTGGCATCTGTGTGCGGCTCATGAAACAGAAGTTCGTTTCGATGCTTCGAAACAAACGCGATGGCCGAGGTACCAGCATCGGCGGGTGCATCCGTTAGCGCGTTCCACACGTTGGCCGCGGCTGCGGCTCCTGACCTGAGGTGGAACTGCACAGTGGTGCCCGAGGCGACCTCGCTGTCGAGCCTGATAACACGTGAGCTCGATTCAATGCCCGTGACGTCCAACATGGTGAAGGCGTCGGGCCCCGATTCGGCGGCAGTTTCGTCGCTAGCAACGCCCAATTGAACGTGTTTGAGGGCCGCGTGGGCTGCGGCTTCATCGAGGTGCCCTAGTGCCTCACTCAAACGAGTTAGAGCTGGGCGACCGGCCAACTCCACGAGAGTCGTGCCTGACGTCGCGGTGACGGTCATGAGGTCTCCGACTGGTTCGCTGGCCTGGGCCAAAACTATTGCGACGTCCACGTTGCGGAGCAGCAAACCAACAGCACCGTCCGAAGAAGTAAGGCGGTTGCATACGAATCGATTCGCACCCAGCGCTGGTGCGCCCGACGCGATACCACCGACGATTTCGAGCCGTGGGTAACGCTGCGAAAGTTCATCGAGGAGGGTTCGGATCGGAAACAAGAACGGATCCGAGAGCAGGACCAGCAGGTCGGACTTGGCCAGGCCGCCATGATCAAGGCCACTGATCGAGGTACGTCCGCCGGCATCAGAAACAACTTCGAAGCTAACAGCCGACGAGTCTCGGATCGTGCTCGCCCACACCGAGATGGCCGGTCGTCCGTCGGAATCGAGACTGCCGCCGAGAATCGAAGAAGCGGTGGCCCCTATCAAGCTTGCGGGGTGTAGAAGCTGGTGAAAGGCCTCAACAATGAGCCGCATCGAAGCGGCGTGATGAACGGTCGCGAAAACGATGACAACCCGCGGTGCTTCGCCGAGTTGTTCGAGAACGTCGCCAGCAATCTCGCCAACAGCGAAGGCCGCATCAGGATGCGTCGACATCGACGTTGCTGCTAACACTGAAACCTGAAGCGGCTGTTCAGGCGGGAGGGTTAACCGTGAGCGGCACGATGACAACCGGCCCCTGATCGATACAACAGTGAGCCTCGATAGTTCCGGGTTCGTCCCATGACAACTCGGCCTTTACCAGCCTGTAGTTGAACTTCCCAGGATCGATCTGAAGCGGCTGGACGTTGCGGGCAATCTGAGTTTCGTCGCGCATGAACTTGACCTCGAGTGCGCCAAGCCCGGCGTGATCGACCGGGCACCGAACGAGCACAATTAGATGCGGTTCGAGCGTTGTCGGAAAATCGTCTGGCGCCGAAGTCGAAAAGTGAACACCGGTTAGGTCGAGGCGAGCCGAGCCATCAGCTTCTTGACGAATATCGAAGTTGTCGACAAATAGCGCGGCCACGATCTGCATAGGACCGAAGCGTAGCGGGCCGCACCGGTTGCGAGCACAGACGACGCTGTCGGTACCGGCAACAAATATCGTGGCTAAGCCTCAGAAGTTCGTTGCCATGCACCGATTGAACGGTGGGGTGGCTGCTGACTACTAGGCGAATAGATGCTGACTACTAATCGCAAGAGGATCCGATCAAGGCTTCTTTTGGCTGCCGCGGTACTGGCCTTACCGTTGTCGGCATGGGTCGGCGTAGCCCCGTCTGCGAGGGCCGAGCAAGCTCCGGCAAAGCCGCTGGCGATTCTCGAAACCGAGGTGTTCGAAAGCAGCGTCGACGCGCCGATGGACGCTTCGGTCAGCTCGCGCCGTGTGCTGGTTGACCACTGACCCAGACCCCGACCACGCGATCATCGGGATCTAGAGCCACGACATCGGCACGGCGCCCGGCTTCGATCGAGCCGCGATCGGCCAAACCCATCAACCTCGCCGGATTGGTCGCCGTGGCCAAGCTTGCGTCGACCGGCGCTGCCCCTGCCTTGACAAGGCTGCGATAGCAGCCATCCATTCCAATGGTGCTGCCGGCGATTGTTCCGTCGATCGTGCGAGCCGGCCGACCGCCTCCGCCGTCGACCAAACCTCGGCGGCGATGCGCTACCGAGTCGCTGACCGCGATCAACCGCGACCGCGGCTTGCAGCGAAGGGCTATCTCGAGTGCTCTGGCCGACACATGATGAAGATCGCCGATCACGCTCACTGACACTGCGTCCGTTGTTAGGGCCCACGACGCAACTCCTGATTCGCGGTGGTGCACTCCTGACATGGCGTTGTACAGATGGGTCACGAGCGACGCGCCGGCTCTAACAACCGAATCGAGGCGTTCGTCGCTGGCAGCGGTGTGCCCGACAGCGACGCGTACGCCGCGATCGACAAGCGAGCGCGTTGCCTCAACAGCGCCCTCGGCCTCGGCTCCCAGGGTCATCAGCGACACGATGGGGTGCAAGTCGTCGATGAAACTATGACTTGTCTCGACAATGAGATGCCCTGGGTGCGCTCCGGGCCGCTCGCCAAGGAACGGACCTTCTAGGTGGACTCCTGCTATCTCGGGCAAGATGTGGCCGGTATCGACGCTTGATAGCGCCATGGCCGCGATGCGTTTGAGGATGTCGTCGTACTCGTCGATTGCTCTTGTGGTTACGGTCGGCAGCCATGTCGTGACGCCAGACGCTGCCAGTTGTCGTCCGATCGAAGTCCACTCGTCGTCGACAGCAGTTGCACAGTGGACGGACCCCAAACCATTGACCTGAAGGTCGACAAATCCGGGGACAAGCGTAACGTCTGGCACCGGCCCGTGGGCGGGCCGAACCAGCGCTATGTGCCCATCGCGAACCTCGACGGTCGAGGGTCCAACGACACCCTCGGGCGTCACCACTCTGCGGGCCTTGAGCGAGAGTTCGCGGCTGTTACTGCGGGCGCGCTCGCCGTTGGGCTTGGTGTCGTTTCGAAAAGCCATCACGTCGAACGCTACCGTCGTTGGCCATGTCGATCGATTCTCACACCCTCTCCGAGGCTGATTCCAAAAGGCTGCTGGCCAGCCATGGGGTTCCTATTGCCGAAGACGTCGTTGTTTCAACAGCGATCGAGGCCGCTGCAGCAGCGACCGAACTGGGCTTTCCTGTGGTGGCCAAACTGTGCGGTGACAACATCGCCCACAAGACCGAACGAGGCCTCGTGCGGCTTGGGCTCACCGATGCTGCCGCAACCGAGGCCGCTGCTACAGAGTTGCTTAACGCGGCTTGTGCCGACGACGGCGTTGTCGGTGTGCTTGTCGCGCCGATGGTCAGCGGAAATCGCGAGCTCATCGCCGGGCTGCATCTCGACCCGGTGTTTGGGATGACGGTGATGCTCGGAGTTGGCGGGGTGTTGGCCGAGGCCCTTCGAGACGTGGCCTTTCGGTTGGTTCCGATAACGCGCGCTGATGCCCACGAGATGATCGCCGACCTCGCCACCCAGCGTCTTTTCGATGAGTTCCGCGGCGAGCCCGCTGTCGACCGTGAGGCCCTTGCCGATGTTGTCATGGGTCTTTCGGCTGCCGCTATGGCCGATCCGACGATCGTGTCGGCAGATCTCAACCCGTTGATCGTCAGCGGGGCTACGCCAATCGCGGTTGACGCCCTAGTGGAAGTGACGTCTCGCACGCCTGATCAGAGAACGCCTGACCAGACGACGCCTGTAGCCAACGCATCTGGATCGCATGGCTTCAATCCAACCCCAGCCCACTTTGAGGCTCTGTTTAACCCCGCCGGTGTTGTGGTGGCTGGAGCCTCCACTCACCCAGGCAAGTTCGGGTTCGTGTCCCTGCATAACCTGCTTGCCTCTGGTTACAGCGGGCGGGTGATGGCTACCAACTTGAGCGGAGAGACGGTTCTTGGCATACAGACGGTGGGCTCGCTCGATGACCTCGAAGACGGCTCTTTTGACCTGGTGTTTGTTTGCACTCCAGCATCGACTAATCCCGAAATCTTGAGGGCCGCGGCACGTAAGGGGGCCAAGGCGCTGTTCCTGACTTCGGCTGGTTATGCAGAAGCTGGCGAGCAAGGCGAACGGGCCCAGGCAGAGCTCGTGGCCCTAGCCAACAACCTTGGCCTTTTGATAGCGGGTCCGAACGGTCAGGGTGTGGTCTCGACACCGGCGAACCTTTGCGCTCAGATAGTGGCGCCGTATCCGCCGACAGGCCGCATCGGTGTCGCTAGCCAGTCTGGCAACTTCGTGAGCTCGTTTCTCAACTATGCCGCAGCTACCGGGGTTGGCATCAGCCGGGCTGTGTCTGCGGGTAATGCGGCCCAGATCACGGTGCCTGACTACCTCGACTTCTACGCCAGCGATTCTGAAACCTCGGTCGGTCTGGCCTATGTGGAAGGCATCGTCGATGGTCGCGCTTTCTACGAACGGGTCAGAGCCATTGCCAAACAGATGCCGCTAGTTCTCATCAAGGGCGGAGCCACCGCGGGAGGAGCCAGAGCCGCGGCCAGTCACACCGGAGCAATGGCTGCCGACGACGCCGTGTTCGACGGTATGGCCCGCCAAGCTGGTGCTGTTCGGGCCCCAACCGTCGAAGCGGCCTATGAGTTTGCAGCAACATTCGCCACACAGCCGCTACCAAGAGGCCCGCGCACCTGCGTGCTGACCACCGCTGGTGGTTGGGGCGTCGTCACAGCCGACGCAATCCACTCGTCTGCACTCGAACTAGTCGACCTGCCTGACGACCTCGTGGCGGCCATCGACGAGCATTTGCCGCCCCGTTGGAGCCGCAATAACCCGGTCGATCTTGCTGGCGGCGAGACCCGCGACACGATCCCTACCGTGATGCGCTTGATTGCCGAACACGATGCCATCGACGCGGTGGTGTACCTAGGTCTCGGAATCCAATCGAACCAAGCCGCCATGATGAAACGCAGCTCGTACTACCCCGATCATGGCCTTGAGCGCATCGTGCAATATCACGAACGTCAAGATGCTCGTTTTGCCCATGCCGCAGCCGAAATCAGCGATGCAGTTGGCAAGCCGATCCTCACCGCCACTGAGCTAGCGGTATCTGACCCAAACAATGCTGGTCCCGTCGCGGTCAGAGACACTGGCCGCCTCTGTTACGCGTCGGCCAACCGCGCGGTCGATGCCCTCGAAGCAATGTGGCGATACGTGCTGCACCGGCGCTGAGGCCGGCCCAATAGTTGGGATGGCACCGGTTAGGCTGTCATTGGTGGCAGCATGGTGCGCTGATGCGACGGGTCGTCCTGCTACTGGGGTTTATCGGGGCAGCTGTCCTCGTTTATATTCCGATCGGCGACCTTGTCGATGCCCGCGCCGCTGCCGACCAAGCCGACCTAGCGGCAGCAACGAACGTTGTTCGTCGCTTTGCTGAAGCTACGACCGACATCTCGGGCTTCGATGAGACGCTGCTGTCCGTCGGTCGCGCGCCCGAGGCTCTGGCGCCTGATGTTCGCGACCGAAGCGTCGAGGCGTCGGTGTCGGCGTTGCTACTACCGGCCGGCTCTCCCGCGTGCACTGTTGTTCGCGTCGACGGGCGGGTGGTCGCGAGTTCGGGCACTGATGTTGCGATGATCCCGGCCTCGGTGCAGAAACTGCTTACCGCTGTCGCGGTGCTCGATACCATCGACCCAGCCGAACGCTTCGCCACCGTGTTGCTCGCCGGTTCGGTCGTGGATGGCATCGTCGAGCGAGACCTCCACCTAGTCGGCGGCGGCGATCCTATGTTGGCCCAACAACGATATGCCGACGCATACTCGCGCCAGCCACAGCTCCTGACGCCAATCGTCGGGTTTGCAGAGCTTCTAACCGACGCCGGCATCACCAGAGTTCGGGGCCGCATCGTGGTCCATGATGATCGCTACGACGGCACTCGTTACGTCGAGTCGTGGCCAGATCGGTATCTCGACGAGAGCAACGCCGGTCCTGTTGGTGCTCTAACCATCAATGATGGCTTCGTCGAATGGGAACCTCAGCGCGTCGAAGCCAACGATCCGGCGGTGTATGCCGGCCAGGTGTTGTCGTCGACGCTGAGGGCAGCAGGAATCGGCGTCGATGGCGGGGTGCGGCGGGCCAGTGCCGACGAACTCGAGGCATTGGATGAAATCGCGCCGACCGAGTTGGGACGGCTGGAGAGCGCTCCGGTAGCTGAGATAGTGCAACAAATGTTGCGCGAGTCCGATAACAACACTGCTGAGTCGCTGCTAAAGGAGCTCGGCTACCGCGCCGAGGGGGTGGGCAGCACCGCGGCAGGCAGTCGAGTGGTCGAAGCCGCGATGGCGGCGAGGGGCCTCGATGTTTCTGACCTAGCGGTGATGGATGGTTCTGGGCTCGATCGCGGTAACCAGGTTTCTTGTGGCCTGCTAGCCGAACTACTCGAACAGGTGGGGCCCGCTTCAGTTGTTGGTGAAGGAATGGCCGTCGCGGGCGAGAGCGGAACCCTCGCTCACCGATTCGTCGGTACCGAAGTTTCGGGCCGACTCTACGCAAAGACGGGGTTGCTCAACAATGTAAACGCATTGGCCGGTTACGTGCAGACTCTCGATGGCAACATCGTTACCTTTGCTCAACTACAAAATGGTGTGCCTCTGAACTCGCGAGAAGGGCTCAACTTCCAGGTCGAGCTTGCCAACGAACTTCTTGGCGTAGCTCCTGGGCTCACCGCGGCCGAGCTGGTGAACCTGATCGATGAGATCGCGGATTGATGGCGACCCCGATGTTTCCCTTGGGTTCGGTGCTTGTGCCTGGCATGGTCATGCCCCTCCAGATCTTCGAACCGCGTTACCGCGAGATGATGCAGCAGTGTGTTGCTAATCGGACCGAGTTTGGCGTCGTTCTAATCGCCAGAGGTTCCGAAGTAGGTGGCGACGAAACTCGCTACGACATGGGTTGTTTGGCCGAAGTGCAAAAGGCGGTTCGTTTCGACGATGGACGTTGGCAGGTCATTTGCATCGGAACGAGCCGAATTCAGGTGATCGATTGGGTAGCAGACGACCCCTACCCCCTGGCCAACCTGGACCCCGTGATCGAACAACCGCCCGAGGCCGACGAGATTTACCGTATCGACGGTCTTGTACAGCTGTTTCGAGCGACTCTTGGCGTCGCGGTCGAGATGGGTCTGACGACTGTTCCGGCAACAATCGTCCTGCCCGCAGAACCTGTTTCGGCGGTTTGGAAGGTCTGCGAGTTCGCCCCAATTGGCGATCAGGATCGATTGAAGGTGCTCCAAACCATCGGCCTTGGCGATCGTATAAAGGTACTCAAGGGGCTCATCGGCGACGTCAGTGACCAGCTCAAACTCGAGCTTCAGCAGCCTCCAAACTGACGACGCACCGCAAGCCCTCTAGTTCGTGGCATGCTGGCTCCCAGACGAGCGAACTACTGCGGAGGCCCGGTGGCCAAGAGCGACGACAAGAGCGACGACGAAGATGGCTTCGTAGGCGAGATTAAGGGGTTAGCTACTCTTCTCCAGGACTACGCCAAACAAGAGACTGTTGGCCCGCTAAAGGGCGTCGGTCGTTATGTGGCGTTTGGCTTAGCTGGCTCGATTTTGCTTTCGCTGGCCGGAGTCATGTTTGTGATGGCTGGTTTGCGGGCGCTTCAAACCCAGACTGGCACCGCCCTTACCGGGAATCTCTCGTGGATTCCCTACCTGATCATGGTTGTCGGGGCGGCGCTGATTATTCTGTTAGCCGTTAGGGCTGTCCTGCGAGATCCCGATGAGGCTGCATCATGAGCAAAAAAAGCAAGTCAGAGGCCGCGGAGGCCGCCGAGAGCATCAGCCGCGACGACATCGAAGCCAGAGTTCGCCAGATCACTGGCGACGTAAATGACACAGCCCAAACAATGTCAAAGGCGGCAGTAGCTGGCGGTTCGGCGCTGGTAGTGCTGTTGATAATCCTGTTCTTCTTGATGGGCCGGTCAAAGGGCCAAAAGCGCACCACCATCGTCGAGATCGTTAGAGTCTGAGTTATGGCGTTCATAAGTCGCTTTCTGGCCAAACGAGTTCGGCTTTTTGCCGAGACTGGTCTGCGTCGGGGTGCGAGCGGTAACGGAATCTGGCTTGCATTTGGCGTCGTGATTAGCGGGCTCCGGCTTGTGCACCGGTTGGGCAAACGCAGCCGCGACGTTGTATTCACCGAGGTACTAAAACCCGGTGAGGCCTTCAACATCACGCATTCGCTAATCGACCGCAAAGGCCGAGCGACGAATTGATGGCTGAGCAACGCTCGACCGATCGCGCGGTGCTCAATGCGGGCGAACGCA
Source organism: uncultured Acidimicrobiales bacterium (assembly GCA_964569385.1). Taxonomy (GTDB): domain Bacteria; phylum Actinomycetota; class Acidimicrobiia; order Acidimicrobiales; family Poriferisodalaceae; genus JAADHX01. The sequence goes on from CAZMUM010000003.1 coordinate 147,097, forward strand.
TCTTGTTAACCGACTCAAAGAAGCGTCGTTATCTCGTACATCTCGAGGACGGTGCCAGTTTTCATAGCCATGCCGGGCTCATCGCCCACGACGAGATCATCGGCAAACCAGAAGGAACGGAGCTGCGAACTCAGTCGAACGCCAAATTCTTGGCGCTGCGGCCGACCCTCGTCGATCATGTTCTAAAGATGCCAAGAGGCGCCCAGGTCATCTACCCCAAAGACCTTGGCCCGATTCTGATCTACGCCGACATATTTCCCGGAGCCAAAGTGCTCGAAAGTGGAGTCGGTTCCGGAGCCCTTTCGACGACATTGTTGCGAGCCGGGGCCGAGGTGACCGGATACGAGATCCGTTCCGAGTTCGCCGATGTCGCACGCGAAAACGTCGTGTCGTTTCTCGGACCCGCTGCAATGGAGCACTACAACATCGAGATGCGCTCGATCTATCAGGGCATCGATGGCGGCCCCTACGACCGCATTGTTCTCGACCTGCCAGAACCCTGGCATGTCACCGAACATGTCGGGGGTCAGCTCCAACCCGGGGGCATTTTGTTGTCCTACACACCCTCGATTGCCCAAGTCATGCGTTTGCAAGAGGCCCTCCAAGCCACTTCGTTCACGATGATCGAATCGATCGAAATCATCCAGCGAGGCTGGTACGTCAATGGCCAAGCCGTGAGGCCAGACCATCGGATGGTGGGACACACCGGTTTCCTTACCTACGCGAGGTATCTCGGTGAGTCCGACGGCGGCGCACCTGTCCGCTGACCCTCTAGGTCACAGATACGATTCCAGTTAGTCGATGAACCTCTTAGACATTCTCGTAGCTCTCTTTATCGTGTCCGCGGCCGTCGGCGGATACCGGGCCGGGTTTGTTTCGCGCGCGTCGGGTTGGATCGGCCTGTTGTTGGGCCTCGGAGCCGCCGTCTTCTTCATTCCGCTGGTGGTTTCGCTGTTCGATCGTTTCGACGACGCCTGGGTTCTTCTTAGCGGCCTTGTTGTACTGGTTGCTGCAGCAGTTGCCGGACAGGTTCTCGGCCTCCAGGTTGGTGAACAGCTCCGGTCGGCGTTGCCCAACCGTGCGAGCGGCCCCGATCGGGTCGCTGGAGCGCTCGTTGGCGGGTTCGGGGTCCTGGTTGTTTTCTGGTTCCTGCTTCCGACCCTTGCAGCAGTTCCGGGCTGGACCTCCAACCAGGTCGCCGGCTCCTTCTTGGCCGAATCGTTCGAAGAGACACTGCCGATTCCGCCAGACACCCTGTCCGCCCTACGAAACGCAGTGGGGGAGGAGTCGTTTCCTACGGTCTTTGAGGAGTCGACTTCGCTCATCGATCCGGGCCCGGCCCCGACTCGGTTGGAGTTGTCCGACGAGGTCGTCGCACGAGTCAGAGCTTCGGTCGTCCGGCTCAATGTTCGAGCGTGTGGCCGAACCCAGCAGGGCACTGGTTATGTGCAGTCGCCCGAACTCATCATCACCAACGCCCACGTGGTGGCCGGTGGGTCCCAGGTCACGATCATCGACGACGTTGGCGAACACTTCGAAGGCACCGTGGTGGCCTTCGACGCTGAGCGTGACCTTGCCGCGGTGAGGGTGGTGGGACTCTCAGCGCCGCCGCTCACGGCGGCCACGGCGCTGCCTAACTCCGCAGCAGCGACGTTCGGTCATCCAGGTGGCGGCCAGCTTCGAGTGGCGCCAGCTCGGGTGGCCGACGTGCTGCGAGCCAGTGGTCGAGACCTCTACGACGTCGATAACACCATCAGAGAAGTGCTGGTCATGGCGGTGAGCCTACGCTTGGGCGATTCGGGTGCGCCGGTAGTGAATCTCGACGGTGGAGTTGTTGGCGTGGCCTTCGCGGTGGCCCCAGACGGCGACGATACGGCCTACGCCGTCACCAACGCGGAGGTGATCGGCTTCCTCGACGAGAACGACACGACGACCCCAACGGGTGCTTCGGCCTGTCTTGGGTAGCGCCAGGTGGCTATGGCTCAATAAAGATGCACTCGCCGGGGCATTCTTCTGCCGATTCGATGACTGCATCGAGTTGAGCGTCCGGGAAGCCGGCTAAACCTTCGGAACCACCTGGGTCTGAGAAGATTTTGTCGCCCTCTTTTACGTATGCCAAGCCGTCATCGAGTAGTGCGAACACATCGGGTGCGATCTCTTCACAAAGACCGTCTCCGGTGCATAAATCCTGGTCAATCCAGACCTTCATTGGTATTGCCTCTCTTTCGCCGCTGCAGGCGTCGACAGATTGTATCGACAGACAGCGGCCGCGATGTACATGTGTGACTACGAAAGTCGCGTGTAGGGTCGCCGACGGGACTGATATGTCGGCAGCCAACGGAGGGCAGATGCCAACGAGTGAAGATGCAGAGAAACCAACCGCAGACAGATCAGCAAACGCCCTGACGCGAGCTCAGCTGCGAGCGCTCGAGGACGAGGTTGTGTTGTTGCGGCGTCGGCTCCAGGATGCGCCTAAACGCGTCCGCACTCTCGAAGAGCGTTTGCTCGAGACCAAGGGCCAACTCGCTCAGGCGATCTCTCAGAACGAGAAGCTCACCTACACGCTGCGTGAGGCTCGCGACCACATAAGCGCGTTGCGCGAAGAGGTCGACAAGCTCGTACAACCTCCCGGCGCCTATGGCACCCTGATTAGCCGCAACGAAGATGGCTCGGCCGACGTGCATGCGAGCGGCCGCAAGATGCGCGTGGCTGTGCACCCAGACCTCGGAAATGAAGACCTTCAAGCCGGTGCCGAGGTTTTGCTCAACGAATCGTTCAACGTGGTCATGACTCGCCAGCCCGATGTGTCCGGCGAAGTCGTGAAGGTCCGCGAAATTCTCGAGTGCGGCACTAGGGCCATTGTCACTGGTCGCGCCGACGAAGAGCGGGTGGTCGAGCTTGCCGATCAGCTTCGCGAGATGCTCACTGGACCTGGCCGCGTTAAGGCCGGCGACGCGCTTCTCGTAGACACCAGGGCCAACCTGGCGTTAGAGAAGCTGCCAAAACCCGATGTCGAAGAGTTGGTCCTCGAGGAGGTACCCGACGTTTCTTATGAAGACATCGGCGGGTTGTCCGAACAGATCGAACAGATCATGGATGCGGTCGAGTTGCCGTTCCTGCATCAGGACCTATTCAAGACCTTCGATTTGCCCGCACCCAAAGGCATTCTGTTGTACGGGCCGCCAGGATGTGGCAAGACCCTCATCGCCAAGGCCGTCGCCAATTCGCTGGCCAAGAAGGTGGCCGCTGCGAGCGGCGACGAGTCCGGACGCAGCTTCTTCTTGAACATCAAGGGACCTGAGCTGCTCAACAAGTACGTTGGCGAAACCGAACGCCAGATTCGCCAGATATTTGAGCGGGCCCGCGAAAAGGCCAGCGAAGGTTGGCCTGTCATTGTCTTCTTCGACGAGATGGAATCGCTGTTCCGGACCCGAGGCAGCGGTATTAGCTCCGATATGGAATCGACCGTGGTGCCTCAGCTCTTGGCCGAGATTGATGGTGTCGAGGGGCTCAAGAACGTCATCGTCATCGGCGCCTCGAACCGTGAAGACCTCATCGATCCCGCGATTCTTCGCCCAGGTCGACTTGACGTGAAGATCAAGATCCAACGCCCGACCGAGTCCGGCGCTCTGCCGATCTTCGCCACTTACCTCACACCGGACCTGCCGATCGATCCGGTCGAAATCGACGATCTTGGTGGAGGCGATCGCGACAAGGCCGTACGAGTCATGATCGAGTGCGCTGTCGAGGAGATGTATCGGGCCGACGAAGCCAACGAGTTCCTCGAGGTCACCTACCAGAACGGCGACAAGGAGGTCATGTACTTCAAGGACTTCGCATCGGGGGCCATGATCGAAAACATGGTGCGCCGTGCGAAGAAACTCGCCATCAAACGGGTCATCGCCGGCGGTGCTCACGGCATTCGCCTCGACGACATATTGATGTCGATCAAACAGGAATACAAAGAACACGAAGACCTGCCTAACACCACAAACCCCGACGATTGGGCCAAGATTTCGGGCAAGAAGGGCGAGAGAATCGTGTTCATCCGCACCCTCGTTAGCCACGGCGACGACGAAGATCCAGAGGGTGGCCGCGCTATCGAACGAGTCCAGACTGGCCAGTACCTCTAGCCAGTTCCGCGCCCATTTGGCGCCGGCTCAATCCAGTTCGAGAACGAGTCGTAGTGCTTGGTCGAGTGAAGTCAGTTCGGCGTAGGTCAGTCGCCCAACGAAGTCGCCTAGACGCTCTGGTGCCACCGCCGAAGTTTGCTCGACTAATACCTGGGTCGGTTGGTTTCCAATACTGATTGTTGGGCGAAAGATTTGTGCGGCGGCCGAACTTGATGTCGGGGCGACGAGCACCGTGGACAGCATTAGGTCATCGGACTGGACAATGACGCCGAAGCGCTCGCCACGTTGCTCGTGTCGCTGAGCGGCACGTGGGGCGCGCAGACGATGGACATCACCACGCACGAAGTTGGTCCATGTCGGTGAGGACGCGGCGGCTCTCGGCGCGGTCATCTGCGTTGTTTATGAGTTCTAGGGACTCGGCACGCATCTGCTCTCGTCGGCGTAGTCGCACAGCGTCGACCAGAGCCTGGCGGATTGCCTCTGAGGTTGTCGATCCGTCTGCGGTGAGTTCAGCGAGGGCGCGCTCGGAGCGCTCATCGGTTCTGAAGTTTACGACTGCCATTTACTAATTGTAATACCCTGCGTAAGACAGATCAACTACGTGCTGGTGTTACTTGCCCAATCGAACCGATATCGTCTCGAGAATGCCAAAGCTGATTTCGTCCCCATTTGTTGTGCCCGGTGTCGAACCAAAACTGATCGAAGAATTCGTGGGTGGGGTCAACACCGATACTGCCGAAGTGTCGGTGGCGCGCATGGTGGCGCCAGGCCGTTGGGACGAACCTGGCCAACAACCAGACTTCGATGAAATCACTCTGGTGTTATCTGGCACCCTTCGCGTCGAGCACCGAACCGGCGATATCGCTGATCATCTCGACGTTGTTGGCGGTGAAGCCATCGTCACCAAGGCCGGCGAGTGGGTGCGTTATTCCACACCGACCGATGAGGGTGCCGAGTACATTGCTGTCTGTATGCCAGCCTTCAGCCCCGACTTGGTCAACCGCGACGAGTAGCGATAGCGGGCAGCAGCATCGTCGAGGTCGGGGTCAGCACTGAAGCTTGTGTCGCTTGGGTGGGTGATGCCCTTGCTGGCTTGATGGATGCACCTGCGGAAGCTCCGACTTGTATGTAGGTAGCGGTTCGTTCGTCTTTTGGGGCGTAGGTTCTGTGAGGTCGTGGGTGGGGTTTGGCTCGTGATGCTCCTGCCGCCTTCGGGTTGGCTCAACATAGGTTTGCCTTCCTGCCTGGGACCGGCTTCGGTCTGGCTCAACAGAGGAGTGACATGTCGCTAGCGCGGCGATCTAAAAGTCGGAATGCCGACCGTTGTCAGGTTCATCGGACATCGATTGGAGAAGAAGAAAATGATTATCGGGGTTGATCCTCACAAGAGTTCCCACACCGCGACGGCGGTCGATCCAGCGACGAACGCTGTGGTGTCGTCGCTGCGTATCGACGCTTCGCTGGCTGGCTACCGCGAACTTTTGCGATGGGCGGGCCAGTTCACGGATCGGCGGTGGGCGGTCGAGAACGCACGCGGTTTGGGCCGCCATCTTGCACAGTGGCTTGTCGCTCGCGACGAGGCTGTGGTTGATGTGGCGTGCACTGCCACGGCGCGGGTGCGTGAGCTGTCTCGTGGTAGTGGCCGCAAGAATGATGTGATCGACGCGGCCGCGGCGGCGTCGGTGGCGGCGCTGCAACGCGACGCGGTCGTTGTGACGTGTGAGGACCACACGACGGTGTTCGCGATGCTCGACGAACGCCGGGCGAACGTTGCTCGTCAGCGGGTTCGTGTCGTGAACAGGCTCCATGCGTTGTTCCGAGATCTGATCCCGGGTGGAGCACCGACAGCGCTTACCGCGAAGTCAGCGTCGTTGCTGCTTCGTTCGGTTCGCCCTGCGGGGGTTGTGGAACGCACCCGCAAAGATCTCGCCCAGGACATGATTCGTGAGCTACGCGCTATCGACGCCAGTCTGGCCGACATCAAGAAACGGATGAGCGAAGCGCTCAACGAGAACGGGTCTCAGCTGCGCGATGTTGACGGCATCGGGCCGGTCTTAGCGGTGCGTGTGATCGGTCGAACCGGCCGAGCGTCGAGATTTCGGAGCTCGGACGCGTTTGCCACGTACGCCGGTGTCGCACCGATCGAGATCGCTAGCGGCGACAAGCAACGCCACCGCTTGTCGCGAGGAGGCGACCGCCAACTCAACACAGCGATCCATGTCGTCGCGCTCACCCAGATCCGCATGCGCAATAGCCGCGGCCGCGCCTATTTTGACAAGAAGTGGGCTTCCCCTCTAATCGTGGAGGGTTTCTTATAGTTGGTTTCAGTTTCTCATG
>CAZMUM010000004.1:0-141933 GCA_964569385.1 uncultured Acidimicrobiales bacterium
CGTCGGACGAATGGTCGTCGTCGGACGAGTCGTCATCATCGTCATACGAATGGTCGTCGTCGGACGAGTCGTCATCATCGTCATACGAATGGTCGTCGTCGGACGAGTCGTCATCATCGTCATACGAATGGTCATCATCAGAGCCATTGCTTGGAGTTGTGACCTGGGTCGTTGCAGTCGGCGCCGTCCCAGGGACAAGGGTGACGTCCGGATTGGCAGTGACGGGTATCGACGACGGGACAGTCGTTGATGACGAAGTCGAGGTTGAACTGCTTGAGGGGCCAGAACTAAACACGCCTGACGAGGACCCAGAGGCTCCAAGCGACGAGCTACCTACATCTGAGCCAAGACCATCAACGGCGACATAGCCGGTGACACGAACCGGGACGGTTGCGTCGACAACAAGCACCTTAGCGGCCTGTCCCTTCACACCAGCGCTGGTGAGTGTTGCCAGAGCGACAGGAGTGGCGTCGTCTTGCGTTGCTGAAGCGCTCTCGGCACCGAGCGAAACAACAGAGAGATTCAGGGCGACGGCGGTACCGGCGATGCTCGCGAGAAGTACTGCAGTTTTCATAGAGAATTTTGGTCTAAGTGAACCAGACATTTACTTACCTCCATCGGTGGACATATGTTGCATTCACGTTGCAACGGGGCCAGAAGGTTTGGCCTGAGGCCAAGAAATGTGAGGTTCTCGCTCAACCAGACTCGTCGTCGTCATCGTCGAGTTCGACCTCGAACACAATCGCACCATCTATGAGACGAGCTTTGATTTCGCACGACTGCTGAGAACTCTCGAAACCAACCTCGACAGTCTCAGGACCCGAGTCTTCTATGTCTGTCGAGAAGCCCGAGTTGGCCACGGCCGCTACCAGTGAGACGCCACTGGCATTTGATTCAACCGTAACTGAACCACAAGCTGTGGCCCTCGTTTGTGAGGAGCCAGGCGCAGTGGTTGTTGGACTCGTGGTCGACGTCGAGTTGACCGTGGTAGATGTCGTTATCGACGTTGGCGGCACAGAAGACGGGGTCGCCGGTGTCGAAGTTGATGTGGGACCATTTTCGGACGGCCCGTCAGTCGTTGAGGGTGCACCGTTAGTAGTAACCGTTGATCCTGCTGATGAAGTTGATGTCGGACCGCCCTGATCGTTGCCCGAAGCTTCGACCGGAGTCGTTGAGTCTGGCGCCGACCTACCATCAGATGAGCCGAGTTCTTGGCCGTCAGAAGCAGTAGTTGCGGTCGAAGTGATTGGAGCCGGGCCGGTGGTCGAGGAGATCGCCGCGCTGCCAGCGGGACCAGTTACGGTGGTGACCCTGCTGGTCTGGTCGGGCCGAGCGAACATCACGCCGCCTACGACTAAGAGTGCCATGGCGAGTCCTCCGCCGGCTCCTCTGACAGCTTGGCGACGCCTCCTTGCGGCCCCAAGACGCCCCGACATCGACGACAGTGTCGAGTGTGGGTCGACGGTGGGAGTCGCGGCCGAGCCCAACGAGTCGCGAAAACGCTGATCGAAGTCGCTCATTGGTCGCCCGGATCTTCGGAGATGTCGTCTCCGAGTGCAGCCTTCAGGCTCTTTCGGGCCCGATTGAGGTGAAACTTTACCGCTCCCGTCGAAAGACCGAGCGAGTCTGCGATCTCCTTGATGGGCATGTCGTCGATGTAGAACATGGCCGCAATAGTGCGCTGCCTGCGCGGCAAATTGAGCAGTAGACGTCGAGTTGAGTCAGCATCGCCAATACCTTCATCGGCACCTGGCGCAGCGGTCGGCGCGCCAACGCGTTCTTCTCGGCGGGTCCGACGGGTGTCGGACCGGTGTAGGTCTCTGGCGCGATTTATCGCTACTCGTCTGACCCACGCCTCGGGCGAGTCGTGGCGGCGGATCCGCGACCAACGCGTATACAACTTTACGAAGGCATCCTGGGATGCGTCTTGTGCCTGTTCTTGGGTTACCCCCATGGACATCAACAAACCAACGGTGGCCGAATAGTTATTGACGAAAAACTCTTCGTACTGAACTTGTGTTTCGGACGTCACAGCGAACACCGTTGAAAGTTGAATCGTTGCGAAATCCGAGGTGCACACGGTCGCCATACAGGACTAACGACGCCACGACCCTTCAAGGTTTGGCCCGGTGCCAAGTTGTAGCATTCGGCATCATTGCTTCGGCACATTGGGCGGGAAAGTTCACCAATCTCTGCACCCGAAGCGTTCGTGAGCACTTAGTCGGAGAATCATAAACCGTCCGAACTGGCACGCGAGTGGCGAGATGTGCAGGGTAACTTCGAAGAGTATCGGGTATGGGACATTCGGCGAGCGACGACCGGTAGCGTCGAAGAACAGGCAGCTCTCCATGCGGTTCGATGGGTTCGGTGCTCAAGCTCGAACGTTCGCTAACCCGTGGGCCCGGAATATCGGCGTTTCAATGGCGCAGTCACTGTTGTCGTGCACGGCTGTGGGCTGCCCCGCGGCCTGGACAGCTACGAACCCGACCGCGGCTCTGGTTCATCCAAGTTGAATATGGTTGGTGCACGCCTTGTCTTGAGTGCTTTCAGCAGTTGCTCAAGCTGGATTCGGTACAGGTCGTCATCTCCCTCCCAGCCTTTGAACCGGCACGCAACTCGGTCGCGTAGTTGTTGACGTCGGACATAATCGCACTCATCCGAGAACAGATATCCGTCGATATCGATCGGAATAATCACGCTCGGTCGCTCGCCGGTGAGCTTCTGGATCTGGTCTTCCTTAGCGAAGGCCTCGTCCACCTCTCGATCGATCCACGCCATGTTCTCGGTTGTGAGCGAGCTTTTCGAACAGATCAACAACAGCCGATCAGATTTGCGAATTGACGTGACGATTGAGGGCCCAAGACGATCACCCGGTAGAAGCTCGTGCTTGTCGAGCCAGACGCGAGCGTCTCTGGCCTCTAGGTCGGCATAAAGCCTTTCAGCGAAGGCTCCGTCGGTGCTGCGGTAGGAGATGAACGATCGGTGTAGGTCAAATGCCACGGGAGTAACCAGACTGTCGATGTAGTCGATGAACTGCGAAGGGAGACCGCTTCCCGCCAGAAAACCCCGCGACAAACCAGGTCCGGACTCGTACAGCGTGTCGACGCCGATCGCGGACGGCCCGCCATGCACTATGTCATCTAGGCCGATGACATCGGACAGGTCGCACCCCAACCAATTCACGAGGCCTACCGAGCTGCCGGTCAAATCGGCGCCTGAAAGCGTCGTGTTCTCGAAGCTGCAGCCAGATATGTTTGAGCTGGACAGGTCGATGCCCGAGAGATCCGAGTTCCGAAACGTCACTTGCGCAAGGTGCGCTCTGTCGAAATGGGCTCCAGACAGGTCACAGTAGGTAAATGAGCAGTCGGAGAGCGTCGCTCCGGATAGGTTGGCGTTCGAGAAATCTAGGTTCGACCACCGCCGATGCGACATAGACGTCGCGGGTAGCTGGACCGGCCCAGGTGGGTTCTGATGGCCGCTTCCCATCAGCGGCCCGCGGAAGCTCTCCCGTCTGGCTTGAGTGTCCTCAATTCGGTCGCCGATGAATGAAGTGAGCACGTCAAGTGAAGCGACCGACCTCACGTCGTCGTCCCGCGCTAGCTCCTCGAAGTACGTCACGGTGTATTTGCCGGGGCTGACGAAAGTGACCAACGCTCGACCCAAGGGCGACACTTCACAGTCGACGGGCTGAAGCGATTTCACGACGGCGTAGTACGGCCAGCTGATACGCCTCTGGGTATCTGCGAACCCAAAGCCTCGGCGCCAAGCATTCTCCAGCAACGATTCAAAAAGGTCTATGTCGTGGACGTCAAACCAAACGAAGGGCTCCTCACCAGAACTCACCACGTCTAGATGATTGCACAGCAAGCAGCAGGTTCGGGCGGCGCTGCTGCCGACCTCGTAGATGCCCGGGGGTGGACTAGGCCGCCCTGGGTCAGGGTGCCTGACGTCTGAGTGTTGGTATCGGCCGGAAACAGATCGCCGATGTTGCCGCCGAACCCGTAGTCGGGAATGAACCCGACACCAGTGAACTCGGGGTTGCCGACCGCCTTAACGCCAGCATCAGGCCGCATGACGATCGCCGGGTTAGTTCCGAACGAGGGGGAACATCAGGTAGTCAACCGCGCCTGCAGCCAAGTCCTCGAGCCACTTGACAGTGATCCCCCACTCCTTCAGGCCGCCCTTTAGGGAATGCCGACTTAGGTTCCAGCGGTCGATGAGCAGCTATCCCTGGGGCTCGACGCGGCTCGCCTCGATACTCGGCGGCCTGGGCAGCAAGAAACCCCAGACCCGAAACCCTGAAAAGGGCGTCTGACCTGGGGTTTTGCTGGCGCGCTCGGAGGTACTCGAAACCCCAACCTTCTGATCCGTAGTCAGATGCTCTATCCAATTGAGCTACGAGCGCTTGCGGGTCGTCATTGTAGGGCAACGGCATGACGACGCACCACCGATTAGTTGCAGATGTCGCCAGCTAGCGAAGACCAAGCTTGCGGGTACAACCTGGCCAGGCGCCCCAACCCTGGATCTCCTTTAGAAGTTCGCCGCGGTAGATCTGCTCCACGCGTGTTGCCTGGTGGGGATAACCCTCGCCACCCACGGCGCGCCACGAACGAGGAGAGAATTGGATCCCTCCGTAGAAGCCGTTACCTGTATTGATAGCCCAGTCGCCAGTCGACTCACACTCGGCAAGCGCATCCCAGATGGCAAGCCGACTGGTCGACAGCCCCCTCACGAACACCTCGCCCTCAGTTGCTGGCGATAGCTCACCGAAGATGGCGACGTAGTCACCCTCGGGTGTCGAGCCAACATCGACCAGTGAGGCCTGACCCTCCTCAAGGCCGAGGCTCTCGGTGTTGGCGGTACCGAAGCCCGTCATTGTTCCATCGGTGGCGGCCAGCCAGTACCCGCCTTCGTGGGAGGCGATTCCAACAACCTCCGCACCGCCCAAGTCGGCGCCAAGCGACCCGTAGAACTCAACCTCGCCGAAGCCGAAAACGCCACCATCGATACCGACAAGGCGGTAACCGTCGGCATCATTAGCATCGATATCAACAATCGGCGCGGCGAGATTCAAGGCGCCGGCTGAGCCGTAGAATGGAATCGTTCCGTAGGCAAATACGCCTCCATCAGCGGCCGCTAGCCAGTAACCGTCAGCCTGAATTGAGATGCCGACAACCGGAGCCGCAAGATCGAGATCGGCTGCCGACCCAGAAAATTCGGCGTCGCCAAAGGCGAATACGCCGCCATCAGCAGCGACAAGCAAGTAGCCCTGCCCCGAGGCCGTCACGTCGATATCGACGATCGGCGCGTTCAGGTCTAAGCCGTTGAGATCGCCGAGGTGGTACACACCGCCGTAATTCTCAACAACGCCTGCGGCATCAACAGTCCACGCGCCTCCGGCGGGTGCGGCAGCGACCGCAACCGCTGTCGTGGTGATCACCTCACCACTATCGGACCTAGACCAGACGGGTAGTTCACCCGCACTCACGGCTGTAGCCGGAATAACTAGCACGACGCAAAGGCATGCAATTACGAATGCGTAAACGACGCGTCGAAGCGGGATTAAGGATGTGGTCATGACCGAGTAGCTCCTGCCGAGAACCTCGTTCGAGTCGCTCTCTGGCGTTGGGGGCAGCGTCGTGAGCCGCACATCAAACGATGGCCGTCCGCTCACAACTGATTGTTGGTTCGAAACAATTGTGACGGTTTCGTAACCTAAATGCAACGCGACCCCACCAAACGACCTGAGGTATCCGTCACACCACCCACGGTGAGAGTTTTCGCGCCTGGCCTCCACCTCACCAACCATCTGGGCGAAGATGTCTCAATGATCGAACCGTCGCGAGTTCACGAAGACATAACCGTGCTGCCTACGTTCCACCATCTCCCCGGCATTGGCGTTCTTACGATCAACAGCTTCGTTCTGCACTCCGATCAGCCAGTCATCGTCGACACCGGCACGGCAAACGACCGTGACGAGATGGTCGCCGCCATCATCGCGGCCTGTAGCGACACCGACCCCTCGTGGTTGTGGATCACGCACACCGACGCCGATCACGTTGGAAGCGTGGCCCCACTACTCGACCACTTTCCGCGGCTCAAGGTAATCACGAACTACACGGGACTAGTCAAGATGGGTACCCACTCACCGATCGATCCACGACGCGTGCGCCTCCTCAACCCAGGCGACGCCCTCGACCTCGGCGATAGGGAGATCACCGCCATGACACCGCCGCTGTTTGATGCACCAGAAACCACCGGCTTTCATGACCCTGTGTCGCGAGCGATATTCAGTTCGGACTGTTTTGGCGCAATCCTTCCGGCGGGGACACAGAGCATCGACGACCTCAGCGGCGACGAACTTCTCGCTGCTCAGACGCTATGGGCCTCGATCGACACACCGTGGGTGGCCAAAGTCGACCGTTCGCTGCTGGCCAACGAACTTGACGAATTGCGAGACCTCGCGCCATCGATGATCCTCAGCGCTCACCTACCAGCAACCCCCGGAATCGTCGAGGCCCAGCTGGCTGGCGTCGAGGCCGCTCCACTTGCCGAGCCGTTCCTTGGTCACAGCCAAGCCGCGCTCCAGATGTTGGAGCGTCGCTAGGCCGAGCTTTCGACTAAGCACGCCAGATATCGTTCCGGCCTATGGCAAACGTTGTAATCGCTCTCGCAACCAAGGACTTTGACCCGACCGAAGTTGCGGCGCCCTGGAGCGCCCTCACTGAGGCAGGCCACCATGTCCTATTCGCGACTGCTGACGGTAAACCCGGTTCATGTGACGCTGACATGTTGTCAGGCGTTCTGCTCGGACAGGTTAAAGCGCTTCCGAAACACGCTGAGGCCTACGCAGAGTTGAGCGCCACGGCCGCATTCGCGTCGCCAATCCGATTCAGCGAAATCGATCCGACCGATCATGACCTGCTGGTGTTGCCTGGTGGCCACGCCCAAGGCATGCGCCAATACCTCGAAGACGAAACTCTCCAGAGTGCGGTCGTCGATTTCTTCAAAGCAGACGCACCCGTCGGAGCGATCTGCCATGGGACAGTGGTGTTGGCGCGATCGATCGATTCCGACACAGGCAAATCCATGGTGCACGGTCGCACCCTCACTGGCCTACCAAAGCGGTTCGAGAAGGGTGCTTGGCTCGCGACCAAAGCAACTCGTGGCGATTACTTCCGCACCTATCCAGAGTGGGTACAAGATGAAGTTCGCAACGCAATGGGCGAATCCGGCGATTGGAAACGCGGCCCGCTGCTACCGGTGCACGGCAAAGGATTCGTGGTCGAAGATGGCCAGTTGATCACCGCCCGCTGGCCCGGTGACGCCGATCGATTCGGTGAGGCGTTGGTGGAGCTACTCGCCCGCAACAGTTCTTAACCTCCGGTCTACTCGCTAGCTGAAACCACGACGACCTAGAGGGTGGGATTCGCGTACCAGTGTCTAGAAACGTCGTCATAGCAACGATCCTCGACACTGGTTCGGAATGGTTCTTGAACACAGATGAATCAGAACTGCGAATACGGCCAGCGTCCCGCCGATACTGAACTAATCCTCGAGCCGAGGGCTCTCCAGGAGGTCAGCTGTCGGCGCCTTCAGTCCCGTTTCAATTTCGTACCGGACGTCGTCCAACGTGTAGGCGAAGTATCGGAACGGGCCGAACAGTCCGCCAGAAGTCTTCCCGTCCTTAAACGGCGTAACCGACTCCGCGCCTGCGAAGACAAGAACCGCATCGCCTTGCTCTGTCGTGTGGATCCGGGTGAAGACGAGGTATCGGATCGCTTCGCCTTCTATCCCGGCTCTTAGCTCGTCGATGGGCGGCACTCTGACGAGCGGGTTCAGAGTCTGACTCTGTTCAGCCACCATCATCACCGGATGAGCGACCGTAACCGACTTCGTGTCACTTGAGCCGGACACGACCTCATCGATTGCGAACTCGACTCCGTCATAGGTGGTCACAACGCCGTCAAGATCCTCTTCGGTCGGCTCCTCCGTGAAGACGTCGCGGCTCACTCCGGTCACATGTCCCACGAAAACCAGGTCGGCGTAGTCAGCGAACTCAGCGAGACTGCCTGCGCTGCACGACGACGTAAAGTACGAATCGGTCGATGCGTCTTCGTCAAAGAACCGCGACTCTGTAGACCCGTCGCTGCTAGACGGCGACGCAGAGTCGACGGTGGACGTGTCGCTACCACAGGCAGTCACAAGCAGCGCGAACCCCACAAGTAGCACTGTCAGTCGTGAACCATTGAACACTGTCATCTCAGCACTCCCCATTAACCTTGCTGCTCTCCCAGGACCGAAGCCGTGAGTTTTCGCCACTCGTGATACAGCTTGCCTGATTGTTTCCGCCATCGCTGAAGCCAACCGTGTGAGCCAGCTCGCGACACACGACATTGTTCTTCTGGTTGTGAGTTGCACCGCCCGGACTCTTGCAGGTTGTGTGTATGCGGGGGTGCTCTAAGCCGGCCTCGCTACCGCCGTCGAGATTTGCCGCCCATTCGTGTTCGAAAGAGCAACATCCGCCCGAGAAGCGACCGGTGCACGCGAAACCACCGCCCACCAGGGGAATCCCAGCAGACGGTGGTACTTGGCGGAGAGGATGGGATTCGAACCCACGGTGATCGTGAAGACCACAACGCCTTAGCAGGGCGCCCCATTCGTCCACTCTGGCACCTCTCCACCTCCGATGATATCCAACCAGTGTCTAGAAGTGTCGCTATAACCACGATCCTCGACACTGGTTCCGAAGATCTGGCCCAAACGACCGAACCTGTGCCCAAAACCGCGGTCCTGACTGCGTTTCTAGGCACTGGTTGCGAGAATTGGGGGTTTGGCGGAGAGAGGGGGATTCGAACCCCCGGTGACCGTGAAGCCACAACGGTTTTCAAGACCGACGCAATAGTCCGCTCTGCCATCTCTCCGCCAGTGATGGTAGCGACGCCGAGAGCGCTCTGAAAGCCAATTCATCGCAATCTCGGCCAGGCGATGTCATAGCGACAACTACTCTCTACCGCCATGACTCGTCCCCGCCATCTCGTGGTTGTGGGCGCGGCCGCGGGCATGGGTCGGTGGCTGTGCCGCCACTTGTTCTCGTCGATGCCGTGGGAGTCGGTCACGCTGGTCGACACCGAGCGCGCCGCCAACCTCCTGGCGGCCCAAGAGTGGGAGTTCGGCGTCGAGCCCACGCTTGGCTCGATAGGTCAGCTAGCCGCCGACGTCGGCCAGCCCGACACCGCCGTCTGCTTCGCTGTTCCACGCTCAGAAGTCGATGCCGTAGCCGCGGCATTGTTTCCCAAGCTTGCCCAGGATGCGATCGCATTCGACACGTCGTCGGCCAAAGTCGAGTCGCTTCAGGCAATGACGAATCGGGCCGACGGCCGCAGCGTATTTGGCACCCACCCACTGTTCAGCTCTCTGATCAGAACCCTCGACGGACAGACAGTGGTGGTCACTCCGGCAACGGACCACCAGCCAGGCGACCCCGAGACGTACCAATGGTTCGCCGATGCGGTCACGGCGGCGGGCGGAATCGTAAAGCTGAGCGACGCCGCATCGCACGATGCGGCAATGGCCTACGTCGAGACCCTGGCCCAGCAAACATTGCTCGGGTTTGCCGATGCAGTGACGAGTTCGGGGCTCGACCTCGAGACTGAGATGTGGGCCAGCCGGACTCCACTATTTGAAACCCTGTTGGGACTAGCCACCAACGTCCTAGCCGAGTCGCAGCAAACTCACGTCGCATCACGACAATCGGCCGCCGACGCCGGACGAATCCGCGACGAGCTGATCGCCTCAATCGGAAGCGACCTAACCGGCGACATTAACCACTACGTCGAGACCATCCGCGACCGATTCTCGGGCTCGTTATTCGACACCATCCAAGCAACCGCTACGGCTGCCATAGCAGCAGCGCAAGCTAAGAAGGCCGACCTGGCCAGGCACCTCCGGACAGGCGAATTGGTCGGCGTCATTCCGATCGAACGCCTCGACACACTTCGGGTTGGTCACATTGTTGGCGTAAGCCCGACCGCAGTGGTTCTCCAAGAGACAATGCTCGGCCAAGCTGGCTCAGCCGCCATGATCATCGGGCGGGGGGCCCACAACGCGAGCCGCCTCGGTGTCAGTGGCAAGCCACGCCAGACCACATTTGCCCTGGGACGAATCGATGTCGCCGCGGGAGCCGATCTCTCACGACGTCTCGACGATTGGCTCGCATACGTAAGACGAGACGTTCGATTCCTCGTCCCCGAATCGATCGCAGGCTCGGGGGTCTTAGCCGTCGTTTCTGAACAACCACTCGTTCGCAACTGCGAAGTTGTTTCTGAAGTGGTGCGCACGGGTCAGAGAGCAGTCGTGATACGCCTCGAAGTGCGGGCCGACAACGACGTCGACGAAATGGTCGAAACTCTCAGGCAACGAATCAGCGTCGCCTATGCCTGGCCAGAAGGATTGTCGCTACCCGTCGACGATGGCGAACAGCGCCACATCAGCTACCTGGGACCGATCGGAACGTTCTCTGAGTCGGCGGCCCTGCACGCCATCGGACATCTTGGTTTCGACCCAACGAACGCAAAGGCAGTCGCGTCGTTCGACGAAGTAATCGAGGCCGCAACAACCGGCGGTCTAGGAGTAGTGCCCGTCGCTAGCTCGGCTTCTGGCCTAGTCGAACGGACGGCTGTAGCCCTACTGGAAGCGCCCGCCAACATTGCCGCCAGCGGCGTTGTGGATGTAGCGGTGCGATTCGATGCATTCGTACCAAGTGGCATGAACCTCAACGACATGCGCGGCCGCCAGGTCGTCAGCCACCCCCAAGCCCTCGAACAGTGCACCCGATTCATCTCCCGGTGGAACCTCGAACCCATCGGTTGCCCATCGACTGCCGACGCTGTCCGAATCGCCGCGGCCGACGGCGACAAAGTAGCCATAGGTCGAGCCGAACTAGACGTGCCATCGAACCTTCGTGTGGCCGAACGTGAAATCGACGACATCGCCGGCGCGCTCACGCGCTTTCTCGTCATTGGTAGCGCCGGTGACTTCGGCGAACTTGTCGGCGGTTCTGACCCCACTCTTCGCTCGGTCTGGGTTGCAGCCGGCCACGGCGACCTTGGCGCGGTGATCAACGCCAACGGGCCCGCCTTCGACGAGATCATCACCTCGCCGTCGGGGCGAGTGCTTCTGGTTACCAGCCGCGACGTCGAGATCGCTTCGACGCCGACACTACGCCACCTAGGTCGGATCCCGTGGACACCGCGAACACCACTCGTGCGTCTCGGCGGTGTCCTCAGAGTCGATCATGGGACGGGCAAGGCCAGCCGCTAGCCATCGACGATCAACCCTGGCTCGTCTCCTCGAGAATCTCGTCGAGCCTGACGATGTCGTCAGAAACAACAACACCTACGAAGTTCCCGTTTCCGTCGGTGACCGGAATCTGGTCGAGATCCTGATTCTCCATCACCTCAGTTGCTTCGCGCAGCGTCATCGAGAGGCGCGCCGGACGGATCGGCTTCATGATTTTTGACACGGGAACATCGCCCCATGTATCACGATCGTGTTCAGACGCGTCGTGCACCTGACACACGCCTAGATACCGGCCCTCCTCGACAACGACACCCACGAGTTCTTTGCGCCGTAAGGCATGATTCCAAACGAAATCGTTCAACGACATATCCGGGCTGACAGTCTTCACCTCAGTGCGCAACACCGACGTTACAGGTAGACGGAAACGTCGCTCAAGGTGACCAGAGCGAGTAATTCGTTGGTAGGCCGAAACCGAAGCACCTCCAACCACCACCTGCGACACCGCCACCGCTATTAGAGCAGGAACCACAAACTCGGTGGCTCCGGTCGACTCAGCGACGAACATGACCGAGGTGAGAGGCGTTCGGTAGCCAGCGCCGAGGAAAGCGGCCAAACCGATGAAGGGAAACAGGCTGAGGGCGCTCTCGTCGGCGACCAACTCGCCAACAATGCGGCCCGAGATCAGGCCAAAGATGGCCAACGGAATGAACACCCCGCCAACCCCGCCAGCACCGATGGTCACGGTCGTGGCAACCATACGAATACCAAGTAACAAGACTAAGAACCCGACCCCGTGGTCGGGTTCGAGGACCCACTCGAGAATGTTCTGTCCAGAAGAGGGCCCCATCGATAGTGGTCGACCGTCGTACAGCCAATCCGTCAACAGAACGAGACCACCAAGAATCGCGGCTCCGCCAATTCCCCTCTGCCACCACGCAACCTCGGCAGATACCCGCTTGGCTCCCATGAGCAGCCGAGAAAAGACCAGCGCCCCGGCGCCCGCGAAGACACCGACCAGCGCGGCACCCCAAAGTTCGGTTCGGTTGAACTGAAGGATCTCGTCTCCACCGGCGCCTCTAAGGATTTCCGAAGCCGAGAAGATCTGCCCCGTTCCGAAGAAGCTGACAAAGGTTACGTAGCTCGCGGCCGCAGCAATTAGCGCTGGCAGGAGCGCCCGCCTGGCCACATCGCCCTGGTACGGCGACTCGAGTGCGAACAGCACCCCAGTTGCCGGTGCCTTAAAGATGGCCGCAACGCCAGCAGCGGCGCCGGCAACCATCAGGGCCTTGTTGTCCTTGTCACGAAACAACCAACGCATCCGATGCTGGATCGAAGCACCGATGGTGGCGCCAGCATAAATAGCCGGACCTTCCAGGCCGACTGCGCCGCCTCCACCAACAGTCGCCGCTCCAGCTGGTAGTCGAACGGCGAGATCACGTAACCGAAGCCGGGGGCGCCGATCGTGGTAACCGGCGATGTACTCCTCAGACGTAGCAGGGGACATTCCTTTGCCAGCCCACCGGAGGAACATAACGGCGATGAGCAAGCCAAGCCCAGGTGTGAGGGTTCTGATCCACAGCGGGGCTTGGAGTACATCGTGGAGCAACAACTCGACAGCCACGAACTCGACAACCGCAACCAACAAGCCGGTAGCGACCCCGACCGCGGCGTACGTAGCGAAACGAATGATCCGATTGCGCATATCCAGCCCTACTCGGCGCTCGCCGGAAACGCATTAGGGCAAACTCGTCGACTGCGCATCCATACAGTGTGGCTGGTTCGTCGTACGATCGGTGACCATGGACAACGACCGCTTCTACTTCAGACAGCTGCTGGCCGGACAAGACTTCGCCGTGAGCGACCAATTGGCCAAACAGATGGTGAACTTCGTGTATCTAATCGGAGATCGTTCGACCGGAGAGGCAGTCGTTGTTGACCCTGCCTACGGTGTCAGCGACCTGATCGACATACTCGCCGAAGACGACATGAAGCTGACCGGCGTACTGGCAACCCACTACCATCCAGACCATGTTGGAGGCTCAATGATGGGCCACGACATCGAAGGGGTGAACGAGCTACTCGAGCTCCAGGGGGTGAAGGTCCACGTTCAACGAGACGAAGCCGAGTGGGTCAAACGAGTTACTCACGTTTCGGACTCCGACCTTGCTCTTCATGACAGCGGCGACATTGTGCAAGTCGGGAATGTCAGCATCGAGCTCATCCACACACCTGGACACACCCCTGGTAGTCAGTGTTTCCTCGTGAACGGCAATCTCATAGCTGGCGACACACTGTTCCTCGATGGTTGTGGCCGCACCGATCTTCCCGGTTCGGATGCGGCTGAGATGTATCGCTCGCTCCACGATCGATTGGCGAAGGTGCCAGGTGACACGATTCTTTTCCCTGGGCACCGCTATTCGGTCGACAGTTCGGCTTCGATGGAGACAACGCGCGCCACTAACTTCGTGTTCCGCCCCAAGAACGAACAACAGTGGATGACGATGTTCGGCACCAATTGACGAACTCGTTGCCTCCGATCGCAACCCTTGCCGAACTCGATGAGCTAGTAGCGGGCCGCGACGTTGTGTGGTGCGACGTGCGTTGGTATCTCGATGGTCGCGATGCCTTGGCCGCCTACGCCGCCGGGCACCTGCCTGGTGCGGTGTATGTCGATATGGATACCGATCTTGCCGCACCCCCATCGCAAGAACATGGTCGACATCCCTTGCCAGAGCCGGAGGTTTTCGCCACCTCGCTGGGCAACCTCGGGATCGCTGAAGATAACCTCGTCATCGCCTATGACGACACCGGTGGGCAACAAGCGGGCCGATTAGTCTGGATGCTGCGAGCGATCGGCTGCGATGCAGTCGTGCTCGACGGTGGGATCCAAACCTGGACGGGGCCTCTGGAGCAGGTGATCCCTGCACGTTCTGTGGTAGTTCGATCGGCTCGACCATGGCCAACGGATCGGCTGGCTGGTATCGAACAAACCGCCGCCGCAGCGCTCGACACCAAGTCCGTAGTTATCGATGCCCGAGCCGCCGAACGCTTCCGCGGCGAAACCGAACCCATCGATCCCGTTGCCGGACACATCCCCGGGGCGCTCAACGCGCCACTCGCTCACAACCTTGTTGATGGCCTGTTCGCCTCGCCCGCAGCGCTACGAGCTCGATTCGTTGCCCTTGGTATCGAACCTCTTGGCATCGAACCTGTTGGAATCGAACCCAACATCGAGGTCATCGCCTATTGCGGGTCTGGGGTCACGGCGTGCCACAACATTCTGGCAATCGAACGGGCCGGATTGGGGGTGGCCAAGCTATTCCCAGGTTCGTGGTCGCAGTGGAGCAACGACCCAGAGCGCCCAGTGGCAACCGGCGAATAACCCGACGGGCGCTTCAGCTGTCGGAGTCGAGGTTGGCCCGGGCCCGTTCGATTTGTATTGATGCCGCCATGAGATGAGTGTTTGGGACCAGATGGTGCACTCCGTCCGCGGCAACAACTTCGACCGCCGTGCTGTGAAGGGCGATAACGCGACCAGAAATCGGGCCGACGGTGACAACGTCGTTCTCGTTGAGAATCCCCCGTAGCGCTCGGGCTGCGGCAACTTCGCCAGAGATCGTGCGACCGCCGAGCCCCACCAACAACGCTCCGGCTAGGCCAACGCTAAACATCACTGCGGCCGCGGCCAAGTTAATGATCGTTGTGTCGACGCCAATCTGACCGGCGGCCAATATGACGGTAGCGGCAAGGATTACAGCCCGCACTGCCACTGGCCCATACTTCTGAGCACCAGCATTGGCTCGAGCAAGGGCAGACGAAACCGCCCCCGCAGCCAAAGACGCGGCTGAGTTTCCAACAATGAACACGATCAGTCCGGCTAGCAGTCGAGGTAGGAAGTCGACCGCATCCTGCGGTAGCTGATCGAGTGAATTGGGGTTAACGATTCCCAGGGCTACCACCAACCCAGCAACCACCCCTATCCAGAAGGCCAAATTCGCAATCGGCTCCGACATCTTCTGAAGAATTGCAGGTCGAGAGTCCGCTGATAACAACCTACGGACGAGAACCGCAATCAGCGCTCCGGCGACGAAGCCGCCACCAACAGCTATAGCTGCACCTATCCATTCATTCATCGATGTAGTCCTCTGGTTAAATAGCGCTAGGTAGTCGCGTCTGGTGGGTCGAACAAGATCTTCGCAGTTTGGGCCGCGGAACCGAACATCGACATCAGCAGCGCCAAGTCTTCTCGATCGCGCATAGCCGAAGCCAACCGCACAGACATCCGATCTTCTAACCCAGGTGTGGGTTCGAGCACCATCGAAAGCGCCGAGTCGAACGGAGCATCATCGCCGGCGATTCTCTCCAACTCGTCGGCACATCGGGTGCACTGCTCCACATGAGTTTCAAGGCCATCATCAATATCGCCGGTCTCGAGCCACAGGGCAAGACGCTTCTGGCTGGGGTGACGCAAGCT
The DNA here is from genome assembly GCA_964569385.1 of uncultured Acidimicrobiales bacterium. Taxonomy (GTDB): domain Bacteria; phylum Actinomycetota; class Acidimicrobiia; order Acidimicrobiales; family Poriferisodalaceae; genus JAADHX01. Next base: position 15,776 of record CAZMUM010000004.1, read on the forward strand.
CATGGCTTCCACTCCCCTAGTGCGCTGGCGAGAGTACGTCGCGCCCTCAAAAGACGGGTCTTTACCGTCGGCAACCCGACGTCGAGCGCCGCAGCGATTTCGTCATAGCTGAGCTGTTCCAGTTCGCGCATCACAACGATGCTTCGCGAGAGTTCGTCGAGTTCGTCGAGGGCCCGCTCGAAGTCGCGGAGTGCGGCCCGGCCCTGCACTTTCGATTCGACCGTATTGGCGACCGGCCGTTCTGGAAGTTCGGCCGGGTCATGGAGGATGTCGCGTCGTCGCCTGAGGGTGCTTATAGCGGTGTTGTGCGCTATTCGTAACACCCAACTCTTCACAGAAGACTCGCCCCGGAACGTAGGCAGCGCCTGCCACGCCTTGATGAGCGTGTCTTGGGTGACGTCTTCGGCCAGGGCCGAATCTCGAACTATCGACAGAGCCACGCGATATATCGCAGCCGAGTGCTCGTTCACCAACAACTGAAGGACGGCAGCTTCGTCGCGTTCGTCGGCGCTCGGCGTCGGTGGTGGGGTGGACGTAGTCACGATCTTGGGGGTCGACCCGATGAACTGATGCGTACGTCGCCCAAGAGCAACGGGTAGCACGAGGGCCTGCATGTTGAACAGACGTTGGCGAAGCCCAGAAAGTCGCGCGCAATCTTTTTACGAATCGACCGCGACTTTATGAACCGTTGCTCCGTCATAGGCGTGTTGGGTCGGATCTGGCTCAATCGACATTCAGTCACAGTCAGGGAGACACACATGTTGGCAGTTAGTTTCAGGCAGGGCATCGAGGACGCATGGTCCGATGTCGCAACGTTCATACCAAAACTCATCGGGGCCCTAGCGATACTGCTGATCGGCTGGTTCATCGCCAAGATTATTCGCAAGGTCGTTCATCGGATCCTTACCAGGGCCGGATTCGACAACCTCGTCGACAAGAGCGGTCTCGGTGGATACATCGAGAAGGCGGGCTATCCAGATTCAGGTCTGCTGCTGGCCAAGATCGTGTACTTCGCGATCATGATCATCGTGCTCCAGCTCGCCATCGGCGCGTTCGGCGACACCGCTGTTCAGGATGTGCTCAACGATCTGCTTGCCTTCATTCCCAAACTGTTCGTTGCCCTCATCATCATCGTACTGACCGGAGCTATCGCAAACGCGGTACGCGGCTTTGTTACTCCAGCCGTCGCGCACCTTTCGTACGGCAACCTCATCAGCCAAGGCGTCGTTGTTGCAATCTGGGTCATTGGTGGATTCGCGGCGCTCGACCAGGTTCAGGTCGCCCAAGACATCGTGGACACGCTGTTCACCACGATCACTGCCTCACTCGGAATGATCATCGTGATTAAGTTTGGTGTCGGTGGTATCTGGGCTGCTCGCGATCGTTTCTGGCCAGGCGTCTACGACAAGTTCAGCGCCGAAAACGCCGACGACTAGACCGATTAAACCACACCGGTGTGATTTACCCTCGTCAAATGCGCTACCCTCCAAGCATGCGAGGGTGTGTGCGTCTTGGCTGCCTAGAAGCAGCCGTGGCTGGAATCGCACTAGATCCTGAGCATCAGAGAGTGTGGATAGTCGACATACCCGCCGACGACCCCCGCTACATCGGAATGTGTCACTCACATACCGACCTTCTGACTGTGCCCGTGGGCTGGTCAACCATCGACGAACGTAGTGCACAAATTGCACTGTTCGGGTTGACCAGCCCCAGGGCAAACTCAGACCGTCGCCAGGGCAGGGTTCAGCGCCGACGGCCAGCGCCTAAGCGCGACCCGCAGAGCAGGCCCCGCCTGTTCGACGATGAGCTAGCTGAGCCAATCCCAGTCGAACTAGAACCGGCCGCTACTTCTGAGCCATGGATCGGCAAACCCGAGCGGCGCCACAGCTCGTTGCTCGACACCGACGAGGAATCACCGCTGTTGGCCAGGGCATTCAGGGCCAGCCGCGCCAGTTAGCGGGAGTTCTTCCGATATCGGGGGACAGGGCACTGGCCCACGGCCGACTATCGGCCGAGACGCCGCTTCGTTACGGTCACGACAGTGCCATGATCGGCATCGTCGACCCTCGAAACTTTGTCGCCGAGCAGGTGCAACATCAGATCTTGTTCGCCGCTCTGACGAGCATCGGCCACTAGAGCCGCCGACAACTGCACCCGCAATACGAGTTCGTCGTCGCCTATTTCCAAGTCGGCCGTGACCTTGGCCTCAGGTGGATAATCCGCTCGGGGTGTAGTGATCTCGGTGAAGGCGAGCATCATCTCGCGAGAGATCGCAGGGTGAACGCCGGCTTCATCGAGCCGTGCCCTTAACGCGCGACGTGTGGCGTCGAGTTCGTCGCGATCGGAGCCGCAAACGATCTGAAGACCCGGGTCAAACACATCGGAAGCTTTCCACACTGGGGCGACACCGTTGACCACCATGCTGACTAAGGGCAAAGGTACGAGATGAATCCTGGCTTCGGTAGGGAGACGGTCGCCCCAAGGTGGCCGTACAATGTCGAGTTATGGGTCAAGTATTCAGCATCATTGTTGCAGTGCTGGTCTTTTTGTTTATCTACACGTTCGGCGTGAAGTTGATGGCGTCGTTTTCGCAAGCTCAACCGGCTCCACCCGACGACGGCGAGCTTCGTAAGGTCAAGATCACCTTTAAGTGTTCCCTGTGCGGCACCGAGGTGCGCATGACGAAGGCACCGTTGGCCGACCCTGACGCACCCCGCTGCTGTATGGAAGACATGGACATCATCGCCAAGGCCGACGTCTAGACGATTGGCTCCCAGTGGCCGCCGGTATCCATCAGCGGTTGCGCCAAAACCGCTCTCCGTTGCCGAAACAGTTGCAAGGACCCGCTCAGTGACAACCTCTGTTCCGGATTGCCTGTCCCACCCCACGACTACGCTGTCGAACAAGCCCAGCGACGTTCGACAGCCTAGATCTCCCTGGCCACCAGCTCCGGTTGGTAAACGACACCGGTCTCGGAACCGAGACAGCGCCGCGGCCCCGGCCCCGGCCACACGAACAGCGTTCACCGAGTACCCAGGGTGATTTTGGCGCAACCGCGGACGCGCCGTGACGGACCGTCAGGCGCAGTTCTCGGTTAGCACCGCAACTGTCCAGAGGGCCCAGAGGTCGGTGGGGTAAGGCGCGGTTCGAATCTCAGGCAACGAAGGCGACAACCCGAGCCGGCACCGGAGCGCCCGACTGATTGCCCTCTGAAGATCAAGCGGCTGCGCCATACCAAGGACTGGCTCAGCGACCTGGGCAACACTCAACTTGACGTCACCGAACTGGGCGAAGTTCGGATCACATAGGGTTGCGACGTATTCGTAAGCCTCAGTGATGAGCGGTGTCGAAGGGTCGGGACCAAGGACGTCAAGACCGCCGCAGCTACCTGTGGCATCGACAAGGTCGATCACCATCATCCAATAGAACATAGACATCTCAGGGTTTCTGGCCGGTCGGATCGCGATGCCCTCGACGTCTTGGCCCATAATCCGCAATACGACCAACTCTGCACCGGTAAGACCGTTTCTGGCTCGGCTTGTCTGGACGGCGAGTTGGGTTCCGCCCAACTTGGCGATGTCCTGCATCAACCACAACGACAAGGCATCAGGACCCATCGCGACCTGACCGCTGGCCGCGGCCCGGGCCAAAGCCACAAAGTCTTCGAACATCTGAGCATCGCCGGGCTCGCTCAAGCCAAGACCCACCCCAAGCGATAGCCAAAACGGGTCGAAAGCACGGTTGTACGCGGCCTCGCCCAGGAGTTCGGATCGAAACTCGTTTAGCGTCGCGTCGGTGATCCAGCCGGCCTCATGCAAGGCAAGAGGTTCGACAAACTGAGCGGGGAACGCTGCGACCCGAGCCGGAAGTGACCCGTCCAGTAAGGAATCGAGGCTGAACTCCCTGTGTCCACACCGTTCACGAATGATCGGATCGACAACCGCTAACCACCCGATCGACCCGAGCTGTCCGTCGATCAACGCAGCGGCTACAGCGGTGCAACTCGGAGGACTGATTCCGACTGCGCCTAGGTCGATAGCGGCACTCTGAGACGTCCAGAAGCGGCAACGAACCACGCTGCCTACTGGTGCGTACTGCTGGTAATCGTCGGGCTCGACATCGAGCGATGCGAGGCAGCGCTCTATATACCGGCGCGCCGCATCACTAGGTGCTTGCTCAGGTAACCCCATCAGGAGAGCCGCAGCCGCAGGACCCAAGAAATGATCGGTTCCGAGCGATTCGAGACTCTCGACCACCTCGGCAGACACTCGCTGGTACTCGTCGTTGTTCAAACCCGCGACCGCCAAGAGCGACGCGGCTTGGCCATACATCAAGCTGGGTGGATCTACCTCGCCACTGTTATCTCCGACCCGAAACCCTCGATACACGGGCCCGTCGACGCTCCGAGACTCCAGATGGTCCGCGAGTGTGACGGAATCGTTGAACCGATTGGCCAACCACACACCACCGAGCGTCGCGATGGCGGTGAAGACGGCGCCAGAGATGAGAACCTAGCCACGCACTCAGGGTCCCCCGTAGGTCAGTACGCGCCTGCATGACCCGTTGATCCAAGCGCAGTAGCTTCTTCCACAGGTGTGCAAAGGCTGTGGATAGAAACTACATCGGTGTCATTCGAAGACGAACGGCTAGCGCCACTGCGTAGCAGTAATGATGCCGGCGAGAATCGCTCCGAGCCCACCAAACAGCCAATAGTTGTCTGGGCTTCCTGGCAGGAACTCCAGATAGTTCGAGAAGATTATGGCGATGCCGGAAAAGAACAACACCCCCATGAGAATCGGGATCCACGCCGCGCTGGGCGGACCCACAATTGGTTTGTGGCCGACTTCAGTCTCGTAACCCGCGGGCCGGGTGCCTTTAGCGGTGATTCTGCCTGGGTGGTTGTGCGATCGCGACATGGGTCACCACGATACGCGAAGACGCGCGAATAGTCGCCTCCGCCACCACTCGGGAATGCGGACCCCACTCAAGGGCGTTTTCCCAGCATGGGAAACCTAAGACTCCTCGCCGTAACCATGAGCATTCTCTTTATCGCCGCCGCGTGCGGCGACAGCGATTCAGCTGCTCTAGACCCCGGCGATATCGCCAGCGCTCTTGACGACCCAGAACACGAGTCGTTTCCACCCGCCCTCATAGACGTCGAGCTTGTAATCAGCGGCGGGCCGCCGCCCGATGGCATTCCTCCAATCGACCAACCGAACTACGCCACTATCGAAGACATCGACTTCCTCGCCGACACAGAACCGGTCCTGGTGCTCGACATCAACGGCGACGTCCGAGCATTTCCTCTTCAGATCATGACTTGGCATGAGATCGTCAACGACACCATCGGCGACGTGCCGGTGACTATCAGCTTCTGCCCTCTCTGTACCTCAGCGGTTGCTTTCGAACGAACCTTCAACGGCGAGGTCACCACGTTCGGCACCAGCGGGCAGTTGTTCAACTCTTCGCTCGTCATGTACGACAGGCTCACCGAGACGTTGTGGACGCATTTCGATGGTCGCGCCGTCATTGGTGCACTCACCGGGGTTGTACTCACGAAACGTCCAATGCAGACCGTCTCGTGGGGGAGCTTCAAGGAGTCGTTCCCCGATGGCATTGTCTTGACCCGAGACACTGGTTTCGCGCGCAACTATGGCCAGAACCCATACCCAGGCTACGACGCCGTAGGCGAGCGACCATTCCTGTTCGTTGGCGAAATCGACGGCCAGCTTGCAGCCAAGGAACGGGTGCTGGCTGTCCGTGGCGAAGAGACCAAGGTTCTCCAGACGAGCCTTCTCGCCGGGGTGTCAACGGTGACCTTCCAACTTGACGGAGTCGATATTGTAGCCCTCCATGCGACCGGTACCGCCAGTGCCCTCGACACCCCAACTCTGGCCGATGGTCGCGATGTCGGGGCGACCGGAGTGTTCGTCGCATCGGTGGACGGAGTCGCAGTCAACCTCACCACCAATGACGACGGAACCTTCAACGACTCGGTGAGCGGTTCGAACTTCGACATCTTTGGGCTGGCCATCGATGGTCCGCTTGCCGGTTCTCAGCTAGAACGTGTCGATGCCGTCGACACGTTCTGGTTCGCCATTGCGGCCTTCGCACCAGACGCTGAGATCATCGACGTCGGCTAAACAAGCACCAGCGCCGCAGCTAGCCGCCATCGGTGGTTGTAGTGGTGGTCGATGTAGTGGTCGTCGAACTGGTAGTCGTGGTTGCAGCCGTTGTTGTTGTGGCCTGAGTTGTTGTGGTGGTTGATGACGTTGTCGTGGTTGGCGGTTCGTCTAGAGCATCGCCAACCAGAACCAGAATCTCCGTTCCAGGAAACGCTTCTTCGCCAGGGGCAGGCCTGAGTTCGACAACTTGGCCGTCGTTCTCGTCTTCGAACGGCAACTCGACCAGCTCTATTCGAGTGACAAATCCATCGGCCTGGAGCCGCGCCTCGACAACCGCCGGGTCGGTACTGCCAATCGCCTCAAGGCCCGGAATGATGAGAATCTCTGGGCCCTTGGACACGGTGAGAGTCACCACCGATTCCCTTTCGAGCATCGTGCCAGCTGGAGGATCGATCGATACAACAACGCCGGGCTCGAAGGCTTCGGAGAAGACTTCTTCGGCCTGAACGTCTTGAAGGTCGGCCCTGGCCAGAGCGACGCGAGCCTCGGTTACATCGAGACCGATGAGTTCGGGAACAGCCACCTGGCCCAGCCCGAGCGACACAATGATCGTGATCGAGGCTCCGGCAGGACGCTGCTCGCCAGCACTAACACTTTGAGAGATAACACGACCAAGTTCGATGTTGGGGTCGGTGAGCTCCTGAATCACGGGATCGAACCCGGCCAGCCGCAGCTGATTTTCGGCTTCGACCGATTCGAGGCCAACAATGTTTGGCACATCGATCAGGACCGCACCCGAGGAAGCACGAAGGATGATCTCTTCGGTCTTATCAATAACCAGACCAGAACGGGGATCCTGAGCGAACACCTCGTTCTCGGCTACATCGTCGCGATCCTCGTACTCGACTCGAACTTCGGCAAAGCCAATAGCTTCGAGCTCTTCGACGGCGTCTTCCCAAGCGGTGCCGATAAGCGACGGCATTCTGGCGGTTTGTAGCGTGGTTGTTTCGCTGGGATCGGGTTCAGCCCCGGCATCGCCGTCGCCGGTCGCGAACAGCACCCGAGCCAAGAAGAACAACACAACAGCCAAGACAATGAGGGTCAGCAGCAGAACTCCGATCCAGATGCCCGTGCGAGCCGGAGTCTCGTCGTCGTATGTCCTGTAGTCAGGTTGAGGTAAGGGCGGGCCACCCATCGCATGACCGTGAACCTGAGGTACAGCCATGGTGGCGTCGGCAGGAACAGCAATAGGTGCCGCAACCACCGGAACTACAGACTGAGCTGGCAGCGGTTCCTGGGGCGCAGGCACCTGATCAGCAATTGAGCCGCCCGCTAGTACCTGTTGACCCGTGCGATATCGGCGAAGGTCGGCACGAAAATCCTCGGCGCTTGAGTATCGGTCATCGGGGCTCTTAGTGAGGCTTCGCAAGGTGACAGACTCGAGGCTGTCGGGGACGTCGGCGTTGTACTTGCGCGCCGAAGGCACAGGCTCCTGGACATGTTTGTAGGCAATAGCCACAGGTGTGTCGCCAGTGAAAGGCGGACCGGCCGTGAGCATCTCGAACAACACGACGCCCAACGAATAGACATCGGAACGCGGATCCGCCGGTTTGCCCTGAGCCTGTTCTGGCGAAAGGTACGTAGCGGTACCCATCACGTTGCCGGTTTGGGTGAGGCTGTCGCCGGCGTCGGCGCTTAGAGCCCTGGCAATGCCAAAGTCGGTTACCTTCACCTGGCCAGCTGAGGTAATGAGCACGTTTCCGGGTTTGATATCTCGGTGAACCACACCGTTGCGGTGGGCGAATCCGAGAGCCGCAGCAATGTCGATGGCGATGTCGGCGGCGCGATCGGGATGGAGTGGACCTTCGGCGCCGATTATTTCGGCCAGGCTCCGGCCTTCGACGTACTCCATGACGATGTAGTAGGTGCCGACTTCTTGACCCCAGTCGTAGACCCCAACGACGTTTGGATGATTCAGGTTGGCCGCGGCCTGGGCCTCACGGCGAAAGCGCTCGACAAACGCTGGGTCCGTCGCGTACTCCGGGAACAACACCTTGACCGCGACAGGCCGGTCGAGCAGTTGATCGCGCGCTAAAAACACCTCGGCCATGCCGCCGCGGGCGATTCGCCTATAGAGCTCGTATCGCCCGCCAAATACAGGGCGCTCAGTGTTAGCCATCGATGAAGTGAAGTGGTGCTTTGTTAGGTGGTTTCAGGATCCGTTGAGGATAGTGGCGTACTCGCTTTAGGAGAGTGCAGGCCCAAGGATGCCGTACTTGCACCAAATGTGGCGTCATGGGCGGCCGAAGGCTCATCCCAATAGTTCTTCAAGGGCGCTTCGCAACACCTCGCGAGCGACAGGGGCCGCGTCGGCACCGCCCGTTAGGTCGCCGCTTGTCTCGTCGGCCTCAAGAAACACAGCGATCGCAACCCTTGGTTCGTTGACCGGAGCAAACCCCACCAGCCACGCGTCGGTAGGGTCGCCAAAACCGGACTCTGAAGTTCCGGTTTTGCCGGCAACCATCACACCATCGAAGGCCAGATTGCGGGCCGTGCCGTTAGTGGCAACATTCGCGAGCATCCTGGCCAGGGTGCGAGCTGTTGCGAACTCGATAGGAGTCCTGGACACGACATGGCGCGTGGTCGAAATGTTGCGACCATCGCTGTCGTCGACTGATGCGACTATATGAGGCGTCATCATTACGCCGTCGTTGCCAATCGCCGCGACAATCATGGCCATCTGGAGTGGAGTCGCAGCAACCTCGAACTGGCCAATCGCCGACTGTGCCAGCAACGGAATGTTCTCATCGTAGAAGTCTGCGGCAGGCATGACCGACTCGACCGAACCATCCAAGTCGAGCCCAAGATCATCGTTGAAGCCGAACGCCTCGGCCTGGTCGACCAGCGGGTCGGCACCCATCAACACGGCCAGACTGGCAAAACCAGTGTTACAGGACACCCTGAGGAGTTCGGTTAGATCTCCGCCACAGGTCGACCCGCCAAAGTTACCAATGGGGTTGTCGGTCTGGGGAGGTACAAACTCCGACGCCGCAGCAAACACGGGAAATGTGGCGGTGGCGGTGCCAGATTCGAGCGCCGCTGCCGCAGTCACAACCTTGAACGTCGAGCCAGGAGGGTAACGCTCCTGATATGCCCTTGACCGAAGGGGGTTCTCACTATCGGCCACCAGCGAGAAACGATCTTCTTGCACCTGGCGAAGGTCGTGCGAAGAAAACAGGCCAGGGTCATACGTCGGCCATGAGTACATTGCCAGAATCGCCCCGGTCTGCACGTCGAGGGCAACCACAGCTCCGGCACGCTCGCCAAGTGCGGCTCTAGCGACTCGCTGGACATCGTGATCGATGGTGAGGGTCAGGTCGCCAGTCCGCTGACTGTCGACGAACAAGTCCGACAAGTCGCGTAGTTCGATCTTGTTATCGGCGCCACTGAGAACACTCTGATATTGGCGTTCAAGACCTAAGGCTCCGTAATTCAATGACAGATACCCGGTGATGTGCGCGTACAACTCGGCATACGGATATTCGCGCAGCCGCTCAAGCTCACCTTCGGTATCGATCGTGCGGGCTACCACGACGCCGTCGGAGGTACGAATTGACCCCCGGGGGTCGCTGAACTGTCGCACGATGTCTCGAGTGTTGGCGGGGTGGTCCCGATACGTGTCGGCCCGGACCAACTGTACGATGTTTAGCTGCAAGAACAGCAGCGTGTACAGAACCAGAATGACGCCTGTAACCCGTCGAATTCGGAGGTTCATGACCCAACCTCACCGGCTTCGTAAATCGGTTCGGAGCGAGGTGCGTCGCCAGCCAAACTCGACTCGTCAGAGATTCTCAGCAGTAGAGCCAGCAGTATGTAGTTCGCCAAAAGTGAAGACCCGCCGTAGGAAACGAACGGCAATGTGATGCCAGTCAGAGGCAGCACCCTGAGAACTCCACCGATAATGATGAACGCCTGAAAACCGATGGTGATGGTCAGAGCCGTGGCCAACAGCGTGCCGAACTCGTCCCTGGCCCTGGTCGCGACCCGCAGGCCGGCTCCAATGATCAAAAGGAAGCACACGATGATCGCGGTCGCTCCCAAGAAACCGAGCTCCTCGCCTATTACCGCGAAGATGAAGTCGGTCTCAGCTTCTGGAATTCGACCTGGGCTGCCAAGTCCGGGCCCTGTGCCTGTTAGCCCTCCTGACGCCATAGCGAAAATCGCTTGCACCAGCTGAAAACCCTCACCCGTTGGGTCTTCCCACGGATTGATCCAGATCCGGATCCTGGCCTGGACGTGATCGAACGTGGCCCAGGCCCCCACCGAACCCAACCCAAAAAGACCAGCACCGACGGCTAGATACCAGGCCCTGCCCGTAGCGACCCACACCACCACGACAAAGGTCGAGAACACCAGAAGCGATGACCCCAGGTCGCGTTCGGCCACCATCACAAGCAAGGATGCTCCCCAGGCAACTAGTAGAGGACCTAGGTGTTTCAGATCGGGCACGACCAGTCGTCCGAGCCGACGAGTGCCGATAGCCAAAAGCTCGCGCTTTTCGACTAGATACGACGTCACAAACAGCGCAATCGCCAACTTGGCAAACTCGCCGGGCTGAACCGAGAACGGCCCAAGCCTTATCCATAACCTGGCGCCATTGACGGTATGACCTACGCCAGGCAACAGCGGAGCAAGCAACAAAACCAACCCAGCCAAGGCAAAGGTCCAGCGGTATCGGCCAAGGGTCGCAACATCGCGAACCAACGCCAGGGTCACGATGAACACGGCGATGCCCAACAAGGTCCAGAGGGCCTGGTTCTCCGCCAAACCGTCGTCTAGGCGAACAATGAACGAGTACCCGACACCATTGAGAAAGACAGCCAACGGCAGCAACGTTCCGTCGGCGTGGGGCGCTAGCCGACGCACGGCAAAGTGTGCAACAACCAGCAGCACCACGACCTGGAGCAGAAACGGAGCCGCATCGGCCGGAATCGAGGCCTCCTCGCCTAGAGCCGCCAAGATGTAGATGGCAACAGTTGTGACCATCGCCAGGACGATTAGTCCTAGTTCGGTACTTCGCTGGCGCGTCACGAGCCCGTCGTATCGACCGAGTTCTCGTCTGGGTTGTCGGTAGCCGTAGGACCACCGGTACCCGCTGTAGCACCATCGTCGGCCGCGGCGGGACGAATCTCGTTGACGAATGCCCTCGCTGCTTCAAGGCTGCCAGATTGGACAATCGCTTCGATCTCGGTGGCAGTCGCTTCCGGAATTTGCGAGCGGAATATGCCCGAGCCCTCTTCGAGAGTCGGATCAAACCACAACAAGCCAGCAGATCTTCCCTGGTAGATGACGACTTCGTCGCCAGCAAACCCGACGTGGTATGAACCTCTTGCGTACGAACCGGCGAGAGCCAAGGCAGCAACTGAAGCAACAATCGCTAGGCCGATTAACGCGAGCGCCCGCCAGGTGACAGCAACTGATGTCTGCCATCCCGTCTTGATTGGGACGACGGTGGCCGTCGATTCGGACGCAGCAGCGGTATCGAGAAACTGCACCGTCGGGTTGTCCGGCCTGGTTGACGTATCTGGAAGTTCGCCCCGATCCTTCCCGACGACGCGAGCATGGTCGAACACTTCGCTAGCCTCGACCCGCGGGCCTTTAGCTGCTGAGAATGCGCCGTCAGAACTGGCATCGTCGGCCAGCCACGGCAGAGGACTCTCGTTATCGAGCGCCGGTAACTCAAAATCGGCCAACGCATCAGATCGCTCAGCAACAACAGGCAAGTCGTCTTCGTGTACCGGTTGAGAGAAGAGCGGGTCATCGGAGAGTGCTACTGCCTCCAGGTTTGCTACCCCTGGATCGGTGGAGTCGATATCAGACGCCTCAACAGCAGGCGTTTCAGCGTCGGCCTCGGCAACAGCCAGATCGCCGATCACCGGAATCGCGGCGGTGTCTTCTATAGGTGAGATGATCCCCGTGTCCGATGTGGTTGGTGACGTTTTGGGCTCTGGGGGTTCCACCGGTGGCGCCTCAACGTCGTCTACCTCAACGAACAGAGCAACGACGGTGACGTTGTCCTTTCCACCGGCGCCATTTGCTCCCTCGATGAGGGTTCGAGCCAACTCCGACGGATCGTCAATCCCAGCGAACACGTCGAGAATCTCGTTGTCCTCTAGCTCGTTGACCAATCCATCGCTACAGAGAACAAACTTGTCGCCAGCAGCCGGATCAATTTCCCACGTGTCGACATCCACAGTTTCGGCAACCCCGATGGCCCTGGTCAACATGTTGCGATACGGATGGGTATGGGAATCCTCTTCGTCGAGCTGACCTCGCCTGACCAGTTCGGCGACATATGAATGATCGTCGGTAATCTGTTCGATCTCGCCGTCGCGCACGCGGTAGATACGAGAGTCGCCAACGTTCACCACTCCAAAACGGGGCGGTCGGCCATCGCCGAGCACCGCTATGCCAGTGAGAGTGGTACCCATGCCTTTCAGTTCTGGTTTGTTTTCGGCGTACTCCCAAACAGCGGTGTTGGAAGACTCGACCGCGGCAACAAGGTCGAGGAGGCTTCCGTGGCCAGCACCGGCCATGGTGCGAACCGCTATCTGTGAAGCGACTTCGCCACCTTGATGACCGCCCATGCCATCGGCCACAACGAACAGACCCCGATCGGCAAACAGAGCGTCCTGGTTGTTGTCACGAACACGGCCTTGGTGGGTTGCACCGCCCCACGACAACCGGAGACGTCGCGACGGCGCCTGGTCGGCTGCTGGCTCTGCTTTTCCTTCTTGATCTGTTATCTCTTCTAGCTCGGTCGCTTCTGCTAGATCTTTTGTTTCTTCTGGATCTGTCATTTCGACACCTCGAAGACCGTTGCTCCGATTTGGAGACGATCGCCTGGGTTAACGGCGGTAGGCCGGTTCACCTTTTCACGATTGAGATACGAACCATTGGTCGATCCAAGGTCCTCGACAAACACGCCTCCATCTCGTCGGAAGATCCTCGCGTGTATCTGAGAGGCATATGAGTCATCAATGGTTATCTCGCATCCAGCGGCGCGGCCAATGTTCACCTCGTCGGCGATCTGATGGACGCGGCCAGCGTGTTCTTCGGGGGCGAGAATAACAACGCGGCCGACCCGAGAGGCTGGTTTGCGCCTCGGGGCGCGAGGCTGACGCGCCGCCCTGGGCGGACGAACCTCAGTCCAGACCGCCTGCACAACTCTCATAAAGAACAAATACACCAGAGCCAAAACACACAAGGTCAGCAGACGTAGTAGCGCTGGTGACATTCAGCTCGCCTCGAATCGGAACAGTCGACCACCAACATCGATGGTGTCACCGTCGGCGAGCTCATGGCGGGCAATCGGACGATTGTTTAGCAACGTTCCGTTGGTGGAACCCAGATCAGACAACACAACGATGCTGCTCCCGCCGGTTTCGACCGATCGGACTATCTCTGCATGGCGCCGACTGATCTTGGGGTCATCAATCGAAATGTCGCAATCAGGAAGCCGCCCTATCACCAACCGCGTCCCGATCGGCAGCCGGGTGCCATCTTCGAAAACAAGGCAGCCAGGGGCACCAGTAGACGAGTCGTATGAGCCCTCGACCTCGAAACGACCTTCTCGCCGGCGCGGATCGGCGACCAGGCTCACGGCAACGACACCGACAAACACCGACGAACGCGACCGCGCGTGCTCCCGCGCGCTGGCTTCGAGTTCGGCGCGGAGCGGTTCGGACATCTCGGCAAAACGTGCATAGTCATCGTCGGACAAAACCACTACGAACCGATTTGGCACCACCTTCGAACCGTCAACTCCAACGGAACGCTCCTCGTCCATCGTACGCACAATTCGGCGACCGATCTCGATAGGTTGCACCGCACTTTTGAAGGCGCGAGCGAACGATCCCTCAACCAACTGTTCAAGTCGTCGCTCGAATCCTCGTAGCACCATGTGTGGGCGAGTTTAGGCAAAGGGACCGCCCAAGCCAGTTCGACACCGAACAGAATCCGGTATTGCAGTTCTCAATTGGCGGCTGAGCCGCTACAGTCGCGACTTCTACCAGCGCGAGTGGCGGAATTGGCAGACGCGCAGGCTTCAGGTGCCTGTGCCCGTAAGGGTGTGAGGGTTCAAGTCCCTCCTCGCGCACAAGAAATATTGCGAGTACCGACAACAAGACTCCCGATAAAAATGTCTGCCCTGGCTTGAATCCAGACGCAGACGGTGCCACCTTGGAGCTGAATGGTCACGCATTGTCGGTCGTCTTGGGCGCCCAAACTACGCAGAGTGGCAGCCGTGGCTTTCATTCTTGCGGCGAGCCTGGTGTCGATTGGCGTCGACGCGCGCGCCGACGAGAACGACACAAAAGATCTGAAAGATCTCAAGGCCGAACGGGAAGCTCTGTCCGATCAGATCGCAATTCAGGCCGCGGCTGTCGATGCGGTGGCAGCCGAATTCGAACAGGTCATCGAGGCCCTTGAGATCCTCGGAAACAACGTCGACGCAGCCGAGCAGCGCCTGGTGTCGGCTCAGCTGGCGCTTGACGACTCCCGGCTAGCCCTCGAGTCGATCGAGGCCCAAGAGGTGTTCGTCCAAGACGAGATGGAACGCACCGCTGACGGACTCCAGGACCTTGCCGTCCAGTGGTATGTGACTGGTCGAGACACCCGTGAACAAACAGCCGCTGCCGCTCTCAACTCAGATACGCCCACAGAAGCAGCCATTAAAGAAACCCTGTTCCGAATTCGACTAGGGCAAGAAACGAACCTCGTCGACCGCATGCGCGAGCTAACCGACGACCTCGACTTACTGGTGCGAAATCGCCAACGAGCTGTAAGCGAAGCCGAGACGCGCGAGTTCGTACTCGATGATCGTCTTGGGCAGGCCAACATCGCCCGCGAGCGACAGGAGACCTTTGCGGCACAAGTAGAGGCCCGCCTAGACGCCCGCCTTGCCGAAGCCGCTCACCTTGAAAGCCTCGACGCCGAATTGGCGCAACAGATAAGAGCCGAAGAGCGAGCCATCGCGGCGCGCTTAGCCGAGATAGCTCGACGAGAAGAGCTGGCTCGTCGAACGGCCGCCATTCCCAACATCGTGGGGGCGGGCGAAATCGTTAGCGTGAGCGGCATCCGTGTTCATCAGTCAATCTCTCAGAACCTAGCCAACATGCTTCAAGCCGCGGCCAATGATGGCGTTCTGCTTGGCGGAGGCGGCTACCGGAACGCGGCTTCTCAGATTGCACTGCGTCGGGTGCACTGTGGGACATCGGAGTACGAGGTGTACCAGAAGCCTTCCTACCAATGCCGACCGCCAACAGCCCGACCCGGTTTCTCGAACCACGAGCGGGGTTTGGCCGTCGATTTCACCGCGAACGGGCGTGCCATCACAAGTCGGGGCACCTCAGCGTTCCAATGGTTGTCGGCCAACGCCGGTCGATACGGCTTCTTCAACCTGCCGAGCGAGCCTTGGCACTGGTCCGTCAACGGCAACTAAGACCGCCAGGCTTAGGACCCAGTCGCTCGGGCCACGGCCTCACCGACCGACGCGTGCATTACCTTCGGCTCTGGCCTAGTAGCAATCGGCGGGAAAGATGCGTGCTGCGGCCGCGATGATCGACACACTCACCGCCGGAGTCGGTGGCGCCACTTCGAACCCGCCAACCGCTTCGAAGTTGCCACTTCGACTAACGCGAAGTCGCCCGAACCAAATCTCGTCTTCACCCAGTAGTGCGCCGGGTACAACCTGGGTGCCCGAGACTGCTCCCGGTAGCGGTCCGAGAAGATACCCAGCAACAGGTTTGTAGCCGGCAAAGAAACGTCGAGCGACAAAGGCCTCACCGCTCGTTGGCACACCAGCTTCGTGCAAAAGGTCCCACAAAGAAGACGCCATGTCGGATGTAGGTGCACCAGCCAGACCGGCCCGGCTCAGCCGCACGACAATTTCGCCGCGCACCGCCGAACTTGAAAGCTCGACGCGCTCAGCCACCCACGACACCGAGGTGATGTCACCGACGACGTCGACGTTCGGCTTTAGATGATTCCCCCACCACAAAGCGTCATGCAACGGGCTAAGCCGCGACCCCACAAACGAAGAAACTGCTACTCGCTCATTCTCGAACTCTCGACGGATCTTGCGCTCAGACGCTTCGATCTCAGCGCCCTCACACCCACGACACAGCTGTCGTAGTTGACTGTCCAACGACCCGTCAGCGGTGCGGTGTCCCATCGCGTGCATCTCGCACAGCGGCTTGCGGCACGAATCGCAGCCAACAACGCTTGGGCGGCCGCACGCCGAACACGGAAGGTCGCCGAAGAGGCTCGCTTGGCCAGAAGATCTGGATACTGATTGAGGAAACGCCGCCATCGTCACCTGAGCCTTATCGACCCAACTTCCGCTGGCCTTGAGCGCCAGACGACACGCTGTCTGATTCGTCGCTGCCCTAGTTCTTTGCACTGGTCTTTCGCAGCAGTGGTTCGACAAGACTTAGGGCCCGGTCGGCCGCACCAAATACCCGACCGGCCGCGCCTGGAGTGTCGCCATCGACCAAGTTCCCCATTACCTGAAGGGTGATCTTGGCGATGGCATCGGTTCCGACAGCCACCCGCAGGCCACTGCGAAGGATCCAAGGGTGCCCTATCAACAGTGAGAAACGTCGACCAGTGTTCAAAAACGCGTCGAATCGTTGGCCTACCTCAACGTCGTATCGTTGCGTCGCACTGGCGGGATCGGCCACGAAGAGATCGATCGCCAACATCGCAGACTCGAGCGCGTAGTCGATTCCCTCCCCGTTCATCGGGTTGATGAGACCCGCAGCGTCGCCTACAGCGACCCACCCTGGGCCGTGGCGACGTTGGGTGGTCATTGGTAATCGCCAAGCACGTGGCCGCTCTAGGAACTCACCGATTTGCCACGTCTCGCGTACCTGGGCCGCATAAGTGTCGACAAGCTTGTTGAGGTTCAGCTTCTTGAAACCCTTCATAGTCGACAAGGCCCCACATCCGAGATTGACAGTTCCGTCGCCAGCCGGAAACATCCAGCCGTAACCAGGCACCGATGCGCCCGATTCGTCACTGAGCGTAAGACAGGCTTCGAGATGCCGGTCGTCATGTCGCGGCGACTCAACATAGGTTCGTATCGCTAGTCCGAACGTCTCGTTCGGCACCCTGACAGCACCAAGCATGCGCGCCGCCGCACCGGTCGCGCCTGCGGCCAGCACCGTAAGCGGCGCAGCCCACTTCTGGCCACCAGCCTCAACTCCGACTACACGATCGTCCTCCAAAATCGGCAGCGCTTCAGTCTCAAAAACAACCTCAGCACCAGCCTCCTGCGCCGCCCCAATCAACGCAGCATCGAGGCGACGGCGAGGCCACACCGCTCCATGATCAGGAAACAACCCACCAGGCCAGTCGAGCTCGCGTTCGCGCTTCCCGGCAATCATGCGAAGCCCGACGATGTGGTGTGCATCTTGAAGCTCGATGCCGAGACGGTTCAGAGCCGCTATTGCCCTTGGGGTGAGCCCGTCACCGCACACCTTGTCGCGACCGAGCGGACCCTTTTCGAATACGACCACCCGTAGACCTGCTCTCGCGGCGCGAAGGGCAGCCGCAGCGCCGCCAGGGCCGCCGCCGATAACGGCAACATCGCAGGTCTCCATGTCAGTAAGCCTGCCGGTATTGGAAGGAGATTCCGCCCACTCGCAGCAGTAACGACGTAGCGCAGTTCGGGCCACCCAGACCAATCGCCGGTTAGCAGTCGAACCGACCGGGATCGATCTGGTTCATCAGAACCCCGGCCGCGGTCACATCGTCGGGGATCTCCTTGCCGAGAACCGCCGCAGCAACGACTCGCCCGGCGGCCACCGCCGTTTGGATCCCGGTTCCTCCTTGCCCACAGCACCACACAAAGTTTGGCGCATCAGAGTCGATTCCGAGCACTGGACCCTCATCTGGTGCGAACGTCCGTAGTCCTGCCCACGCTGACGTGACAGATCTCAGTTGCGGATGCAGGAACGGTTGAGCAGCATCGATAGCCATGGCCACATCGATCTCATCGTGACGAATGTCCTGGGCCGCGACGGGCTCCTGGTCGGCCGGTGAGATCAGGAGCTGCTCGCCTGCTTCGGGTTTGGCGTAGAAGTCGAAGGCCGACGTTGCGACAAGGGGCCCGTGCGACACCCCTGGAGTCGGAACAGTAAATGCGGTACGACGGCGGGGATCGAGTCCGACCCCGCGAAGCCCAAACCGCTCGGCTACAACATCGCCCCAGGCTCCGGCTGCATTGACCACCGTTGCCGCATCGACTGGTTTCTGGGGGCCGGTGATGCGCCACCTGTCGCCCACCTGCTCACCGACAACGGCCTCGGCGGTGCGAAGAATGCGAACACCCGCCCGACGAGCACCTCGAACAAACAGTTGATGGAGCGCCAACACGTCGAGATCGGCTACGTCTTGTTGATAGAACCCTCCATCGACCAACGAAACATTTACCCAGGGAGCCAACAAACCGATCTCGGCGTTCGTCACCGCAACAACGTCGCCTTCGTGGCTGTTGGCCCGCGATTGCTCAGCTGGTGCAACTCCTCGAATCGTCAAGTCGAGCAAACCACGCTCGCTGAGAAGGGGGCCATCGACAAGGTCAGTCGGCGGGTGACGAAGAAACTCGTAGCTGGCGTCGGCCAGACCTGCGAACGCCTGACCACCAAGACCAGGGAGGAATACCGCCGCCGAGCGACCAGTCGAATGTGCTGTCAGCGTCGACTCACGCTCGATGACTAGAACATCTGCGTGTCCGGCTAACGCATGTGCAACACCAAGCCCCGCTATCCCACCGCCAACAATAACGACATCAGCTCCGTCGATCTGCTCCATCGACCAAGCGTTTCATAAATCGACGCGACTTCCCATTTGTGCGTGACCGCTGGCCGACTTGGTGTCGACCTCGGTCTCTCGGGTAGCGTCGCTACCGCGACCAACCCCAAGGAGCTTTCGATGACAGCACTGAAATCAGCCGGTCCAGGCGACGTCAATTTGTCGATGTCGGCCGAGGTGCAACCTCTATTCGACAAGGTCAAGGCCTTCATCGCTGAAGTAGTCGATCCAGGCACCGAAGAGTTCCATCGGCTTGGCCAGGACCGCCCTGATCGCTGGAGTTACTCCGACGAACAGCTGGCACTGCTCGACGAAATGAAGTCAGAAGCCAGAAGCCGGGGGCTCTGGAACTTCTTTCTGCCCGACGCCGAGACCGGCGAGGGTCTAAGCAACCTCGACTACGCCTACATCGCCACCGAGCTCGGCAAGAACCCGCTGGCGTCGGCAACGATGAATTGTTCGGCTCCCGACACTGGCAATATGGAAGTCCTCGAACGGGTGGGCACGCCAGAGCAGAAAGCCGAATGGCTCACACCGCTGCTCGACGGCGAGATTCGTTCGGCCTACGCCATGACCGAGCCAGACGTCGCGAGCTCGGACGCGAAAAACATTCAATGCCGGGCCGTTCTCGACGGCGACGAGTGGGTTATCACCGGCGAGAAGTACTACATCTCTGGCGCTGGCGACTCTCGCTGCAAGATCCTCATCGTGATGGTCCGCACCAACCCCGATGCCGCGCCGCACCTTCAGCAAAGTCAGATCCTCGTGCCAACCGACAATCCTGGTGTCGAAATTCTGGGTCCGATGCACGTGTTCGGCAACGACGATGCTCCGCACGGACACATGCACATTCGGTTCAACGAATGCAGAGTTCCTAAGGAAAATATACTTCTAGGCGAGGGCCGTGGGTTCGAGATCAGCCAGGTTCGTCTCGGTCCTGGCCGTATCCACCACTGCATGCGATCTATCGGTGCAGCCGAACGCGCCCTCGAAATGATGGTCGACCGGGCCATCAAACGAGAGGCCTTCGGCAAGAGGCTGTCTCACCTTGGCGGCAACATGGAGATAATTGCCAGGGCCCGTATCGAGATCGAAGCCATGCGGCTAATGGTGCTGAGAGCAGCTAAGGCCATGGACACCCTCGGGAACTCCGAAGCCAGAGTCTGGGTAAGTGCTGTCAAGGCAATGGTGCCCGAGCGCACCTGCAAGATCATCGATCAGGCCATTCAGATGCACGGAGCCACCGGCGTGTCGCAGTGGTCACCTCTGTCAGACATGTACACCTCGCAGCGCACTCTCCGACTCGCAGACGGACCAGACGAAGTGCACAACTTCGTTGTCGGCCGAGCTGAGGTCAATGCTCACGTTGCGCTCGACGGTTCACCAGGCGATGGCGAGATAATGCCACTTGAAATGTTCTCGGGCCCCTAGATCGGCGATTGACCGATCAGAGCTTCCGACCCCCTGAATCTGCGCCAGACTACTTTGGTGATCCGCAACTACGAAGAAGCCGACCGCGGCGCTGTACTGACCCTGAACGCGGCCAACGTACCTGAGGTTGGGCCTATGGACGGTGCCAAACTCGACGGTCTAGCGGCCGCGGCTGTGATGTTCGACATAATTGAGGTCGAGGCCGAGGTCGTTGGCTTCATGATTTTGCTTGGTCCTGGTGCCAGCTACCCAAGTCCGAACTATGCCTGGTTCTCGGACAACTACGACAGCTTCATCTACGTCGATCGAATCGCCCTTGGCCAGGGGGCAAGGGGTCGGGGCTTCGGGCCAGAGCTTTACAACCGAGCCGTAGAGGCGGCTAGGAGGACAAATGCCCCCGTTGTCCTGGCCGAGGTCAACACGATTCCCAGTAATCCTAGGAGCATGCGATTCCACGAGTTATTCGGATTCGTTGAGGTAAGCCGACTTCGCCCCTACTCGCCCGACGAAGAAATCGCCATGTTGGTGTATCAGGTCGAGGACAAACCGGCGACAGACTAGGCCGACCGCGCGATTACCAAATATCGGTGACCATTATCTGTCTTGGGTGATTGATGCGGCCGGCCGGGATAACTTCGTCATGGCGGCGCCATGCTTCCATAGCGTTGTTCTTTCCGACGCCCGTCACTAGCCAGATCAACTCGCGACTTCGAGCGAGTCGCGGGTAGGTAAGGGTCATTCGTTCGGTGCCCTGGTAGGTGCCCGAAATTGCCACATCGACATCGGTGATTTCGAGAACGGCATCTCCAGGAACAAGCGACGCTGTATGTCCGTCGCCACCCATCCCCAGGAGAATCAGATCGAACTCTGTTGGAAGTATCTCTGCATACAAATCCGCAGCCGTTTCGAGGTCGGACGAAGTAACAGGCATCGGATGAACACTGGCGCTAGTGCCATCGAGAAACTGGCGGATCCTGGTCAAGTTCCTCTGGTCGTCGCCGTCGGGCGCCACCCGCTCATCGACCTGGAAAACGTCGACCAGTGCCCAGTTTTTGACGGTTTCGTTCTTGTCACTTGGCGACGTAAGCCGATGGAGCATCGACCATGGAGTTCGCCCCCCGCTCATGGCCATCTTGAAGCGGCCGCCGTAAGCGGTCGCGGCATTGATGCGATGAGCAACGAGCCGCGCCGCTACCAATGCCGCGGCATCGCTGGTACTCACACGAATTTCCATAGGCCCATTTGACCAGATGGCATCGCCCAAGCTGTACAGGCACCTGCTGCGACACTCGTCACTTTGCTTGAACCTTGTGTCTCATCGACCTACCTTCAACCCATGAGCTTGGCTCCAGTGCCCCCGCAACAACACGTCGTCCGGATCGCCTCTTCATCACACCGGGTAGAGGTCATTGCTGAAAACCGCACCGATGTAGTCCTCGACGGTGAGGCCACCCTGACGCGCCGCGACGACCAGGCGCCTAACGGCGGAACCATCGACATCGAAGAGGTCACATCTCGAATCATCGTGCGCGTTCCAACAGGAACCAAGGTGGTAGTCGGAACATCGTCGGGCCGAGTCGATATATCTGGAGAAGTCGGGCCGGTGTCAGTTACCGCTGAATCTGCTCGGGTCAGCATTGAGTCCGCTGACCACGTCGATGTCAGGTCGGCGTCTGGCATGGTGACAGTCGAACACGCCCGCGGAAATTGCCGAATCCGAGCCAACAGCGGAGCCGTTCTCGTTTCAAGTTGCGAGAACGCAGACATCTCAACGGATTCGGGACGCATCGAGCTTGGTGGTGTTCGGGGCCAGGTCAAGGCGCACTGCATCAGCGGCCGTATCGAGGTTTCGATGCTCGAGGCTCACGATGTCGATGCTGAGACAGTCAACGGTCGCATCAAGGTGGAACTACCTAGCGGGACCCACGTCCATCACACCAAGGATCCTGCCGACAGCGCGCCGGCAGGCACTGATTGCGTTGTGCTCACACGAAGCGTCAACGGCAAGGTCAAGGTCACAACCCGATGAGCACGAGCCAGTGAACGAAGCCCAATGAACGAAGCCCAATGAACGAAGCACAGCCCGATACCGAGATCGGCTCGATTCTGTTTACCGATCTGGTGGGGTTCACCGAGTTCAACGATGCGGTTGGCGACAGCCGGGCAGTCGAGGTTCTTGATCGGCAGGTAGCAATGGCCAGAGACGTCCTCTGCGGGCGCGGACACGCTCGCATCGTGAAGGAGCTCGGCGACGGGTTGATGCTCTGGTTCGAGGGTGCCACGTGCGCAGTCAAACAATCGATGCGTCTTATGCGAGCTATCGAGGAAGCACGCGACGCCGGAGACTTTCCCTTGTCGGTACGAATGGGTCTACATCGCGGGCTAGCTGTAGTTCGAGGATCAGATCTTGCTGGGCAGACGATCAACATCGGAGCTCGGGTCGCAGATCTCGCTGGCCCGGGCGAGCTACTCGCAACCGACGATGCAGTGACACCAGACGATCTACGCAGATCTGGCCTACGTTCGCACCCAGTCGGGCCGGTACAGGTCAAGGGAGTGGCTTCGGCAATTTGGATCCAAAGAATCGAGCCCAACTAACATGGGCCCAAACACGGCCTCGCAAACGAGCTCAGATCAGGCCTGCTATCAACCTCACGGTTCGGTCGATTTCTTCGTCGGTGTTGAAATAGTGAACTCCAGCCCGCAGAACTCCATCGAGCCCGCGGTCGCCCATGTCGAGCTGAGCATTGACCCGACCGGGAGCCGAAAGGTTGACACCATTGGACTTCAGCAACTGCTGTAGTTCGAGCGGTTGTCGCGAAACGGCCGAGAAGGTAACAATGCCACTGCGGCGGGTGCCTTCGTCGAGCACCGCGATGCCCGACAGATCGGCTAGTTCAGCTCGGAAGCGTTCGGCAAGCGAAACGACCCTGCTTTCGATGTTGTCCATCCCCAACGAAAGCGCGTATCGAGTGGCCACTGTCAGTCCGACCTTCGACGCGAAGCTGACCTCTCCAAACTCGAACCGGAGCGCGGAATCGGCCATCTCATATGAGAACCGACTTGACCACGTTGCCGATCGTCCGTCGAGAAACGGCGACGGCTGCAAACGATCCAGAACCGACGACCGGGCGTACAGGGCGCCAGTCCCTCTGGGCCCGCGCATGAACTTACGGCCGGTGTAGACGCCGAAGTCGCATCCGAGTTCTTCGACGTTCAGCGGCATCTGCCCCGCACCCTGACAAAAGTCGAGAAGATAGATCGCTTCAGTGTCGCGTAGTCGATCACCCAGCTGCGCAGCTGGGTGGACGGCACCATTGGCCATCGAGATGAGGGTCAGCGAAACTAGCTTCACCTTGTCATCGAACATGCGGTCAAACTCTGCAAGGTCGAAGTCGCCGTACTCGTCGTTGGGAACGACCTCGACGATCACTCCTCGATCCTTAGCCTGGAGCCACCCAAAAGCATTGGCCTGAAACTCACTGTGGCCTACAAGAATTCGGTCACCCTCTACCAACCGAACCGAGCTGAACGCCTTCCACCACGCCTCGCTTGCGCTCCCGCAGTATGCAACTTCGTTTGCGTCGCAGCCAAGGTACTCAGCAGTAGTTCGATAGAAGTCGTCGAGTTCGTCGACTCGGGCGGCTGCGGTTTCGTAGCCACCTGCCAGTTCTTCCTGGCGCAGATAGTTGACCACGGCATCCACTACGGGTCTTGGCGGCAACGAAGAACCAGCGTTGTTTAGATGAATTACGTCGTTGCAGCCTGGCGTGTCCGCCCGGATCTGCTCGATATCCAGCACCGAGCGAACCTATCTCGCGGGTCACGGTCCGGTCACGCCAGAAGCGGACCCAAACCCAGATCACCACTTAGGATGACGAGCCGACTACCCTAAGTGTGACCAGTGGATTCTTCTAGTACGAGATGGGGACCAGATGGCTCTTCGACGTTTGCAGGCGCGGCTCTTCGTTGCGGTAGTGCCTCTGACCGTTCTGGCCGGGTTGGCCTTGGCACCAGATTCCGCGGCTCAGTCCGATGATCCGTGCCTTGACAACATCCCAGACCAGATGCCACTCGAAGATCTCAGCCTCGACCCAGAGGTAGATGGATTTGGCGGATCCCTCCCTTCGGTGCTCGACGAGGCCCAGGTAGCAAGTGTGCTGGCCGAGGTGTTTGCTCGACTGCCTGACCTGACCGGACCCGATGGCGTACCTGACGGATTCCCCGACCTTCCCAACGATGCCGCCGGCGAACCAGACTTCGACGAACTTGATCGTTTGCTTGGCGAGCCGGGTGTACGCGACATTCTTCCCGGCGAGAACGGCAACGTCACCACAGCCAACGCTGATGGAACAATCACAATCGAAGCCACAGACGCGCTGAAGGCCCAGGCCGAGGTTCAGGTCCGACGCTCTGGGTGTGATCCCGGGCTCATCGCCGGCTCAGGTTCGTCGCTGTCGGGGCCATGCCTGGGCATCGCCTGGTCATACGACGCCGACGGTCAACCCTTAGATCAGGCCGCCGACTGGAGCTTCGCCAACGCCCCTGTCGACTTGTTCGGCGACGGGCTGGGTGAACGGGCCTTTACCTCGGACAACCCGTTCTTGGTCGATGCCAACGGTTTTGTCATATACACCGGAGTGGCGGGCGGCCTCGAACCAGGTTCGGGACCACTCAATCACGACTGGTTCCTTCAGATCAAACTTTTCGGCACCGGTACGAACCTCGATTCCGGAGGCGACCCCAACAGTTCTGGTGAGAATCGCAATGCTGGTGCTGTAAACCTCCGAGACGACCTACCCGCCGCAGCCAAAATCAGTGCTGTTCTCGGGGCAAACGGACAGATGGAGACAGCGGCAGGCGACTTCCGTTGCGTTGGTTCTGGCTTCGTTGAGCTCCAAGGCGGACTCGACCCGACGCTTCCTGGCGTGGCGTTGGCCGCAATCGCAGCCATCGGGTTGTTGTTCAACGCCAGGCCTGCACTCACCTGGGGAGGTCGCCCATGACCGCTACCACTACCACCGAACGGCACCCGGTCCGCGGGGCGTTCTACGGGATCATTCTTGGCCTCGGGTTGGCTCTGATGGCAATCGGCCGAAAGATCGCCAACCTCGATTCGGTCGTACCAATCGTGCTAATCGTTGTTGGAATCATCCTTGGCATTCTGTGGAGCAGCTTCGGGCCGGCCAAGGGCGCAAAGGATGGGACGCCGCCAGAACCAGTCGCCGAGCCTGTGCCGTTGCCTGACGTCGACCCGTTGGCCGACTAGCGCGCTAGGCCGACACCCATATCGATAAGTTGGCCGCCGGTCGATTCGAATAGTTCCAATGCCTGTTGCAGCGGGACTGGTCGTGACATCAAGAAGCCTTGGCCTTTGTGGCAGCCAAGTTCGGTCAGAAGGTTTAGTTGGTCTGGGGTCTCTATGCCTTCGGCCACGATGACGATGTCCATCGACATCGCTAGCCCAACCAGCGCGCTAACGACCGACATACAGTGTCGGTCGATAGTCATGCGGCTCACGAACGATCGATCAACCTTGATCGAGTCGATCGGGAACGACACCAGGTGACTTAGAGACGAATACCCTGTACCAAAGTCGTCGACCGCAATTCGTACTCCCGTCGCGGCCAATGCCGCCAACCCGGCGGCTGAGGTAATCGACGGTCCGCTAGCCGGCCGTTCAAGAATGGACCGTTCAGAAACTTCTACGGTCAGCCACCTGGTCTCAATACCGGCGGCGGCAACAGTGTCGCGCACCAGCGTGGCGAACTGAGGATCGGTGAACTGGCTCGCTGAAGCATTCACCGCAAACGCTATGTCTCGACCAATGGCGTCGCGCACGACCGCCATGTCGCGAACAGCCGAGGCGAGCACAAACTCCGCGAGGTCGTCATCGCGACCGAGGTCTTCGACAATATCGAGGAAGGCAGCGGGCGACAGCACCCCCCGCTCAGGGTGACGCCACCTGATGAGGCTTTCAAACGATGTAATTCGCCCAGACCCAAGGTCGACGATTGGTTGGTACCAGAGCTCGAACTCTTCGTCATCGAAAGCGCGATCGATCGACTCGGCCAAGGCCCGTCGCTCCCCCATAGGTCGCGAGCGGCCGGACTCGACGCCGCGTCGCCGGTGCTTTTCGGCATACATCGCGGCGTCGGCCTCGGCCAAAACAAAGTCGAGGTCATCGCCGCTGGTCGCTTTCGCTACCCCAATACTGGCGTACACCTGAACAGTGCCGACCGACAACGAAAACGGTTCTGCCACCGCGTTCTCCAACCTGGTAATTAGCCCAGCGAGGGGTTCAGTGCCCGTCGGGTCGGCAAGGACCACGAACTCATCGCCGCCAAACCGTGCAACATAGTCTGTGGCTCGCAAGCAGCCCTCAAGGCGCCGTCCTAAAGCGGTTAGTAGCTCATCGCCCGCGGCATGACCAAACAGATCGTTGACGGGTTTGAACCGATCAAGATCGAGGAATGCAACGATTGTTTCGCGCTTGTCGCCTCGAGCCGGCCGTAGTCGACTCTCGAGCTCGGTGGTCAGCGCAACACGATTCGGCAAACCAGTCAAGACGTCGAAGTAGGCCAACTTCGCTAGTTCCTCGCGGGCGGCTCTTAGCTCGGAGATCTCGTGACCGGTAACTACAACTCCACCTACGCTTGGATCGTTCACCAAGTCAACAAGAACAAGCTGATACGGCGCTTCGGAGGCTCGATCACGAGACATCAGCCTGACTTCTATAGAGACCTCACCCTCGGTTGTGGGTGCGATGCATCGAGCGAGCGCTTCTTCGAAGGCCCCACGATCGGCATCAAGAACAAGACCACCGAAGTCGGTTCCGACCACTTTCGCGGGGTCGTACCCGAGAGCTCTAGTTATTGCCACCGATGTCGTCTCAATGGTGCCCTGTGGATCGACTAACACAGTCAGGCCAACCGCGTTCTGCATCAGAGCCCTAAACACAGCTTCGTCGCCCTGGGCGATTTCGTACTTGCGTCGATCGGTCAGATCCCGAATGGCGAGGACAATGCCCTCGATGTTTCCTTCGTCGCGAAACCGGGCGCCAAGGACTTCAACAAGTCGCCAGCCAGCGGCAGCCTTCACCCTGATTTCGATCGGGCTACCGATCTCGTGTTCGCCCATGCTCGTTAGCGACACAAGGGCCATTTCAAGGTCGCCAGGATGGATCAGGTCAAAACACGGAACGCCTACGCGCTCATCGATCGAGAGCCCAAACAGATCTTCCGCGGCTGGGTTCGCGCCAAGAACGACGCCTTCCATGTCGACGACAAGAACGGCGTCAGGAAGCGCCAGTACGAGCCCAGACATCATTGCCACGGCGTTCCAATCGGTCAACGGTCCCCCACATGTAGGAAATGGGCGGCCACGAGCACTTCCTGAACCTGTTGGGTCTCAGCCATACTGAGGAGACAAGCTCGACAATTTGAGGGACCTATGTCAAAGACAGTTCTAATTACCGGAGCAGGGTCTGGTTTCGGAAAGGGCGCGAGCCTGGCCCTAGCGGCCCGCGGTCATACCGTGATTGCCACCACCGAAACTCAACAACAAGCAGACGAACTCGCGGCCGAAGCGCCGCAGCTTCAGGTCGAGAAGGTCGATATCACTACCAGCGACGTCGACAAGATTCGCCAGTGGGATGTCGACGTCCTTGTCAACAACGCCGGCGCTGGTCGCACGGGTCCGCTAGTTGATGTACCGATCGAGGTCGTCCGACATGTCTTTGAGGTAAACGTGTTTGGCACTCTCGCAGTCACCCAAGCTGCGGTACCAGCGATGGTCGCCAAAGGTTCTGGCCGAGTGATAATCGTTTCGTCTATCGCCGGAGTGATTGCTGGACCTACCTTTGGGCCATACACCATGAGCAAACATGCCCTTGAAGCGATGGGCAAGACCATGCGCTCCGAGTTGGCCGCACAAGGGATCGACGTCACCCTCCTGAACCCAGGCCCCTACCTGACCGGTTTCAACGATCAGATGGCCGATTCGATGTGGGAATGGTTCGACAGTACGGCCGTCAATGCACCAGCGACCGAACTGTTCCAAGTCGTGGGCGAAATGGTGAAATCAGACCAGATGGACCCAGCTGAAGTTGTTCAACGCATCGTCGAACTCGTCGAAGCCGAGACAACAGACGAGAACAACTTTGTTCCGCCAGACATTGTCGAACAACTCACGGCCCAGCTAGAGGCCGGCTGAGTCAATTGACTACGGTCGGCTTAACTCGCCGACCGTAAAACAAGCGTTGCGTCAGTTCGCTGAGGTACATGTCGGGCTCGGTGCCGTAAGTGAATACGGTGTTCATTCGTGTCAACGGCCCAGCGACGGGCGTAACGCGGTGCAGGGCGGATCGGCCCCGAAACAAAGCCAAAGTGCCCGGTGCCGTTACGAGCCGCTGCGGCGGGGGCCCGGAACCGCTGATCGCAGCATTGACCGCGTCGTAACACTCGTCGGATTCAGAGCGGATTGCGCGATGGAACTCAAAGTGACCGCCCTGAGCGGGCTCTCGAAGCATGAGGGTTACCGAAAATTCGCTGTTGTCGAAGTGCCACCCCAACTCGTCTCCATCGCCGTACAGCGAGATCTCAAGCGCGTCCAAGGGGTCGATGCTTCGATAGATCTGCTCGAACCCAAGAACAGCGGCGACGAATCGAGTCATCTCGTCGCTTTCGTACAACTTGCGGATCGGAAGGTCCGCCGGTAGTAGATCGTAGGCAATTGCATGCTGGGACGATCGGACTTGGAACGTCCGCGGGTCACCAGGCTGAAGATCATCTATGTCGCTGGTGTCCGGACTAGTGAAATACACGTTGTGGGTTTGGTTGGCGTGCCACGCCTGGTCGGCCAGTCGGTCGCCGGCCTCGGCCGTCGCGGCGATGGCGGCTCCAGTTAGGAACCCTGGCAACGAACACACGCCATGTTCAGTGAGCTGGCGGTTGCAGTCGGCAACGAGAAGCCTTCCCTGTGGTGATCGGAGAACATGAATCGGGTAATCGTCGAGACTCACGACCGAACCTAGCGCTGAGGCATCGCTAGTCATAGCAGCGCTACTCGTCATGGGAAGCCAGGGCTCGACGCATAGTTGCAGACATGTGCGGCAAGTAGTTCGCCTTGAGAATGTCGAGGATTTGTTGAATGTGTTCCTGGTCGTGGAACGGCCATTCGTGGACGAAGTCAGCAGCGGCAAAGTCTCCGTGCTCTCGGTAACTGGCGGTCTTCGAGAGATCGGCCACGGATAGGTCGTTTACGAATCGGACCGAGGCTGTCCTCTCTTGGATCAACTCGCTCATTAGATCCGACAAGCTCAGCGCGGCGTGATCGCGGGCATTGATCGCCGCCCATGGATCGAACGCCGCAACCTCGGGCTGCCCATCCGCAATGGCCTGAATCCGATAGCGGAACCCTCCGCTGTCTGCTGCGACCAGGTGGCCAATAACTTCGAGGACCGACCACTCCCCTGGTTCTGGCCGAATGGTTAGACACCTTTGATCGACAGGCGCCAACAGCGCTTGCAGAACGACAGGCAAGCTGCCAATGGTCGAGGCGATCTCTTGCAGATCCTTCATTGCCTCTTCTTAGCCGCTCGTTCGATCTGTCGCCCAATAGGCGCAATGAGAAAACCGATGTTGTGGTACTGGCGAACCTGTCCGGGGAAGCACCGATTGTCCTCAGAGCGAAGGCACAGCGAACAACGTGGAGCTGATGGGACTCGAACCCACGACTTCCTGCTTGCAAAGCAGGTGCTCTAGCCAGCTGAGCTACAGCCCCTCACGAAGGCACAAGGGTACAGCGACATCGGCCCATACTGCGCGTGTTTTTCGACTCCGAATCCTCACAATCGCAACAGCGGATGCCGATAGGAGCCAGCGTCGCCCTACGGATGGGACGGCCACCCAACAAGTGAGCACGGTTCATGGACGAACTACACGAGGCAAGACGGCTACTCGACGTTGACGCTAACGCGACACGGAACGAGCTGAAGCAAGCATTTCGCCATGCTGCCAAGAAGTCGCACCCCGATGCCGGCGGCGCGGCCAGCGAGTTTGTGACGGTCGAGAGAGCGTTTCGGCTTGTTGAAGCGGGGCCCAACGGCACCGAAACCCAGAACCTCGGAGTCTTCTACGACACCATTGGCCCAGCACCTATCGCAGCCTCTCGGCGATCCCATCGGAATCTGGGATCCTCATTCGCTACGGTTCTGGCCCGCCATCTGCGCGACCAACCTGCCGACATCGTCAGATGAGTTCGGCCCACCGTGGGCGGCTTCGTTGGCATCGAGTGTTCAAGCGCCAGTATGGGCCCGGCTAGGAGACTGGCTCGGGAACGGCGACAACGCAGTTGCGGCCAGCTTCTTTGGCCTTGTAGAGCGCACTATCAGCTGCGCCGAGGAGCCGTTCTCCGGCCTCAAGAGCAGAAGGCGCCTCCATAATCGCAACTCCGAATGACGCCGTCACCTCGAGGTATTCGTCATTTGGCAGCTCCACCTCAACCAGCGCGACCGCCTTGCGAAGTCGCTCGGCAGCACGGGTTAGTTCCTCGAGTGTCGCCATCGGCGCCAACATCACGAACTCTTCGCCACCATATCGGGCAACAGTTTCTTCGGTTCGTGAAGCCATCTCAAGAACCTGAGCGACCTGGCGCAGAACCTCGTCGCCGATCTGATGCCCATAGTTGTCGTTGACCGCTTTGAAATGGTCGAGGTCGATCATCACGATGCCCATTGGTTTGCCAAAGGTCTCGGGGCTTCGAAGACGTAGACGAAGCTGCTGGTCGTATTGTTCGTCGAAGGCGCGACGATTCGGCAGATTGGTTAGCCCGTCACGCAGGGCGCGCTGTTCGAGTTCGAGGTTGTCAATCTCCAGTTGTTCTCGGCGCTGCTTCTCAGACCTAAGTTCGACGTCGGCCGCGAGGGTCAACTCGATGAGCTGTTCACGCGCCGCGTGAAGAATCTCTGAGTTGTTGATCTGGGTCGCATCAAGGTTTATCTGGTCGGACATCTCAAGGATGTTCTCTTGTAAAGCGTCGAGAATGGGGTCGATCTCGCCGGGCTGAACACCGAGAGCTCCAATTTGTTTGATCATTTCGCGATAGGCAAACCCATCAGGTTGCGACGAAAAGAAGCTCGACATCGTTACGGCAACACCGACAAGCTCGGACAACATCAATTGTTGTTCGTCTTCGAGCTCTAGTCCGTCTGCCGCATCGAGAGCACCACTAAACAACTCTGGGAGGTGCCACCGCCTTAACAGTTCGGCAGTGACCTTGATCGACGATATGCCAACCCCTTCACGCTCTAGCTGACTGGTTGGCCAGCCATCGGACTTGGCCACGATGGCCTCGTACCGCTCGGCCAGACAGTCGGCCAGGGCAAGACGGCCGAGCCCGGCTATGAGCCCGACAAAGAAGGCTTCCTCCCGCAGTGCTGGAGCAACGAGCCCCGCTAGCTCGCGGCTGGCAACTCCGGTGATTAACGATCGCCGCCAGAATTCGGCGAGGTCGACTCCGCCAACGGTCCCAGACTTCGGAACACCACTCGCGATTGAATGTGCGAGCGCCAGGGTCACGACACTGCGCTGGCCCACCTGCCCCACTGCCCTGGTGAGCGTGGTCGCATCGCGGTCGCGCCGGTAGACCGGACTGTTCGCCATCGCAATGATCTTGGTGGTCAGACCAGGGTCGAGCGAGACAGCTTCGACAAGGTCACGCAATTCAGCGTCACTGTTTCGCTGGACCTCCATCACGCGCAACATCACGACCGGAGGCGTGGGCACAATCTTTGACTCGAGGATTAACTCGAGGTCGTGGAGGACCATCATGTTTGACCGCTTTCTTGTCTCTACCTAGATCGGCACCCGGTGGTACGGATTGAGCAGTTGTGCGCGTCCAGGACAAACTTGAACCGACTTTCACGACCGTATTCGATACTCCAGCAACATTTTCTGGACGAGACTGGTCGCATATGACTACGGTCACTGGTTCACAACCAAACCTGCGGAGAAACCATGTCCAAGATGATGAGTGAGTTCAAAGACTTCATCGCCAACGGAAACATCGTCGATGCGGCTGTAGGCCTCATCCTCGCCCTGGCCTTCAAGCCCGTCATCGACTCGCTGGTCAACGACGTCATCATGCAGATCGTGGCTGCCATCTTCGGCCAGCCGGACTTCTCGGCCCTTTCGATCCACTGGGGCGACGCTGTCGGTGCTGACGATCTCAACCGCACTCTCTACGATGGCGGTCAAATCTTCTACGGAAGTTTCATCAACACTGTCATCACGTTCCTGATTATCGGCTTCGTGGTGTTCCTAATGGTCCGCAAATACAACCAGGCACGGGCAGCAGACGAAGAGGATTCTGGCCCATCTGACACGGACCTCCTGGTCGAGATCCGCGACGCACTCAAAAAGTAGCTTGGTCTAACTGCTCGCCATAGAACGAGCCGCGGCCCCGACGGTTAACGTCGGGGCCGTGTCGTTTCCTAACCCACTCTTGCCGTTCGAAGAGATCGAGGCTGCCACGGACCGGCTGGCCGGGGTGACCCGCAGAACCCCGCTATTAACGAGTCGCACAGTCGACGAGATGTCGCAACGGACTGTGGTGCTGAAGGCCGAGAACTTTCAGTGCACTGGATCGTTCAAGATGCGCGGCGCGTACAACGCAATTTCTGCGCTCAAAGATGCTGGTGTCCTCGACGGAACCTCGATCGTCACCTTCTCGTCTGGCAACCACGGCCAAGCAGTGGCCAGGAGTGCTCAGCTACTCGAGGTGCGAGCCACGGTGGTGATGCCGAGCGATGCCCCAGATGTGAAGAAGTCTGCCGTGCGCTCGTATGGCGCGACGATCGTCGAGTACGACAGGATCGCCGAAGACCGTGAAAAAGTCGCCACCGAGGTGGCGGGTCGTCTTGGGGCGACCATCGTGCCGCCATTCAACAACCACTACGTAATGGCTGGTCAAGGCACTTGCGGCAAAGAGATCATCGAGGACACGCCACCATTGGACGCGATTGCTGTCTGCCTTGGTGGCGGCGGCTTGTTGTCCGGGATAGCTACCGCATTTTCAGCCATGTCCCCCGATACCGAAGTGATAGGCGTCGAGCCAGCAACCGCCAACGATGGCCAGCTGTCATTAGCAGCGGGGACGCTGGTAACTATCGACCAACCCAAAACAATCGCCGATGGTCAGGCGACACGCTCGCTCGGAGATCTCACGTTTGCCGTGATCAAACACAGGGTAAGCAAGATCGTCACTGTCACCGAAGGCGAGATCGTCGACGCCATGCGGCTCTGTTTCGACCGTCTACGAATTGTGGTTGAACCCAGCGGTGCAACAGCCTTGGCTGCCGTAATGACCAGAAAAGTAGGCTCCGACGGAGATCGCGTCGCGGCGACATTGTCGGGCGGCAACGTCGATCGGGTCCGGTTTGCCCGGCTTCTCATCGACGGCGCCACGTCCGACGCGACTGGTTAGGCCGAGATGGTTACCTTGGCCGAAGATGCTGCCGGTTTGACCACAACGGCCTCACCGTCGTCGTCGGGACAATCGAACGGCGCCAACAAATGCTCCCAGCGCTGCGTCCACAGGTGACGAGAACGAACCGTGTCTGACGCGCTCTCGCCCATGGTCCGTAGACCCTCGGCGTCGGCTAATAGCAACGGAACAAGCGTCTCGAGATCTTCATCGGTGGCATAGGTCGCTATGTCGATCCCTGGCGTCATTAACGCAGACACACCAGCTCGTTCGAGAGTAAGCGACGGTGTAGCAACGGCGGCCGCATCAAGAACACACTGACCCAACGGAGCTTCCCAAGACGACACGCGGGCAAATGACTGAACCGGCGTCCCGATTGGTAACTCAAGCACGAGCTCGGCACCGGCAAGAACAGTCGCCATCTCCGGGTACCCGACCCTGGGGAACGAGCGTGGTTCAAGGTCAGGGATCAGGCTCCAACCGGCCCCATACATCCTGACATCAACGCCACGGTCGACAAGCGTTCGCACCATAGCGGCACTGCGATCGTCTGGTTCGCCTACCACCACGACACCGGACCTTGTCGATCCGACGGCTTCATCGAGGACGACTGAGTTGATCGCGGGCTCCACGCAACTCACTCGATAACCACCAATCGGGAAAAGTCGATCGTATGACCACTGATCGGACACACACACCAGGTCGTAGTCGAGCAGATGTTCCTCTGCATCGGCAGGTCTGGTCGTTGCTTCAACCATGGTGGTCGACATGTGCATTGCAATCGACACCGTCTGCGAGGCCGCGGTCATCTGGCGAACTTCGGCGCCAGTGAGGTCGCCTGGCGACGGAATATGCACCATTAGGTCGGGCTCGTATCGGTCAAGGACGGCTGAGATCGACTCAACCGCGCCGCCGCGACACAACCCAGATCGTCCTGGCGACGTCGGATCAATACCGAGTACCTCGTGACCTAGATGTCTAAGTGAACCCATAACGTGAGTCCATACCATGCTCCTGGGATCGGCCGCGCCGCGACCACACACCAAAACACGCATTCTCATTCTCCCAACTGTGAATTTTCCTAAACGGACATCGCCTGGCTGGGTGGCGCCGCGTCGGACCCCTAAAGGAGTACCGCATTATCGCGGCCAACGGGGTGACCACCCAAAGTAATTAGACCAGCACACTTGGTAACTCAACTCCAGCCGTCAAGGCGAGGTCTAGCCACGCATCGATCTCTTCGCTTCTAGCCATGAAGTGCAACGAGTGTCGACCGCCGAAGTCGACTTCAACAGGAACGGGCGCCCCGGACTCGTCGAGTCTTTCGATAGCGACCAACCAGGCTCCGGCGGCGATGGACACATCGTCTGACAGAACAGCGGTTACTGGCGCCGCGCTCCACCGAGTGGCGGCGGTTATCGCCGCCAAGGGATCAGATCCAGGTGTCGCTGCGACTACGGTAACCAGACCTCCAAGATCGCGCATGGTATGACCAAAGTCGGGGTCACCGCTGATATCAACAGCCAACAACTGAGTGTCGGTGCCCGGGCCCGCCACACTGAGAATCTCGTGAAAGCAGTCGAGCGTGTTGACGGCGTCGATGCCGAGCACCACAGCAGTGATATCTGGACGGACCGGGCTTGCTACCTCTAGGCCATGCCTCAACCAGCACGATCTCAAGCCCGTTGCCCGACCAGAACTTGTCAGCCATCCGACAGCCTCAATGTCGCGGCCACCGACTCTCGCTGGCAAGAAGGCTTCCGGCAACCAGGCCCTATGCACCGAGGTTGCTCGAACGAGCAACTCTGCGGCCCAATTAGCCCAGGTTTCGACGTCGGCCAACGGGTTAGGAAGTACGGCGGTTCGGCCGACCCCAATAAAGCGACGATCCACAGCCAAGGCGCTGCCCGTGGCCTGATGCGACAGAACTAGGTCAGCAATTCCGACCCCGAGCCAGAACACCGTCTCATGGTGGTTTACATGTACAACGGGGGGACGCGCTGACCACCCACCAAAAGCAATGGACGGAACAACATCACCGGGTTCGCTGTGCACAAGAACCAACTCGGCCTCGGCGCATTGCTTACGCAACTCGGCTGCAGACTCCAGTGGGCGTCTCGTATCGGTATAGATGGTCTTGTTTTCCAGGGACAACCCGTCGTTGAGCCTGGCAATAGTCTCCAAGGCCGCAGCTCGCGGGTCGACGGAACATACGTGAACCACCGTTCCAGAGGGCATCAACGCATCGGCAGTTGGGACCGGAAGTGACCTGCCTATCGTGCCGAGCATGCGTTCGATGTCGGGATCGGCGTACATCCCGCAGTGATGTCGAGACGCAAAGTCGGCAGCTACCGCACTCGTTCGGGCCGCGTCGTCAAATCGTTCGTACCGAACCGCCCATTCAACCCTTCGCACTAGATCGACTACGACATTGTGATGGCGCTCAATTGAGGAAATTGCTGCGTGGGCTTCGGTCACCAAATGCAGGTCGTCCGGGTAGCCGACAAGTTCAGCGTTGGCTGCCCTTATGCGGCAATGGGAAGGCCGAGTATCGACGACGCCCCTTCTCGCTTAAGCAAGTAGGGGAGAAATCCTCAAATCGCGGCGTCAAGGCGCCGATGGGACTCTGCCGACAGGGAAGTCGGTGCTAATGCACCCCATACAGGAGGTCACAGGACGTGACACGAATAAATCAGAACATTGCGGCGTTTAACGCCTACAGAAACCTTTCAAAGACGAACAACATGATGGGCAAGTCCCTCGAGCGGTTGTCTTCTGGTTTCCGTATCAACCGTGCTGCCGATGACGCAGCCGGCCTAGTCAAATCTGAACGGCTTCGTTCAGAAATCAACGGCGCCCGCCAAGCAATTCAGAACGCACAGGACGGCATCAGTTTCGTACAAACGACTGAAGGCGCCCTCGGATCGGTTACCTCGATCCTCCAACGCGTTCGAACATTGGCTGTCGATGCGGCTAACACCGCAACTTCAGACGGCGTGCCCCAACAGGCAGAGATCGACGAGCTCCTAGCGGAGATCGACTCGATCGGCGCCCGGTCAACATTTGCCGGCAACACCGTATTCCAGGACTACTCCACCACAGCTCTGACCTTCCAGGTCGGAGGCAATGCTGGTGCGAACAACCGGATGGAAGTCAGCACGGATCTGACGTTGGCGTCCAACGCGGTATTCGGCACTGACCTTTCAGCAGTTGATGTTACGACTGATGCCGACGCAGCGATCACCTCTCTTGACGCGGCAATCGCCAACGTCACGACGATACGTTCAACCCTTGGTGCTACCCAGAACCGTATGGAATTCACCATTTCAAACCTTCAGGTAGCTCAAGAAAACCTGTCCTCGTCTGAGAGCCGCATTCGCGACACCGACATGGCCCTCGAAATGGTTGAGTTCACACGCAACCAAATCATGGCCCAAGCCGGTACAGCGATGCTCGCCCAGGCAAACCAGGCTCCCCAAAGCGTGCTCGGCCTCCTGTAATCCCAGCACTGACGCCTATCGGCGTACTTGTGTGGCCACACCTTAAGACGGACGGTTCCTTCATGGGATCGTCCGTCTTTGGAGTTTTAGATTTGTACCAATCAAACACTTAGGTGTCATCCATCACTGACGACGGACTTCTTTGTAGTCGAACGGACTCGACTTCAGTTAAATCACACATGGAGGTGTGTCAGTGACACGAATAAATCAGAACATTGCGGCGTTTAACGCCTACAGAAACCTTTCAAAGACGAACAACATGATGGGCAAGTCCCTCGAGCGGTTGTCTTCTGGTTTCCGTATCAACCGTGCTGCCGATGATGCAGCCGGCCTAGTCAAATCTGAACGGCTTCGTTCAGAAATCAACGGCACCCGCCAAGCAATTCAGAACGCACAGGACGGCATCAGCTTCGTACAAACGGCTGAAGGCGCCCTCGGATCAGTTCACGCGATCCTCCAGCGCATCAGAACCCTGTCTATCGATGCGGCTAACACCGCAACGTCAGACGGCGTGCCCCAGAAATTGGAGATCGACGAGCTCCTAGCGGAGATCGACTCGATCGGTTCCCGGTCAACATTTGCCGGCAACACCGTATTCCAGGACTACTCCACCACATCTCTGACCTTCCAGGTCGGAGGCAATGCTGGTGCGATAAACCGGATGGAAGTCAGCACGGATCTGACGTTGGCGTCCAACGCAGTGTTCGGTGCTGACCTGTCAGCAATAGACGTCACCGTCGATGCCGACACCGCAATTACCGCTCTTGACGCTGCCATTGGCAATGTCTCGACGGTTCGTTCAACCCTTGGTGCTACCCAGAACCGTATGGAATTCACCATTTCAAACCTTCAGGTAGCTCAAGAAAACCTGTCCTCGTCTGAGAGCCGCATTCGCGACACCGACATGGCCCTCGAAATGGTTGAGTTCACACGCAACCAAATCATGGCCCAAGCCGGTACAGCGATGCTCGCCCAGGCGAACCAGGCGCCGCAGTCGATTCTGCAACTACTCGGCTAAAAGCCGGTTGAGCTGTGGTAGCACACTGCTCGCGCACCCTCCTAAGTCGGCGAGAGCTTCGACGGACTTGAAACGTCAAGGTTCTCGCCGACTATGAAGTGGGTAACGCGTTAGCTCCGTGAGCCCTGTTCAACGGGTCAACCCATCACTTGAGTTTCGAGGACTTGTGCGAGATCACTACCTTCAGCAGTCAGTAGCGACAGCCAGCCCGGCCCGCCTGATCACAATGCTTTACGACCGTTTGTTGGTAGCCCTTGAGCGATCGGAACAGGCGATCGACGTGAGGGGCGACCATGAGGTCGCCCATGACGAACTGGTCAGAGCTCAACGAATAGTGGATGAACTTCGATTCTCCCTCGACGCAGAAGCTGGCGGCGAGGTGGCACAGAACTTGCGGGCGCTGTACGACTTCAGCCACGAGAAGCTGCTGAGAGCAAACCTCAACAAGGACACGAGGGATCTGGCCTCGATAGCCAAGATTTTCAGAGAACTTCGCGAGGCCTGGTTTGAGTCAGTAGAACTGGGCCAGCACGTCAGCTAGTCGGGTCATCTGAGACAGAACTCCTTACTCGGCGCGTACGTTCGTCGACCTTTCAGGAACAACCCATACGGATGACCACGATGGTCTCCGGGTAAGCCATGGAGGGATATCGTGCGGATAAACCAGAACCCGGCAGCCTTTTCTGCCTATAGAAACCTGACCGCGAACACAACGATGGCCAATAAGACGCTCGAGCGGCTTTCATCTGGTCAACGGATCAATCGCGCGACCGACGATGCCGCGGGTCTCGTTCGGTCCGAAAGTCTCCGCACTCAGGTAAGCAGCACTATCCAAGCCACTCAGAACGCCCAGGACGGCGTGAGTTTTCTTCAGACCGCCGAAGGTGCGCTCGGTGAAGTCCAATCGATGTTCCAACGGATGCGCGTGCTCGCAATCGATGCAGCGAACACAAGCTCAACTACCGGTGAACCCCAACAAATCGAAGTGCAAGAACTGATCGACGAAATTGGTGCCATTGGTGCCAGAACCACCTTCGCCGGCACTCGCGTCTTCCAAGATTTCACGGCAGCGCCGCTTGTGTTCCAGATCGGCACTGGCTCGGCACCCGGTGATCGACTCGAGATTACCGACGACCTTCGCACCGATGCAGCAGTATTCGCCGGTGGAGTGTTATCGACACTCGACCTCGCCAATGATCCCGACGGAGCGATTACTGCTCTCGATAGCGCCCTTGGCGAGATATCGGCCATACGCGGCAACCTCGGCGCAAAAACGGCCCGGCTAGAGCACTCGATCGACAATCTGCTGATAGCGCGAGAGAATCTCAGTGCGTCGGAGAGTCGCATTCGCGATGCAGATATGGCCCTAGAGATGGTCACACTCACCAGCGCTCAGATCCTGTCGCAGAGCGCGATTGCCATGCTCGGTCAAGCCAACACGACACCGCTAGCGGTGCTCGAACTTCTCAACTAAGCAGCAACTACACCAACTACCGACTCAACTAGTGCAGCGGCTCCGCCGATAGAAATCTAGAGGACGATCGTCAGCCAAGGTGCGTCGATCATAGGAATCGAAACCTTCAATGGTCTCCCCAACATTCAGTTTTAGCGGCATCGCATCGGGACTAGATACTGACGCGATCGTCAACAGCCTGATGCAGCTTGAGCGGTTGCCGATTGGGCGGCTGAATGCTCAACGGGCCGACTACAACGCCAAGCTGAACGCTTGGACCTCGATCACCACCAAGCTGTCGGACTTTCGAACGAGTGTCGATGATGCGAGATCTACCGCCGACTTCAACGGGTTTGTGGCGGCGTCATCATCTAACGAAGATGCCGTTACCGTGAGCCTCGACGGCAGC
Source organism: uncultured Acidimicrobiales bacterium (assembly GCA_964569385.1). Taxonomy (GTDB): domain Bacteria; phylum Actinomycetota; class Acidimicrobiia; order Acidimicrobiales; family Poriferisodalaceae; genus JAADHX01. The sequence continues at coordinate 56,073 of CAZMUM010000004.1, forward strand.
CCGACTCCCAGCACTCTCAGCGTCAGCGTCGAACAACTCGCCGCAACCCATCAGGTTGCTACGGGCATGGGGTTAGGCGAGTCCGACGCCTTGGTAGGCACGGGAACATTTACTTTGACCGTTGGCGGGACGCCGACCGACTTCACAACCGACTCTGCAACAACACTTGACCAGCTTGCCGCAAACATATCTTCAGCCGACCTTGGCGTATCCGCTTCGGTGATTCAGGTATCTGAGAATGACTATCGGCTGCTACTGAGCGCCTCCGAATCAGGCGCTTCAGCAAGCTTCACCGCATCCAGCGACATACCGGCCTTCGGGGCTATCGACACGTTGGCCCAGGGCCAAGACGCAATCGCCAGACTCGGCGACCCTACTACCGGCCTCCAACTCACTCGATCCACGAACGTGTTCACCGATGTCATCGCCGGTGTGTCGTTCACCGTCCGCTCCACCACGTCAGCACCGGTCGACATAGTAGTTAGCCGCGATGCCGACGCGGCCTTCGAAGCCGTCAAAAGCGTGTTCGATTCGGCCAACAGCCTTCTGACCGAAATTGGAACCCAGACTCGCTACAACGCTGCGTCAAACCGAGCTTCACCACTAACCGGGGATCGCACAGCTCGGGACATGACGTTGTCTCTTCAGGCTGCGCTCAGCGAACTCGTGCCCAACGGTGGTGAGTTAACCGCCATTGGCCAGATCGGTGTGTCCGTCCAACGCGATGGCAGCTATGAAATCGATGAAGATATTCTACTTGCCGCGCTTCAGACCGATTTCGACAACGTCGTATCAATGTTCGTTCAGGACAACGCCGCCACCAATCCTAACCTGACCATCCTCACCACGAGCAGCTCGACCGTGTCTGGGTCGTACGACGTCGTCGTCGACACCGCCCCTGAATCTCCCGAGATTGCTGGCAATATGTACCAGGCCAGCGCCCTCACCGAGGACTTCAACGTTCAGTATGGAGGCATCGATGCAGCTATCTCGGTACCACTCGGATCAGATCTCAACCAGGCAATTACGGCAATCAGACAAGGCCTGGACTCCGCAGGGCTTAGCCAAGTCACGGTTGACAGCATCGACATAGGCGGCGGAGATGTCGGCCTCCGCATCAGCGTCCCGACAGATTTTGGCATCGCAGCCCAACTCTCGATAACAAACGACGACATGTTCGGGCTAAACGGCACCGCTGCTGGGGTCGACATCGTCGGCACAATTGGCGGCGAGGCGGCTTCGGGGGTGGGCAATCTCCTGGAAACAACTTCGGGAGACCCGAGCGGCCTCAAAATTCGTGTTTCCGTCACCGCGGCCGAGGTAGGAGGCGGCGGATACTTGGTTGGAAGCGTCGCAACCAGCCAGGGCCTTGGAAGTCGGCTGGATACCTGGCTCGATCGATACGAGGGAATTGATGGGTCGATTACCAGGGCCCGAGGTGAGTGGGATACCAGAATCGAAGATGCCGACAACAGTATCGAGGGCTTCGAACAGCGGATGATTCTTCGAGAAGCCACTCTTCGGCGCGAGTTCACCACCATGGAACAAGCACTGGCACAACTACAGAACCAAGGCAGTTTCATCACCGGTCTGCTACCAGGCCGGAACTCGAGATGACCCCACAGACTCCGGACCTGTCCTGGGATGATCTACTCGACGACTACGAGGATCGCATTGACGCCATTTGGTCCGCTCTCGAAGACGATGGCGAGCTGAACACTCCGATGTTCGTGTATCCCGCAGGAGTTGTTGGTACCCCTACAGCCAAACAACAGCAACGGTTCGCGGACCTTCAGACCGATGCCACAGACGCTGCCGTTGAGCTGGGCAACCGCCTCGAAGTCAACCGGTCAGAGCACTCTTCACTTCAACTCGGTTCCAAGGCTCGGCGCACATATGTAGGGGCCCAACGCCTAGGGCGCTGACGTTCGAGCGGCGTCAGAGAATTCGAGTTGTTCAACCCGCCGAACCCTTGACCACGTGATCAAACCGTCGACCTAACCAGCACAACAAATCCGTGCTCATGGACGAGCCCTAGTGCAGGCGACCTCGGGTCGCGCAGGTACTCATCTAATGGCCGAACCGTCCACAACACCCAAAGATCGCCTTGCGATCATGGTCCAGGCACTGCCGCTGGCCCACAAGGTTACGATCGGTGCCGCGGTTGCTGTAGTGGCGTTGTCAGCGGTGATGTTCTTCCAGTGGATCAGCTCGCCATCGTATTCGGTGTTGGCATCGGGCATCGACTCAGAAGAACTAGCAAACATCACAACCGAGCTTGACCGGCTAAGCGTCGACTACCAGGTCGAGGCGGCAGGCACCCGTGTAACCGTCGCCAGAAGTCAGTTAGGCACGGCCATGGCCGGGCTAGGTGCAGCCGGCATCGCGACCAACGAAAATCCCGATCGTATTGGTTACGAATTGCTGGACAATCAAGGTTTGGCGGTTAGCTCGAACCTCGAACGCATCAACGTTCAACGGGCCCTTGAGGGCGAACTCGGCAGAACCTTGCGAGACTTTGATCGAATCACCGCGGCGACTGTTCATCTTGTAGTTCCAGATACCGGCCTCTTTGGCGACCCGAATGCAGCCGAAGCATCGGTCGTGCTCGATGTCCCCACCGACTTCACTCTGGGTGAAACCGATGCCGTTGCAGCCCTCATAGCCGGCTCAGTGGAGAACCTCGCCATCGACGACGTAACCATTGTTGATCTTCAGGGCCGCACTCTAAGAGTCGCTGCCGATGGCACCGATGCAACCACCGCCAACGGTCGCGACGTCCTGCGGACCATCGAGTTCGAACAGCGGCTCGAGAGCGACATAACCAGGCTTCTGTTGACGACAGGCGCTGGCGACCGGGCAACCGTAATGGTCAGAGCCGAGCTGAACTTCGACAGAAGCGAATCGCGAACCGAAACGTTCGATAACACAAGCCAGATAGCAATACGCGAGAGCTCGTCGAACGAGACGTTTACCGGGCCAGGGTCAGAAGCGCCCGGTGGAATTGCCGGTGTCGACGGCGACACCGCCGACACCGCCGACGGCGAAGGAGCGATCGACTACAGCAAGATCGACACCGCAACCGAGTACGGCGTCAGCAACGTGGTTACGAGCACTATCAACGCGCCGGGTGACGTCGAGTCAATCCACATCGGAGTTGTTGTGGACGATGGGTCCATTACTGGCGCAGCGGTACCAGAAGCAGCAGTTCTTGAAGCCTTGATCTCGGCCGGAATTGGTCTACGTCCTGAACGAGGCGACACCCTGTCGGTTACCGCCACTCCTTTCCCCGAGGTTTCGGAGTCTGCTAACGGCTCATCACTTCTGGACACAGTCGCGGAGCCAGCTGCGGCTAGCCCTCTCGCTCTAATCCCCCAAGCTGTGGGCGGTCTGGCCATTGTCATAGCCGCTGTCGGCCTACTTTTGATGTCCCGCCGTAAGAAGCTGTCTGCCGCCGACGACGGTGACGTTGACCTTCGTGATGAGGCCGCCGCCCTACTGGCAGGTCCAACTGCTGGCGGGGCCCTTGATCCGGGTTCAGCTGGCGAGCTACCCCGTGGCGTTGGCACGACCGAAGAAACCGCCGGTCAGACAGGAGTTCGTGGTGACGTGATTGATTTGGTCCAGCGTCAACCTGAAGATATGGCTGCGCTGCTTCGCGGTTGGCTCGCTGAAGGCTGATCTGATACATGTCTGAAGCAGCCACCATGACGGGCAAACAAAAGGCCGCGGCCCTACTTATCGCTATAGGCCCCGATGAGGCGGCCGGTCTCCTTTCGTACATGGAAGAGGTCGAAGTCGAGTCGATGGCCCAAGAGATCGCTCGGCTTGGCCGCGTGGCTGGTGGCACGCTCGATGGGGTACTTGAAGAGTTCTGGAACACCGCAGCTGGCGAAGACGGCGAAGTCCTCGGCGGAATCGACTTTGCCAGGACGCTGCTCGAGACGTGGCAAGGCAGCCGCAGCGACGAGATGATCCAACGTCTGCTCGACGCGGCCCAGAACCGCCCGTTTGGTTTCCTAGCCCAGTTTGAAGCAGAACAAATCGTCCGATTCATCGTCGATGAGCATCCTCAGATAGTCGCTCTGGTTATCAGTCACCTACCGACTCATCTGGGCGCCGACATCATCAGCAGCTTGCCCTCAAGCTTGCAGGGCGACGTTGCCAAACGAATCGCCAGGCTCGAACCGGCAACACCCGATGTAATCAGGACCGTCGAAGTCTCGCTTCGAACCCGCCTTGGCAATGTGACCGGAGCCGACCTGGCCACAGGCATCGCCGGGGCTGAGGGTCTGGCAATGTTGCTTAATAGCGCAGATCGAACCACTGAAAAGTCGATAATGACACATCTCGGCGACAACGACCCGACACTCGCAGAAGAAGTTAGGGCCTTGATGTTCGTGTTCGAAGACATCGTCGAGATGACCGACAAGGACCTCCAGGAAGTTCTACGCATCGTGGACACCAAGGAGCTTGCCCTCGCCCTAAAGGGAGTGAAGCCCGAGGTGAAAGATGCTGTCTTCCGCAACCTGTCCGAGCGGGCAGCAGAGGCCCTAGGAGACGAGCTCGAATTCCTAGGCGCGGTGAAGGTCAGCGAAGTCGACGCCGCCCAAACCGCGGTCGTGACCGTTATTCGCCAACTCGAGGAGGAAGGCCGCATTACGATGCGAGCTGGTGCCGACGGCGGCCTGATCGAATGAGTCAGCCTCCGGCTACACGACACACGCGTCCGACTGTTGTACGCGCCGCTCCAAGCAATTCCATCAATGTGTCGAGCCATCCAACGGTGCTCCGCGGGACAGCAATCAGCTCGCTGCCAAGCAAGGACGACCCGGCTATTCCCAGAGCTCGTTCCGTGGCTCAGCCTTCACCAGAAACGGTTCTCAGGCTCGACCCCGACCTAGCCGCGCACGTCCAGAGCCTTGTTACCACCGCTGCCGACGACGCGTACGCCAGCGGTGTAGTTGATGGCCGGACTTTCGCAACTGAGCGCATCGACACACTGACACGAGCCATAGACATCTCGACTGAGCAAGTTCGCTCGCTCACAGTGGACCATCGAGGAGCGTTTACCGACGACGTGGCATCCCTCGCAGAGTCAATCGCTGCGGTGGTACTCGACAGAACACCACACGATGGTGGACAAGCCGTTCTTGAAGCTGTTCGCGCCGAATTCTCAAACCTCACCGACACCGCCATAACACTGAGCGTGCACGTTGATGACATGGCCGTGGTCGCCGCAGGCATCACCAGAGACGGCGTAGAAATCGCGGTGGACCCAAAACTTCAGCCCGGCGAAGTGGTGATCTCCACACAGTGGTCGACAATCGAGCGAACCCGATCTGAAGCGTGGTCGGCCATTCGTGCGGCACTCGCAGACGACGACGCCTAGAGAACGAGAACGCTCTCGTCGCCACGCTCCAGCAAATCGTCAATCGAATTGAAGATCGTCTCGACCTCGATCGCCGACTCGGATCGGGCTATCGACACCGACGCAAACAACGCCCTCAAATCGACGTCGACGGTTGCCGCAGCAGTCATGGCTCGTATCGTTGCTGTGGTTCGGTCGGTTACCGTCGCAACATGGTCCGTAGGAACATTGGCGAGGATAACCATAAAGGTGGTCTCGTCCAGACGACCAACCTGATCAACATCGCGAAGGCAGGCGGCTAAAAGCGCGCCAAGGTCGCGTACGGCGTCGAGTCTGTCTCGCGTGAGATCGAGGCCGGCGAGTTCGGCGAACCTCACACCAACCACGGCAAACGGTTCGCCCATCCTCACGAGACGGTGAAGTGCCATCTCGATGGAGTCGACTATGCCAGTTCGATTGGCGAGCCCAGTGATGCTGTCGGTAGAAGACATCACGGCTAGCTGCAAACGAAGATGCGCATTCTCTTCTTCGAGCGTGACGACCCGGGCACGGAGCCCGTCAGTGTCGTCAACAGCCACTGTTCCCGCCTGCTCACGAAGATCGATTGAGTTCTCTTTCATATTCCCTCCAAGGGAGCCAGTACCCAACTGGACTCCGTCATCTTTACCGCAAGTCGACTGGCGACTGGTGCGATTAAGTAGTTATCCAAGACAATTTCCTAGAACAATTTCTCTAGGCAAGTTTCGCCTAGAGGGTTCGCCGGGCTTGATCGGTCCGTCAGGCGGTCGACGTAGTCCATTGTGACACTGCAAACCGCCGATGAGCGGGTATCTAGCCCGATGCTGCCTTGCGCAGACTCTCTCGGGAGTTCACTCGATGAGCTGATCGCGCACTTAAACGACACCATCGAATCTCTCCGGGAGGTCGAGTACCGCGCAACAGTGCTCCGACTCACTGCATCGGCCGACGATCGTTCCCAGATGGAAGGAGCGATCGAACAACTGGCGCTGGCCTTGGCGGACCATCGCTCGTGTGCCGCAACGCTGGACAAGTTCTCTCAGCGAGTAGCACAGGCGTTACAACTCGGACCTCGCGAACATTCTCTCGCGACCTGCGCAGAGCGCGCTCCAGAGCAGTGGCGCGACAAACTGGCAAAGGGAATGACACATCTCCGCCAAATTGCGGAACGAACCAGGCAAGAACTCCGGCAAGCCGAAAGTGCTTCTCGGTCGAATCTACATATGACCGAAGCTTCCATACACGAGCTCATCGGACCCGACGCCACCGTCGAGCCAATAGTCACCGAGGCTCAAGTGACCTACGACGCCACTGGTCTCAGGTCAAACAGACCACGCCTCTTGGACGGGCGGATTTAGGCATGCCGATCCCGGGCCTGAACACCGGTTACAGCGGCCTTACCGCTGCACAAATCGGTCTCGATACCGCCTCGAACAACATCGCCAACGCCAACACCGAGGGCTACACCCGACAACGGGTAGAACAAGGTCAGTTACGAGCACGCGATATTCAGGTCGGGCAGGTCGGGCAGGGAACGAGTATCAACGACATCACCCGAGCTCGCGATGCCTTTCTCGACGAACGAGTCAGGTCGGCATCAGCTCAGACTGCGGCATTTGAAACCAACTCCCAACTCCTATCGAGAGCCGAATCCCTACTTGCCGAACCCGACTACGGAGTCACCTCAGCTCTCGACGATCTCTGGTCCGGTTTCGAAGATCTCGCATTGGATCCAAGCGATCAAGGCCGCCGGACCGCCGTCAAGAATCAACTCGACGTGATAACAACCCGACTCAACTCGATCTCGACTGGCATGGATGATCTGGTCGCAGATGCCAGCAGCAGGGTCGAGACAAGCCTGGCAAGCATCAACGACACAATCGCGAAGATCGCTCAGCTAAACGAAACAATCGGACGCTCTGCGGCGACGGGCACGACACCGAACGACCTGCTCGACAACCGCGACCTACTCATCGACTCCTTGGTCACCGATATTGGTGCGACGGTTACCTACACCGCCAATGGTCACGTCAGGGTCAGCCTCAACGGACTGTCGTTAGTCGATGGAGTCACTTCCCGCCAGCTCGATTGGAACGCAACCACTCAGGAGCTAACCCACGAAAATGGCCTCACCCTCAGGGTCGGCGGCACCATAGGCGGACTACAGAAGTTCATTCAGGACGACGCGCCCCAGATCCTTGGCCAACTAGACGACCTCACTACAGACTTAGTAACCGCCCTCAACACGAAACATGCTGCCGGGTTCTCCGACAGCGGCGTCGCAGGCGCGAATCTGCTGGATTTCAACCCAACCGACCCAGCTGGAACTGTGTTCGTGGCCTTGACCAGCACTGCGGCGTTCGCCCTCTCGGCCGTAGATGGAACGCCGTTCCCGATTCACAACGGCGACAACGCCCTGTCGCTTTCACAGCTCAGGAACGATCTCACGGCGGCTGGGGCCACAAGCTCGCTGCTTGACGCGGCGCGTGGACTCATCTCAGAAGTTGGCAGCCGCACATCGGCCGCCCTTGCCCAGGCGACAGCGCAAGCCAATCTCAGATTGTCAGCTGAGCTTTCGAGGTCGTCTGCTCATGGGGTCAACCTCGACGAGGAAATGATCGAGCTAATTCGTTATCAACGAGCCTACGAAGCCGCCGCTCGCATCATCACCGCTGCCGACCAGGCCCTCGACACACTCATCAACCGCACCGGCATAGTCGGACGCTGACGGAGCCACAAATGCGTATCTCTACCCAGTCGCTCGTCGATCAGACGCTGTTCAGGCTTCAGAAACGCCTCGGAAGCTTCGAACAGGCCCAGAGCCGGCTGGCCACGGGCAAGAACTTCACGTCATCATCGGAAGACGTCGCTGGCATGAACGCCTCACTAGCGTTGCGCTCCGAACGCAGAGCCGTCGAGCAGGCCCAACGAAATGCAGAAGACGGCAAGACCAGAATCAATCTTGCCGATACCAAGATCCAACAGATGCTCACCACGCTTCGTCGGGCTAGAGATCTCACCATTCGCGGATCGAGCACGTTGCAGCCGAGCGAACGAGATGCAATCTCACAAGAACTCGATTCGATCCGAGAAGAGATGGTCGAGTTAGCCAACGCTGGCTACCTCGGCCAGGGGTTGTTCTCTGGGCATTCAGCGAACAACGCAGTTACCGACGTTGCCGGCACGTGGACCTATACCGGCGACAACGGCGATCTGCTTCGCCGCGTCACCGACAACGAAGCGGTAACCATCAACGTGCGCGGCGAGGAGATCTTCGGCTTTGCCGATGGCGAGGTTGTATTCGACGTAATCGAACAGATCATCACCGACTTGAATCTCGGCGATCCGATAGCCGTCTCAACAGGCCTTGATGCCCTGGACCGGTCGGCGAGACGGCTCGAGGGCGGCCTCGCCAGGCTGGGTGCGGTCGGCAACCGAATCGAAGTCGCAATGGGCCGAAACCTCCAGATCGACGAAACACTTCAGCTGCAACTCTCGTCGATTGAAGATGTCGACCTGGCCGAAGCAGTAATGGAAATTACTATCCAGGAGGTGGCTCTCCAGGCAACTCTCGGGGCAATCGCCAGAGCTGTTCAACCGACACTCATGAATTATCTCCGATGATCACAGCAGATTCGTCTTCGACGCGAGACACTGGACAGATGTCTGTGACCGAGGAGCCAACCATCCTGTGCTTCGAGGCCGGGATTATCGGTCTTCCCGCCATAACACAGTTCGTTCTCACAAGCGTCAGCGCTGATGCCCCGCCCGATGCGCTCTTCCAGCTCCTTCGCTCGGTCGATGGTGAGGTCTCGATAGTTGTCACCCAACCGTGGCTGTTGTTTCCCGACTACAACCCGGACCTCCCCGATGCCGATTTGACCGAGCTCGAAATCAGTTCGACTGAACAAATGACTATCTTCAATCCGGTTGTTCTCGATGCCGACGAGGGTTGCGTATACGTCAACCTCATGGGCCCGTTCGTCATCAACGTCGAGTCCAATGCAGCTCGTCAGGTAGTGCTCGCCGACTCCGAATGGCCACTTAGAGCTAGGGTCGACCTCTCGTGAACAACTTGTACGGCATAACCTGATGTTGGTGCTCTCTCGCCGAAAAGGCGAAGCGGTAATCATCGGAAGCGACATAACCGTGCGCATCATCGATGTGCGCGGCGACCAAGTCCGAGTCGGGATCGACGCGCCTCGCTCGATCAGCGTCCACCGCGAAGAAGTCTTCCGCCAAGTCGTCGAAGAAAACATCGCGGCAGCCCGCTCGGCAGATCTAGCGTCGCCGCTCCTTCAGGCCAGGCGCCCGAACAGACCAACAGTGGCATCAAAGCCAACACCGCCACCAGACCACTAAGTAGATCTCAAGTTGGCGAGTAAGTAACTTGCCCAGACGACTGGCGGTCGAGTTCGGCCCGGCGTCGGCTGATTGAGCCTTGGGCCACATCGGCGAGTTTCACTATCGATTCGCGCGCCACGTTGAGTTCGCTGATCATCTGTCGCTGCTCGCCAATCATTGATTCGATGAGTGGTTTGATGTTCTTCGGGCAGCGCTCGACCAGTTCGCGTCCATCGGCCACGTCGCCTACCACAGAACTAGCTGAGCGTTCCCGGGCTGATGACGAACTCTGTAGCGCAGTCGACGCCAGATCCAGATCTCGAACCCCGCGCTCGAGCTGATCGAAGCCACCGCCGGCCTGAAGCAACATCACGGTGTGCGCTCTCGCTAACACGACGCCCAAGGCAGCACGTTCGTCGGCCACGGCGTCGACGAGGGCCCGTTCTGTCTGTGTAGGCATTAGTTCGACCACCGATTCGCCATCAACGAGTGTGAGGTCGATGGTTGGCTCCTCAGTTGATCCTGACTGGTTGTTCGTCTGGGTGCTCATGGCGCCACCACCTCAGGGTCCTCATCGTTCAGCCATGGCGTCGGGTCAATCGCTTCGCCATTTACTCGAATCTCGAAGTGCAGATGAGGACCGGTAGATCGGCCTGTCGAGCCAACCGCGCCGATTATCTGGCCCGCCTCGACAACCTCGCCAACTTGTACCCCAACCTGGGATTGATGGGCGTAACGACTCTCGATTCCACCGCCATGGTCGATTATGACGAGTTCGCCGTAACTTCCTTGAGCGCCGGCCCACGTAACGGTGCCACCAGCAGTAGCCCGAATGGGTGTGCCGTTCGGCGCCGAAAGGTCGAGCCCTCTGTGCATTCTGGATTCCCCGGTGAAGGGATCGGACCGGAGCCCGAAGTCAGACGTCAAGACCTCATCGGGCAGTGGCATGCCGAAGTAGACAGAGTTGCTCGAATTGAGATCAACTCCATCGCGTTGAACTTGTAGAGCAGCCGCGACCGTCGCGGTCAACGGTCCATCCGAAGCGGGATGCACGTGGGCTGGTGTACCCGGAGGATCGACATGGTCGGGTTCGATAGCCCGAGCGACGTCCTCGATATCTGCGATTCCTGCAAAATCGGCAGCTGACGGTCCCTTGAACACACCTACAGGCGACTGAACGCCGAACCGGGCTTGGATCTCAGAAATCCTCGACGTGACGTCGGCGATGCTCATACATCAACTTCAGTCGACCGCGCGCCCACCCGCACAAGGCCCTTGATTCAGGGCAGTGGATCAGGGCAGTACCCAGAATCGCCACATGTGCTCAGGTGGGTCCACGGCCCGGGCCCAAGAGTGCGCCACACTGACAGGCTGATCTAGCCAGCACATGTTTGTGCCCAATTCGCTCAACTTCTCGGCCATCTGACCGACGGAGTCAACGCACAGTTCGCCGGGGGTGCCCGGAGGGAGGACGTGAAAGTGCCTCAAAGTCTGCAAGACAACGACCACGATCAACGCTCTGAAAGCAGCGACGGTCAGCAAAACGAAAAGGAAGTCGAGCTTAACGAGCTGGCGGCAAGCCATGTCGAGCTTGTCCAGCACATCGTTAACCAGGTAGCTACCCGCTTTCCGCGCCACGTCGATCGTGGCGAACTGTGGAGCGCAGGCGCCATCGGCCTGGTTGAGGCGTCGCGCTCATACAACGCTGAGACCGGTGTTCCGTTCGCTCGATTCGCCAGCATCCGAATCCGTGGCGCGATCATCGACTCGACCAGGAAGCGCGACTGGGCCGTCCGAAGCCTCCGCCGGCAGATGCGCGAGCTCCGAGAAGCCGAAGAACGCATCGAGACGGCCCGAGGCCGACATGCCACCGACGAGGAAATCGCTCAAGCCCTCGGAATCTCACTTGCTGATCTCGCAGCCAGGCGAACAGCCTCGCTGACATCATCGCTACTGCATCTCGACCACGAAGATCCGGATCGCGTATCTCTCGGCGAACGAATCATCGAAGAAGAGCCGGAGCGGCTTCCAGATGAGAACCTCGCAAACCGGGAGATGATCGGAACGCTTCGTTCCGCGGTGGAAGGCCTCCCTGAGCTTCAACGCGACGTCATCATGCGGTACTACATCGATGGAGAAATGCTTCAGTCGATCGCCGAATCTCTCGACGTAACCGAAGCACGCGTGTCTCAGATTCGAGCTGAAGCAGTGAACTCGATGCGGGGGTTCTTCACAACGCTTTACCAAGGCGTCGCCGACGTTCCCGAGGATGCTCCCGGGCGTCGCGGTCGGGCGGCCTACCTGGCCACAATGGCAACACAATCAACATGGTTGGCAAGGCTCGAGGCCGCCGATCACGAAGTGGGCACCGACCGAATTGGCCACGAACCTGAATCGGCTGCCATCTAGCGCTCTTCGCCGCTCGGGCCCCGCACACCCCACCCTGACACACAGGGCCCGACCCACAACAGTTCCATTTGCGTCGAGAACTCAAACGACACCGTGAGCCAGCCGATAGATGCCTATGTCTGTCGAAATAGCGGCCCTCTGGTTGGCACGCGCTTCTAAGGAGCGGGTAGCGGCAGCTATGGCAGCCAACATCACCGACGGCATCGACGCAGCCGGATCGGCAGCCATCATCGTGGTGTCGACACGACTCCCTCGCATCCGTATGGCGTCGGTCATGCAGCGAATTTCCGAGGCTGCTCCAGAGACGCCCACAGTTGTTGTATGTCACGCTGGTGGCGAGGAGACAGCCCGCGACCTGGTTCGGCTTGGCGCGACCCACGTTATTGCCGAAGGCAACGAAGCAACGCTCTGTCGGCTTGAGCCCGAAGCAGGTCCTGGCACTCCCCCGCTCGGCGAGGACGGTATCGCTCGGACAATGCCAGAGCCAGACGCCGAGCCCTTGGTCACTGGATTCAGTTTCGAAATTGAACAGACGGTCAACGACGGACGGCTTCGTAGCCGAGTTGACCCCATAACCAACCTGCCAACCGGAACTGCGTTCTCGCTCCGTTTCGCCGACCTTACCCAGGGCGAATCGTTGCCTAGGATCGCTTTCATCAGAGTGGCTAACTACCGTGCCGCCATTTCGTCTCTTGAGCGGCAGGCACTTGATCTATTCCGCAGGCGTCTGGTTCTTCAGTTTCGCCAAGTGATCATCGGCGAGGACATCGAAATGTTCCAGACCGACGACGTCGAGTTCGCCTTCATAGGCCCAACCATGAACCACGCTCAAGCGACCGAACTGTGCGACCGGCTGGTTACCGCGGCCGAAGGATTTGCGCCAACCGGGGGTGAGCCGGTTCGCTTGGCTATCGGGCACGCCGGCCCTGAGGTAGCCAACGAGCCGAGGACGCTGCGCGAACTGGGCGAACGCGCTGTACAGGCTGCAAGCCTGGCCGGTGGCGTTGTCAGCGGCGACGAGCTCGCGTTGTCCGAAGCCAACACAACCGAGATTGAGGCCATGTTGGCCCTTATAGCGCACGTCGATACGAAGGCTTTTCACCGACCCCAACATCACCACCGTGTTGCGGATATAGCAGTCGCTATCGGGCGCGAACTCGGCATCGACGGCATTGATCTGATCAGGCTCAGGTTGGCGGCAAGGTTGCATGATGTCGGCCTCGTCGTTGGTGATGAAGACACATTGGCGACAGATCCCTCGACGTTGTCCGGCGAGGCACTTGAGGCCTACCAGAGACACCCAGCCACTGGGGCCAACTATGTCGCTCTTTCAACCAGCGAAGACGTTGTCAGCGCGGTGCGCCATCATCACGAGTGCTGGGACGGAACAGGGTTTCCTGACCAACTCGAAGGCGAGGACATACCGTTCCACGCGCGAGTAATCGCCGTTGCCGATCACATCGAAGAGCTGAACCGGACTGGCAAGACCGACCACGAGATTGTCGAGATAATCCAGGCGGCGTCGACGACGAGGCATGACCCTGGCATCATTTGGGCCGGGGTTACCGTAATTAAGGCCGGGACGCTTGGTGCCGACAAGTTGCCCGAACGCGACCTGGCCATGGCCTAGCTGACGCTCCTCCCTGCTCGAACGGCTCTTCAGTCGAGTGTGTGTATCAACGCCCTGAAACCCACATCAGCGAGCTTAGAAACAATCACAACGCTAACCAAAGCGAGGAACGCTCGTATGCCCGCGTCTGGCAGTGACAATGATCCCTGCACCAGCTGAACGCCGATCCACAGGATCGCGATCAGTCCGAGCGCGGCCAGAACACGACGAACGCTCCCCATGGTCAACCCCTAGCCAGTCGGGCACGCACGGCTAGTGCAAGTTCGAACGGGGTTACCCGGATGGTCTCATCGCCACGGACCATATACCCGAGTCGCGCTCCGGTCTCGATCGCCACATGAAGTGCCGAACTCAGATGATCTCCGCACCACGAGACAGCAATAACGTTGCCGGGCATGTAGTCACCACCAGCTCCACAGAACAAGTGGACAGGTCGGCCCGCGGCCACGTTCGCGAGGTAGGTGGCGTTGAACTCGGTGAGATCGGTTTCGACGGCAACACTTCCCGTGTAGGCCGGCGCCTCTGGACTAACGGCCACCCGCAGATCGAGAGCGGTCGCGAGAACACCAACATTGCGGCCCAAGAGCACAACGTCGGTTGTATCGACTGGTCCACACAATCCAGCCACGCTCTCGGCCAACCGATACACCCATGCAAGATCGTCGGCTGGGTCAAGTTCGGCAAGTGGTCGAATCAGTGTGTAGGGCAACCCAACGCGCGACAACGCGTCAGCCGACCACAACACAGGGCCACTGCCAACAGGACATACGCCGGTTGTCCGCCCAAGAGGATGCCGGCTCTGTTGCGCCGGTACCACAACCGCAGTAACTGGAACAGGCACTCCGTGGCTCGTGGGGACACTTGCTGGAAGATCGCGTGTCAGCGAGCGAAGGTCGACTACCTGGATCGGATCTAACGCAGCCGGACGGGTGAGTTCGGTTTGCTCGAGAAGCGGGCTGTTGTCTCGGGCTATCTCGGCGGTAGTGGCTGGTCGCCTTCCACGCAGACGTAGCTCGGCTCGGAGAGCTTCACCAAAGGTTGGTGCGCCGCTCACTTCCTCGACGATGGCGACGTCGGTGCCCTCAAACCCAGCTTCGGTTTCGCTCATCTCGACATCGGCCAGAGCCCGATCGACAGCACTCATGGGGCGATCCTGCCCAACAGCATCTCTGAGATCAACAGCACCATCTTGGACCAGATTTGCGGTGCCACGCACCACATCAATTGGATCCTGTAGCGGTAACCCCGACGGTGCTGGTTTAGACAGTGCCGGTTTAGACAGTGCCGGACTGGTTCCCGAGGGTTGGACAACGACTCGATAGACCTCTTTCGAAAAGAACCCACCGACACCGCCGCGATTTACACGTTCGGCATCGACAATGGTGGCCCTAGGGCCAAACTCGTTGGTAACCGCGTCGAGCGCAGCCTCGACACTAGGGGCCTCCACCACAACAGTGCCGTCGCCAAGGTCTGAGACGTTAGTTTTAGTAGCCATGTCTGAACTCGCTCGGGCCGCTCGGGCCGCTCGGGCCGCGGCCTCGGCTAGAACCTCGGCCTCCCAACAGGTCGTTCATTAGTTGGACCCTCCTCCCAGTGTCAGCATTGGCCGAGGCGACGCCTCGATCGTGCCGGCACCAACCACGGCAATTCCCGTCATAGTGATCGTCGGCGGTACCTCTGGGTAGGCAAGGACTGGAATATCTAGTCCCCCAGCAATCAAGAAGCGCTGCATGGGCCTGCGCAGGCCCGGTCCGCAGATCACCACAGGGGTTGGGTCGCCCGCGATGCTCGATGCTGCCGCAGAAGTTACTTCTTCGAGCAAAAGCGATCCTTGCTTTGGGTCAAGCACCAGGCGACGTTCATCGTCGATCTCGCGAAGCGCTTCGTGGAGCGCCACTTCAGCGACAGGATCAATGGTGATGGCAGCCAGGCGGCTGCCGGCGTCGACGGACCTGACAATCGCGGGACCAAGAGTGATACGCGCTGCCGCAATCATGTCTTCTAGTGGACGGTCCTTCGTTGCGGACACCGCATCAACCACGCGCGCCAGCTGACGAATCGAAACGCCCTCCTGAAGCAATCCCTGCAGAACGCGGTGCAAGGTTCCGAGCGCAACAACGTCGTTGTCGATGTCCTTGGCCAGGATCGGGTGGTCGTATCGAAGACCATCGACCAACTGCTGAACGTCTTGTCGCGTGATGAGACGATCGGCATTCCGCCTCACAACGTCGGCTAAGTGGGTAACGACCGCTGTCGATCGGTCCACCACCGTCGCACCAAGCGCCGACGCCTGCGGGGCAGCCGAGTCGGGAATCCACCAAGCAGTCAACCCAAACACCGGCTCGGTAGTTCGCCGGCCACCTAGATGACCAAGATCGTCGGTTTCCGAAGCCGGGAGCACCATCACGTGGTCCCGGGGAGCGGTTCCGGTGGCGACGACCGCGCCGTCGAGTTCGATGGTGTAGGTCGATGCCGCTAGTCCAACATCGTCCCGGGTACGGACCAAGGGCATGACCATTCCAAGCTCGAGTGCGATCTGGCGTCGTAGCGCCTTGACCCGATCCAACAGGTCGCCGCCCTTTTCGGCGTCAACAAGATCTAGGGAGTCATACGAAAGGTGTAACTCGAGCGGTTCGACGCGCATGTCGTCGATAAGCACCTCAGTTGGGTCGCGCTCAACGTCTAGATCTTCCTCATTCTCGGCGGTTTCGGTGGTCGGAACCCGACCTCCGAGAATCCAAAGAGTAACCCCGACAACAAGAAATGGCAGCACCGGAAGGCCGGGAACTAAAGCAATTCCACTGATCACATACGACGAGATCCTCATGGCTCGACGTGCGCCCAGAAGTTGCTTCGCGAGCGCCTCGCCGAGGTCGGCATCGCCGCCGACACGCGTAACGAGAAGGCCGGCAGAGATCGAGGTCATGATGGCGGGGATCTGACTCACGAGACCATCGCCGACAGTCAGCAGCGTGTAGGTCGAGACTGCCTCACTAAGGCTCAGGCCCTGTTGCCCCATACCAATTGCGAAGCCGCCGAACAGATTGACCAGAACAATAATGACACCGGCCAGAACGTCGCCCTTGACGAACTTGGACGCGCCGTCCATGGCCCCGTAAAAGTCGGCCTCTTTGGCGATTCGTTCACGTTTGTCTTTGGCTTGTTTGTCATCGATCAGGCCGGCGTTAAGGTCGGCATCGATCGCCATCTGCTTGCCTGGCATCGCGTCGAGGGTGAATCGGGCCGCAACCTCAGCAACGCGCCCAGCGCCATTTGTTACAACCGCGAACTGAATCACAATCAGAATCAAGAAGATGACCAGTCCAACAATCACCGATCCCCCCACGACAAAGTTGCCAAAGGTTTCGATCACCTTGCCCGCGTACCCATCGAGCAGAATCAAACGAGTCGAAGACACGTTCAGGGCCAATCGAGCCAGCGTCATAACCAACAGCAGCGCCGGAAAGATCGACAACTCGAGGGTGTCGTTGAGCGTGATGACCGTTAGTAGCAACAACACCGCCATGGCAATGTTCAAGGCCAGGAACAAGTCGAGCAATACCGGCGAAACCGGAATGATCATCATCACAATGGCCCCAAGCACGAACAGGGGGAGCATCATGTTGGCAACGCGAGACGTCATCAGCTAGTCCTAAGCAGTACGCGCTAGACGGCGCGTCCGGATCACAGCTGCGAGGACCGCAGCAACGGCTTCGTAGAGTTCGGCCGGTACGTACTGACCGACCTGGCAACGGCGATAGAGCGCCCTCGCCAAGGGTTTGTCTTGGCGAACCGGCACACCGTGGCGGTAGGCCTCTTTGCGCAGCCTTCTAGCAGCAGCGCCGGCGCCTTTGGCGACAACGCGAGGAGCGGCCTCTCCGTCGTCGTACTTCAGGGCAACGGCGAGCCGAATCGGGTTCAACAACACCACATCCGCCTCTGCCACAGTTGCCAACACACGGTTCTGGCTGAGTTCCCGCGCCTTGTTCTTTCGACGGTTTCGAATCTCAGGGTCGCCGTCTTGCTGCTTGGCTTCGTCCTTGACTTCCTGCTTCGTCATGCGCATCTGAGCCATCAACGTTCGCTTGTGGTACGTGAAGTCGCCTGCGGCGATCACCACCGCCAGGGCAGCACTACGGATCAGGATCGATTTCATCGAACTGTGCGTCGCAGAGAGCCAGCTGCCGAGACCGCTTACCGCGTCAATATCGGAAACAATGTTGCGTATCGGCCCAATGACAACGGCCGCCAGCAAGACCAGTTTCAGAATGAGCCTCGTGAACTCCCACAGCATCTTCTTGGGCGCAAACTTCGAAACGCCACTCTTCAGGCTGATCTTGGACCACTTGGGTTTGAGCGCCTCAGGCGACATCACAAACCCGATCTGACCCACATTTGCGACAACGCCCATGATCATCGATACAGCGAGTATCGGCGTTAGAACGATCAGGATCATTCTGGGCAACGAAGCAGTAAGCGCAGGTGAGCTTAAACCTTGGGGCGCAGTCGACAAGAGGGCGGTAGTTCCCTCGGCGAAGGGCCCGACTACGGCCGGAGCGATGACCAGAAGTACCAACAACGCACCAACCAACGAAAGCGCAATTGGGATGTCTTGGCTCTTCGCCAGCTTTCCTTCGCGCTTGAAGTCCCTACGGCGTTTGCCGGTGGGCTGCTCTGTGCGTTGATCCTTTTTCTGGTCTGCCATCGGCGTACTAACGCGGTCCGGCCTATCCGTGGCGAATTCGTACCGTCATCCGTGGCGGCAAAAGAACGATCTACTCGACAAATAGCAGTCAAGACTCAGGTCGGCGCGAGGCCGTGCTGGTCAAGGACTGCCCTATGGGTCCCGGCTCGGATCCACTGGACAGATCCATTGGGCGGAGCCAGCAACTCGAGTCATGCACGACTCGAACTCGACTAGCGGGCTATCTCCGCCGTCGAATAACAACCGCAGATCGGACACTGGCGCGCTCATCTGCTCGAGCCCAGTCGTTCCGGCAAGTATCGACAGCGAATCGAGACACGACTCGATCAGGTCGTCTTGAACCGTTGACCCCATCGACTCCCCGGCATACAGCGCCTGCCAAAGCAGGGAGCAGAGCCCGTCGGTTTCTGTAGCAAGTTGCCCATTAAGAGCGGTCAGAGATGTCGCTGTCACGTCGAAGTTAGTCGACCGGTTAGAGCCACGGTTCAGCGCAACAGGTGAAGTCATTTAGAACGTCAACCGAACGAGGCCACTACGCCGTTGATGGTCTCCTGCATCTCCATCAACGACGACGAAACGTAGGTGGGGAACGACAACAACACCACGCTCGCCGCCGCCATGACGATGACCAACTTGAGGGGAAGACCGAGTAGGAAGACGTTGGCCTCAGGCAGCATCCGAGCACCAACACCAAGAACGACCTCGGCAAGGAACAACGCGGCAAGGGCCGGAACAGCTATTTCGAGGCCCGCCACAAAGAACCGACTAACCGCCTGAAGCGCAACATCGGCGAGCCTGTCATCGAGAACTGGTGCACCCCATAACGGCACTACTTCTACTGTCTGGATCACCCCAGCAATCAACAGGCGTGGTCCACCCAGAATGAAGAACATTGTTAGTGCAGTGAGGTCGAAGAATCTCTCAAACACGGTGGCCGAACGCCCCGAACCAGGATCGAACAGGGCCGAGACTCCAAGTCCGGAAGTGAGGTCAAGTATGCCGCCGGCCACAATGAACATCTGCAAAATCAAAGTAGATACGAAACCGAGGACGAGCCCGATAAACAAGTTGATAAGCATGCTCGACAACATTGGCCCGAGGGCAAGGGCCTCGTCAGGCACGGGAACAGCGATGAAGAAACCAACCGCAAGCACTAGTGCCGATCGGCCGAGTCGAGGGATTCGGTTCATTAACTGAGACGCGCCAAGCACCAGACCCGTCACCCGCATGATCGCGAACAACAGCCCGGCAACACTCCCCGCTTCGAAGGTCAGATTCGCCATGTTTCAAACAGTTCGAATCGGGCTCAGGTAAGAACGGGAATCGAACCCCATAGTTCCTCGACCCACGAGGTCAATTCGGCCAACATCCAACCGCCGCCGATCACAATGATGAGCGCGACGCCAATGAGTTTTGGCACAAAGGTAAGCGTCATTTCCTGGATAGACGTCACCGTCTGGATAATGCTCACGAAGACGCCGACAACGAGGCTGATGATTAAGGCAGGACCCGCCAGTTTGATGGCCACGACAATGGCGTCGGTGGCGATCTGGATCGCAGTTGCATTCGACATTGGTTGACTCCTACGTCACCGTGTTGACTGACGCGACCAATGAGTGGACAATTAGTCCCCACCCGTCTACGAGCACAAACAGCAGCAGCTTCAGCGGTAGCGAAATGAAAATCGGTGGCAACATCACCATTCCCAGCGACATCAGAACCGAGGCAACAACAAGGTCGATCACCAAGAAGGGGATGAAGATCATAAATCCGATGGTGAATGCGGTCCGTAGCTCGCTGAGAACAAAGGCCGGAATCAACACAGAAGGGTCAGCTTGGGATGGGTCGGTCAGCTCGACGTCTCGCATGTCGATGAACATCCGCAAATCGTTCTCGTCGGTCTGAGCAAGCATGAAGTTCCGAAGGGGGTCGAACCCAGCCTCGAAAGCCTCACCCTGATCGATCTCGCCGGCCAGCAACGGTTGGATTGCGTTCTCGTTGATCTCGCTGAAGATCGGCGCCATGACGAACAGCGTCAGGAACAGCGCCAGACCGGTCAGAACCTGAGTCGGCGGGATCTGCTGAGTACCAATCGCGTTTCGAGTTAGCGACAACACGATGGCGAATCGAGTGAACGACGTTGTCAGCAACACGATCGATGGCGCCACCGACCCAATCGTGAGCAACATGATGATGACAACAGTCTGAGTCAGACCGTCCCCACCTGAGATCGAAATACCAACGTCTGGTTCTGTAACCGGTGTCGGCTGAGTTACCACGATTCCGCTATCAGACGGTTGGGTCGTTGGCACCTGGCTGTTGACAAGGCCATCGATCTCTTCGATCAGTGATCCAGGAGCGTTGGAACCAATCGTCGTCGAGCCAGCAGCGTCTGGCTCGGTTTCTGAACCCGGGCCGACCTGGGCTGCTGCGGGCGAAGACGCAAAGATCAACACCGCCGCCATTACGGCAGTGACGGAAACGAAGCGCAGTAGGAGCCGTCGCGATGTTCTCTTCGATTCGTTATTGGTCGAGAGCATGGATCCGTACTTCCTGCGGCACCCGTGTCGTCATACGACGCAAGCGCGCGAGAAAGCCAATCCGTGGCCCTTTTCTCGACATTGATGTACCCGTCGCGGATCCTTCCGCGACCGAGGTTGTTTCGCGCTGATCAGCAGCGTTTCTTTGTTCTTCGACGAGAACACCGTCGAGGTCGGCATCCGGTGGAAGTTCGGCCAACAGGTTTACGGTCTGTTCGCCAGCGCCGAGTAGGTAGCGGTGGCCCGCAACATCGATAACGGCGACGCTCGCCGACCGCCCTAACGATGCTCGAGCAACCACTCGTATCCCACGTATGCGCCCACTTCCACGCATGGCCCACCAGCGGGCGAGAAGGAGCCCTCCCACCACAACGGTGAGCGAGACAACAAGGCGGAGAACTACGGCGAAGGTCACGGTTACTCGTTAGTTCGATTCGGTGGTCACCGAAGTGATCCGAACGCCGAGTACATCGTCGATTACAACAACTTCGCCTAGGGCAACGCTGCTCCCGTTTATGAGCACGCTCACGTGAGCACCGACTGGTTGAGTCAGTTCGACCACACTTCCCTCAGAGAGATCCAACACATCGCGCACACGCATGACCGTGCGGCCCAGTTCGACCGTTACCTCCATCGATACATCCGAAAGAAGCGAGATTTCGTTGGGTTCGGCTGCCGGCGGAAGGCCTTCGCCAAGCTCTGGATGCTGGATGGTCTCGATCTGAGGCTCTGGCTCTTGGATCTCCGGCGCGGGCGCCAGTAGCAATAACCAGATGGATCCTTCGGCAACGCCAGCGGTCACGGACACTTCGACGCCAGCAAATGGCCCCTCAGCATCGATGGTGGCGGTATCAACCGGTGCGATTTCATCGACTGGCCCGACCAAGGCACCAGCCTGAGAGACTGCTGCGACGAAAGCCTCAGCTCCGGCAAGTCCGACACGCGATAGTTCAGTCCAAGCATCGTCTGGATCTTCGGAACCTACGCCAGCCGTTTCGGCGAGATGCTGCGCTATCGACTCCGAAAATGCGACAACCATCGACCCAGTGGGTCCTGTCGCTTTTAGCACCATTGCCTTAGCCATGCCAGACGCCGTATGGTCGGCCTCGGTGTTGTCGCCAACGACGAACTCAAGCTCGGTCAGTGCGGCGATAGCCTCAATAGCCTGGGCTGCAGCTGCGATATAGGTGTTCAAGTCGGCCGCTGTTGCGGTGGTGTTCATTGGTTGCTCCAACCTGTGATCTGCACTGCCATACGACGGGCTTTACGCCCCAGCCTGGCTTCGAGGACTCTTCGGTCGCCCACATGGCCGACTATTGCTTGATCGATTCGATGATTAGTTCTGACAATGTCGCCCGGTGCGAGGCCGACCAGTTCTCTTGCTGGGATCTGCGATGGGGTCAGTTGGAATACCACCGGGACCTCCACGTTGGGAAGCAACTCATGAAATGGACCAATAGCGTCAGCGTCTACGCGCTTGCCTTGGATACGCACCTTGCTTTCCAGACGCCCGAGCACCGGTTCGATTGTCCCAAACGGATAACACACGCTGATGATGCCCTCGGCACCCCCGTCGAGAGCGATCGAGTAGCTGAGTAGCAACACCATGTCGTTGGGTGGAACGACCTGAACGAACCGCGGGTTGAATTCAACCGCACGAAGCTCTGGAGTGACCTCTTCGATCGGCTCAAGAGCCTCGACAAATCCCTCGACAACACTGCTCATCAGCTCGGTAATCAGTGCGGCTTCAATGTCGGTCGGTCCTCGAGTTGGTACCTTTCCACCACTACCGCCAAGAACCCGATCCACAAACGCGAACGCAATTGGTGTGGTTATCTCAACAACGCACACCCCCGGCAAAGGGGCCATATCGATGGTCGAGATAACCGAAGGAGTCGGGATCGACCGCAGATAGTCGCCATAGGTAATTTGATCGGTCGAGAAATGGGTGATCGTCACCACCGACCGCAACCGATGGCTAAGGCTGCTGCCAACTTGGCGAGCGAACACCTCATGAACGGCTTCAAGGCCGCGCATGTGTTCACGAGAGAACTTGCTTGGTCGCCTAAAATCGAACGGTACGACATCCGCGACTGCGTTAGAACCTGCGCTATCTCGCGGTGAGCGAAGAACCGTCACTGAACGAGCAGATCCGTCAGAAGTACCCGCTTCACGACGCGTTCGTCCTCACTGTTGAGTAGTTCGATCGCACGTTCGGTGAGCTGGTCGCGAAGTCTCTCTTGGCCGGCGAGGGTTCGAAGCTCACTGGCCTCGAACAGCGCCAACTCGCTCAGTGCGGCGTCAAGCAACAGCGGCAGTCGTGGCTCGATGAGTAACGGATCAGTTCCCTCGACAAGGAGCACCGAGAAGGCGATTCGACCAAAACGAGGCTGGTCGTCAACCAGGTTCACGGTCAGAGCACCCACAGCCAAGATGGCACCGTCAGCTTCCTCTTCAAGTGCGATGGTGGTGGTCGGGGCCATAGCTTCAGCCGGTTCGCCGCCACCGCCCATGAACATGAAGTAACCGACTGCGGCAGCAACTACGCCACCGGCGATCATCATCTTCTTCTTCTTCTTGGCGCCGTCGTCTCCATCGGAGTCGTCGGCGCTGTCCTTATCTTTATCTTTTCCCTTGCCCTTGGCCATGCCAACCTCTCAACGCATCCCTCGATTGCGAACACAGAAGGTGGTCGGCCGCTGATGGCACAACTTCAGCGAAACTTCACGCGAGTGGTGCAGAAACCACTGGGTCCTGAATCAGCAATTCGGTGTCGCCATCGTCGATGCCGATCACAATTTCGACCCGCCGGTTACGGGATCTGTTCTCGTCGCTGTCGTTGGGCACAAGTGGATACTGATCGGCGTTAGCAACAGCCCTTAGGCGATCGCCTTCGATCCCATACTCATTCAGCAAGACATTGAGGACCGCAATAGCCCGATCGGCCGAGAGATTCCAGTTGGAGTAGGCCGGACTGCTAAGCGGTACATCGTCGGTGTGCCCCTCAATGTGGATCGGATTGTCGATGTCGCCGATCACGCTGGCAATCGTGCCAATAAATTCGAGGCCGATTCCTGGCTCGATATCGGCCCTTCCGCTACGGAACAAGATGTCGTCGGCCGAAAGCACAACAACAAGTCCACGAGCCCGGATCTCGGCCGTCACTGAATCGGCCAAACCGGCCTCGCGGGCGGCCTCGACGAGCGATTCCTTGACCTCTCGTAACTCGCTCAGATCGAGAACATTCGCTACCTCGGGAAGCTCAGAGTTAGCTCCACCCTCGCCGGTATCGTCGCCATCGACTCGAGGAAGACCAGAAGCTACGTCGATTGAATTGTCGACGAGCGCCGCTCCCTGAATTTCAGCTAGATCGGCCACGTCTTGGTTAGGGATAATCGATATCACTCCGCTCGGCACAGGAAACGAAGACCCACCTGGTTGGTTGGCTCCAATGATCGAAGGGCCGCCAAGCAGAACGCGCTCTTGATAAGAGGAGTTACCGAACGAGCCCTCCAAGCCCTCCAGAAGGGACAGAAACTTCGATTCCTCAACTGACGAGATGGCAAACAGCAACACGAAGAACGCCATCAGCAGCGTGACGATGTCTGCATACGTTGTTAGGAAGCCAGCGCCATCCTGTACGCACTTCTTCTCTTTCTTGCGGGCCACTGTTCAATCAACCGTTCAGGCTGCCCGCTCAAGGCGAGCCTTTGACCCGACACGAAGGTCCGGCTGAAGATAGGCCTCAAGCTTCTCAACCAGGTGGCGGGGACTGGCGCCTTCTCGAATGGAAATGACGCCTTCGACGGTGAGTTCCCTGGTCATGACCTCAAGCTCGTTTAACACACCCAGCTTGGCACCGATTGGGCTGAAAAAGATATTGGCGAAAACCACGCCGTACAGCGTCGTTAACAACGCCAGCGCCATACCAGTGCCAAGCGCCGCTGGATCGGCCAGGTTGCCAAGAATGTTCACAAGACCAATGACGGTGCCGATCATTCCAAGCGTTGGTGCGTACTCGACCAGCTTCTTATACATCCCAATCATCACCTCATGACGAGCCTCCATCGCCGTGATTTCAGCCTCCATGACCTCGCGGACTTCTTCACTCTCAAGGCCATCGACGACCAGCTGGAGCCCAGTCGCAAGAAACTGGTTGTCCATATCTTCAAGACCGGTTTCGAGAGCCAATATGCCCTCTTTGCGGGCCGCCTCTGCATATTGCATGAGCTGGGTAACCAGCTCGTCGGCATCATCAGGAGTTCCGGTCAGGGCAACAATGAGACCCTGCGGCAACTTCTTGACCGCGTCCATCCGGTAGCCGGCAAAGGTGGCCCCGATGGTTCCAACCAACACCAACAGCAGCGAAGAAGGCCCAATCAGAGGCCCGAAAGAGTTTCCGTCAATCAGCGTCGAAACGATGATGGCGACGAAAACGAGTGCGATTCCAATCAGCGTAAGCGGATCCATGGATTCAGACCTCGTTGTCGACGACAGTCAACTGCACGACGTCTGAGCGTTCACGAAGTTGATCAGAAGCCACAATCACAGAAGCCCGAAACAGTCGAGACAACTCGACGACTTCGATCGGTGATTCGGCTACAACCATCTTTCGGCCGTCGGCGAGCGTGATGACAGTGTCAGGCCTAGCCTCAACGAACTCAATGAGATCCGCATTGAGATATAGGGGATCGCCCTTAAGGCGATGAACGAGAATCACTTGGCACCTCCGTGTGACCGCGACGTGATTGTCTTGACTTGTTGCATAGTCGACGGTCCAGTGGTCGGGTTAAGTATTTGTGCTATTACAATTACATCAGCGGAAAAGCGCTGCACGACTTCGCTCCAGCCGAAACCGGCTGCATAACCACCACAACTTCACACCAGCGCAAAAGCGCTGCACAACCCCCACACCAACGCCGCGACAACTCCCACACGCTCCACCGGCGTGGGAGTTGTCCACCGGCCCGAAGTCGGGTTCTGCAGCGCTTTTGCGCTGATGTAACCAGTAAACAACCCAAAACCACACACCAACGTTGAGTCGGGTTCTGCAGCCGATTGCGGCTGATGTAACAGTGCAGCGCTTTTGCGCTGATGTGACAGTTGCAGCCGATTTCGGCTGGTGTATTAGCGCTTGAGGTTGACTAAGTCGGAGAGGAGTTCGTCGGCGGTGGTGATGACTCTCGAGTTTGCCTGGAAACCACGCTGCGCGATAATCAGGTTGGTGAACTCGCGAGCGAGGTCGACGTTCGACATTTCGAGGGTTCCGCTCGAGACCAAGCCTCGAGTACCAGTTCCGGCGGCGCCAACTAGCGGCTCGCCTGAGTTGACCGAAGCCAAATAGGTGGAGTCTGAGCCCCGGGTTAGGCCACCAGGATTAGCAAACGAGGCCGTTGCCACCTGGCCGAGAAGTTTGTTGGTTCCGTTTGAGAACTGGCCGGCGATAGTGCCGTCGTCGCCGATGGTGTACCCGACGAGATAACCAATCGCCTGACCGTCCTTAGCTTTGGCCTCCATGGTCGACTCGCCGCCGAATTGAACGATCGGCAGGGTTGATCCGAGTTCGATGTCGAACGACATAGCGTTAGCGCCCGGAGGTGTGAAGCCGCTGATCGCCAGCGTCGACGCGCTAGTTAGCTGTCCGGCAGTGTCAAACGCCAACGTTGCCGGCGAGATAGTTAAGGGGGAGCCTTCAACTGTTGCTGTAACTCCCCAAGCGTTGGTCCCGGTCTTGGCGAAAGTAAAGATCGCCTCGTGCCTGTTCCCAAGCGAGTCGAAGACGTCAATCGACGTGGTTGCTGTTTCGCCAACCAGTGATTCCGAAGAAAGGCTGCCACCAATCTGAACCTCGGTAGTTTCTTGAGGATCGACCACCTGACCAAGCGGAATTTGGATGTCCTGAAGCGAGCCACTGGTATCGATGGCTCCCGCGGAATCTGCAACCCAACCCTGGACGGCTGCACCTGTTGCCGTAGCGAGTGTTCCACCTTCGTCGAACGTGAACGAACCCAGGCGGGTGTAGTTCTGTTCGCCGGCGGCCGCGACAATGAAGAAACCTTCGCCCTGGATCGCGAGGTCGGTGTTTCGACCCGTTACCTGACTCGCACCTTGACTGAAGATGCCTTCGATCTGAGCCACTTTCACGCCCAGTCCGATCTGCGACGGGTTGATGCCGGCGCGATCTCCTGAGGCCCCGCTTGGACCCCGCAGAACCTGCGACAGAGACTCAGCGAATGTGACTTGGCTGGCTTTGAAACCAGCAGTGTTGACGTTGGCGATGTTGTTACCAACAACGTCCATCATGGTTTGGTGGGTGCGAAGACCGGAAACGCCGGCAAACATTGAACGCATCATTGTGGGGTTCCTCCAGGGGAGTGTGTGATTCAGAAACTAAGAAGATGGATGTGAAATGCGGGATATGTAATCGATGAATAGGAACAAACGGTGAGAGGTAACCTGGGCGATCAAGCCTCGCCTTCGGAAGTGTCATCGACGGGTGTTTGAGTCGCGGCCTCGACTGCTGGAGTAGATGTCGAGGTCGTGGCGGGCTGCCTGATGGCTGCTTGAGCCTGGCCTTGCACGGCAACACCCATGACCTGGTCGAAGGAGAATTCAAAACCGCCAATTTGCAGCATCGGGCCGGTAGCTGTGGCTCGAACACCTGTAACAACACCCTCGATGTCGCCAAAGATTGGATCTGAGGCGGTGACGGTTTGGCCGATCATGCCAGCGGCAGCACCGAATTGCCCCAAGCCAACAATGTGGGCTTGCAGGTCGGACAACTCGTTCAATGCTTCGACATTTGCTAGCTGGCTGGTCTGTTGCAGCAACGCCGCGCCATCCATGGGTTCCATCGGGTTCTGGTTCTGTAGCTGTGCGACAAGCAACTTGAGGAACAGCTCGGTTCCTAAGTCGCCGAAAGCAGTATTTGATTCGTTGTTGGCTACCGATGGAGTAACGGAACTGATCATCGTGATCTCCTGTAATTAGAGCCGAAGACCGGCGTCTTGGCGGATTTGTCGGGCTGACACTCGAGCCGCGTCAGACACGGCATCGTCATCAGTTGGGGTCTGCTGGTTATCTCGGTTGCGCTGCTCTTGGTCGAAGGACTCGTTCAGCTGTCGTTGCCAGGTGGCGGTATCAGATGTTCCCGCACCGGCATCGGCCACCGTGACGCTGATGCCACCGGCGTCGATGGCGATGCGGACCCTGATTCCATGCGCTTCGCCGAAGTCGAGCGAGATTGCCCGCGGCGGAGGCTGCTTCGACAACGCTTCGGCTGTATCGGCGATTCGTGAGATCGCCGCTTCCATCGCTGTTTGCAGTTGACCGGTCGGAAGCGGACTCATCGATACCGGGCTAAGCGACGGCGAGTTACCGCCAGCAGCTACGAGGTTCGGACCGAGTTCGATGGGCGCCGCTGAGTTGGTGTTGGTCGCCACTTCAATCGGGCCTGTTCCAACCAGGCCGGCTGCTGTGCCGGGAGAAGAGGTAAGAGCAGAGGTCAAAGGAGTCGGGGCCGATACTGAGGTAGTAGCAGCCGACGTCGTCAGAGGCTGGGCCCCGGTGCCGGTTGCAAACCGCTCGCCAGCTGGTGACCTGGCGGCGACTACATCATCGGAGTCGGCGGTAAGTATTTTGAGAGGGGCGTCACCCTCAGACGGTATGGCCAGATCCTCGGACTCTTGATCATCGTCGTTAGTTGATGCAGCAAGACTCACCTGCATCTCGCTATCCAGATTCAACCCATCTAACTGGTCTTGGGTCGGCGCAATGCTTGGCGGATCGTCGCCGTCGGCGCTGCCGTCAGCAGGTTGAGCTTCGGACAACAGGTCAGATCGGGCCGGCTCGATAACCCGTTGAGCCGTCTGATCCTGAACAAGTGAAGCGTCGTCCAGCTCTGCGGCGATGACACCCGATCGAGCTCCGTCGCGAGGGTCGATATCTACGTTCTCAGGTTGGGTCGAGCTCACGAACGGGCCGGCGCTGTCTGGTTCCTCGGTGTCGGCTTCGTTCCCACCAACCAAGACAGCAAACTCCTTGGCTTCGGCGGTTTCGGGATGACTCCTCAACTCAGATGCAACCGCGACCGAAAAAGCAAGGCCGTTCGTCGCAGCGCCACGGTCGTCGATCGGGTCGCTCAGTGCAACCCCGATATCGCTCCATTCTTGGGCCGCGACATCAAGTGGGTCTTCGTTGTTGTGGAGATGAGCAGAGTCGTTCTTGTCGAGACGACTCGATTCGTGGCCAGCCTCATCGACTCGATCATGGCCGCGACTTGGCTCGGACTTCCCGCCATCACCGGCCGAGTCGGTCGAGTCGGTTTGATCATTTCTGGAGCGGGCATCGTTTAGGGCGCTATCGAAACGATTGGCGAAAGACTGTTCGTCCACAGCCGGGCCAGACTCGCCTGGCCTCCGGACTGGCGTCGCACCGGCAAACCCAGCTCCGGCCTTCGGAAGCGGAATCATCGTCGATGTCATGTGGCTGCTCCAACAAGTTCGGCTCGTCGCGCGGTAACAATTCGCACATACGCCTGCGTTTCGCTGATGTTTGGTATGCCGCCCGATTGGATTACTCGGCCAGGCCCAGCGTTGTACGCCGCAAGCGCCAACTCATCTGACCCGAACCTGTCGATCTGTTGCCGCAAGTAGTTGGCAGCACCATCTAGGTTCTGAATCGGGTCGTAGGGGTCAACACCAAGGTCGGCGGCAGTGCCAGGCATTAGCTGTCCCAGACCGATTGCACCAGCAGGCGAACGCGCATCAGGTCGAAACGCCGATTCGGTCCACACCACCGCTGCCAAGAGGTTGGCATCGATGCCGTACTTGTTAGCTGCAACTTCGATGGCTCCGGTCCACGCCGTCGCCCGTTGCGGAAGCGGGCCCGTTGACAACCGAATCTGGGGACCAACCGCGGTGTCTGCACCGCGGGTTGCAGACACCAATGGCGCGGTCAGCACCTGACCAGACCGAGGAAGATCAGATGGCAACCGGAGATCGGGGCCGACCGGTCGGGCCGCAGCAAGAACAGCCGAAAAGCTCTTAAGGCCAGACCCGATACCACCAGCGGGGTTAGCGACGTTGCGTAGGGCGGCGAATTGACTCGTGATACTCGAGATGTCACTCATCTTTAGCCTCATTGGCCGCGTGCCAAGCTCGTCTCATGACCACCGCTTCGTCTAGGGATGCCTGGGAAACTCGGGCCGCAACCGCAGCACGCGCCAAGCGACGTCTCTCCGTAAGCGACTCCGCCACCTTGCGTCGGCCAGTGGCAACTTGAACTGCTGTCATGGCTTCGTTGACTGCGGATCTCGATCGCTGAAGTTCCTTACGCGCCATCTCAAGCTCTTCGGCTCGAAGGACACCTTGGGCTCGAAGCGCGATTAGGTGTTCTGTACCCAGCTCGCGTCCGCCATCGAATATGGGCCGGCGCAGCGAATCCAGGTGTTGTCTGGCGCTAACCAGACGCTCGTGCACACCAGCAAGATCGCGCTGCGAGTTACGTTCGCGCAGGCGCCTCAGACGGACCACAACACTCAAGCGATCGCTCACGTGAGCCTGCTCGCTAGATCGCGCGCCACCAAACGAGCGTCACTCGCCGCGGTCAGATCATCCGGACGCTGGCCGAGAAGAGCCCAGATCTCGGGCTCAACCAACAAACCAGCGTCAGCGCGAGCATTTGAGCCGGCCGCATACGCGCCAACTTCGATGAGGTCGCGCACATCCTCAACTGCCGCCAATGCGCCGCGTAAAGTGGTCGCCGCAGCAAGGTCTTCTGGATTCGAGACGGTTGTGGCCAGCCTGCTCAGCGATGCCATCGGGTCGACCGCCGGGTACTGGCCACGGTGGGCTAGGCGGCGATCAAGAACTATGTGGCCATCCAAAATCGATCGAGCCGCGTCGGCGATCGGATCGTTCATGTCGTCACCATCTACGAGAACAGTGAAGAACCCAGTAATCGAACCGTTGGCACGAGGACCGGTTCGTTCCAGCAATGCCGGCAACAACGAGAAGACTGAGGGGGTGTAACCACGCGCCGTTGGCGGTTCGCCAGCAGCCAATCCAAGCTCGCGCTGGGCCATGGCTAGGCGAGTGAGGGAGTCGAACAACAACAGCACATCGGCTCCGTTGTCCGCGAAGTACTCGCTGTAGCGAATTGAGAGTTCAGCAGCACGCCGGCGCATGATCGGAGGCTGGTCTGAAGTAGCCACTACAACCACAGAGCGCGCAAGTCCGTCCGCACCCAGGTCATCTTCGAGCATCTCCCGTACTTCGCGACCGCGCTCACCGATGAGCGCGACCACGTTCATGTCGGCGTCGGTGCCACGGGTCATCATTCCCAACAAGGTGGATTTACCAACACCAGACCCACCGAAAATCCCGAGACGTTGACCGCGTGCTGCGGGGACCATCACATCGAGGACGCGCACACCAGTTGACAGCGGTGCGTTGACCCGCGCCCGCTCGAGTGGATTAGGCGAAGAGATCTCTAGTTGAAGGGGCGCGCCCGGGATTGGAGGCCCGCCATCGATTGGACGACCAAGACCGTCGACGACACGACCGATCAAGGCGTCGCTCGCACGCGGAAGTAGCTGAGGAATTGGCGCTACGACATCGCCTCTTTGAATACCTTCCGCGCTGCCAAGCAACGCAACAATCGCTGACGCCGGATTCAGACCAACCACCTGGCCAGGCACCGCTGCTGCGCCAATGGTGATCTCGACCATGTCGCCGACCGGGATGTTCAGTCCCCGAATCTCGATCTCGCTGCCCCGAACACGCGACACCTGCCCGCGTCGACGGGCCGCGTCGAGGCCACTCACACGGTGTGAGAGGTTCGACGGCAGAACCGCGCGCATTTCAACAGGGGTCAAGGTTGGGGCCGAGCTCATTAGAGCTGAAGGTTCGCTATCTGCTGATAGGCCTGCACAGCTTGGTCACGGACCGTCACGAGTAGATCAACAGCGATAGACGCTTCGGTAGTGGCGATCGCAACATCGCTTAGCTGGACATCTTCTCCAGAAGCAAGAGCTGCGACCAGATCGTCAGCGGCGCGTTCTGCCTGAGATACCGAGCCCATCGCATTAGCGAACATTTCGCCGAAACCACCGCTGGCGGGTGCGCTTGTCTGAGTAAACGCCGACGGAGCCAAGCCGCCGATTCCAGATACTGGTGTCATTACGATCTCCCGATTCCGAGTGCCGACTGATAAGCCTCTTCGGCAGCCTTGACGACTTGGAGGTTCAGTTGGTAGTGCCGGCTAGCGATGATGAGGTCAGACATCTGACCAGCGGTATCGACGATTGGGCCTTGAACCATTCCGTCTTCGTTTGCAAGTGGATGATCCGGGTCGTACCGCAGTGGTGCATCGCCCGAAGCCGCTACGACCTCTTGGATCTGCACACCCTTGCCACCAGATCCCTCAGCCAAAACAAGGAACTTCGACCGAAACGGCTCGCTGTCCGTCGAGGTAACAGTGTTGAGGTTGGACAGATTGTGGCCAAGCACGTCCATCCAGCGGCTGGCCATTGAGGCACCACTAGCTGCGGCATCGAGGGCTCCGAATGGGCCGCTCATCCTGTACCCAGAGCCCGACGTATCACGCCGATCTTGTAGTTGTACCCATTGACTATGGCCTGAAACAGCAGATTGTCCGAAACCAGAGCAGTGGTTTCGGCTTCGAGATCGACACTGTTGCCGTTGGCGTTTAATAGACCATCAGCCACCGACTCGATCACGCTTCTGTTGGTGAGATCGCCGCCGCGGGCGATCTTTGAGCGAAGAGATGTCTCGAAATCAACCGACTTCGCCAAGAAGTCAGGAGTTGAAGCGTTAGCGATGTTGTTCGCCCGAACCTCAGAACGACGGTTCAGGCCATGGAGTGCGTATGCAGCGATGTCGGTAACACCGTCGCCGAGGCCAAGACCACCCATGGGGGACTCCGATCAGATCAGCCGTCTGGACGACGGCGCGGACAATTCGCGCACCACGGCGTCCTTGCCCTAGCTCGATCCTTCGAAATTACAGGTCAGATGACCCGCACCCATTTGAGTGGTACAGAATGTCCAGTCGACCGAGGCTGCTATCGATTAACTAGTTGGAGTCAGCTACGCCCGAATTAGCACTCCTGGTTTCGGACTCATCTTCGACATCTTGATGACGGCCACCGTTGCGGTTGATCCACACGAGCGCAAAGGCGACACCACCAACAATGAGGCTCGTCCAAACGTTTATGCGTTGGCCCAAGATCTCGTTGGCAGCGTCGATTCGGAGAAGTTCAATCCATAACCGGCCGACGGTGTACAAACCGACGTAGACCGCAAACTCATAACCAAGTCGGAGCCTCGGCAAGACCTTGGGTACAACCCAAATGACAAGCACCACCACACCAAGATTCCATAGAGCTTCGTACAGGAAGGTGGGGTGAAACGCTGGCGAGTCGACGAAGCCTCGAGGACGGTTCGCTTGATCAATCTCGAGGGCCCACGGCAAACTCGATGGGCGGCCGAACAACTCTTGATTAAACCAGTTACCGACGCGCCCGATGGCCTGAGCAAGCGGGATGGCGGGCGCAATGGCATAGAACACCTCGCTAAGTTCGAGGTTGGCGCGTTTAGCGGCAATTAGGCCGCCGAGTACCCCTCCAGCGACCGCGCCCCAGATACCCAGGCCGCCCTCCCATACCTTGAAGGCCTCTATCCACTCGCCCCGGTACCGCTGATTGTCGGTGATTACGTGGTACAGCCGACCTCCAACAACACCAAAGGGCACTCCCCACATCGCTAGTGAGGTAACGACCTCGGGATCCCGTCCTTGCTGTGCCATACGGCGCTGAGCAAGCCACACCGCAGCGAGCACTCCAATAGCAATGGCGACTCCGTACGCACGGAAATTGAGCGGTCCAAGACTAATGGAGTTAGTGGACGGGCTCGGGATAGCTGCCAAGAAGGACATGGTCCCGAAATCCTACCGGTACGGGGTCTACTTCTCTAGGCGCGGGTTCTACACTCCCCCTGGTGAGTACCGACGCCCCCGCTGGCTTAACCTCCGCCGAGGTCGCGGAACGCCTTGCCGATGGTCGGGCAAATACTCCACCGCCACCGGTGACACGCACGGTCGGCCGCATCATTTACACCAACGTGTTTACCACGGTGAACATGATAATGGGCTCGTTATTGGTCTTGATCCTCATCGCGGGGAAACCCAACGATGCCCTATTTGCTGGCGTGATTATCTCGAACTCCATCATTGGTGTGGTCCAAGAGGTGCGAGCCAAACGTACACTCGACCGCCTCGAGGTTTTGAACACTCCCGCCGTGTTCGTTCGACGCGACGGCCTCGCCGTTGAGGTCACACCAGGCGAAATCGTGCTCGACGATGTCATCGAGGCCAAACCGGGCGATCAGCTTCCGGTCGACGGCGCGCTCATCACATCCTCGGTTCTCGAACTCGACGAGAGTCTTCTCACCGGCGAGGCCGACTCAATCAAGAAGTCGTTAGGTGACGAGGTTCTGTCTGGCAGCTTCGTCGTCGCCGGAAGTTCGTTCTTCAGAGCTACCCGGATCGGCGCTGACTCTTATGCCAATGCTCTCACCGAGGAGGCTCGCAAGTTTGTTTTGGTGAACAGCGAACTCAAAGCCGGAATCTCACTCATTCTTCGGTGGCTTACCTTTATCATCCCTCCAGTAAGCATCGTGTTGTTCTGGCGTTTGCTCGACGCCGAGGACACTTGGCAACAGGCGCTTCAGGGCATGGTGGCAGCCGCCGTCGCGATGGTGCCCGACGGTCTCGTCCTACTGACGAGCATCACGTTCTTCGTCGGGATACTGGCCCTGGCTCGGCGCCAAGCGCTGGCCAAGGAACTGGCCTCGGTCGAACTTCTGGCTCGCGTCGACGTCCTTTGTTTGGACAAAACCGGAACCATCACAACCGGAAACATCGCCTTCGGAGAGCTCGTTACCTTCGACGAAGTCAACGACGAACTTGCGGCTGGCCTCGGGGCTATGGTTTCGGCCGACCCGAACCCCAACGCCACCCTTGCCGCCATCGGAACCGTGTTTGTTAGCCCCAAGTGGGCGGTCATGAATGTCATTCCGTTCAATTCGGCGCGAAAGTGGGCGGCGGCTGAGTTCGCTGGGCATGGTTGGTGGGTGCTCGGCGCACCTGAGATGATTGCGCCGGATCAACACTCCGAGACCATCGAGTCCCACACCAAACGTGGGAGCCGGGTAATCATGGTGGCCCACACCACTAGCGTCATCGATGAAGAGCTTCCGACAGACATTGAACCTCAGGGGTTGGTTGTCCTAGAAGACGAAGTTCGGAGCGACGCCGCCGAGATATTCCGGTTCCTAATCGAGCAAGGCATTTCTCTGCGCGTGATCTCGGGCGACAACCCCGACACCGTGGCATCAATCGCCTCGCGGGTAGGTGTTCCCAACTCATCAGTCGGTATTGATGGCCGTACCCTGCCCACGGACCAGACCGAGATGGCCAACACCCTCGAGACCCATGCTGTCTTTGGTCGCGTGTCACCCCATCAGAAGCGTTCGATGATCAACGCTCTTCAGTCTCGGGGCCATGTCGTGGCCATGACAGGCGACGGTGTCAACGATGTCCTCGCCCTCAAGGACGCCGATATGGGAATCGCGATGGGCTCAGGTTCGCCCGCTAGTCGCGCTGTTGCCCAGTTGACGCTTCTCGACAACAAGTTCTCCACCCTGCCACTGGTTCTGGCCGAGGGTCGACGGGTCATCAACAACATCGAACGCGTCTCAACCCTGTTCGTGGCCAAGGCCGCCTATGCGGTGCTATTGGCTATCGCTTCTGGTCTGCTCGGTTCGCCATTTCCGTTCCTCCCGCGACACCTGACCCTTATTGGCACGTTCTCGATCGGCGTGCCTGGTTTTTTCCTGGCACTATCGCCAAGCAACGCAACTGCTCGCCCAGGTTTCATCAACCGAGTGCTCCGACTCGCCCTGCCAGCTGGAGCGGCAGCCGCGGCGTCAACGTTCACTGCCTTCGAAATAGTCCGCAGAGACGATCTTCGTACCCTTGCCGAGGCCAGAACCGCGGCCACACTTGTTTTGTTGGTTACAGGCCTCGGCATCCTCGCGGCCGCGGCTAGACCACTAAATCGACGCCGTTACATACTCATTGGTTCGATGGCCGCGGCCTACGGACTGATCATGGTATGGCCCTATACCCGAGACTATTTCGAACTCGACGCTCCGGGAGGCAATCACTGGATCACGATCGTAGTGACAGCTCTGTTGGGCCTGCTCGGAGTGTTCGCCGCGGCCCGAAAGCATGACCTACCCGACGCACCTAACCAACGGAGCGACAATGCCTAACCAGCCAGCGCCCAACCAGCCAACGCCCCTTCAGTTTCTCGATTGGTTTGGCGGTCACTCAACCGCTCTCGCCAAACATGGCAGAAACATCGACAGCGCCGCCAAAGTCCCGTCATGTCCTACCTGGACAATGCAGGATTTACTGGAACACACGGGTCACGTCTATGAAATGGCCACTACATCATTGAACACCGCAGATCCAGCGATGGGCAGACCACCGATCGATCCGAGACCCGAAGATGTGCTTCTGGCCGAATGGTTCGCCTCAACAATCGACCAGCTCCAGACCGCCTTCAGCCTTTGCAGTCCAGACACTCCGGTCTGGACTTTCTTCGGACCAAAACCAGCCGCCTTCTGGTTTAGAAGGATGGCAAACGAGACAGCCATCCATCAATGGGATGCTGCGGCGATAGGGGACGCCGACTACGTACTGGACCCCCACCACGCGGTGGCGATAGTCGATGAATACCTCGACCTATTCCTGCCTCGACTCGCCTCCCGATTCAGCGACGACTCCGAGCGGTCGGTCCACCTACACGCAACAGATACCGAAGGCGAGTGGGTGCTTCAGCGCAACGCCACTGGGGTTGTGATGTCCCGCGCCCACGCAAAGTCGACTACTGCGGTTCGTGGTTCGGCCGCAGCCCTGGCCCTATTCGTGTGGTCCCGTTCTGCGGACAATCTCGAGATCTTCGGCGATTCTTCCCAAATCGATGATTGGCACTCATTGCTCGCGATCTGACGCGCTAGCGGCGAGACCCAAGTGAGTCTCGCCGCATGCACTCTACTTGGGCACTTCTACACCCTGCCGGGTCTCTAAGTCACTAGAGATACGTCATCCCAGCTGAATTTCTTCGCTAACACCCGCTCGCAGGTGTTCGTCTTTGCCAAGATGGATAACCCGATCCCGCCAAGACGAAGCCTCGGAGATCGCAGTCGCATACCGAGCCTTTCGACGGGCGACGCGGCCCTTCACCTCGTCGTGGGATACAACCGTGCCTTCATACTGAGAAGTGATTCCCTCTCTCAGCATCACCAAAGCCTCTGAGCGCAGCTGGCTGATGCGACTCTCGGTGACGTTGAGGAACCGGGCCAAGTCGAGAGAGGTCTTGTTCTCAAGGAAATACCCCACGACTACAGCTCGATGCCGTTCTGGTAACAGACCGACCGCATCGCGCAGATAACCACGCATCTCGCGGACCTCAAGATCGGCATCTGGTTCAAGCGTTGTCGGCTCGGCCAACACATCGACGAGGGTAAGTTCTTCGTCGTCGTCTGGGGCCACATAATGATCTAAGGCCAACACGACCGAGCGATGAACTCGATCCTGAATGCGATAGAGCCGTTCGAGGTCCATATCGAGCTCGTCGGCTACTTCTTGGGCAATAGGTAACCGTCCAAGTCGATTGGCCAATCGTTGTTCTGTTTGTTCAAGCGACCGAGCCAGATTTCGAACTGATCGAGGAGCCCAGTCGGCAGCTCGAACTGAGTCGAGAATCGCACCTCTAATCCTTTGAGCGGCAAACCGCTCAAAAGGTACGCCACGCGACTCGTCGTAGCGTTGTGCTGCTTCAACTAACCCAAGCGCTCCAGCTCGGGCAAGTTCTTCACGTTCCACGTGGCGGGGAAAATGTACCGCCACTTGGAAAACCACATGCTTTACAAGTGGCAGATTGTTTTCGATGCGCGCCGTGACTTCCATGTCATTGGTCATGCAGGAACAGCTCCCTCTGTTTCTGGGCCAAGCGGACCATAACCGGCCCGCAGGTTTGTCCATCGGCACGCGCGGGTGTTTGCTTTAGACTTTGTGCTGTTACATGTTCAGAAACTGAGTTCCAATTCAGATTTGACTATGTAGCCAAGAGGCCGCCCGAACAGACAGCTATCCGGCTTCGGTGAAGCGCGCCGCCTTGACGCCACGCCTTGCCAACTCTCGTAGCCACTGTTCAGGACGGTCTGCAGCCGCGAGACCATGGGCCCCGGTAACAGTCCAACTGCCATCGAGAATAGACTCGGTCGCAACGGCGCCAACAACAGCGGCGGCCGCTGACGGGTGGTCGACTGCCGACAGAACAACGGTCTCCCGAGAGCTCCCGATAACCCCGCGAACCTCGACTCGAACCGCTCCTGGGCCTCCGTCTGCATGGGGGCGCCTCATCATGGGAAGCAGGGCGGTAAGCCGATCGCGGCGAGTCGCCGACAGCCGTGCGGTAACCCGCTCAACGGCTTCGAATTCGGGAGCGAGCAACAGGGCATCTGGCAGAGCAGCTCGATAGCAGTCGCGCCCACCGATGGGTTCTGGGAAAAACACTAGCTCGCGTCCGCTACGGCCCCGTCGACCAATGAACCCTCCATCGCGCCAGTCGACGGCGTCGCCACCCAGTGCCCGGTGGTGTTGTCTGGCACAAGCGGGACCACCCGTACCGGCCTTAGCGATATGAATTTCCTCGACGGAATCGAACCGATTTGCAGCCAATCCGGCCAGCAGGTCTGATAATCCGGGAGCCATTGCTGCCCCAACAATCACACTTAGCCCAGCCACTTTTGCTTGCTTGTCGAGGGCCAGCAGACCGCGGACGTCTTCGATGGAGTCCGAGACCGATATTACATTTGAGCCTGAAGCTAGGGCCTTGCTCGCAAGTTCGCCGTGTGACCCGGCGCCACCAGCCAAAACCGTGACGGTGGCGTCGACCCATGGCGAAGCGTGGGCCCTGACTTTGTCCTCACTGATAAGATCTACAACCTCATTAGCTCTTCCAGGCCTCGAGTCGGTGACCGATATCGTCGCGACGAGTTCGCAGCTCAACAGCTGACGAACAAGCCGGCCGCCAACGTTGCCGACTCCTATGACCCCAACGTGGTGCGTCAACTCAAGTCCGTGTCTGAGAGTTCGCGCCAACTACCATGCCGAGGTGGTGTGCCACCTGAGCCGCGGAGCCGGAGTACCGCCGCGATGAGCGACCCAACGCTCATCGCCAGGGCGGCTCGCCGAATTAGTCTGATCACAGAGGTACTCCCAGGGATGGACCGTCAAGCTGCGGCGTGGGGCTAGCTGGATTCGAACCAGCGACCTCACCCTTATCAGGGGTGCGCTCTAACCAACTGAGCTATAGCCCCGCAAGATCGACGATGGTACTCGCACCGTCGGCCGGGTCAAACCATGATTTGAAACGATCAGCGACGAACTCGCTCGGGCCGACCGAGGTCTTCTTCAAGAACTGTCACCCTCACACCACCGGTGAGGTCGCTGATGAGGTTAAACAAGATCGCCACAACCACCGAGATCGCAGACGCTGCGGCCACCATCACGACACCAATGATGGAAGAAGAGCGAAAGATGATTTCGCCTTCGATGACAAAGGTCTCGAATACGCCAACTTCGAGCAAGAACGACTCGAACCGACCGATCAGGCCCGCATCCACAGCCGCACGCCACAACAAGACACCAGCGGCCATGAAGGCCACATACAAACAGGTAAACAAGATGACCGAGATCTTGAACACCGACCATGGATCCACGTGACGAATCGTGCGACGAACACGACGAACCCGCATTCGACGGCGCTTCCACCACGAAATCTTGTCGTGATCGGGTGCCGCTATGCCTACCGCTGGAATCGACCCAGTGAGGTTGGTTGACGCGGGTTGGGGTTGCAGAACCGGCACCGACCCCGTACGTGGTGAGCCTTGCACTCCCGGCGCGCCAACCCTCGCTGTGGATTGGGCAGTAGGAACCTCGAGCTTGGGCAGATTCGGTGACGGGGTGGAAGTACCCAAAGAAGCCGCCGCCGCGCCGGCCGTTTCGGCGGTAAGTAGCGGCCGGCCCGAAGTGTCGATCTTGGAATCGCGGCGCTTGGTACTCGACCGCGATGGCGGGGTCAGACCAATAGCGGCAGCAAACGTTGCTTCTTCGCTAGTGGAGACGCCG
Source organism: uncultured Acidimicrobiales bacterium (assembly GCA_964569385.1). Lineage (GTDB taxonomy): Bacteria > Actinomycetota > Acidimicrobiia > Acidimicrobiales > Poriferisodalaceae > JAADHX01. The sequence continues at coordinate 96,373 of CAZMUM010000004.1, forward strand.
TCGGTGTTCAGCGTAGATTCGGACACACCACGAAGTGTACGGGATCAGTATCGGGCAGTGGGTGGCAGAGGCCCGAGAACTCGGCAACCGACTTGAGAGCCGGCACGAAACCCAAAGGCACATCGACGGCGAGACCAGCTTCGTGTTTGCTTGTACCGGGCCTAGCAACCGGGTAGAGATTGCCGGCGCGTCGGTCCCACAACCACTGCTGATGCGCCGGGCTGCGATACCCCGACACGACGGGCACGGGCTGGGCAAGGAGATCATCGGCCCGCACTAGCGCAGCCAACATGGCGGGGGCCAATCCGGCTCGATCACCGGTTCCACCTAGTGGGGCCGGCTTTGCGGCCGCGGCCCGAGCCTGCTGACCATCAACATCGACCACTACGACCACAACCTCTCCCTGTTGGGTCATGGACCGGAGCTCGCCTCCGGCTTTGGTGACGATTCGCCGAGCCGCAGTTTGGTCTGTGGTAGCCGCAAGCGCCGCGGCGTCGGCTACGGTTCTGGCCCGTGCAGAACTCACCACGGTGGTCGCGAGCTGGGTCCCGCCCAGCAGAATCACGCTAGCGACAGCAATAACCACGATGACAAGCCACGTTCCGCAACCGGACTGATCCTTAGCTCTAGGCAGTGTAAGCACTCTCTTTTTTACCCCCTGTTTGGTGCCGAACAAACGACGGATTTAGGGGAAGAAGGCAACACGGCCACTCTGTGGCTGTTAAGTGTGAACGGCTACTCCAACTCTGGACCAGCATCGGGGCCCTGTTGGACCTCATCAACAGCAAGTTCGTTCTCATCGACCGAACCGGCAGACAACGCCTCGGTGGCAACGTCGGCGGCGTCTTCATTCATTGCTTCTTCGTCATTGTTGAGTACCTCCGGCTGAGGAGCAATCGACGCCACGCTTTCGCCATCAGCAACATTCATGACCCTCACACCGCCAGCGTCGCGACCCTGGATCGAAACGTCGGCAGCGCGCACCCGGATCAGTGTTCCGCCCGAAGCCACCAGCACAACGTCGTCGTTGTCGGCGACCATAAGTGCGCCTACTACCCTTACGTCTTCGCGTCTGAGTCGGATGCCGCGGACACCCATAGTTCCACGCCCCTTTCGGGGGAACCGCTCGAGCTCTGTGCGTTTGCCGAGCCCGTCGTCGGTAACCGTCAACAAGGTGACATCGGGCCGGCCGACATCGCAAGCAACTACGTAGTCGTCGCCACGAAGCCGCATTCCGCGGACACCAGACGCGGATCGACCCATCGATCGAACATTGTTCTCATCGAAACGAATCGTCTGGCCCGATGCCGCAACCATGAATACATCGTCGTGGCCTGATGTCCTGACCACACTTACAAGTTCGTCACCTTCGCGAAGGTTGACCGCGATGAGCCCATCGGTGCGCGACTTGTCGTATTCGGTTAGCAGTGTTTTCTTCACAACCCCGTCGCGGGTTGCGAATAACAAGTACCGGTGGGTCTCGTAATCGCGGGTGTCGATGATGGCCTGTATCTGCTCATCGGGGTCGAGTTGAAGCAGGTTCACTACCGCGGTGCCTCTGGCTGTTCGGTCCATCATCGGAATCTGATGGGCCTTCAGGCGATAGACCTTTCCCTTGTTCGAAAAGAACAAAAGATACGCGTGAGCCGACGTTGTGAGCACGTGGATGAGAACATCCTCGTCCTTCAGCCTGGCACCCTGAACACCGCGTCCGCCGCGACCCTGAATGCGGAACGCGTCGATGGCAATCGTCTTGATATAGCCGCGATCGGACATCGTGACGATTAAGGGTTCGTCCTCGATGAGGTCTTCGTCTTCCATGTTTCCGGGATCGAACGCAATGCCGGTACGCCGATCTTGGGCAAACTTGTCGCGGATTTCGGTTAGTTCGTCCTTAATCACTCCACGCAAGATGGTGTCGTTGCCAAGAATGGCCTCGAGCTCGGCGATGGCAGCAAGGAGTACCGCCAACTCTTCTTCGAGACGAGACCGACCGAGCCTCGTAAGGCGCGAGAGTTGCATGTCGAGGATGTGATTAGCTTGCCGCTCGCTGAACTCGAAGGGTTCAACCTGAAGAGCAGCCAACGCAGCTGATCGATCCTCGCTCGCTCGGATAGTTGCAATGATCTCGTCGATCAGGTCGAGGGCTTTGAGAAGACCTTCAACAATGTGGGCCCGATCGCGGGCCTGGCGCAGGCGGTACTCGGACCTTCGAGTGACGACCTCGATCTGGTGGTCGACATATGCAAGTAGAGCGGTCAGAAGGTTAAGAGTGCGCGGCACCCCATCAACGAGAGCCACCATGTTGACTGGGAAGCTGCTCTGAAGCGGCGAGTGCTTGTAAAGGTTATTAAGAACAACAAGTGCAGGAGCATCTCGTTTGAGTTCGATCACGAACCGGGTCTTGCCCTTAGCTGATTCGTTTCGTAGCGCTCGAATGCCGTCGATAACCTTACGCTCGACGGCGTCGGCAATCTTGGCTTCGATGTTCTCAACCGATTGCTGATAGGGAATCTCGGTAACAACAATCTGGTCGCCACTACGACCTTCGATGATCTCAGCGGTTGCCCGGATACGGATTGAGCCCCGTCCGGTAGTTAGCGCTTGATGAATACCAGCGCGGCCCATGATGGTGCCACCCGTCGGGAAGTCGGGGCCCTTCACAAACTCCATGAGCTCGCCGATTTCGGCACCAGGGTTGTCGATCAGATACTTGGTGGCATCGATAATCTCGCCCAAGTTGTGGGTCGGAATACTGGTGGCCATTCCGACGGCGATACCTTGGCCGCCATTAACCAAGAGATTCGGAAACCGCGATGGCATGACCTCGGGCTCGTCTTTGGAACCATCGAAGGTCGGGGAGAAGTCGACCGTGTCTTCGTCGATACCCGCCACCATGTGCATGGCCAGCGCCGACATCTTGCACTCGGTATATCGGTATGCGGCAGGGGGGTCGTTGGGGCTTCCAAAGTTGCCGTGAGGATCGATGAGGGTGTGGCGCAAGCTGAACGATTGACCCATACGGACAAGCGCTCCGTAGATGGCTCCATCGCCGTGGGGGTGATAGTTGGCAATTACATCGCCGACCACCGTCGCGCTCTTCTTGTGGGGCCGGTCGGGCCGTAGACCGGTGTCGAACATCGACCACAGGATGCGCCGGTGTACTGGTTTGAGCCCGTCACGAGCATCGGGAAGAGCCCGAGCCGTGATAACTGACATCGCGTAAGAAAGGAACGACTGCTCCATCTCCTCTTGGATGTCGATATCGCGAACAGACACAACCACGTCATTGTCGACCTGGCCGTCACCGGACTCGGCTGGGGCATCTTGGCTATCTGGGGTTTCGTCACTCACGCCGCTGTATCACTTACTGGGTCACCTGCTGGGCTCACTTAGATGTCTAGGAAACGCACGTCATGGGCGTTGGTCTGAATGAATTCTTTACGCTTCTCGACGTCGTCGCCCATGAGCACACTGAACACCTGGTCGGCAAGCACCGCCTGCTCCATCGTGACCCGCAGGAACGTACGAGTTTCGGGATCCATGGTTGTGTCCCACAGTTCGTGGGCATCCATCTCGCCAAGACCCTTCAGTCGTTGAAACTCGTTTTTGTGGTTTGGGCGACCGGCCAGGAAAGCGTCCTTAGTACTGTCGTCTTTGAGGTAGAGCGTTTCGGTTCCGACCTTGGTGGAATACAGCGGTGGTTGGGCGATGTAGACATACCCTCGCTCGACAAGCTCGCGCATAAACCGGAAGAAGAACGTCAGCAGCAGCGTCCGGATGTGGCTGCCATCGACATCAGCATCGCAGAGCAACACAACTTTGTGGTAGCGAATCTTGTCGCCATCGAACGTTTCGCCAACGCCAGCACCGATTGCCGAGATGAGGGCCTGAACCTCGGTATTGGCAAAAACGCGATCGATCCTGGCCCGTTCGACGTTGATGATCTTGCCACGGATCGGCAAGATGGCCATCGTGTGCGGGTCGCGGGCCTCCTTGGCTGAGCCCCCGGCGGAATCGCCCTCGACTATGTACACCTCGGAGTCTTCTGGATCGCGAGACGCGCAGTCGGTGAGTTTGCCTGGCAAGCCAGCGCCGTCGAGGGCTGATTTGCGGATCGTGTTCTTGGCCTTCTGGGCCGCCAGTCTGGCCCTCCTGGCATCCATCGCCTTCGAAAGCACAATCTTGGCTTGTTTGGGATGCTCTTCGAGCCAGTCGGCCAACTCTTCGTTCGTGGTCTTCTGAACCAGAGAACGCATCGCGGTGTTACCAAGTTTGCCCTTGGTCTGGCCCTCGAATTGTGGCTCCTGAAGCCGGACGCTGACGATGCAGGTCATGCCTTCTCGGATGTCATCGCCTTGAAGGTTGTCGTCTCTTTCTTTGAGAATGTTCTTGGCGCGAGCGTATTTGTTGATGGTCGAGGTGAGAGCACTACGCAGGCCTTCCTCGTGCATCCCGCCTTCAGTGGTGCTAATGCCGTTGGCAAAGCTGTGTAAACCATCGAGATTGAACCCGGAATGCCATTGGAAAGCGACTTCGACTTCGTCGCCGCTGTCCTCGCCGCGCAACCACCCAACTTCTTCGAATAACGCCTGCTTACTTGCGTTCAGATGAGCAACAAAGTCGCGGATGCCGCCGTCGTAGCGGTAAGACAGTTCGGATTCTTGTCCGACGCGCTCGTCTCGAAAATTAAACCGAAGGCCTGCGTTGAGGAACGCCATCATTTGAAAACGATCGGTGAGAGTCTTGGCCTTGAACTCGGTTTCTTCGAAGATTGAGCCGTCGGGACGGAACGTGACCGTGGTCCCAGTGCGGTTATTGGGCGCTTCACCGATTACTTCTATGGGGCCATCGGTCTGGCCGCCGTCGCTGAAGGTAAGACGATAGCGCTTTCCGTCGCGGTCGATCTCGAGTTCGACCGAAGTCGAAAGGGCATTGACTACCGAGACACCGACGCCATGAAGGCCACCTGAGACCTTGTACCCGCCGCCACCGAACTTGCCGCCAGCATGAAGCACGGTCAAAACAACCTCAGCAGCCGACATCTCGGGAAACTTAGGGTGAGGTCCAACCGGAATACCGCGCCCGTTGTCGACCACCCGACACCGGCCGTCGGCCAAAATTGTTACGTCGATCTCAGTGCAGAAACCCGCCATCGCTTCGTCGACAGCATTATCGACGACCTCATACACCATGTGGTGTAGACCGGTTGGCCCAGTCGAGCCGATGTACATCCCGGGCCGCTTACGGACTGCTTCGAGACCCTCAAGGACCTGGATGTTGCTCGCGTCGTAGGACATCGAAGGTTCAGCCACGCAGAAATACCCCTTCAGGTCGGGGGAAGGCCCCGGTGCCGCAATCTGAGTGGTCGAGCGCAGTGACCGTTTAGCTCAAACTGGGCATTTAGTGTGTTGGGCGCTCACAGCGCCGAGGAAGCCCCAACTATACCACCAAGTGGGGGGGTATCGGACGTCCGGAGCGGGCATTTCCAGGCCTTTGGGGCGGCTTTACAGTGATATTTGTCAGTAGTGGAAGTTATCTGGCTACAACCCGAAGCTCAACGCGGTCTACTTCCTCCCGACCAAGTCGCTCGTTGAGCTTCAGACAGATCTGTTCTCGTAAAAACTTCAGCTGAGTAGCCCATGCAGGATCGTCCACTTCGACCATCAATACACCGTCGGTCAGCCGGCGGGGGCGCGCGTGGTTCGCTACAGCATCACCGACGACGTCGTTCCAGTGCTCGAGGATCTGCACAATTGGACCCTGGGACGAGGTCATCGAACCAATAATTCGGCCTAGGGCACTATCGAGCGACCGTGGTTCAGCCATGCTGTTCTCGAATTTGTCCACCGATAACTACATATGAAGCAGCCGGCTTGGCCCCGGCGGGAACACTGCCCGTAGCAGTGGTCAAAATCGTCTGCGCGGCGGGCAACTCTCGGACCAAAGCGGACGCGCGCTGCTCGTCGAGCTCAGAAAAGACGTCATCGAGAAGAACAACAGGCTCACAGCCAACGCGGCGGGAAATTACTCGTTGCGAAGCAAGCCGCAACGAAAGAGCAAGCGTTCGTTGCTCTCCCTGGGACCCGTGGGTACGCGCTGGTAGGCCGTTGATAGACATCTCTAGATCGTCACGATGAGGCCCGACTAGGGTCATTCTCCGCCGGAGATCGTCGCCCCGCGATTGGGTAAGGGCCTCGAGAAGTGATCCTTCCCACGACCGGCGATATGTCATTGTCACGGCCGTGTCGTCACCAGCCAAGCTCCGATACAGCTGTTCGACAATCGGGCTCAGCTCTGCGACCAGCACTTCGCGGGCACCAACGTGACGCTCGCCGACATCAGCAAGTTTGGAATCCCAAACATCAAGCGTGGCCCGAACTTCGCCATTCGTCGCCCCACCAGCCTGCTTCAAGACCGACCCACGCTGTTTCAAGACTCGGTCGATGTCTGAGCGATCGCCCTCGTGGCGCCGGTGTACTGACCCAAGAATTGAGTCGAGCAATTCGCGTCGCCCACCTGGCCCGGCCTTTACAATAGCCAAGTCGTCAGGCGCAAACACCACAACTCGAAGGGTTCCGAGTAGGTCTCTGGCCCGTTTGAGCGGTTGCCGATTTACCTGAATGCGATTGCGGCCGCGCCGATCGAGCTGAGCTTCGATGAGTTGCTCGCGTCCATTCACCTGAAGTTGGGCCCTAACCACCGCCTGCTCGTCGTTAATGCCGATCATCGTGTCGGTTGAGGCGCCGCGAAAACTGGATAACGACGACAAGTAACCAATGGCCTCAAGCAAGTTGGTTTTACCCTCACCATTAGCGCCCGAAACCACAGATAACCCCGGTGCGAACACGATCTCGCTGTTGGTGTGATTGCGAAAGTTGACCAAGGACAGCTGTTCGATCACCACCGAGGCCGCTGCTGGAGCGACGTCGTCAGCCACCGATTCAGGAAACGCGTACTGGCATGAGTAGGTAGAGGTAGTCGGGGCCTGCACTGGTACGCAACACCGCTGGTTTCAAGGCGTCGAGGGTCTGGAGTGTGATCTCATCGCCAGAAGCCGCCTCGATGCCGGCGATGAGGTAGTCGGGGTTGAAGGCAATGGTTAGCTCGGCCCCCGAATAACTGGCATCGAGCTGTTCGTGGGCCTCGCCAACGTCCTGGGTGACGGCCATTAACTCGAGTGAATCTTCTGACAGCGTTAGCCGCAGAGGCGTAGCCTCGCGTGCCATCAGCTTGACCCGCCGAACTGCGTCGAGAAAGGTCTCGCGGCCGACCGTGAGTTCGTTTGGGTACGACGCCGGAATCAACTGGCGGTAGTTAGGGAACTCTCCTTCGATGAGCCGCGTGGTTAGCTGCACCTTTGCGCCATCTTCGGGAGCGACATCGAAGGTCACATCGCGTTCGCCAAGGCGAACATGAACCTCTTTGGCACTACCAAGAACCCTTATAAGTTCGCCAAGGGCGCGTGACGGCACAAGCACCTTTTGGCCTTCGCCGAGCACGGTGGCGTCGGGGAGATCGCGTACTGCAAGCCGGTAGGAGTCGGTGGCCACGAGGCGAAGCCCGCCCTCTTCGGCTGTCATCAGAACGCCAGTGAGAATAGGTCTGGCATCGTCGGAGCTAGCAGCAAGAACAACTTGCTTGAGTCCAGCAGCGAGGTCGTCGGCTGGAACGCTCACCTGATCGCCTGCAGGCGGGTCGAGGCGCGGAAAGTCGTCGATTGGAAGAGTCCGCACGGCGAACTGGCTTCGCCCCGAGGTAACGCGGGCTTCGTCGCCAGCGACTTCGATCTCAACTGCACCTACATCGAGAGATCGGACAATTTCGCTTATCAACCGGGCTGGGACAACAGCTGCGCCAGCAGTCTCAACGGCAACATCGATGGTTGACCTGATCGTGAGATCGAGATCACTGCCCGTAGCAACCAGCTGGTTGTCGTTGGCTTCTAACCGTACTCCTGATAACACGGGGAGAGCCCCTCCCCTGCCTGTGACGGCGCGTCCAGCCGTCGACAGGACACCGAGTAGTAGATCTCGTTCGCAACGAAACTTCACGACCAGTCCTCTTGTAATAAGTGTTCTTTAGTAGTGGTAATAGGGGTGTGGATTGTGGAGAACTGACCAAATACGCTGGTCAGCACCGCCTTTGGTATCCGAGCAGTTTCCCCAGCCTCCCACAGGCTTGGGACGCTGGCTACCAGTTCGCGCTGTGTGTTGTGGATTGAGCAGCGTTGTCCACATGTTTGCGGCTCAGCTGAGCCCTCGGTTGTCCACAAGTTATTCGCGCGGTGTGTACAACGTTGACCACGAACCGCGCGACGAAGTTGGTGCAGGGATCGTGTCATGGTGACTTGATATCCTGGATCAGGGCGGTCACCTGGTCATATATCTGGCGCCGCTCAGCCATCTGTTTCGAGATCTTGTCGACTGCATGAATCACTGTGGTGTGGTCGCGGTTGCCGAACTCGCGAGCAATAGCAGGATAAGACAAGTCGGTTAGCTCGCGACTGACATACATGGAGATCTGTCTAGCGGTGACGAGGGCGCGATGCCTGCGTTTACCGAGGAGCTCGTCACGCTCGAATCCGAACATTGCAATCGTGGCTTCGATGATGCGGTTGATCGTGATGGGCCTTGGTTCACCGTCGGTGACGATGTCGGCCAGAACTTTCTGGGCTAGGGCAAGATCGAGCGGTTCGCGGGTAAGGCTCGCAAATGCGCCTACACGGATGAGGGCACCCTCGAGTTCGCGGATGTTGTTCTTGATGTGTGTGGCGATGAAGTCGAGGACTTCGTCGGGAAATTGTGTTCCTTCGAGCTCGGTTTTCTTGCGAAGAATCGCCAATCGGGTTTCGAGGTCTGGTGGCTGAATATCGGTGATGAGACCCCACTCAAACCGGCTACGAAGCCGGTCTTCGAGGGTTGCAATCGCCCTTGGTGGCCGATCTGACGACAGAACCACTTGGCGGCCGGCCCCGTGGAGAGAGTTAAAGGTGTGGAAAAACTCCTCTTGGAGCCCTTCCTTTCCTTCCATGAACTGGATGTCATCGACTAAAAGGACATCGATGTCGCGGTAGCGTCGCTTGAAGGCGACCTGACCAGTCGTTCGAATGGCCTCGACGAATTCGTTCATGAACGATTCAGTCGAGACGTACCGGACCCGGTGACCAGGGTAGTTCTGCCTGATGTAGTGAGAAATCGCCTGGAGAAGATGGGTTTTGCCGAGGCCAGCACCCCCATGGATGAACAAAGGGTTGTAGCTACGTCCGGGAGTTTCGGCCACGGCGAGCGAGGCGGCATGTGCGAATCGGTTCGACGTACCGGTAACAAAGGTCTCGAAGGTATAGCGCTCGGCAAGGCTGTTGCCTGGGATGAGCTGGTCGGTGTCGTGAGAAGAGGTGACCCTACGATTGCTGTCGGTTCGACTGGGCGGCTCGACTTCTTGAAGGTCCGGTGCCAACGCTACCGCGTCGTCGACGATGATCGATAACACTGCCCCTGAGCCGGCATCCCTCAACGCGGCTTCGACTATCGACCGATAGCGATCCTCGATGCGTTCACGAACGAGAGAACTAGGTACCCGAATAGTGATGACCTGGTCGTCCGCGTTCACTAAGGAAACGTCGGCGAATGTAGTCAGCCACACCCCTTCGGACACCTGTGACCCGAGCAGTGTCGCGGCGCGGGACCAGACATCGTTGCCTGATTCTGTGGTTCGGTCGGTCATTGGTAGTCCTGGCAGCCTGCGAAGTCTGCCCCGCTTACTAGACCATGCTCACCGATCTGTCCACAGCTGTGGACAAGTCTGTGGGTTGCTGTCAGGTAAACGCGGTCTCATTTGGTCAGCGATACTGGGTCGGAGTGGCCAGAAACCAGACCAGCGGGCGCGTGACGTTAGCACCAGTTAGTCCAAGGGACACAAGTCGCATTGCTGATGGCGCGTCGACCCTCTAACCTCTGTTGGTCGGTCTTTGGACCGAAAACTTTTCTGCGCGGCCCAACCTCATCGGGCCCGCCTGCTACGGACAGCGACGACTACGCAGTCCCGGAGGTCACTCGTGAAGCGTACATATCAACCGAACACGCGTAAGCGTTCTACCAGGCACGGGTTCAGGCATCGGATGTCTGACCGGGCTGGTCGGGCTGTTGTTAAGGCCCGTCGTCGCAAAGGACGCCACCGCCTCAGCGCGTGATACACCGGATCCGAGAACGTCGCGACTTCGATCGTCTAACAGCTGAATCGGTGCGTTCTTCAGGCCGATATGTCTGGATCCGCCATGTGCCCGACCCGAAGTGTGATCCGCCACGCGTCGCCTATGCGATCGGACGAAATCACGGTTCGGCAGTTAGGCGCAACCGACTCCGGCGGCGCCTACGGGCAGCGTTTGGTTCGCCAGAGTGGTATCCGAGCGCCGGGTTATATCTGGTCGGTTGGCGTGGCAAACAAGGCGAACCCCCACTCTCAGAATTGGTAGAGGATCTATCGGTCGTCTGCGCGCGTTTCTCAAACACTTCTAACCTCTAGGTCAGTCATGCAACGGCTTGTTATTCAACTTCTAACTGGAATCATCGGGTTATATCGCAGACTGCCGCGCCTGAGACCGCCCGTGTGTCGTTATGACCCATCGTGTTCCGAGTACGCTGCCGTTGCCCTAGAAACCCATGGCGTTTTGCGGGGGCTTGGCCTGGCTGTGAAACGACTGTCACGGTGCCATCCGTGGGGATCAGCGGGCTGGGATCCCGTACCAGGTGCCGACGTCTCTTGTACACATACGTCCTCAAGTTGTTCAGACCCAGCTACATCTGGGAGAAAGGCTCACCTGATCGATGGGTAACGTGCTCGATAGTCTTTTTAGCGGCATCGCTGCCCTGCTGGCCTTGTGTTACTCGTTCACGGGCAACTATGCGCTGGCTATTGGCGTGTTTACTCTCATCATCATGTTGGTATTCACCCCACTGACACTCAAGAGCACGCGGTCCATGATGGCCATGCAGCGACTGCAACCCGAGATGAAACGCCTCCAGGCGAAGCATAAAGAGGATCGTCAGACGCTAAACGAAGAAATGATGGCGCTGTATAAGCGAGAGAGCGTCAACCCTCTTGGAGGGTGTCTTCCGATGCTCATCCAGATGCCGGTCTTTCTTATCCTCTTTCAGGTACTAAACGGTCTGACTCGCTCCGACTCGGCTGGAACTGGTTTCGATCCGAAGTATCTCGACGAAAACACAGAGCTGTTCAAGGATCTCATCGCCGGAAACGGTGAGATGTTGGCGTTTGGTGTCGATCTTGCTCGCAAGGCAAACGAGGTTGTTCAGGACAGCCTGGTTTCGGCTATTCCATACATCTTGATGGTCGGCGTTACCGCTATCACGTCGTGGTTTCAGCAAAAGCAGATGAGCGCGCGACGCACAGACGGGCCCATGACTCAACAGGCTGCTCAGCAGCAGGCGATTATGAAATTCCTGCCTTGGATGTTGCCGATCTTTTCGTTCTTCATGCCTGCAGGGCTGGTCGTGTACTTCATCGTGTCCAACTTGTACCGAGTAGCCCAGCAGGCCTACATACAGAAGACTCTGCCAGCACCTGGTTCAATCGTCATTGAGACCGAAGGCACATCGCGGCCAAGCGGCCGTTCCAAGTCCGCCAAGGATGACAAATCGATCGAGGCCGCGGGCGACAAGCGAGCGTCTCGCCCAAAGCCCAACTCAAATGAAAATACTCGCTCAGATACCGACGCTGACGACGGCTCTGACAACGAGTCTGGCTACGACACCGAGCCTGGTGCCACTGGTGGTGGCACCGCACGACCACGACCACGACCACGGGCCAATACACGCGGACGTGTTGCCCAGAACCGGCCCACTGCCAAGTCGGGTAAAGGGTCAGCGTCTAAAACGAATGGCCAAGCCCCTGCGCCAACCTCGCGAACGGGTGGGGCCGATGGGCTTAATCGGTCCAAGAGCAAGAAGAAGCGTAAGAAACGATGAACGGGTTGTACTGATGGAATGGGTCGAAACAACGGGCGAATCCGAAACGGATGCTCGACAGGCAGCCGCTGATCGCCTAGGTGTCGCCGCTTCTGAAATCGAAGTAGCGGTTATCGCAGAAGCGGGGTCATCGCTGTTTGGTCTACGTAAGACGCCAGCGCGGATAAGAGCTCGAGTTCGTCCCACCGCGCCACCGCCGAAAATTGAGCGACACGAGCGCCGCGGTCGTTCTGCGGGGCGCCGCCCCTCGCGAGCGTCTGGTAGGACCGATGGAACTACGAGCGATCGTCCCAAGCGGCCGCCGAAGAACGGTGGCAAGGCCTCGCGTTCCCGAGACGTCCCCGCACCCAAGGGCGCAGCTTCCGCCACTGGTAAGGCGAGGCCGAAACAAGAGCCACGAAAGAGTGGTACGCCTGGGACGCGGCGACGCAGCCGCAAACTCGGTTCGTCGACAAATGTGCCCGCTACCGACGGCGCCGAGCGAGCTCCGGCCTCAGCACGCGACTCAGCAGGTTCAGTTAGGCGACGGATACGCCGCATCGATCTCCCCAAGAAAGAAGAAACGAAAATGAGTGACGAGACTACGATCGAAGAACAGAGCGAGATGGTCGCAACGTTTTTGGAAGGACTTGTGCAGTCCTTTGGGCTGGATGCCACAACCACCGTTACGAGCACCGAGGACGACTACATCGATGTGAAGATCGATGGATCAGACCTTGGCGTACTGATCGGTCCTGGCGGTCATACCCTTGCCTCGCTCGGTGAGGTGGCGAAGACGGCGTTGCAGCGCCAGCTTGGTGGAAGCTCTCGCAGCAGGGTTCGAGTAGACATTGCGGGATACCGTGCGTTGCGGCGCGAAGCGCTCGAAGCGTTCACAGCCGACGTTGCTGGCAAGGTTCGCGACACCGGCGCCAAACACGCACTCGAAGCGATGAACGCCACTGATCGCAAGATCGTACATGACGCCGTCGGAAACCTCGATGGTGTTGGGTCCGAGAGTGATGGCGACGAACCTCGGCGGCGGGTCGTTGTAGTTCCTAGCTAGTCCGATGCTTGTTGCCCGGTCGGCAATCCTAGAGCAGCTCATGCGGGCACAGACCCTAGGCTTTCTTGGCGACGGACCGGTTGCGGAGCACCTAAACCACGCATGCTCACTTGTGGCGTTGTGTGGTCCGGTCGGTGGCCGGTTAGTAGCGGATCTAGGCTCTGGCGGCGGCGTTCCCGCCTTGGCCTGGTTGCTTTGTGAGGAAGTACCGGATGTAGTCCTGGTTGAGCGATCTGCTCGCCGGGCTGCATTCCTGCGATCATGTGTGGTTTCACTGGGTGTGGATTCGTGGGTAACGGTTCGAACCGAGTCGGCTGAGTCGGCGTCATGGTCGCCTGACCTTCGGGGTATGTGTGGTGCTGTTACTGCACGATCATTCGCCCCTCCCGCGACGACTCTTGAGTGTGGTGGTGGGTTGCTTGCAATTGACGGTCGCCTTGTGGTGTCGGAGCCACCCGACTCCGACCGCTGGTCGTCGGTTGCGCTTGGTGAGTACGGAATGTCGCTGCGTGCTCGTGTGGCCTCGCCGATTAGCGCCGTGGTTCTTGAGCGTTCAGGCGCGTGGCCTGAGCATTTGCCACGCTCTGAGAGGGTGACCCGAAAACACCCACTCTGGTAGTTCGGTGGTGTTCCACGTGGCACTTGATGGCGCCTTCATGCTAGCCCCGAAACCTCCATGGATGACATTCTGGAAGATTCTCCAGTCGAATTGACGCTGGTCCTTGACTGAGGGGCACATGTTCGCCACTCTGGCCTACTGCAGGCAGTCGCGCAAGAGAGTTTCCTCGTACCTGCTATCGGAGTCAGCCAAGTGAGCCGGAATTGACAGCACGTATCATCGCCATAGCAAACCAAAAGGGCGGAGTCGGAAAGACGACCACGGCGGTGAACCTGTCGGCAGCCATGGCCGAGGCAGGGCAGCGAATCTTGATGGTCGACCTCGACCCGCAAGGGAACGCAACCACAGGTGTAGGCATCGACCCAAGATCGCTGGACAGCTCGATGTATGAGGTCCTAATGGGTACCTCGACAGTAGAGGACTGTACCGAGAGCACAGATGTGCGTCATCTCTTTGTTGCACCGGCATCGCTGGACCTGGCCGGCGCAGAAATTGAACTGGTTCCGATGTTCTCGCGCGAGCTCAAGCTGAAACAGGCACTGGCGGTGGTCGCAGATCAATACGACGCCATCCTGATCGATTGTCCGCCCTCGCTGGGTCTATTAACGGTAAATGCACTCGTGGCTGCTACGGAAATCCTGATACCCATTCAATGTGAGTATTACGCGTTAGAAGGGCTTGGTCAGCTACTCGGGAATGTAAGCCTGATCCAACAGAGCCTCAATCCGAGCCTGGTTGTATCAGCGATTGTCCTCGTGATGTATGACGCACGCACCAAGCTGTCCGATCAGGTTGCGACTGAAGTACGAAATCACTTCGGTGACAAGGTATGTCGCACCGTAGTACCCAGAACGGTCCGGCTCTCCGAAGCACCATCCTACGGTGAGCCAATTACGGTGTTTGATCCCATCAGCAGGGGAGCGATCGCCTATCGGGAGCTGGCGAAAGAGGTCATCAATGTCCAGCTATGAGGCGACCGGAGGGGAGCACAATGGGTAGGCAAGGGGGTCTGGGTAGGGGCCTTGGAGCGCTGATACCACAGTCAAGCGGGCCAGCAGAGCCACCTGAGCGCAGCGCCTCAGGCACTGGCGGCGACGCTAGGTATAGAGAACTGGCAATCGATCTCATCAGCGCCAGCTCCTATCAACCACGCGAAGTGTTTGATGACGACGCGTTGGATTCTCTGACGGCATCGATACGAGAACTTGGCGTATTGCAGCCCGTACTGGTTCGGGTTGTAGGCACCGGCTACGAACTGATAGCGGGTGAACGCCGCTGGCGTGCTGCAAGGGCCGCGGGCCTAACCGCAATTCCTGCGATCATCCGCGAGGTAGACGATCTAACTTCGCTTGCCCAGGCCGTTGTTGAAAACATTCACCGTGAGGATCTCCACGCACTTGAGGAAGCCGCAGCCTATCGCCAACTCCTCGACGACTTCGGGCTAACCCATGAAGAACTTGGTATTCGTGTCGGTAAGTCTCGGGTCGCCATCACGAACACGCTTAGGCTGCTGCAGTTGCCAGCGTCAGTTCAGGGCTACGTTGCGTCTGGTGCGCTGAGTGCTGGCCATGCACGCGCCATACTCGGCTGTCCTACAGCGATCGACCAAGAGGAGATGGCCGAAGCGATTGTTGCTGAAGCGCTGTCGGTTAGGGCAACCGAACAGGCGGTCAGAGAGCTACTTGAACCCAAAGCGCCTGATCCGGGCAGCGACGACGGCAATTCCAAGCCGCCTGATCCGGGACGTGTACGACCGGCTGCGTTCTTAGAACTCGAGCATGTCTTGGCTGAACACCTGTCGACCAAAGTCCGCATCGAGATGGGTGCAAACAAAGGGCGAATGACCGTTGAGTTCGCCGATTTGGAGGATCTCGAACGGCTCTACCGCGTCATCCAGGGCTAATCCGGACCCGCTAGGGACCGCAAACTAACCATCGATGCCCCGTCGAGGGCTGCGACTCGAACTCTAAGCTGGACCTCGACTGACCACAGGCTGTGGTCAAGGTTGTGGGTAAGTGGTCCCGGACTGCAGTTGGCCTACCCAGGCCAGCACCGACGAAGCGAGCTCGGAGGCCAATTGTGGCGCGCTCCGAACTACGGTGCCCATGTCGCCGAACCGACAGGAGATGGCGGTCATACGCGTCTCGCGCAGTATCGGCAAGCGGAGGCCGCGGGGGTGTACAACACCGATCACTGGTTCAAGGTGGTCTGCCGCGCAGTACGCCAGGGCCCGTCCCGCAGCAGATTCAACTCCCGGCGCCGAGAAGTACGATATCGAGCTCTGGCCAGGCCGCGCATGCAACGCGATCACGAGATCAGCGGACACGGTGTTTGCCTGCTTTGCGTGCATCGACCAGTCCGGGTGGTGAATTGTGACCACTGCTGCCCCTGCCTCGCCGAGAGAGCGCCTGAGGGCCGCTGTGAGGCTGTCTAGGCCTCCAGGCTCAGAGAGCACGACAGTGCGGCCGCGCAGCCCCACGAAACCTGATCTGATCAGTTCGGTTTCGCGTACGGCCGTGACGTTCGAGGCAGACGTTCCAGCGCGAGGGGTCAGTCGCCTGAAGGTGTTGATGGTGTCGGTGCCACATATTCCGTCGGTCGGGAGACCGGCGTTGGCTTGAAAGTCCTTGAGCGCCGACTCGGTTTCTTGCCCGAGCTTTCCGTCGATGCGTCCAGTATCGAACCCGAGGACGCCGAGCCTGCGTTGTAACTCGCTGACGTCGTCGCCACGTAGTACCGGCGATGACAGGTACAACATCCGATCACCGAGTTTGTAGCCGGCATCGACCAAGGCCGACCAAGTGAGCGGCCCGCAGATGCCATCGTCGTCGATTCCGTGGGCTGTTTGGAAATCGACTAGGGAGCGTTGAGTTTTCGGCCCAAAAATGCCATCACCGGGCCCCTGGCTAAAGCCAAGGCCAGCGAGACGTCGTTGAATGTCACGGACATGATCGCCGTCACTACCGACTCCGAACGGCCGAACTACAGAAATTCCCCGATCTCCTCCAACAACGCACCCTTAGGTTTTGCGCCGACGAGCCGTTTAGCCGGTTCGCCGTTGTTGAAAACAATAAGGGTGGGAATACTTAAGACTTCGAACCGGCGAGCAATATCGGGGCTCTCGTCGACGTTTACCTTAGCAATGGTGATGCCCTCGTTCTCCGAAGCAATCTCGGCGAGGATCGGCGCGATCATCTTGCATGGCCCGCACCACTCGGCCCAGAAATCGACCAGTACCGGAGTGTCTGAGCCCCCGATGACCTCATCGAAGGTGCTATCGCTTAGTTGTTGAATTTCGGCACCCATAGTTCGTACTCCTTGGCTGTGTGGTAGGGGAACCACCCGATGTTGGGGGGTATTCCCGAGTGATCTAGTCGGGATTCGCGAGCCCCGAGGCGTTACCTAGTTCGTTTGGTCCAGAGAAATAGCCCGACAATGGCAAAGACGGCTCCCAAGAAAAGGTAGGCGGACCAAACGGTACCGGGTAAATATGCGTTGACGAATCTGACCGACGAGACCGTGAGCAATACCAGCAGCACGATCGCCATCACTGCGATGACGAGACCGTAGACCAAAGCCCGGACGACCTTTAGAGCGGGCCCGGTGGTCTTGACCTTGACGTTGTCGATCAGTGAGACGAACTTGTCGGTGGCTTCGACACTCCAGTCGGTCTTGGATGCTTCTACGTCGTTGGCCATAGATTGGCCAGCATATCGTTCTTGGTTGACGCCTTGGTCGCCGACGCCCCGCTATTGGCCGGGTAGTGGCTCCGCCGGCGCAAGCAGCACACAAGATGATGGGTCGAACAGGAAGTGGTAGAGCGTGTCGAGGTCGTCACCTACTAGTAACTCAAGTGTCCCAGACGTATCTGAGACGGTAGCGCTGGCGATCCAGGGGCGGTCGGGAACGTCGAACTCTGGCAGACAATTCACGAACCTGGGATCGAGTGAGCCTTCGGGGAACGCGACCTCAAGGTCAGCAGCGACTGCTGGAGCCTCCGTCGTATCGGCAGCGGCCGACGTTGTGGTGGACCTTGGGGCCGAGTCTGCCTCCAAGGTTGTTTCCTCGGCACTTTGATCGTCGACTTCGGCTTGGCTGTCGGGGTCCCTCTCGAGGACGGCGGCATCTTCGAGCGCTTCGGCTTGCGGCGCCGCACCAGACGCGTCAGCCCGCGCCCCGTCAGTGGCGGGGCTGTCGAGCAATGTCGGCGCTGTGATTGCGGCATCATCGCTGCTAGCCCCGAATTCGACGGAGGTGAGGCTAACTCCGGCGATTGCTCCGACGCCTACCACGGCTGCGGCCGCGGCAAAGTTCAACCAGCGTTGTTTCTGGCGTCGTTTGGAAGCCAACGACGCAATCTTGGAGACGGGGCGAACGGGTGCGACCGCCGGAGGTCTTCGCGAAGCCAAAGCGGCAGTGGTTGCTGGTTCAGCATCTAGCTGAATCTGGTCGAAGACAGCGAGCGCTGCTTCCAAGTGGTCTTGACGGCGGTCAAGGGCCGCTGCTGGCGGTGTCATGAGCATGGCGTTCTTCACCCGCCGATGCTCGTCAATGAGCTTGCGGAGATCAGGATTTGAGCGCGCGGCCTCAAGAGCTCTCTCGTCGCCGTCGAGTGCGGCGTTCGCGAGGTCGTCAAGGGTTTCGTCAGCCATGATCACCTGTTTGGACGTCGGGCGGGCCCTCGTCGGTTCCAATTATCTTCGCTAAGGCGGTGCGACCGCGGGCAATACGCGACTTGACGGTACCGACCGGCACCGCGAGCTCGGCAGCTATTTGGGCGTAGTCGAGGTCCATGACGTCGCGCATGATTACCGGCACACGGAATCTCTCGTCGAGCTGATCGAGCGCGGTTGCTATCGAGTCGATGCTGGTGACTCTGTCGGCGGTGATGTCGGGGTGACCTTGGACGGCAGTCAATGGCTGACTATCGAGGCGAAGTGCCAGCACCGCGTCGTCGGTGGGGTCAGGACGACGCTTTCGTCGTCGCAGCTCGTCTAGGCATGCATTGGTTGCTACGCGATACGACCAGGTTGAAAACGCCGAGTGGCCATCGAACCGGTCGAGGCGACGTGTGATGGCAATGAGGGCTTCCTGGGTTGCGTCGAGGGCGTCGGCCTCGTTTCCGGCGATCCGCCGACAGATCCCGTAAATGCGATCGTAATGACGCCCAAGCAGGTCGTTCATGGATTGACGGTCACCGTTGATGGCTGCCGCAACCAGCTGTTCATCCGACCGCTTCATTGGCTGAACAGAATACGACGAACGGCCGATGTCCGCCGACTCTTTGGCCAACACCTCCAATTGTCAGTTGCGGGTCCCCGTGACAGCGATGTCGGTCACGATCACCCGAAACTCCGGCCCTTGGCCCAGATCGGTGATCCAAAGAAGCAGTGAGGCAGGTGTTCTCAGACCAGCAACATCGCTGATTTCGACATCTGCCTGAACGTCGACCACCGCGAATATCGGCTCACCCCAGTCGACTACTGCGAGGGGTGGTTCCGACGATGCGTACAGCTCGAACGCCCAATTTCGCGTTGGACTCCTGATGACAATGCTCTCGAGTTCAGCTGTGTCTGAGATCTCAATCACGAGGCCGACGCCGTCTTTCAGGTTGCCGAATCGCCGAGAGTTGTAGCGTTCGGTTTGCCAGCCGCGCGTCGGATCACCGTCATTTATCAGGGTCAGCCTGTTGGGGCTCTCGGTGCCGTCGCCGGACGGGTCGAAGTCGGTAACTCTTGACACTGCAATCGGTTCGACTATGGGGCTGACGGCAGTACTAGACGTAGTCGAGGTCGTCGTCGTAGCGACAGTTGTCGGTGACGGCTCGAAGCCGACCACTTCGCGTGCCCCCTCGATGATTGTGCGGCCGGCTTCGGTCCGACCCAGAACCGAGCCAACCAAGATCAGTACTGCCGCTATCAGCAGGACGAATGCGGCGGGCAACAACCAGCGCCGTTCGGTACTGGAGAAAGACGCTGGCGCGGATACCTCGTGTCGTGTTGTGCGGAGCGCCGAGACAAACGTAGTCGCGTCGCTGAAGCGCCCATGGTGAAGAGCATCGTCGAGCGGTCCAGCAAATGATGCGGGAAGCGAGGGATCGAGCTCCGGACTACCCAAACCCGAGTGAGGCGGCCGTCCGACAACGAGCTCATGAACCATGCTGGCAAGACTTGTTATGTCGCCACGGATGGTCTCGTCGCCAGACGCGTCGCTTGCCCCGCCGGTTCCAAGGTCGTTGATGACGAGCCTGCCGTCGTCAGTTGTAGATACCCCGGAAAGAGTGAGCCCGCCGTGGGTGATACCGAGGCTATGAATCGCGTCGATACTGGTGGCAAGTTTGTCAGCTACCTCGATGGCAGCGGTTGGCTGAAGTGTGTGACCAGCGCCAGTCTGGGCGCGTAGGTCATTTGGCGAAGTGTGCTCGACGACAACGCCGATCGTGTCGTCGCCGATAACGTCATAAACGCGGGCGAAGCCAGAATGGTCGACCCTGGCTGCTTCTCGAAGCCGCACAATCAGACGTTCTAGAAGCTCGCGGTCCGAGTTGAGGTCTTCACGGACTAGGTGAATCGTGACCGCGCGATCCAGTCGGGTGTCCCACCCGTCCCAGGTTTCGGTCAGCCGACCAACATGGCGGAACTCGCCGATCTGGTAGCGATCGCCCGACAGCCGGGGAGGTTTTCTCCCGGCCACGTGTGTCAGCTCTGGACCTGGAACGTCACACCGATCGTGCCGAGTCCTGCGTGTGATCCGATAATGGCGCCGATGTCACCGACAATAATTTCACCGTCATAATTCTCGCTGAGTCTGCTCACAAAGTCATCGACATCGTCGCAGGCGGCGTGCATCACCGAGAGCCGTTCGATGTTGCCGGCGTTAGACACAATGTTGAGAAGAGCGGTGAGGGCCCTAGCTCGTGTCCGTTGTTTGCCCCTCGGCTCGACGACACCCTCGCGTATTTCGATCATTGGTTTGATCGACAAGAGGCTTCCGAACAATGACTGGGCGGCGCCGATTCGGCCGCCCTTCTTTAGGTTGTCGAGCGTGTCGAGTGCAGCGTGTACCTGGGTGCGCTTTCCCATGTCACGAGCTGCCGCTGCTATCTCAGCTGCGTTGCTGCCTTCGCGCGCGAGTTGAGCGGCCGCTAGAACAATTGTCCCTTGACCCATGCTGACTGTTTGGCTGTCGACGATTTCGACTGGAGCATCGGCCATGGACTTGGCCGCCGCGTCAGCGGCTTGAATGGTGGCCGACAGGCCACCGGACAGATTTATGCACACAACCGCGTCGTAGTCCCCATCGAGAGCACCTCGAAAGGCTTGTTCGAAAGCGCCGGGTGACGGAGCTGCGGTTTCTGGCAGAACGGCCGACGCTTCGCAACGCTGCCAGAACTCGTCAGAGCTTAGGTCGACTCGATCGACGAACTCTTCGTCGCCAAATCGGACTGTCAACGAAACCACGGCGATGTCGTACTCGTCGACGAGCGATTGAGGGAGATCACAAGCGCTGTCGGTTACAATTTTGACGGTCATTCTGGCCTCTTGTGCTGGTGTCTTCTGTGGGCTGCTGGTTCCATGTCGAATGGTCGGACGCACGCTACTTGGTAGGCGTCATTCGCGCATTTCTGCGTCTGGTTGACTGTCGTTGGGTTTACTTGCACCTGCCCTCAAAAGCCCGACGATGGTTGTTGCGATTTCGACGCGTTGGAAATCCGCCAGGCCCAAATAGATGAACGCTGCGGGTAGGACCACTGCCGCGGCTCGCACAAGATCGGGCAGATCTCTCGAGAGGCGGGCAGCGACTAACATCACAAACGCGGCGGCCAGCGTTGGAAGTACCAGCTTTCGCCAGCGTCCTTGAGTGACGGTGTCTGTGCCAAGAACCCGGCTTAGACGATTTCGCAGTAAGGCAACTTCTACCCAGGCACCGACCGAGGCTCCAAGAGCGAGTCCTAGAGCACCGAGCCTGAGAGGCAGGTCGTCGGCGTTTCGTACGGCCGAACTCAGCGGCCACAACGGCGACAAGAGTTGCTCGACGCCGAGCACCGAGCCGCCGTACACGAACAACCTGTCCATCTGGAACATGAGTACGACCGCAACGATGGCCGATACGACGTACCGAACTCCGGCGACTCTCGCCGGAGTTGCTGAGTCGCCGACGGCGTAGAAGGTGTTCTGCATCATGCGCGATGTTCCGAGCGCGACCAGGCCCAGCGAGTAACCGGCGACCACCAACCCGATGAGCAGCACTTCGTTCGAGCCGATGTTCGAACCTGGGACCAGGCTGAAAATCGCGCCGACGATGAACCGACCCGCGACCACGTAGGCGACGGTTGTGAACGCCATAAAGAACATGATCTGCTCGAGCGCGGCACTCAACCGAAGGCGCAGGTCGTGCATGTTTGTACTTAGGCGAGACATCTCTGGAAGTTCGGCTGCGGCGACGCTCATTGCGAACAACGAGATGGGCAGCAGATGGAGCACCTGGGCCGCGCCAAGAGCGGCGAGAGCGCCAGTGGCGAGCAGAGTTGCCAGCCCAAGGTCGACGAAGGCCGAGACTTGAGCCGATCCGCGACCTAGCACGACTGGTCCAAATCGTCTGAGGGTGTCGCGAAACTCGGGGCTTCTGAAAGCAACGCCCCGACCGAGGTACGGATTCGCCCGCCGCAGCGCTGGAATCTGAATCACGAACTGAAGTACGGCCCCCGCGGTAACAGCCCACGCAACTCGAATGGCCAAGTCTCGGCCAACCAGTCCTGTTCCGGCCGCGACAACGACACCGATCTGGGTGAGGTTCCAGACCACAGGAGCGGCGTACGGCAGCAGGAAGTTCCGGTGACTGTTAAGTACGCCGAGGCTCCACGCTGATAGGACGAGCACACCTATGCCTGGAGTCATGATTCGCACGAGGTCGACGGTGAGATCACGACGGGCGTCAGTGAGGCCGAAGGCCAGGGCCTGAGTGAGCGGTTCGGCGGCCAACACGCCAGCGATGACGAGCGGCGTGGTGACCGCTATGAGGAACACGGCCATCGTGTTGGCCAGCCGGGCTGCACGGCGTTGATCCTCATCAACGAGGCCCGAATATACGGGAATGAACGACGCCGAGAGCACACCCTCGCCCAACAGGTTCTGCAAGAGGTTGGGTAGACGAAGCGCGGTTGCGTACGCATCGCCTGCGACACCGATATCGAGGCGGCCCCTTACTAAGACCTCTCGAACCAGCCCAGAAAGCCGTGACAATAGGATCCCTGCGGCGACGGTGCTGCTGCCTGAGCTCCGGGTCACGTCGGGACTGTCTTGCGGCGATACCTCGAGCGCAGCAGCTCGCGACTCCACCACACAATGAGCACCAAGGCCGCACCAATCGAGATCACAATTCCGATTCCAGACGGGGCTGTCGACCGCATTGTGAGATCGACGGTTCCTAGTGACAGTTCGCCATCGGGCGAGAGCAACTCGATTCGTAGTGGGAACGATCCCGAAGACAAAGCTTCGACGCGGATTTCGCGCGATGTCACTGAGTCGGGTTCCAACACCAAAGTAAGACTCTCGCCGTCGGCGAACTCTACGAACTTTGCTTTGTCGGTGATGAAGCGGGCTTCGACCCGAAACGTGTACGAAGCATTGTTTTGAAACGCGAAAGGGTAGGTGGCACTGCGAGACGTCAGATTTACCGAGCCAAGAGGAGGCGGTTTGATGGCTTGCACTTCGATATGAATCCGATCGACTACCCGCTGAGCGACGAGTTCGCGGTCCTCTCCGGTCACACCCAATCCCAGGCTCAGAAGTAGCTGTTCGGCTAGCTGATCGTGCAGCACATCGACGTCTTGTTGTCGGATCATCGAGCGGTATGCAGCAAGAACTCGTTCGGCTTCTCGGTATTGGGAGATGTCTCCGGCGAGTCGTTCGATGGCCACATCGGTGTTGAGATCGACGTTCAGCGGGCGTCCAGAAATCGTGACTAGCGGTGCGGTCGCGAACGCCTCTGAAACCGTGACCGACGTCAGAAGAGGGGCCGATCGCGACAATCCTTTGAGGAGCTCGGTAACGAAGTCTTCGTCAGCGCCTTGTCCGGTTTCGTACGCAAGAACGGTTGCTGTTGGGTTGTCGGCTGACAACGCCACGACCGCTAACTCGGCCAAGAGGTTATGGGCTCGGAGTACTGGATCCGACGGCGCCGCGTCGGTAAAACGAACCGGTGTTACCAGCAGATGAATCGGACCGGTTGCTGTCTCGGTTTCGATCGGTGCGTCGAAATCGCTCGTTTCGTCGACAACAACTAGGTCTCTAACACCGCGATCGCGCCAGATGCCCGCTAAGTCGACATCGGGCCAACTGCTGGTGAGCAAGGCGGTGAGCGTTGGGGTTGTGTCGGCGAACGCGGCCAGCGTGGCAGTTCCGCGTTCGAATAGCTCTGTTGCATCCTCACTCAACCCTTCGACGGCAAGAGCGCGTTCATCGATCGGTACGTAGGGGGCGACGAGAAGTTCTGCTCGGCCGGCTTGAACCCTCTCTCGCAAGCTCTGAATCAGTGGATCGTTGGCGGAATCGTCGAGCAGCCGGCCGTTGACTTGGACGGTGACTGGGACAGTCGGATTCGAAGTAATGCCCCGGATCCAGATGGCAGCCGCATCGTCGTTGTCGATGTTTCCTGAGGTTTCAGCTGCTGGCCTGACGTCCATTGTGAGGCCGATGGCTACTCGTGATACCACCGGTGCCGGAGGAGCGATCACCAGGTGCGTGATCATCTCGGCTAGCCGATCGCCATTTCCGGTTCGTACCACCACTGACACTGGGTACACACCACTATCGCGTAGCTGTACGCCGTCTTCGCCAATGGGAATTCTCACCGTGAGGTCGCCAGACAAGGGGATGCTTAGATCGCTGACGGCGTCTTCGCTTAGCGTGAGAATCGTTCCGGCCGACTCGACATCTACAGCGTTGAGGAAGCTATCTCTATCGTCCAGCCGGGTGTGGATGGCTACCGATACAACATCGGTGTCATCGATCAGTCCAGGTAGCAACAACCGCAGGACGAACTCGTCCTCGACGAGTACTGTTCGTTCCAGAAGTCGGAGGCCACCTGAACCCGTTGGCTGTGCCGAGGCGCCAGAAGAAGACACCGCAAATAGGATTGTCAGGACGGGCGGAAGTAGCACCGCGATCACACCTCGGACGCGGTGGCGCACCGACCCTCGACTCACGCGTTGTCCGCTAGATCGACTTCAAGGACAGCTAAGTCATGGGGCTCTGGTCGAAACCCAACCGCGAGATATAGCTGGAGCGCACGTTCGTTTGCCATCTGGGTGTTGACTAAGGCATGGGTGGCGCCGCGGCGGCGCATCCAACGAAGGCCGTCCGTAACGAGGGCTCTTCCCATGCCGCGACCTTGGGCCGCTGGGCGTACCGCGAGGCGTTGTAGGTATCCGGCCGTGCCAGCCCTGCCACTGACCGCGTAGCCGACCACTTCGGCGTGGCCAACAACGCGAACACGAGCGGTCGGTGTCGCTTTGATTGCCTCCGTCAGGCCGACATCGTCGAGGCGCCAGAACGAATCGAATGCCTCGGCGTCGGTATCGAGTACTCCCGTGCGATCGGTTCGGCGCGAGCGCCTCAGCCCGGCATCCTCAAGTCTTGGCAGTTGCTCGAGGTCGTGTCGGAGAAGATGAAGGCGCTCGCGTTCGCTATACCCCGCCTCCTTGAATGAACGTTCCTCGGCCGGTGTCAGCGCTGATGTGACAACACGTTCGACGCCGCGTTCGCGTAGGGCATCAGTTGTTAGACGGATTGCCGTAACTGACACCGGTTGTCGCCCCGGAATAGGAGCGACGTACGCGGTCGAGGGATCGCCGCGCCATGCGCGTACACGGAGGCGTTCATTGCCCCATCGCTGGATCTCTGTGCGTGCCAACCGGGCGCCTCAAATGAGTCGACGTTGCGAGCTAGCGATCGTAGACGCCCCGCCAATAAATTGTGGGCGGAGCCGTCTACGGGTTGGATCGAAGGCCGATCGAGGAGTGGCGCGGACGAGGGGCTCAGTCGGCCAGGCGTTCAGCGACGGCCTCTAGCGCGCCGTCCTCGCTGACATCCATAGAGATCGAAAGTTCCGAGACCAGAATCTGGCGCGACTTTTCGAGCATCGATTTCTCGCCAGCGGATAGGCCTTTGGCTGCTTCTCTGAGGGCTAGGTTTCGCACCACCTCGGCCACCTGATAGATGTCGCCGGACTTGAGCTTCTCTTGGTGGTTCTTAAAGCGCCGGCTCCAGTTGGCCGGTTCGCGGATGTCCTTTTTAGCGAGCAACTCGAAAAGATCCTCGACGTCATCTTCGTCGATGGGTGGCCGCATTCCGACCTCGTCGACTTTGTCGACGGGTACAGACAACTTCAGATCGCCGTGGGCGGTCTTGAGGTTGAGGTACTCGCGCGACTCGCCGAAGGCTTGTCGTGTTTCGCGGCTGAGGATCACCGCGGCACCGTGGTGCGGGTAGATGACGTTGTCACCAACCTTGAAGTCCATGGAGATCCCGTCGTTGTGCTTGTCCAAAAGGGGGTGAGCGCGTGGCGCAGCGCGTCAAATGCGACGCGTGTGAATCAACTAGATTGCCAGACGTTGCCTATTACTACCAGTGGTTGTGCCGCTTTCCACACCACAGGCGGTGATGCACCTACTCTCAGCCCAATGAGTTCTACGCCAACTGGGGTCGACAGAGCGGGAATTGAGCTGGTTGTGCAGCTCGCTTCGCCGGTAGCTGAGCCGCTTCGGGCCGAGGGATTTACTGCTTATGTGGTTGGCGGCTTTGTGCGCGATCTACTGGTTGGTCGCACCAACTCCGATGACGTCGACATGACTACCAGCGCTCGCCCTGGTGAGATAAAGAGGTTGATAGCACCGATAGCCGACGACGTTTGGCTTCAAGGTGAGCGGTTCGGGACCATCGGGTGCCGGATCGACGGAACCGATTTCGAGATCACCACTCATCGGGCGGAGCGCTACGACGAGAGCTCCCGCAAGCCTGTGGTCGAGTTTGCGTCCGCCATTGAGACAGATTTGTCCAGGCGCGACTTCACCGTAAACGCAATGGCTATCTCAGTTCCTAGCGGCGAACTTGTCGATCCCTTTGGTGGCGCCGACGATCTCGCTGGTCGTCTGCTTCGCACTCCGGCCGATCCGGCTGCATCGTTTAACGATGACCCACTCCGGATTCTGCGTGCAGCTCGATTCCAGGCCGGTTATGACCTGACGGCGGTCGAGGAGTTGGTAGAAGCCGCTGCGAACTTGGTCGACCGCCTCGAGATTGTGTCGAAGGAACGCATTCGGGTCGAACTCGACAAATTGTTGACAACACAAGACCCCACTTGCGGGCTCGGCTTCATAAGCGCGGTTGGCGCTTGGCCTTGGGTTCTTCCCCATATGCACGGGATCAACTCTGATTCGGTGCTGTCGTCGGTAGCACGGGCTGTGTGCCCCGATGCCGACAGCCAACGGCTGGCTCGCCGAGCTCTGTTGTTTCGGACCGCCAACTCGACCCAAGATGCAGCCAACGAGCTGAGAACTCTGCGCTACTCGAACGCCGAGAAACGTCGGACGATCGCCGTTATCAGCGCTCTTGACTTGGTCAGTGACAACGATGGGCTGCCGTTAGACACCGGACCAGCGACGTTAAGGCGAGTGCTTCAGCTGGTCAGCCTCGACTGGACGGCGGCACTTGTGGCCTTTCGTGCCGTCAATTCGGAGTTGGGCGAAGCTCTCGAATCCGAGTGGACCCGACTTTCGGTGTCCGAAGACCTCTCCCAACTAGGCCCAGGGCTCACCGCCGCTGAGGTAATGAGTGTCCTCGAAATTGACTCAGGCCCAATGGTTGGAGCCGCGAACGACGAGCTGACGCGAATCAGGATCGAGGAAGGGCCACTCGCCAAGGACAAGTTACGTCGGCTTCTGTCGCAATGGTTTGAAAGCAGGACCCATGACGCCTGATAAAAGACCGAAGCGTTGAGGTCCGTCGCTAGCGGGCCGGCTGAATCATTCTGAGCGACGCCGCTACGATGCGTTCATGGCCTTTCACCCCGAAATCGCGGCGAAGGACGCTGCTGCGGGCGTAGGCACTGTCGACTATCGCCTACAACGACGCCGGACCTTGGCCGACCTCAAAGCCGGAAAAGTCGCTCCTTCTGAGGTGTGCGACGCGCACCCTGAGTTGCTTCGGGTCGCTCGGAACTGCGCCTCCCCGTCAGCGACCGCGTGCCCAGTGTGCGCCGTAGTCGGCTACCTGTCCACGGTGCACTATGTGTTCGGCACCAGACTCCCAGCGTCAGGAAAGCTGGCCCTCAGCGAAGAAGAACTCGACCGGTACTTGCGTCTGCCCGGCGATTTTTCCGCCTACCAAGTTGAGGTCTGTTCCGAGTGTGGGTGGAATCACCTCATCAGAAGAATTCCGCTTAGGCCATAACGCCTGACACCGAGAGCGAGCACATCGCTTCTACCCTGACAGACCTTGGTTACCACGCGTCGCAACAAACGTCGGTCTCGCAACCGGTCGCTCCGCGTTAGGCGGGTGTTGTACGTCACTACCCTGCTGACCGTGGCCGCCGTAGCGGGCTTTGTGCATGTTCTTGGTCGGCTTGATCTTCCTGAGGCAACTGGTGTGGCCGATGAGACAACCATTATTGTCGACCGCGACGGTGATGAGATTGCCAGGTTGCACGGCGAACAGAATCGGGTGCCGCTGGCACTCGTTGAGGTGTCGCCGATTCTCATCAATGCTGTCATTGCGGCCGAGGACCGCGACTTCTTTAGTCATCCTGGTGTAGATCCGGTTGCGATCGCTAGGGCCTTGTGGGCTGATGTGCGTAGCAAAGGGGCCCTTCAGGGCGGCTCAACCATCACCCAGCAGTATGTGAAGAACGCGTTCCTCACGCCCGACCGAACCTTGGTGCGCAAGCTCAAGGAGGCGTCGCTTTCAATCAAACTTGAGCGCGAGACTGAAAAGACCGAGATTCTCGAGGGTTATCTAAACACCATCTATTTCGGCAGAGGGGCCTACGGAATTGGGGCCGCCGCCCGAGTTTGGTTTGGGGTCAGCGCAGCCGAGCTAGACATTGCCCAATCGGCGTACTTGGCTGGTCTGATTCGGGCACCTGAGACTGCCGATATCAACCGAGACCACCAAGTTGATGAGGCATATCGACGTCGAACCTCTGTACTTGTGGCGATGCTCGAAGAGGGTTACATCACCCAATCCGAGCTCGAAGAAACCGAGCGCCAGCCCATCGAGGGTTACACGCTTGAGCGCGTCGCCAACGCGTCGGTTCAGCTATCGCCTAAGGCCAAGGCTGCCGGGGCTGGATACGTCGTCGAGATGATGCGCCGGCAACTTTCGGATGCCTACGGAAGCAGGGCTGTGTTCCAGGGGGGCTTGCGTGTCCAGTCGACAATCGACCTCGATCTGCAACTTGCGGCCTATGAGGCTGCTACCGAAGTCTTGAACCGTGACGACGAACCAACCGCCGCGGTGGTGGTTCTCGATCAGATTGGTGGCATTCGGGCCCTAGTGGGTGGGCGCGACTTCGCCGTCTCCCAAGTGAACTTGGCGACGGGAACCGCCGGCGGCGGGTCAGGTCGCCAGCCCGGGTCGTCATTTAAGCCAATCGTTCTAGCTGAGGCGTTGCGTCAAGGGATTTCGCCGTTGTCCCAGTTCGAGGCACCAGCGACCATGGAATTCTTGGGGCTGGACGATGGTGCGGCTTGGTCTGTTAGCAACTACAACAACACCGATCTTGGAGTTGTCGACCTGTTTGGTGCCACGCGCTGGTCTTCAAATACCGTTTACGCACAGCTCATCCTTGAGACCGGGCCAAGCTCAGTACAACGGCTGGCCGGAGAACTCGGCGTGACCGCCGACTTGGATCCAGTGCATTCGCTTGTTCTTGGAACCCAGGAAGTGTCGGTTCTGGATATGGCGACGGCATACGCGACGTTTGCAGGCCGCGGCGAGCGCCGCTCGCCACAGCTGTTGCTCGACGTCCTAGACCGTGAGGGAAACGTGATCGACCGGTTCGCGTCTTCGTCAGAGCGAGCGCTCTCAAGTCAGCAGGCCGACATCATCACGGCAATCCTTGGCGACGTAATCGCTTCGGGCACCGGTAGGAGCGCCGCCGTCGATGGGGTGCCCACGGCGGGCAAGACTGGCACCACCCAGGACTACCGAGATGCCTGGTTTGTTGGCTACACGCCGAAGTTCACCACTGCGGTGTGGGTCGGATTCCCCGACTCCAACCGCTCGATGCTGAACGTCGCGGGCTTTGAGCAGGTGACGGGAGGTTCGTTGCCGGCTGTCATCTGGCGCGACGTGACAGCTGCGGCCCATCGGGGCGTCGAGCCCGGCTCGTTCTCGGCACCTGACGCGTTTCCCGGAGAGGTTCTTGGCACGAACCTAGGAGTAACAACTACAACCACGCCACCGCCGACCTCGAGCTCAACTGAGGTACCACCTGACCCCACGTCGGGCGACACGACAACATCCACCGATCCTCCACCGGCCGGCCAGGGTGACGGATGAAACACCCGACCCACGACTGGCGGAACCTGATCTTGCTGGTCATGACCGTGGGTATTTTGTTGTCTGCTTGCAGCGGCCAGGACGATTCTGTGATCATCGACCCTCCAGCTTTGTCTGTAGGCGCTCCGGAGGTCTCGATCGACTCCAGCACCCCAGCGCCCGATGCGGTCCCACTCCCTGGCGAAGCAGACCTGACACCATTCCCAGGCTTCGGGACCGGTACCGTCGTCGGCGCGGACGCATCGTTTCCTGTTCTTGTCGCCGAAACATCGGAACAGCGAAGCCAAGGTTTGATGCAGGTGACTGACCTCGAAGGCTGGGTTGGTATGTGGTTCGACTTTCCCGAGCCGACCAGCGGCAGTTTCTGGATGAAGGACACTTTGTTGCCGCTTTCGATCGCCTGGATTGATAACAACCGGATCGTGGTGGCCACGGCCGATATGGAGCCGTGTGTGTCCGAAGACTGTCCAAGCTACTTTCCCGATGTCGATTACGTGAGCGCGCTTGAGGTCGAACAAGGCCAGCTGGCCGAACTGGGAATAACCCTCGGTACCGTCCTGACTCTGAGCAACTAGACCGGTTCTGGGCGCATCGCCGCGCTCGTGGCTGGCCACCCAGGAGCGAGTGTCCCACCTCCATGGCACAGTGTGATTCAAGGCAGACGTTGGAGTCTGGCGTTCGGTGATCTACGATAGCCAGACGACATTTCAACCCTGCTCCGTCTAGAACGGGGCTCCGGCCAACCCGGGTCCGAAGGAGGTGCACATTAAGTGCGCGCGTATGAATTGATGGTTATCCACCACGGAGACCTTGACGATGTTGCCGTGCAGGAGCAGATTAAAGAGCTCCGCACTCGCATTGAAGCCTCAGGCGAACTCAAGAAGTTCGATTATTGGGGCCGTCGCCGGTTTGCCTATGAGATCGACCACAAGACTGACGGTTACTACTCGGTTTATGAGATCCTCGCCGAAGGCGGAGCACTCGACGAGACCGAACGAAGCCTACGCCTCGCGGATTCTGTGATCCGCCACAAACTATTCCGTCTTCCCGACGACGAGGCCGAGCGCCGCGGACTAATCGGCGACGGTGCACCGGCTGACGCCGAGTGATGTCAAAGGAGTCATGTCATGGCAGGTGACAACAGCGTCACGGTCGTAGGTAACCTCACCCGCGATCCAGAACTGCGATTTACTCAATCAGGCCAAGCTAGAGCCACGTTAGGCATAGCTGTCAACAGACGTTGGCAGAACCGTGCATCAGGCGAGTGGGAGGAACAAGTCAGTTTCTTCAACGTCGTTTGCTGGCGAGAGATGGCCGAAAATGTGGCCGAGACCCTCTCCCGCGGCAACCGCGTTATCGTTACTGGCAGGCTAGAGCAGCGTTCTTGGGATACCCAAGAAGGCGACAAGCGTTCTGTAGTGGAGATAGTGGCCGACGAGATCGGGCCGAGCCTCCGCTGGGCATCGGCTGAAGTGCGTCGAAACGAACGCGACGCCAACTCTGGTGGTTATCAACAGGGTTCTAATCAAGGTGACTCCCAGGGCGGTTCAAAGCCCGCGCAGCAAAAGCAGGCCCCACAAGGACAATCCGCAGCCAAACCTGCGGCCGAGTACTACCCCGAAGAGGAGCCGTTCTAATGGCTGCGAAGAAGAAACCTGTCCGCAAGGGCAAAGATCCAAGAAAATCCAAGCCCCGCAAGAAGAAGGTCTCCCCGCTCGTCAAAGAGGGGATCGAGTTCGTCGACTACAAAGATGTCACCTTGCTTCGTGCGTTCATGTCGGACCGCTCCAAAGTTCGCGCGCGTCGCGTAACGGGCAACGATGTCCAACAGCAACGCCAGATCTCGATCGCTATCAAGAACGCGCGCGAGATGGCCTTGTTGCCATACGCCAGCCGAGTTGTGACCCAACGTAAGGGCGATAAGCGCGGCCGCGGCCGCGACGATCGCGGCGACAGAGGCGACAGAGGCGATCGCGGAGATCGCGGCGACAGAGGCGATCGCGACGAAAGCAGCGATGCTCCGACCGGTGCTGAAGACGACGCCAAGCCAGACGCAGTGGAGGTGGCAGTAGATGTCCCAACCGAGGTTGCAGCCGATGTAGTAGCCAGCGGAGCTGAATCATGAAGGTTGTTCTTCGAGCCGACGTCAACGGCGTTGGCAAGACTGGCGACATAGTCGACGTAGCCGATGGGTTTGGTCGTAACTTCCTTGTGCCGCAAGGCAAGGCCATGCTGGCAACCGATGGGGCCGCTGGCCAGGCTGCATCTATGCGTAAGTCGCGTGATGTACGCGATGGTCGCGATCGTGCTGCCGCCGAAGAGTTGGCGCGCCAGCTAGTCGGCACCAGCATCGCAGTGACGGCCAAGGCTGGCGGTAGCGGACAGCTCTACGGCTCGGTAACAACCGCCGACGTCGTCGAAGCCATCAAGGCCCAAGTTGGTCTCGACTTGGATCGTCGCGACCTCAGCATCGACGACTCCATCCGTACTGTCGGCGAGCACGAAGTTAATGCTCGCCCACACACCGACGTTCAATTCGTAATTAGCGTCGAGGTCAGCGCCAGTTGATCTGATCGTCATCGAATTCCTACGCCGACGCTCCCACTCTGAGCGTCGGCGTATGGCGTTTTGGCCCTTGACACCAACCCTCTCCGACACAACCCACAGGTTGTCCACATCTATCTGGATATCGGTCCCCAGCTTGTTCTATGGGGTTCGCCGGGTTTACCCCACTAGCTATCCACAGGGCAGGTCAGCAATGATTGAAGCCGATGTTTGACTCCGAGGCGCTGTCCAGCCCAACGGGCCCCATGGTGCGCAAGGCCCCGCACAACCTCGAAGCCGAGTCGTCGCTTCTGGGCGCTATGTTGCTCAGCCGAGACGCAATCGGCCCAGCAGTCGAGGCCGTGGATGCCACCGACTTTTACCTACCCGCTCATCAGAATATTTTCGATGCGATAAGTGCCCTGTACTCAGCCGGTCATCCCGCCGACGCTGTCACGGTTGCTGAGGAACTTGAGCGCGCCGGTCTGCTCGAGATGATCGGCGGGCTGCAGACCCTCGTCGATCTTCAGAACTCCACACCGGCGACATCAAATGCTGCCCGGTATGCATCGATTATCGAAGAACGAGCCTTACTTCGCCGCCTGATCGGTGCCGCTGGTGAGATCGTCGAGCTCGGGTACTCACTCCCCGGCGACGTAACCAAGGCCGTCGACGAGGCCGAAGCCAAGATCTTCCAGATAGCGCAGCGACGAGTTACCGACACAACCAAACCCCTCCGTGAGTTGCTATCGGACAACCTCGACCGTCTCGAGGAGTTGTATGAGCGAGGCGAGTCGATAACCGGCATACCCAGCGGCTACCACGACCTCGACGAAATCCTGGCCGGATTACAGCCGAGCGCGTTGCTCGTTGTCGGTGCGCGTCCGGCCATGGGAAAGACCGCTTTTGGGCTCGGCATGGCGACCCATGCCGGTATGACAGCTCAACGCCCGGTCTTGTTCTTCTCTCTCGAAATGGGCCACCTCGAACTCACCCAACGAATCTTGTGCTCAACCGCCGGGATCGACTCCACCCGAATGCGCAACGGAACACTTAGCGACGACGACTGGCCAAGAATCAGCCGCGCCGTCGGTCAACTCGCCGAAGCCCCCATATGGATTGACGACAACCCGAACCTCACCGTCATGGAGATCCGGGCCAAGGCCAGGCGGCTCAAGAGCCGTCTCGGCGACCTTGGGCTGATCGTCGTCGACTAC
Source organism: uncultured Acidimicrobiales bacterium (assembly GCA_964569385.1). GTDB lineage: Bacteria > Actinomycetota > Acidimicrobiia > Acidimicrobiales > Poriferisodalaceae > JAADHX01. The sequence continues at coordinate 130,344 of CAZMUM010000004.1, forward strand.
CTACAACTCATGTCCGGATCAAGCCGGGCCGAGAGCCGACAAGTCGAGATCTCAGAGATCTCCCGAAGCCTTAAGATCTTGGCCCGCGAACTCGAATGTCCGGTGGTTGCACTATCGCAGCTCAGCCGCACCCTCGAACAACGATCCGACAAACGGCCCATGTTGTCCGACCTTCGCGAATCGGGTGCCATCGAACAAGATGCCGACGTTGTCATGTTCTTGTACCGCGACGAGGTCTACAACCCCGACTCTCCCGACATCGGCACCGCCGAAGTCATCATCGCGAAACACCGAAGCGGCCCCACCGGCACCGTCCGGTTGGCATTCATCGGACATTTCACCCGATTCGCCAACATGGCCAAGAACTAACGTCGCATTACATAACGCTGAGTTACTTGAGGTCTCCGCCGACTGCGACTGTGTTACATGAGGTCTCCGCCGACTGCGACTGGGTTACATGAGGTCTCCGCCGACTGCGACCAAACCCACGATTAGGAGTACTAAGGCGGCGGCACCTCCGATGATGCCAAACCAGGCCATCAAACGACCAGCCAGAGCACCAATGGCCAAACCAAACGCCAGCTTGGCCGCACCGCTTGACGATTGTTGACGTTCCTGAGACACCACCCGCAGCACTAGAGCCACGAGAAAACCAACCGCCACAAGCAACAAAGCAAACAACGAACCAGTAAACCGCCCGAGCACCAGGCCAATTGCGGCAGCGGTCGCTATCGGTACAACTCTATTCACCTGTTCAGCCTGCCATGTCCGGTCGGTAAAATGGGCCATTGCGATCTACTAGGAGACGAAACCACGTGTTTCTCGGAGACAATCTGTTGCCACTGCTCGTGCTCGCCTTAGGCGGGGCCATGTTCGCCGGCAACCTCATGGCGGTGATGCGTCCCCCGAACCAACCGCGTCGCGAAGGCGATCTCGAACGAGCACCAGTGGCAAGGTCAGTCGTTATGGGATTGCTCGGGTTAGCCGCATCCCTGTGGGCTATAGCGACCCTGGTCAGCTGAGGTGATTGCCCCGTTCACTGGTCTGGTGTCACTTGGCCCACAAACCATGAAGTGTGGCCAAGATGTCACCCTGAAGGCTGGGTCTTTGCCGATCTGGATCGATCATGGCTTGCAGGGCGAGTCCGAGGTCCAGGGCCGCTACGAGTTCGACGGCGTCGTCGATCCCGCCAGGGATGTCGCGACCTGCATCAGCAGCGAGTTGTTCGAGCATGGTCTTTATGTTGGCCCGGTCGATCGCTTGGCGACTAATTACCCGAGCGCGGGTGTCGGGATTGCGGTACGCATGAAGCATGAGCTCCATGTACAGAACTGAGCTTTCTAAGCCGGGACCAGATGCCGGACGAACGGTCGGGTCCATGGCTCTATAGAAGACGAAGGGGTTTGGCGCGTCGTCGAGAACTTTTTGCATCGTGACGAAGATGGCTTCGACGTGCTCTTCGAGCAGCGAGATAACGATTTCGTCCAAGCTTTCGAAATTGGAATAGAACGCGCCGCGCGTGTAACCGGCCTTGATGCATATATCGGAAATAGTTGCGGCGCCGATGCCCTTTTCAGCAAACACCACTGTATTCAATACACCCGTGTATCGAACTGCGAACAGTCAGTTTGTGAAACGGAGAGTTTGCCGTGTCGTCTGAGTTACCGATAGCGCCGGAGCCATCGGCCGGTGACGCGTTTTTCGCCGAGGTTTTCGATCCTGTCAACCGAGCCAATCCTTACGGGCTTTATACAAAGATGCGCGACAGCGCGCCGATCTTCGACGCTGGCAATCACCTGTGGTTCACCTTTAACCACGATCTGGCTCAGCGGCTGTTGCACTCTCGATCTGTTTCCAGCAATGAGCAACGGGGCACATTCTTTAAGGAAAACGTAGTTTTCGACGAGAAGTTCCAGCAATACGCCGAAGCCGAACCGTTGATGCTCTTCATGGATCCGCCCGACCACACCAGGCTTCGGCGCCTTGTGGCATCGGCGTTTACGCCTCGCACCGTTGAACGGCTGGCGCCTCGCATCCAGGAACTGACCGACGAGCTGCTTGCCGAGGTCGAAAGGGGTGACGTGTTTGATCTTGTCGAGGCATTGGCCAGACCGCTACCGGTAGCGGTGATATGTGAGTTGCTTGGTGTCCCGCGGCCCGACGAACCGATCTTCATGCAATGGTCGGACACCATGGCCAAAGCCATTGACCCAGGGGCGCTTCGTAGCGAAGAAGACGAGCACCAGATCGAACTTGCCCAGACCGAGCTTGGAGCATACATCGAGGATCTTCTCAAACGGCGGCGGGCCGACCCTGGAGACGATCTTCTGTCGGCGCTCATAGCGGTTCGTGCGGGCCGAGACCGATTGAGCGAGCCTGAACTTGTCAATTTAGTCATTCTGTTGCTCATAGCCGGCCATGAGACAACCGTAAACCTCATCGGAAACGGCGCTGTTGCCCTAATGCGAAACCAAGATCAATTTGAGCGCTGGCAGGCTGCGACTTCACCTAGCGACAACGGCTTCGACAAGAACGCTGTCGATGAGTTACTGCGCTACGACACCCCAGTACAGATGGGTATGCGGGTTGTGCTCGAACCATGGGAGTTGGGGCCAAACTACGACAATGTCATCATTCCGGCAGGCGATCAGGTTCTGACCCTGCTCGGAGCGGCAAACCGCGATCCGGCGGTGTTCGATGAGCCCAACCAGCTAGACCTCGATCGCAGCAACGCGGCCGCAAATCTGTCCTTCGGGGGTGGGATACATCACTGTCTGGGAATGGCACTCGCCCGAACAGAAGGACAGATAGCGCTTGGCAGTCTTGTTCGACGATTCGGTCAGTTACAACTGGTTGAGGAGCCCACGATTCGTAACCGCTTCGTGCTTCGCGGTTTCGAGAAGATCCTCCTGGTAGCCAACTAGCGCCCGCCGGGGCCGTCCGACCTTTCGTTTCATCTCCAGGGGGAGCCGGCGGTACCGTTGTAGCTGGTGAGCAAAGTTCCAGAACTCGACATAGAGGGCTTCGCCTCTGAACCGAACAGTGCCGCGGGTGTTCGGTTTGTCGACGACCTTCTGGCCGCCTGCCACGGACCGGGGTTCGTGTACCTCACCGGCCATGGCATCGCTGGCGATCTAGAGGCCAGGTTGTTCTCCCAAGCCCGAAGGTTCTTTCAGCTGCCAGAACAACAACGCCGAGATCTGGCCATAGTCAACAGCGCGGCATTTCGTGGGTACACAGTTCTCGGCGACGAGCTGACCGGTGGAAACAGTGACTGGCGTGACCAACTCGACTTCGGGCCAGAAGAGCCCCAGCCGGCGCCAGATGCCATGCCAGCTTGGTTGCGGCTACGGGGCCCAAACCAGTGGCCATCGACCTTGCCCGACCTCGCACCAACCGCCCTTGCATGGGCGACCGAGGTCGAACGTCTTGGTCTCGACGTTATCCGAGCCCTAGCCATCGGGCTTGGTCAACCGGTCGACCGGTTTGATAGCGGCTTCGTGCCTCGGTCGGACATGCACGTCAAGATCATTCGTTATCCTGGTCGGGTCAGCTCTGGGACAGGCGAAACAGGATCTCAAGGGGTTGGCGCCCATCAAGACACAGGCCTTCTGACCTTCATTCTCCAAGATGACGTCGGCGGGTTGCAGGTTGAGATCGATGGCGAGTTTGTGGATGTACCAGCCAAGCCTGGGACCTACGTGATGAACCTTGGCGAAATGCTCCAGATGGCGACGGGTGGGTTCTTGGCGGCCACTCGGCACCAAGTCGTCAGCCCCAAAACCGGCAAGGAACGACTTTCGTTCGCTTTCTTCTTCAACCCGCGTTTCGAATCCACGTTCGAACCCATCTCGTTGCCGCCGCACTTGGCGGCCCAAGCCTCGGCCAGCATTGATGCGAAGTCCGACGAGCTCATCTTCAAACTGTTTGGCGAGAACAACCTAAAAACAAGGCTTCGCGCCCACCCAGACGTCGCCACACGGCACTACGGGGATTTGTAGCATGGCGAGATCTGGGGTCGTGAGGTGTTTGCTGGCAGCGGTGCTGTTTGGCGCGTCGGCCCCGGCCGCCTCTGGTTTGGCTTCGGAGATGAACTTTCTGGTCCTGGCCGGCGTCTTGTACTTGGGTGCTGGTCTGGCCGTCCTACCGGCGGTACTCAAACAGCCGCCATCACGCGTCGGACTTCAGCGCGAATGGCAGCCGGCTCTGATAGCCGTCATCGCCGGTGGAGCCGTCGGGCCAGCGTTGTTGGTGGCCGGCCTGGCCCGCACTACAGCGGCTAGCGCTTCGATCCTGCTCAACCTCGAACTTGTTGCTACGGTTATTTTGGCGGCCACGATTTTCAAGGAACACCTAGGTCGACGAGTTGTTGTTGGCGCGGCCATTGTTACCGCAGCCGGTGTTGCGCTTGTGTGGGAACCTGGCGCCGACTTGAGCATTGGTGCGCTGTTCATCGCTGCGGCCTGTGGTGCTTGGGGTATCGACAACGGCGTTACTGCCAAGATCGATCAGCTGAGCCCAGAAACCGTGGTGTTGCTCAAGGGATTCGTAGCCGGAACTGTCAACGTTGCCCTCGGTTTAGCCTTCGGTGCCACATCAACTTCGCTTTCGCTAGTCAACGTGTTGTTCGCGTTGGCGATAGGTGCTGCTGGTTACGGCGCTTCAATTGTGTTGTGGGTCAAAGGCGCACGTGATCTTGGGGCTGCTCGAGCCCAGGTGATCTTCGCCACCGCGCCGTTCATTGGCGTGTCGATTGCCTGGTTGTGGTTGGGCGAATCGGTTCAGACTGTGCAGCTGGTAGCGGTCGGTCTCGCCGCCATCGGTGTCGCAGTGACGATCGAATCGGCCCATGAACACACTCACCAACACGACCCGCTCGATCACGAACACGAGCACTCACACGACGACCAACATCACGACCATTCACACGGCGATGAGGCTTCCGTCGATGGTCGCCACACACATGTGCACCAACACCATGCAATGGCTCATTCCCACGCCCACGTTTCGGATCTCCACCACCGCCACACGCATTAGTCGCGGCCACAAACCACGCCTACTGGGTGTTGGTGGCGATGATGTCCCGCAATCGTGAGCTGAGGGTGGTATCGCCCACCGCGGTAACTGCTGAGTCGTTTGCTCGGCCCCATAGCCAGAAACAGAGATCTTGGGCGGATGCAGTGAGAGTGCATCCGGGTTGATCACCGAGGTCGGCTTCGGGTATGGCAGCTGGAACATCGGTGGCCTCGTCGCTTCCCGGTGGTGTTCCTGTAAGTCGACCAAGCCGCATGGCCCAGGCATCGCCAGTGTCGTGTGCCTTGAGCCGGACCACATCGTTTGCAGGGACGAAACTCGCCCAGCTGGGTAAGTCAGCAATCATTAGATGCACCATTTCGTCCACACCGTCGGCTGCCAACTTCTTGGCTATCTGAGGAATCGGTTGCTTCGCGGCGAGGATTCCATCGATGTAGTGGATCAAGGCCTCGTGGGTTTGGCGGCGAACTGAGAAACCAACCGTGTGATCATCTGACCAACTCCATGCACTGTCAGATTCATCGGCAGCGTCGAGAGCGACAGATAGCTGGGCTGCGGCGGCCCGTAACGCATCGGGAAGGGCGCTGTCGGCTGGGCGATCCGGCTGTTGGTATGACTCTGGGCCAGACGGGCGGTTAGCGATGATGTAGGCCCAAAACGACTGGACCTCGGTTAGGTGCCAGAGCAGGTCGGCAATCGACCAGGTGCCGCAGGTTTCGACCTTGAGGTCGGGTGCGTGCCGGTCGCCAAGGTCGGCTAACGAGTTTGCGAACCCGGCGATCTGAGGTGTGCCAAGAGCTTCGCGATATAGGGCTTTCATGTTGTTTAGTATTGCATAGACTTATTGTTCGTTTTGCCTGTGAACTGCAGCAACCGTGAACCGCGAAGGCGAGGCCCGCCGCTCGCGCTCACAATTCAGGCGATCTTCACAATGACCTTTCCTTGTGCGTGGCCTTCAGCTTGGTATCGCACAGCCTCGGGCCCGTCCTCCAAGGTGTATGTCCTGTCTATGACCGGCGAGATTTGGCCGGTTTCGAGAAGATCGCCAAGGAATACCAGATCCTCGGAGGTGACCTTGGCCAGGAGCAAGCTCGTCCGCTGGCGTAGCAGCGGCGACAGCATCTTCGCTCCGAGCATCCTCATTACCGGGCCTCCAACGATGACACGAGTGCCATTCTTGGTGAGGATTCTTCGGTACCCGCTGACCGAGTGGTTGCCGACGCTGTCGAGAACCAGGTCGTAGCGCTGCCCCGATCGGGTGAAATCGTCCTGGGTGTAGTCGGTCACGTAATCTGCCCCGATCGAGCGAACAATGTCGACGTTTCTGGTGCTGCACACGCCGGTTACCTCTGCCCCGAAGTGCTTAGCGATCTGTACTGCGAACGTTCCAACACCTCCCGAGGCGCTGTTGATCAGGACTTTCGCCCCTGACGTGATCTCACCTTTGTCACGGAGCGCCTGGAGGGCAGTGAGGGCAGCGATGGGCACAGCGGCCGCCTGCTCAAAGGTCATATTGCTGGGCTTTGGCGCGGCCTTCGACTCTGGTATGCAAGCGAAGTCGGCCAGGGCGCCATTGCTTGTCCCAAACACTTCATCGCCAGGCGAGAAGCCCTGTACGTCCTTGCCGACCGCCTCCACCGTTCCAGCTGCGTCGACCCCCGTGACGTTTCGCTTTGGCTTGAACAGACCGGCGTCAATGCGGACCATAAGGGGCCTACCGGTTACGAAGTGCCAGTCGAATGGGTTGATCGACGCGGCACGAACCCGAACCAGCAGCTGATCGTCTGCCGGTGCCGGTACCGGCACGTCCTCTTCGCGAAGCACATCGGCCGGTGCTCCGTACTTGTGGTAGGTGATTGCTCTCATCGGGTGCTCCTTGTTCGCCGCCGAGCGTCACTTCGCGTGCATCTATCGACGTACGCTGTAAGCTACACATACACCGTACGTTGAGCAAGCAGTTCGCCAAAGAAACTTACTGCGTACGTACGGACGGAGTTGCCAAGGAGCGCCACATGTCCACACGCCCGGAGCCCGCAGCAGTCGCTCGTAGCCCTCTTACGAAGGAACGGGTCGTGATAGCGGCTCTGGCTATGGCAGACGAACACGGCATCGAGGCGGTGAGCATGCGGAAGCTCGCACGCGCTCTCGGTTTCGAAGCTATGTCTCTCTACAACCATGTTGCGAACAAAGACGAGATCGTCGCTGCAGCACTCGACCTCGTCGCCGCCGAGATCGCCCCACCCTCTACCGATCCTGATTGGAAGACTGCGATTCGGGTCAGTGCGGTCTCGGCTCGTCAGGTGCTTCTTCGACACCCGTGGGCCGGCGCCCTCTGGCTGAACGCGTGGCCAGGACCAGCCAGGATCCGGCACATGGAGTCGATCTTGGGCTGCCTACGCGAGGCGGGGTTTTCGATCGAGCTGACACATCACGGATTTCATGCCCTCAACAATCACATTCTGGGGTACACACTCCAGGAACTCAGCGCCAACTTCCAAGAAGGCGAGTTTGAGGAGGTCGCCGAGGGGTTCTTCGCGAGCACGGCTTCGGAGAGATTTCCGTACATGACGGAGCACGCAATCCACCACCTCGAGGGTTTGGATGAGGGGAGCGACTTCGAATTCGTACTCGATCTCATCGTTGACGGACTCGAGTTGGTTCGTGACCGATAGCGAACTCCAAGGTGGTTGCGACCCCACCAAACCCCCTATTGTTCGGTCTGGCTCTGAACGGCAGCAACGGTGATCTCCGAAGGCGAGGCCCCGAACTCGGCTCGCATGACCTGTTCGCACCGGTCGAACACCCGGAGGGCGGCAAGGCGATCGCCGCTGGCATGTTCGGCTTCGATTGCGCGTCGGTAAGCGGTTTCCCGTATCGGATCGAGGGCTATAGCTTTCTCGGCGACGTCGACGGCCAACCGATGATCCCCGCTGCGACTCCAGCCTTGGGACAACACGTCATAACAGTTGTACAGACTTCCGTTGAGTTGACGTCGAACCTCATGGACCCAATCGCTCTCGGAACCTTCTAGGAACGGACGAGTGAGGATGCCGCAAGCGACTGTCGCCTCGGGCAAAGCGTCAGCCCAATTACCGGTGCGAGCTGCACTTTGGGCCCGATCGAGGCGGCGGACAGCATCCTCGATATCGACCCAGCTTCGAGATGGCAGACTAAGCATGTAAGAGCCACCGGCCGATGTCAGCATGGTCTTGCCGTCAAGACCGGCACGATTGAACAGGGATCGGATGTGGCTAATCATCGAGTTGATCGAGGCGGTCGCCGATCCGGGGAGCGATGTTGGCCAAACGATGCCAGCCAGTCGTTCTCGACTCACGGGGTCGCGAGTGTGCACTAGTAAAGCCAAAGCGACTCGGGCCTTGTTCCCAGGCAGATCACGTTCGTCGAAATGCCCATTCGGGCCGACGACCGTTACTCGTCCAGTTAGGAACACTCTCAAGTCGAGAGGTGTCGACAAGATCTCACCAACCTTTCTGCAATAACGTTGCCGTACGTTTGGACACAGGAGGAAGCCAATGTCTGGTCAGCTCATCGAATGCCCTTGTGGCACCGTACTTCGCGGCGATGATCTCAATTGTGTTGTCGCTGAGGCCCAGAGCCACGCGAAGGCTGTTCATGACATGGTTCTCAGCGACGAACAGGCCCGAGCGATGGCCAGACCGAACTGACCGTTCCTCCACTACCGCCTTCAACCAGAAGGCGCGATCCTAGGAGACCACAATGAAACAGTTTGCGTGTGCGACCGTTGTCGAAGGTTGCGATGGAGTAGTTACAGGCGCTAACGAAGCCGACGTAATGCAGGCAGCCGCGGCGCATGCCGCCGAGGCCCACGGCATGACCGACGTGCCATCCGACGTTGTTGAGGCGATCCGAGCTGGCATCACCGACGTCTAACCTCGGTGCGCACCTGGCTGTTCGTCAGTGGTCAGCCGAGCTCTCGCCGCGAAGAAGATCGGGAGCTGGGTGTAGATCGGTTGCTGCTGTGCCAATAACGAGTTTGCCTTAGGTTCAGCGGCCTCTTCGATGCTGAACCCCGCTGTTGCTAAGGCGTTCAGGTAGGTACTGAATGTTCGATGGTGATTCCCGGCCCGGCGCACTCCCTGGGGGTTTGTCGATCTCCAGAACCGTTCTTCGAAGTATCCACTAATTTCAATTGCTGGTTCACCGCTCGCGTTGGTAACCCGAGCCGTGTCTGGGGCCAAGAACACTGGATGGCCGATCGTAAACGTGAGCGTGCCCGCGGGTCGGAGAACTCTGGCTATGGCTCCGAGAGCGGCGTCGAGATCGGGAATGTCCATCAGTGCCAACTGACAAATGGCTCCATCGAAGCTGTCGGCAGCGAAGGTCGACAGCACTTGGGCGTCGTCGACTGAGTAGCTGATCGGCATTCCGTCGGGTGTCCCGTGCCGTCGGGCGTTGTCGATCATCGCGCCCGACGAGTCGACACCTGTCACGTTGGCGCCTAGTTTGGCCGCCAAACGCGAGGCGATGCCCTGACCGCACGCAATATCGATGACGTCGAGCCTGTCGACGTCGGGAAGCAGTTTGGCAAGGCCGATCAGCGCTGTTTCGTGCGGGCCGCTTCCAGCTACTAGCAACTCGTCATACCAGTCGGCGATGCTCGACCAGGTCGGCTGGTCGGTGTCCATGGGAGGTTGGTGTTTGTCCACATCGTCAGTGTGACAGTCCAGTCGAACCTGTCCCGCGCCTTCCACCATGCGGTAGTTGTTGATCTTGACTTCCATGATCCGGTAGGATTGGACGATGGCGGTGCAGAGTGTCGATCGAGCCCTATCGCTACTTGAAGCCGTTGCCGACGAACCATGTGGCCTGGCCGATATTGCCGATCGGGTGGATCTGCCGCTGAGTACCACATCGAGGTTGCTCAAGACCCTCGAAGACCGCCGAGCCGTGGTTCGCGACGGCAGTGGTCGGTATTCGATCGGCTCGTTTGTCACCGGGCTGTCGGACGGCGCTCAGCTCACCTCCAACATTCAAGATGCGGCCCACGACCAACTGGCGTGGCTAGCCGCCGCGGTCGACGAAGCCGCGTGTCTGTCAATTCCTCTCGGAAGTGAGATGTTGACCCTCGCTCAAGTCGATGTTCCCAGGCCGGTTCAAGCCCAAGACTGGACCGGCCATCGTTGGTCTATCACCGCGGGCGGTTCCGGTGCCGTTTTGATGGCGACTTGGCCCGAGAGTCGGATAGGACCGCTGCTGGCCTCGGCCTCTCCTAAGGAGCAGCGAACCGTACGCGGTGCAATCACCAAGGCCGCCAAGAGCGGTGTGTGCTGGAGCCGTGGTTCATACGTTGCTGACCTGTCGAGTGTGGCGGCTCCGGTTGTGGACCGCGACGGCAAGGGTGTCGCATGTGTCATCGCGTATGGTCCGTCATATCGATTTCCGGCCAAGAATCAGATGCGCCGTATCGAACAAGCAGTCATCGAGGCGGCTCGAGTCGTTTCTGAGAAGTTGGAGGCGTAACGATAATGGTGAGACGTGGGCGAGCCCGATCTACAGCAACCGAGCCCAAAATCAGACAACTACCTTGGCGACAGGTCGAGAACCCCCACGGCCCGCTGCCCATTCTCGATGAAGAAGGGGTCGAGACAATCCACAACGCGTCTATCCGCGTGCTCGAAGAGCTTGGAATCGAACTCTGGAGCGAAGCTGCCCGCGAACTTTTCCGCGACGCCGGGGCCATCGTCGAAGGCGAAGTCGTTCGTGTCGGCCGCGACGTCATCGAGGCCGCGTTGGCAACCGCACCATCGGAGTTCCACCTGACTTCGCGCAATCCGGCCAAGTCGTTGCACATTGGTGGCAACCGGCTGGCTTTCGGACTGGTTGCCGGCCCGCCTGCGGTACACGACGAGATCAATGGTCGACGAGCTTCGAACATGGTCGACTACGAGAACTTCATCCGGCTCGCCCATTACTTCAACGCAATTCACATCATCGGCAACCAGGTTGCTGCGCCAATGGAACTTCCGGCTAACAACCGTCACCTCGACACCTACAACGCAAACCTCTCGTTGTCGGATCTGAGCTTTCATTGCACCGCGATTGGGCGCGGTCGGGCCATGGACGGAATCGAGATGATGGCCATCAGCCGTGGGATCACGGTCGACGAGATGGCCGAGTCTCCCGGTGTCACCACCATCATCAACGTGAACTCGCCCCGGCGATTCGACGAAGAAATGGCCAACGGCCTAATGACGATGTCGCAGCACGGGCAAGCTGTTTCGGTCACGCCATTCACCCTCATGGGAGCAATGACGCCGGTCACTCTCGGCGCTGCTCTTACTCAGCAAAATGCCGAAGCGTTGTTCGGGATAGCACTGACTCAGCTGGTTAGGCCTGGTGCTCCCGTTTTTTATGGTGCGTTCACCTCCAATGTCGACATGCGTTCGGGCGCGCCGGCCTTCGGCACTCCCGAACACACCAAGGCCAACGTCGTTTCTGGCCAGCTAGCCAGGCGCTACCAGTTGCCGTATCGGGCCTCGAACTCGAGTGCATCCAATGTGGTCGATGCCCAAGC